>DASPVF010000001.1:0-50400 GCA_035622475.1 Nitrososphaerales archaeon
CGACGAGAAGAGGCTTAGCGAGATCAACGGCTTGCAGAGGGAGCTTTTCGCCAGTGTGCCCCGCAGGCTTGACTACACTCCCCTCGGTCAGATTTCGGAAGACCTCGACAGCGCTCCAAACAAGATCGATCAACTAGACGCTGCTCTTTCATCGGCAAAGGAGGCATGCAGGAAGCTGGAGGAAGGGATTGTGATTCTCGGAGCAAGGACACAGGCCATGAAGGAAGCTCTTCAGGCCCTTCGACGATGAAAATCATGTCGGGCCGACTGGGGAGGCGTAATCAAGACAAGTTGAACGCAAAGGAAATCGAGGCTGAAGCAAGAAATCGTGACAAGACAGACCAATGTTGACTAAGCCTTCGCAATGCTCGGTGACGTTGTGCAGAAACACGACAGACAAGCAGGACTAGACACGTCGAGTGAAATAGCTCGGAAGGAGATCGGAGAGAAGATCGTTATTCTTGAACGCCCGATGGAGGAGATGTCGAGATTGTATGCGGCTTACAGAGAATATGTGCAAGTACTTGAAAAGGTGGCTGGATTCTGAACAATGCCGATTCGAATCTTCCGTTTTGGACCGTTCATTCTGACACCGACAGGCACGAAGAGATGGGGGCCATCGCAATACTTTGTGCTACACTAGCGTGTGGGAACCTATGACGTAGACTAAGACTCTTTGAGAGTGGTGGCCTTCCTTGAATGAGTAAAACTCCCTGGGGCTCCATCCCGAAGTCATGCGAAACCACGATGGAGCCTTCCGACAGTTCCCCGAGAAACTTCGGCTTCAGTCTCGCATTCTCGCTAGCACTCTGGTAGAGCGTCACAACGGAGGCCTCAGACAGGTCTACTTCATCATAGTTCGCGTTCATTATGATGGCGTTCTTGAAATGTCGTGTCCTTCTGAATGCGATTGAGAAAAGTTTCTGGTTCTGCTCAATACCTACGGCCTTCCTGGCGTGGTAATCGCGAACCGCCGCGACAACGATGTCTCCATTTCCGCATCCCAGGTCGTAGATGACTGACTCGGAAGTTACTCCTGCTAATGTGAGCATTTTCTCTATCGCGAGTGGAGACGACGGATAGAACGGCGCGCCCAACGCCTGATGAAGTGTCCGGTTGGTGAGTTAAAGATGTCTTCGACAGGTTCACTGCGATGCTCATTGGCCTGAAGGCTCTTCTTGGCTCTCCAACTGGTGGCGTTGGGACATGCGTCTGAAAGACATAACTACGCCGGCGCGACTTCACGCCGAAATTGTCTGACTACGATTTAGAAGAGGAAAAACTGAGGAAGTTATATGATCAAGCGCGCACGCAAGGAAACAAGAAGAAGAAAAAGGAGTACAGGGATAAGATCGCAGAGTTGAATCGAATCCGCAAGTCTGCACATCGAGAAGGTAACAAATCGAAGAGCTGAGGCACCTCATATACCAATCGCGGGTCACATCTTTCGTGCTAATCCCATTGGCGTGGCGCTGGGGCATTTAACCAGTTGGTGCAAAGCCCGGCCGGGGCAGTCTTTGAACTCTGTTTGGCAAACGGAGGCTAATCTGAGTTGCTCCTGTTTCTACTTCTTGGACCCTTTCGCGTAGTCGACCATGCCCTGAAAGTCGATCACTGTCACGGGCTCGACTCCCACAACCCAGGCGTCGTGACCGGGTGGGAGCATTGACACCTCGCCGGGACCGATGTCCATTTCCGTGCCGTCGTCCATGCGGACGTGCATCACGCCACTCACGTGGTACTGAAAGTGTGGAGCCTCGCAACTCTTTGTCTTGGCGATGGGTTTGACGTGTTTGGACCACTTCCATCCTGGTTCAAGGACAGCCCTGCCCACGGTCCTTCCCTGGAAGCTGATCAGTTGCAGCTTCCCCTTCTCGAATTTCCTGACTTCGTCTGGTCTGCCGAACTTCTTGACTCTTGCCTTTGCCACGACCGCCATGTCTTGGACCCGTGAGTTAAGGTTTCCTCGGCAATCCCCGGCTTACGGTGCAAATCGAGGCCCGAATTGCCTTGCTCGTCGCTGCCAATTCTTTTGACTTTTACCGATGGCCGGTGTCAGTTTCCTAGGGCCCTTTCCAATTGACGGGTTCGTGTTTGCTGCTCTTGCCGCTCAGATCCCACTTGAAGCCGAAAGCGTCGATCCTTGACGATTTGGCCTTCCCAGGACTTATTGGACCGGATCCTGTTTCGATGACGGGGGCATAGAGAATCTGTGCATAGTTACCACTCGCATCCTTCACTGCCTCTGTCTCGACGTTTACCTTATCCCCAATCGAAACTCCCCAGCCTTCCTTGCTATAGTGAAAGTTAATCGGGGCGAACTCCAGCCCAACTATCTTTGACATTAGTGAGGCCAACATGGCTGGCGGTCCCCCTGCCTTCCCAGTCATGATTGTCTGGAGGGCATCTCTTTGGCCAGGATTCGCCTTCTCATCCATAATCACCCCTGCCGTCCACCCTCCCTTCCAGACGTTTCCCTCGCCCAAGTCCGCGACAAGGACGACATTCAAGCCGTCTAATCGCGTATCGCCGTACTTCCCCTGGTTAACATGGATTGCAACAATACCTGTACAATGGTTGCCAGTCGGAACGGAGTTAAAGTTGCAGGGACACGTGACATCGCATGTACAGCTATCGAAGAATTCCCCTTTCAGTTCCCAGTTGGCCATCGCGCCTATACTAACAGGTAAGGGATTTAAGGCTGGTCCATGCCCTAAACAGGCGCGACATCATGGCTGAGAAGCTCGGCTCTGACCTCGGCTTCAAGCTCTCGGTCGGTGTTCCTCTTCTCACAGTCGCCGCAGGCGCCTGGTACCTCTCCTTCTATTCGATGCAGACTTCATCCATGGCGATGGGAACGTCGATGGTCACCGTTCCAATCGCGACGATGGCGAACGTCTTTGGCTCACCAAACTTCGGTGTCATTTCCGTGTTCTTGGTAGTTTGGCTTGTGGGAATGGTGGCCATGATGTTTCCTGCTATGATTCCAGTAATGACATTCTATTCTAGGATCATGACACCGGGCGAAGCGAGGGCCCGCCTTTCTCGTATGGTTGGACCTCCAATCTTCTTGGGCGGATATCTCCTGACGTACGCTTTACTGGGGATACTACTCTTCGCGGGAGTCTATGCGGCCTTTCAATTAGGCAGCGCCCTACCCTGGATGGCTCCTTACTCTGTAGACGGAGTAGCAATTGTCCTGCTTGTGACTGGAGTCTGGCAACTCACCCCTCTGAAGGACATGTGTCTGAGTAAGTGCATATCCCCCTTGGGGTTCTTCATGACACATGCAAAGAAGGGCCTCTCCGGAGCCTTCAGGATGGGTGCCGAAAACGGATTCTACTGTGTCGGGTGTTGCTGGCTCTACATGCTCGTCATGCTGGCGGTGGCAGCGATGAGCTTGGTTGCCATGGTGTTCCTCACTGTGTTGATAGTTGTGGAGAAGGCCTTCCTGGGGAAAACCGCTTGGTTCAAGTGGCTCTCTGCTGGAATTTTCATTGGTTTGGCGTTAATCGTGGTCGCCTTTCCATCCTATCTGACGTTATTGTAAAATCAGCCATATCTAACTTGCTAATCCGATTAACAATGCGTTGGGGCATTTAACCCGCAGGTGCAAAGCCCGGCCGGGGCAAGGAATCAGAGCTCAGAATGAACTCCGTCTAATAAACAGAGTCCATTCCAAGCATATAGAAAACTGGGACGCCCGGACCCACACGGTTTACCGTGCAAATCCATTCCTTGTACGAATTCCAGACATCTTTGGTGTCCTAGGACACTACCTTGCGGAACAGGTACAAGGTGGCACCGAGCGTTAACACCGCGATCAACGCTATCACGCCGAAGGCCTCTAGTATTTTGGCCCAATCATATCCAGTAAGGGTCAGCGCCCGAACTGCGTCGACAGTGAAGCTGATGGGATTGACATTGGAGACCTCTTGCATCCAAGACGGCATGAGCTTCACAGGAACCAAGGCGGTGCTCATGAAAAGGAGAGGGAAGGTCAGGAGGCCTCCGAAGCCAAACACCGTCTCTGCGCTCTTGGTCCTGAGCCCTATCGTCAGCGAGATCCCAGACCACGCCAGTCCGAAAAACGCCACTAGGACGAAGATTAGAATCACGCCAGGGATCCCCGTTGCTATCTGGGCACCCAGGGCGAAGGCCAGAAGGAGTATGATGGCCGACTGGACGACCACCCTGAACGCGTCGGACAGCAGCCTGCCAAGTAGTATCGCCGATCGGTCGACCGGGGTGACAAGTTCCTTCTCCAGGAACCCCGAATTCAGGTCATCTACCACCGAGGTCCCTGATTGCAGCGCACTGCTGAAGCCGTTCTGCAGCACGATTCCAGGTGTCGCGAAGCTGAGATAGGTGACTCCGGTGAGGCCCGCGCTCTGTGTGAACAAGGGCCCGACGCTGCTGAAAAGCTGGGTGAAGAGCACCAGGAATATTATCGGCTGGAACAGGGAGAAGAATAGGAGAATCGGTGTTCTGACAAGTTTCTTCAGCGACCTGATGAAAAGCACCTGGGTGTCGAAGAGCAGTGGCAACGCTACCTTCCCCTCCTCCCCCACCTGCCCATACGCGAAGGCGGCCTGACCAGTTCCTCTGGCCTTATCCTGTGGCCGGTGTGCTTCAGGAACACATCGTCCAACGAAGGCCTCGAGAGGTTTATCGAAGACAGTCGGACTCCACTCGAGTCCAACGCCCTTACGATATCGGGCACCAGAGAGCTGCCGTCCTTGGCATACACGGTTAGGCCTGCCTCGGTGTCGACAATGTTCCCTACTCCTCCGACCGCTGCCAGGATATTCCTGGCCTTCTCCTTCCCTCCGTTGGTCCCTTCAACCGTCAGAGTTATCGCGTCTGCACCTATTTCCTGCTTGAGCTCTTGAGGAGTCCCGCTGGCTACGATTTGGCCATGGTCAATGATCGAAAGCCGTTCGCAGAGCCTGTCCGCTTCCTCAAGGTATTGCGTTGTGAGGAATATCGTGATGCCCTCCTGCTTATTCAGCCTGCTCAGGTAGGACCAGATGGTCGCCCTTGACTGAGGGTCCAGGCCAGTCGTGGGCTCGTCGAGGAAGAGGAGCTTAGGCTTGTGCACCAGGGACGATGCCAGGTCTAGTCTTTTCTTCATGCCTCCAGAATAGTAGGCCGCCCGCCTGTCCGCCGCTTCAGAGATCTCTACCAGCTTCAGCAGTTCGTCGACCCTGGTCTCAAGCTCCTTGCCCTTCATGTCATGGAGGTTTCCCTGTAGTATCAGGTTCTCCCTTCCTGTGAGGTCCCCGTCGACGACGGTCTCTTGGCTCTGGACGCCTATCAACGGGCGGATGTCCTTGGCACTCCTGTCCAAGTCAAGTCCTACCACCTTGACGCCTCCCGAGGTCTTTCGGAGGAGGGTCGTAAGCACCTTGATGGTTGTGCTCTTGCCGGCTCCGTTTGGCCCGAGAAATCCGAAGAACTCTCCTTCCTGGACTTTGAAGCTGATGCCGTCGACCGCCTTGGTTCCGTCCGAGTAAATCTCTACAAGGTTCTCCACAGATATGATCTCGCTCAACGGCCTAACGAGTTAGGGCCCCGGTGTTGCTCCTTTAAGAAATGCGCGCGGCACGCGAGTACAGCAGCGAGTGTAAGCATGGGCCTGAGCTGTTGAACGTAGAAGGCAATGCCTAGGACGGACGGGGTGGGCAACTACAAAGTTGACGACCTGTGCAGCCTGCGGAAACCATGTCGAACCGGACGCTCGATTCTGCGATAGATGCGGGAATAAGGTTCAGGGGTCCGATTAATATGGTTCCAAATAGCAAGAGAAGAGCCCCGTTGGTCAAACAGGGTTTATTCTGAGTGTATAGAAAATGAGGTCGCCCGGATTCGAATCTTAAGTTCAGTCCAGACCACCTAAGATTACGAGATTGGATTCGAACCTACTTGGGCATGATCCCGGCCGGGGCAATCCTTCACCCGAGTGATTGACGAGATCTTCAACGAGTGCCCTCATACGCAGTGAGGTGCCAGTTTATAGAAGAGGGCGCGTCACACTGTCAGAATTCCAGCAGTTGGCGTCGCAAGCACTTCCTACCCTGTGGATACACCTACCAATCCCTTGGATTTTCACGATTGGATATCTAATCGGAATCGTGTTGCAGTTGCTAGTTCCTGTCTCTTTTGATCCAGGGTTCTGGTTCGCCGTTACCCAGATTCTAGGTGTCATCTGTTTGGCCATCGGAGCCGTCCTAGCGTTTTGGGCTCAGTGGATTTTTCGCAAGCAACACACAACCACAATCCCTACCGAGGCCACGACGAGCTTAGTGACGTGGGGACCATATCGTTCTAGTCGAAACCCGATGTACCTTGGCCTGTTCCTGTTCTTCGTTGGATTGTCAGCTATTGCAGTATCCATGTGGTCCGTTCTTCTTTTGCTCCTCGTTCTGTCATATGTCAACTGGGTCGTAGTTCCAGTGGAAGAGAGGCAACTGGAGAAGTTGTTCGGCCACGCCTATCAGAACTACCGCAGAAACGTTCGCCGGTGGATTTGAACGAAACAGATGGTATCCGTATTCCTCGTGCGCAATGCGCTTTAGATTTGAGCATCCATTTGGTTGCCCCAATCCCGGCCGGGTTCGCTCCTAATGCTTCGAAGGCTTAAGCAGTTGAGCCCTGATTTCTTTGTTCATGGTGGGAGGAAGAAGCAGTTCAAGACCGACTACCCTCTTTCTTGAATCGAGGTCCACGACCATGTTATCGGCTAGGGGTTCGCTCGAAGAGACTTTCCCCTTTCTTAATCTCAGGTAAAGGGCATCCGTCTTTCTGTCAAATTCCAGAGAAGCCATACCTCCTTGCACCCTCTCTGTTTGTCTTTACTGCTGTGATGACTATAAAGTCTTCTTCCTCCTTTTCATAAACTACAACCACAAACTTACCGCTGGGAAGCAGGCCACAAACTGCAAACCTCCCATATCGTACCTGCACGAGATCCAAAATATTTCGAATAGCGATTTCGACGTCTCTAACCTGGATTGAACGCTCGGCCAGCCTCTTCCCTGCGTGCTCAGAGTACCGAATCAATCTATGAAGACGGGATCGTCGAGTGGGTTATGCTTTCGCGGGAGAGGGCTATGAAAGTGTTCTTGAAAGGGCATCCATTTGGTGGTCCCAATCCCGGCCGGGACAGTTTTCTGAACTCCGTTTAGCAAATGGAGTCCAGTGCCGCTATTCTTATAGCGCCAAAAATTGTATGCCCAGAGAGGGTTGTCGGTCCGTGACTTACCGTCTACGACAAACGGTTTTATCACTAAACCCATCCGAGCCTATAGAGACCTAGTTGCCTGAAGGTGCACGCAGACTCGCGGCAATCATGTTCACGGACATGGTCGGTTACACTGCTCTAGGACAGAAGAACGAAGAACTTTCTCTCACGCTAGTTGCAGAGCAGAGGAAGGTCATCAGACCAATCATAGCGCGGCACAACGGAAGGGAGGTGAAGACCATCGGGGACGCGTTCTTGGTAGAATTCCTTAACGCACTTGACGCAGTGAGGTGCGCCTACGACATCCAGAGGGCGATTAGGGAGTTCAACATCTCTATGCCATCAGACCAGCGGCTCCACTTGCGCATAGGCGTTCACGACGGGGACGTAGTGGAGTCCAACGGCGACATATCAGGAGATGCGGTAAATGTAGCATCGAGGATCGAGCCTCTGGCAGAAGATGGAGGCGTCTGCCTGACGCAGGATGTCTACAACCACGTGAGGAACAAAATCGAACTTCCAATGTCTAGCCTAGGTCCCAAGACTCTGAAGAACGTGGTGGAGCCGGTGGAGGTCTACAGGATGGTGATGCCCTGGGAGATAGGGACGGGGGCGAAGGTGAAGGCTCTAGAGCCCCGCAGGATTGCCGTGCTTCCGCTCGAGAACATAAGCCCGTCACCCGCCGATGCATACATTTCGGATGGCCTCACGGAGGAGCTGATTTCCACGCTTTCCCGAATCAACGGGCTAAGGGTGATAGCAAGGACTTCGGCTATGCGGTATAAGGGTTCGGGGAAAGGAGTTAATCAGATTGGGCGAGAACTTGGCGCCGGGTCGCTGATAGAGGGCAGCGTCCGAACCATGAGAAACAAGGTTCGGATATCCGTCCAGCTCATAGACTCAGCGACAGAGGAGCATTTGTGGGCGGGAGACTATGACAGAGAGATTGGGGATGTGTTCGAAGTCCAGAAGGATATCGCTACGAAGGTGGCCGAAGAACTTCGAGTGAAGCTACAGCCCGACGAGCGTCAAAGGCTGGGGAGACGTGAAACACAAAACTCTGGGGCTTACACACTATACCTCAAGGGACGGCACTACTGGAATGAGAGGACAGAGGATGGATTTAGGAAGGCTCGTGAATACTTCGAGAAAGCCATCGAATTAGATCCAGGTTATGGTGCCCCCTACTCGGGGTTGGCTGACACCTATCACACAATGGCATCGTTTTTCGGGCGCTTCTCCTCTGACGTGATGCTTCAAAATGCAAAGAAGTATGCGGAGAAGGCACTGGAGCTTGACGGGACCTTGGCTGAAGCCCAAGTCTCTCTGGCAGATGTCAGCCAGGACCTGGGAGACTGGCTGGAGGCTGAGAAGCGGTACAAGTTGGCCATTGGTCTGAATCCTAGCTATGCGTTAGCCCATTTTTGGTACTCGATTCTCCTGACATGGCACCAACGGCACGACGAAGCAATAGCGGAGGCAAGAAGGGCGCAGGAGCTAGACCCCTTTTCACCTTCAATTTCCATCGCGGTCGGCCAGGCCTTGACCTACGCTCGACGCTATGACGAGGCAGTTGAGTGGTTAGACAATGTGATACTCACCAATCCCGGCGTGCCCAACCCTCACTTCATTCGAGGGCTCGCATACCTGTACGAAGGAATGTACGAACAGGCACTGGCTGATGCAAAAGAAGCAATGGTATTGAAGAACGACCGCGTGATCATGCTATCAGGTCTGGCCGAAGCTGGCTTAGGGCACAGAGAAAAAGCTGAAGAGGTCCTTAGAGAGCTGGAACAAAAGGAAGCGCTGTACATCACACGCGCAACTCTTCAGCTTGCACTGGGGAAGAAAGAAGAAGCAATTAGGACCTTGGAGGCTGCTTATCAAAAGCGAGAAATCGACCTCGGATGGTTAAACGTCATCCCATACTACGATGTGCTGAGGGATGACGAGAGTTTCGTCTCGTTGCTCCAGAATATCAGAACACCAAAAGGACCCAACCATCGGGAGGTTTGACCAGGATGCTCGGTTCGGACCCATCACTCCCTCAGCTCATTAGCTGCTAGGAGGCCTCTTTCTAGACGCAGAGAATCATCCCAAGGAATAAATATTCGTTCCCGCGTAACCGATTAGGCTTCTTCATGAGGACCAGCGCGCTCGTAGTGGCCGCGATGCTTGTGGTCCTTGCAGCAGGTATAGGAATCGGATGGGGCTTTCAGGCCACGGTCCTCCCCTCTGGAACGGTCTCCACGACTTCGGGGACCCAGGGCCCCGCCTCCCTCACGCTCGTAATCACCACAGGAAACGCATTCAATTCCACCGTCGGAGACCAGCCCGCCTACTACGTTTTGACTCCCAATGGGCTCCAGTCGAGCGCCCAACTGACGTTCCCCATAGATACGCTCTTCAAGCTGACGATCGTCTGCTATGACAACGGAAACGCGTCTCTTCTAGCGGCGCAATACGCCAACGTCGAAGGAACCGTCAATGGGACAATGACTTATGTAAACAACGACAACGTGAACTCGACCTACGGGGGGAACGGCATAGTGCTAAGTGGAGGGCAGACGGTGACGAGCGTTCCACCCGACCTGATCGCCCATACTTTCACCATTCCTTCTTTGAACATCAACATCCCCGTCCCGGCGAATTCGACCGTGACTGCCTACCTCAAAATCACGACCGCTGGGAGCTTCCAGTGGATGTGTGAGACCGCTTGCGGCGCTGGGGCCGCGGGCACCCTGGCAGCCATGGACACTCCAGGCTGGATGACCGGCGACGTGGAAGTGTCTTGAGCCTGGGGCTCGCTAAATTCGCATCTCCCGAAGGGGGCATCTGACATTGGGGGAGGATGGCGGCAGCGATCAGTCGGAAGAAGAGGCGCCGAGACGCAGCTTCCTTAAGCGCTCTCTGGGCGTCGCCGTCGTGGGGTTCGCGCTCATATCCTACATAGGGAGGTTAGGCGGTGCCGGCAAGGATCCAAGGGGAGGTTACGTCCTGGCCGGCTCGGCTGTATTACTCTGCTTAATGTTTCTCGTGCTACTGGCGTGAGTCATTCCACAGCATGGGCAAGCTGTAATCGATGGGGGAGAATGGGGCTCAACTCCTGCCCAGTGGAGGCAATTATCGACATATGGTTGCTTTGACAGGTAAGGTTGGGTGTCAGAAGTGATCGTGATTCTAATGGACAGCTGGAACGGAGGGACGGGGCACTGATGATCGCTGCCGAGAACCTGACCAAGACATTTGGAACCCTCACTGCAGTCGACAACGTGACATTCAAAGTCAACCAGGGTGAGGTATTCGGATTTCTGGGTCCCAACGGGGCGGGAAAGACAACGACTGTCAGAATGTTGTGCTGCTTGATATCTAAGACAAGCGGGAATGCAAGGGTTGGTGACTATGAAGTTGGCAATCCTGACGATGCGCTAAGGATCAGAAGAATTGTCGGATTAGTCCCGGACAATGTCGGATTGTACGAATCGCTTACCGCCTACGAGAATCTTGACTATTACGGGAGTCTGTACCGGCTAACTGACTCGCAGCGGAAGGAAAACAACGAGCGTTACCTCAAGCTGCTGGGTCTGTGGGAGAAGAGGGACGTCCTCGTTGGAACCTTCTCCAAGGGAATGAAACAGAAGCTCGCGATAACTCGCGCGCTGATTCACGATCCCCAGGTATTGTTCATGGATGAGCCCACGGCGAACTTGGACCCCGAGGCTTCAAAGGCGGTCAGGGAATTCATCCTCGACCTAAAGAAGGAGAACAGAACTATTTTCCTCAACACGCACAACTTGGATGAGGCTCAGCGGGTGTGTGATAGGATCGGCATACTCAACACAAAGCTCAGGGCGGTCGGCACACCCCAAGAGCTCGAACGCCTGGTCAGCGGAAGAAGAACCATGATCCAACTGAGGCAGGTCAATGACACAATCGTGGATTCCCTGAATCGGTTAGGTGTGAAGAACCTCGTGAGAGACGGCAACAGCCTAGTGGTTGATGTTGAGAATCCTGACGAGGAGAATCCTGAGATGGTGAGCGCCGTTACAGCCGCTGGCGGGCGCATTGTTACGGTCACGGTGCTCAGTGGTACCCTCGAAGACGCATACCTGAAGCTGGTGAGGGAGGGTGCTCAATGAACGACTGGATGCCCTGGAAAGTGGCTAAGAAGGATTTCAAGGTGATGAAGAGGAAGAAGAGCCTTATCGCATACACGGTTATGCTGCCCTTCCTGCTTGCATTTGCCTTTACGCTTGTGGTTCAAAACGACGTGGCCAACGCGAACATCGCTGATGCTTCGCTGGGTCTCGCAGCACTCACCTTCGTGTTCGTAATCCTGGCGGCGGTCCTGCCCACCGCCGTCGCATCATACAGCATAGTGGGCGAGAAGATGGAGAAGAGCCTAGAGCCTTTGCTTGCCACTCCCACTACAGATGGGGAGTTGCTGTTGGGAAAAGCGATAGCGGCATTCGTTCCCGCTGTCATCTCAATCTGGGCTGGTGCCCTAATCTTCATGGCAGCGACCGACTACTGGACGTTCGATGTCTTCTCTGGCTATTACTTTCCCAGCTGGGTCCCTGGGATCATGCTCTTCCTTCTCGCGCCTCTGGCAGCAATGCTGGGCGTTCAGGTTGCGGTGATCCTTTCGTCGCGTGTAAGTGATGTCCGAGGCGCTAACCAGTTCGCCGGCTTGATGTACCTGCCGTTCCTGGCCCTCTTCATCTCGGGAGTACAGGGGGCTTTTCCGTTCACCATCGCAAACCTACTCCTAGTTTCTGGCGTTGTGATGCTTCTTGACATCATCATGTTCTTCGTGAGCAAGGCCGTCTTCAGCCGGGAAGAGATCCTCACAAAGTGGAAGTAAATGTTTGGCCGAACGTGGCGTGATTCTGCCCCTTGGAAGGACACACTTTGATGGCGCATGCTTCCGCCAACGTTTAACTCGCAACATCAACGGGTGGATGGAGTTTGGTGATTGGCGGCGCGGAGGTTGACCAAACTACGCCTCGACCGGCCCAGAGTGGTATCCTGATAGTTGGGGCTGGACTGGCGGGCCTCACCCTTGCCCTGGCGCTTGCGAGGAAGGGGGTTAAGACCACAGTCATCGAGAAACAGAACGAGATAGCGCCGAGCAAGTGGGCGATTCTATTGTACCCGATCGGCATGAAGATCTTCCAGGACCTCGGTGTTCTGGAGGGAATCATGAGCCTGGCGATGCCGCTGAAAGACTCCCAAGTCGACACCCTCGGAGGTAGGACCTTGGCAACAATCCACGCCGGCCTCCTGCTCAAGGACTTCGACTACTCTCTGGGCATAGGGCCATCGGAAATCCGAATGGTGCTCAGGAAGCACGTGTTGGAGTCCGGGGTCGAGCTGCTCGAGGGTGCGAAGTATGTAGGCGCGGTAAAGGACGCCGGAAGCGGGAGGGTGATAGGAGCGCGGTGCACTCAGGACGGCCAGGAATTCGTCTTCTCTTCTCGCCTTCTCGTGGGGGCTGACGGCTACAAATCCCGAGTGCGGGAAGACTTCGCCGTCAAAACGGAGTCCAGAGAGTACCCGCCAGTGGTGGGGATCATGGTCAGACACAGGCATGGGCTGGACAGGTTTCACATGGTTCTGGCCAGCGGGTATCAGGTAGTCATGCTGCCCATCTCGTTAGACCTGATGCAGGTCGGCCTCACGGAAAGAAGGATCACGGAGGAAGAACTGATCAAGAGAGGGGAGGGGTACGTGAAGAAGAGGATCTCCGATGCCGTCCCGTCGCTTTCGCAGGTTCTCGATGCTTCTGGGGCGAACTTCAGGGACGAAAGTATGCTGGTAATCAGGCCCCAGGAGATTTGGGCCAAGTCATACGCGGTCGACGGTGGAGTGCTGGTCGGGGACGCGGCGCACTCGTTCCACCCCGGGACCGGACAGGGAGCCCAGCAGTCGTTCCTGGACGCGCAGATCTTGGCGCCAGTAATCGAGAGAGGGGTGAACACTGGAGACTTTAGCAGGGAGAGCCTGAGGGAGTACGAGAAGCCAAGGCAGACGCTGATGGGATTCTGGAAGGGGAACTCCCAACGTTTGATCTCGATGGAAACAGCTGACGGCCGGTTCGGCATTTGGATGCGGAACCGATACATGAGGAAGGTCGACAAGATTACAGAAAGGAGGGAGGTGCAGGAGGTCCTGCTGGGTCTCCGTCCTCCTTCGAGGATGGAGCTCCTGCAGCTCACCCTGTCGCTGCTCTTCTGAGCGCGTTACTGCTCAGACCGGGTGAATTGCTGCCGGGAACGCGTAGAAATGAACATCGTATTCTTCCCTTGCCGGTAAAAAAAATCACCACTGATGTTACTTCCCCAGTTCTCTGAGCGGCCATGGTTTGTCTGCTCGAGTGGAAGTACAATACTAAAGCCCTGAAGCACCTCACGCACGTCACTAGTCGCCCGTTGGTTGTTTGACGACACACCGCGAATAACTTCGTCTGGAACGGAAGATCTGGCGACAGAAAGTTTGGCCTGGATAGAGAATATTTCCCACGTTTAATATAGGGGTGCCACCTGCAATGGGTCGATGACCGAGACAGGACGGACGTACGGACACGGGACCCCGTTCTACTTCTATGCCGGGATTGGTCAGCCCATAAACGTGACCGCGACTGACATCGGAGACTTCGCGAACAAGTTAGGGTCGGTCGAGATCATGTCGCTGGAATTCCACAACCCCAGGGGCGACTTCGAGAAGTGGGTGAGGACCCTGGGGAACGAGAAACTCGCAAGGCAGCTGGGGAGTCTAAGCAGGGAGAAGCC
Organism: Nitrososphaerales archaeon; assembly: GCA_035622475.1. GTDB lineage: Archaea > Thermoproteota > Nitrososphaeria > Nitrososphaerales > Gagatemarchaeaceae > UBA183. Next base: position 14,035 of record DASPVF010000001.1, read on the forward strand.
TCAGGGTGAGGTGCTCCGGAGAAGGCTCATCGAAGTAGTCAGAAGAAAGAACCAGCCTCCCAAGAAGCCCGCCGCGAAGATTACGTGACGGCGGGGCATCCGGGAGATAAAGTGGGCTGGGGTTGACCACCCGTCCTCATGCTAATGGTACACCGGACCCGAGGGACTCCGGGTTCGAGACGCTCCTGGGAGAGGGAGGGGTGCCGATGAAGCGAAGCCGCGTCCTCGCGGCGGAATTCAGGGGAACTAGGACGACACTCGGTGTCTTCTATTCAAAGAGAGGCATCGATGGCCCACTGAAAGAGACCACCTACCCTAGCTGGGACTTCCCTGACGGCCTGGTCCAAGGGAGGGGCTAAGAGCTGCCTGAGACGGAAGGCGGGATGCCCCCCCGGAGTCTAGACAGCCTCTGTATAGACACCATCAGGTATCTTTCCTTGGACATGGTCGAGAGAGCGAAGTCAGGGCACCCCGGAACCCCGATGGGGGCGGCGGACTTCGCCTATGTCCTCTGGGACAGATTCCTCAAGCACAACCCCAGGGACCCAAATTGGGCCGACAGGGACAGGTTCGTTCTCTCCGTGGGGCACGCCTCGGCCATGCTGTACAGCCTCCTATACCTGACAGGGTACGACCTCCCAATGGCCCAGCTCAAGCGCTTCAGGCAGTGGGGGAGTATCACCCCGGGGCACCCTGAATACGGAAGGACGCCGGGTGTCTCGGCGACGACCGGGCCGCTCGGGCAGGGGTTCGCCAACGGGGTGGGCATGGCGATCGCGGAGAACTGGATGGCAGAGCACTACAACCGGCCCGGCCACGAGATCATCGACCACTTCACGTACGCTATTGTGTCGGACGGGGATATGCAGGAGGGAGTCACCAGCGAGGCGGCTAGCCTAGCGGGGACGCTGAGACTTAGGAAGCTGATCTACATGTACGACGCGAACGACGTGCAGATCGAAGGCAGCACCAATGTGGCTTTCAGGGAGAACGTCGCGAGAAGATTCGACGCGTACGGGTGGCGGGTGATAGGACCCGTCAGGGGGGACGACCTTGGAGCGGTCGATGGTGCCCTCAGGCTGGCGAGGGCGGAGCCGGAGAAGCCCTGCCTTATCATTTGCCACACGATTATCGGGCACTACAGTCCCCTACAGGGGACGGCGAAAGCCCACTCGGACCCGATGTCCAAGGAGGACGTGGCAAAGGCGAAGGAGGCCCAAGGGTGGCCCCTGAAACCGAGCTTCTACGTTCCTCCGAGGAGCCTCAGGCACTTCAGGGAAGCCCTGGAGAGGGGGCGGAAGTCCGAGGAAGAGTGGAAAGAGGAGTTCAGGGCCTACTCCAAGGCCTACCCCGACCTGGCGGGGAAACTACGCGCCCACCTGGAAGGGGAGCTCCCCAGGGGCTGGGACGAAGGGCTCGATGTCCTGTTCGGATCCCAATCACAAGAGCCGATGGCGACGAGGGACGCCTCGGGCGTCGTCCTCAACGCCCTCGCGAACAAGTTGCACACCCTAACGGGGGGCTCGGCTGACCTCTCGCCCAGCACGAAATCGTACCTTGTGGGGTACGGAAACTTCGGCTGGCAGGAACACTACGGTAACAACATCCACTTCGGCGTGAGGGAGCATGCCATGGGCTCGATTGCGAACGGGATGAGCCTGCACGGCGGCGTCCTACCGTACACCGCGACGTTTCTCGCATTCTCCGACTACATGCGCCCCCCCATGCGCCTCGCCGCGATGATGCAGATCAGGGTCATCTTCATCTTCACCCACGACAGCATAGGGCTGGGGCAGGACGGGCCGACCCACCAGCCCATTGAACAGCTCATGAGCCTGAGGGCGATGCCCAACATGACGGTCATCAGGCCAGCTGACGCGACGGAGACCGTCGAAGCTTGGAGGTCAGCGGTACTAGATGCCCAGGGCCCTACTTCGCTGGTCTTCAGCCGGCAGAAGCTCCCAGTGATTGACAGGCGATCCTGCGCCCCTGCCGCGGGTGCGAGGAAGGGGGCCTACGTGCTCTGGGAGTCAGGGGAGGGGAACCCCGAAGTCATACTAATAGGAACGGGGTCGGAGGTCCACACCGCACTCGCGGCGGGAAAAGGACTGGCGAAGGGGCGGCGTTGGAAGGTGAGGGTCGTTTCGATGCCCAGCTGGGAGCTCTTCGACGCGCAGCCCAGGTCCTATAGGGAGAAGGTCCTGCCGCCTTCGGTGGAGGCGCGAGTGTCAGTAGAGGCGGGGACGGTCGTCGGCTGGGAGAGATACGTCGGCCTCGGGGGCAGATCCGTGGGGATGAAGGGTTTCGGTGCGAGCGCCCCCGGGGAGGTCCTCTTCGAGAAGTTCGGGATAACCTCAGCCCACGTGGAGAGAGAGGCGAGGGAGCTCCTCGAAGGGAGGGGAGGGGCGTAGTTGCCTGGTCTGCGCGACTACCACGGCCGCGGGCAGTCGATCTGGTGCGACTACCTGCGAAGGTCCTTCGTGACGTCGGGGGAGCTGAAGTCGCTGATAGGGGAGGGCCTTAGGGGGCTCACATCGAACCCGACTATCTTCGACCACGCGATAACCGGGAGTTCAGACTACGACGACGAGCTCGCCCGGCTCGCAGAGGAGGGGAAACCGGTGAAGGAGATTTTCGAAGCCCTCATGATCGGGGACATCGCTTTGGCGGCCGACCTGTTCCGCCCTCTGTACGAATCGTCGGGAGGCTCCGACGGCTTCGTCAGCATCGAGGTGAGCCCGGCCCTGTCGGGAGACACGAGGGGGATGATATCGGAGGCGCGGAGGTTCTACTACAGGCTGAGCCGCCCCAATGTCATGATAAAGATCCCAGCGACCACCGCCGGAATAGCTGCGATGGAGGCCCTGATCGCCGAGGGGATCAATGTCAATGTGACTCTGATTTTCTCGGTCAGGAGGTACGAACAAGTAGCGTCCGCGTACATGTCGGGCTTGGAGAAGCTAGCATCTTCTGGCGGGGACCTCTCGAAAGTTTCGTCGGTCGCCTCTTTCTTCGTGAGCCGGATTGACACCGTCGTAGACAGGGAGCTCGACGGGCTCGGAGCCAAGGCGGCTCAGCTGAGGGGGAAGATAGCGATTGACAGCGCTAAGCTCGCCTATCAGAAGTTCAGAGAGATTATCGGAGGGGCCAGGTGGAAGCGTCTCAAAGCGAAGGGAGCAATGGTCCAGCGCCCGCTCTGGGCCAGCACTAGCGTGAAGGACCCCAGGTACCCTGACACCATGTACGTCGATACACTGGTGGGCCCTGACACGGTCAACACCGTCCCCCTCGCTACCATGAGGGCCATCCTTGACCACGGGGTCCTTGGGAGTAGGAGCCCGCTGAAAGAGGGCGCCGCCGAGGCAAAAGCCGAGCTCATGAAGCTCTCGAAGATGGGGGTCGACCTGGACCCGGTGACGGATAGTTTGGAAAAGGAGGGTGTGGCGAGTTTCTCCAAGTCCATGAAGGAAGTTCTGGTAAACTTGAGGGTGAAGCGCGACGCCCTAGTCTCTGAACTACACCTCGAGTCCGCTAAGCTCGGGGCCTACAAGAAGGCGGTCGACCAGACGCTGAGGTCCCTCGCTGAAGCGAAAATCGTGCAGCGGGTCTGGGCCCACGACTACACGGTTTGGAAGCCCGACCCCACCGAGATTAGCAACAGGCTGGACTGGCTCCACGCGCCGGAGATAATGCAGGAGAACGTCCCACGCCTCGGCTCCCTAGTCTCTGAAGTAGTAGCGGAGAGGTACACACACGCAGTCCTAGTCGGCATGGGTGGATCGAGCCTCGCTCCAACTGTGTTCGCGAAGGTCTTCCGAGAGATGGGCGCTGGGAAGGGCGCCGTCGATCTTACCGTCCTCGACACCTCTGACCCAGCAGCGATAGGGAGGGTGGAGGAGAAGCTCGATCTGAAGAAGACGCTCTTCATCATCTCTTCGAAGTCGGGCGAGACAGTGGAGGTCCTATCCCTCCTGAAGCACTTCTACCAGGCTTGCACCGAGACCCTGGGGAAGGAAGAGGCCGGGAGGCACTTCATCGCGATTACTGACCCTCCCGACAGCGACCTCTCCCGGATGGCAGAGAAGGGGGAATTCCTCACGAAGGTCGTGAACGAGCCAAACCTCGGCGGGAGGTACTCCGCGCTCTCCTACGATGGACTCGTCCCCGCCGCGCTGGTGGGCGTGGACGTAGGGGCGCTGCTGACGAGGGCCCAGCATGTAGTCTCAGCCTGCGAGCCCTGGGTCCCCGTCGCCGAGAACCCCGGGGCCTGGTTGGGTGCCATTCTAGGGACGCTCGCGAAGGCGGGGAGGGACAAGGTCACCTTCGTTATCTCCCCGAGGGTCGCGATACTCGGCGACTGGATCGAGCAACTCATCGCCGAGAGCACCGGCAAGGAGGGCAAGGGGATAGTACCCGTAGTCGGCGAGCCACTCGGGGTCCCCGGCACCTACGGGGACGACCGGCTGTTCGTATCAATCAAGCTCGACGACGACGGCGAGCAGCTCGACGAGATACTACTCCACAGGCTGGAACGGGCCGGCTTCCCGGTCGTCCGCCTTCGTATGCGGGACGCCTACGACCTTGGGAGGCAGTTCTTCCTCTGGGAGATGGCGATAGCTATCGCAGGGTTCGTCATTGGAATCAACCCCTTCGACCAGCCAAACGTGGAGTCCGCCAAGCGGCTCGCCAGGGAGATGATGGCAAAGTACAGGGAGAAGGGAGGTCTGCCAATGGCTAAGCCTATACTGTCTTACGAAGGTGCAGACGTCTACGGAGATGACCTGCACGGGTCCAGCCCGGGCGAGATGCTGGCCGGGTTCCTCGAGGGGGCTAGGCCCGGGAACTACATATCTATACAAGCGTACATCGAACCCAACGACGTGAACGACGTGTCTCTTCTTGAGTTGAGGGTGCAGGTGCGCGACAGATACAGACTGGCCACCACCGTGGGGTACGGGCCTAGATTCCTCCACAGCACTGGGCAGCTACACAAGGGCGGTGGCAAGGGGAGGGGACGGTTCGTCCAGGTCAGTGCGGAGGAGGGGGGGAAGGACATACCTATCCCCGACTCCCTCGGCTCCTCGAAGTCGAGCGCGACCTTCGGCACCCTCATACGCGCACAGATGCTGGGCGACGCTCAGGCCCTGACAGAGGCGGGGCAGAAGGTGATGAGGATACATGTCAAGAAAGACCTCGACGGGACCCTCAGAGACCTGGCCGACTTCGTGAAGGGTTCTGGCGAGAAGAGGAGGGCGAGGTGAAGAGAGATGCAGATCGGTCTGATAGGGCTAGGCAGGATGGGTGCGAACATGGCAAGGAGGCTGGCCAGGGACGGGCACCTCGTAGTCGTCTACAACAGGACAACGTCGAAGGCGACTGAGCTCGCGACGGAGGAAAAGGGGGTGACCGCCGCCCTAACGGTCAAGGAACTAGTCTCCAAGCTCAATCCCCCGAGGGCGGTCTGGGTCATGGTTCCGGCCGGGAGGGCGACAGGGGACATGGTAGAGGAGCTGACCAGGCTTCTCTCCAAGGGCGATGCGATAATCGACGGGGGGAACTCCCATTACACCGAGACGCTGAGAAGGGGGAAGGAAGTCTCTCGGAAGGGGTTCCACTACGTCGACGTGGGGACGAGCGGCGGCGTCTGGGGGCTTAAGGAAGGATACAGCATGATGGTGGGAGGTGATGAAAAAGTGGTCCAAAGGCTCCGCCCTGTCTTCGAATCGCTCGCCCCCGGAAAGTCGAAGGGTTGGGGGAGGGTCGGGACGACCGGCGCGGGCCACTATGTCAAGATGGTCCACAACGGGATAGAGTACGGGATGATGGAGGCCTACGCCGAGGGCTTTGAGGTGCTCAGAGCTAAGAGAGAGCAGTTCGGGCTTGATCTATACCAGGTGGCTGAGATATGGAGGTTCGGGAGCGTCATCCGCTCCTGGCTTTTGGACCTCACAGCAGACGCATTGAGCAAGGACCCGGACCTGAAGGGCATCGCAGGGTACGTAGAGGATTCGGGCGAAGGGAGGTGGACGGCCCTCGAGGCGATAGACGTGGGCGTGGCTGCCCCCATAATCGCTACGTCACTCTTCATGCGCTTCGTCAGCAGGCAGGACGAGCGGTACGCGGACAAGCTCCTCGCATCAATGCGCCAGGAGTTCGGCGGACATGCAGTGAAGACTGAAGGGCCTACGAAGACGAAGCTGAAATGAAGCCAGCCGTGCCTTCCCCCCAGCGGAAGAGCCTAGGTCGGCGCAAGCCAGCGGGCCCTTCAGCCATAGTGATATTCGGTGCGTCCGGGGACCTGGCGAGCAGGAAGGTGATGCCGGCCCTGTACTCCCTTCACAGGGCGGGGTTCCTCCCTGAGCCGTTCAGGATGGTGGGCGTCGCACGGACTGAGTTCAGCGACGACGCCTTCAGGAGGAGAATGCACGAGGGTGTCTCGAAGTTCTCGAGGCTAAAGCCGGACGGCGGGTGGGATGCCTTTGCAGCTGAGATGACTTACCTTAGCGGAGAATATGACGATCAGGCGACTTACGCCGCCCTGTCGAAGGAGCTCTCCGGGTCAGGTGGGAATTTCATGGGAGACTGCCTCTTCTACATGTCGACCCCACCCTCCCTCTTCCCGACAATCACCCAGATGCTCGGAAGGTCGGGTCTGAACTCCCCGGGCTCCGAGAGCTGGAGAAGGGTCGTCATAGAGAAGCCCTTCGGGAGGGACTCGCAGAGCGCGCGAAGACTCAACGCCAAGATCCACGAGAGCTTCCGCGAGGACCAGGTGTACAGGATAGACCACTACCTGGGCAAGGAGACAGTCCAGAACATATTGACTCTGAGGTTCGCGAATGTCATCTTCGAACCGGTCTGGAACAGAAACTTCGTTGACCACGTCCAGATCACTATGGCCGAGACAGTCGGAGTAGAGCACAGGGCAGGGTATTACGAGCAGGCTGGAGTGGTCAGGGACATGGTCCAGAACCACCTAATGCAGCTCGTCTGCCTCACGGCGATGGAGCCCCCCTCCGCGTTCAACGGGAGGGAGCTCAGGGACGAAAAGGTCAAAGTCCTTCAGTCGGTCGCCCCGATTGTAGGGGAGGAGGCGATCCTGGGCCAGTATGACGGGTACAGACGGGAGAAGGGCGTTTCGAAGACCTCCGGGACCCCGACCTACGTGGCATTCAGGCTCTCCATCGACAACTGGAGGTGGCAGGGCGTCCCGTTCTACCTCAGGACAGGCAAGAAGCTCCCGAGGAAGGCCACAGAGATATCGCTGAAGTTCAAGGAGGTCCCGCACCTCCTCTTCAAGGGGGATAGGGACCTGAGCCCGAACAGGATCTCGATGTGCATCCAGCCAGACGAGGGGATCCTCCTTCGGTTCGAGGTTCAGGCCCCGGGCATACAGATGAAGACCAAGAGGGCGGCCCTCCTCTTCACATACAAGGGCACCTTCGGCGAGGGGGTCCTGCCTGATGCCTACGAGCGGCTGATACTTGACGCAGTCGAGGGGGATCAGATGCTCTTTGCGAGGGAGGACGAGGTGGAGCTCGCGTGGAAGACAGTCGAGCCTTTGCTCAGAGCATCAGAGGGGCGGCAAAGGTCGAGGCTCCACCGCTATACCGAGGGATCCTGGGGCCCGAAAGAGGCGGAGGAGCTGGTCGAGAGGGACAGCAGAAAGTGGGAGCTGGCCTGCTCGAAGGACTAAGCGGCGCCTAAGTCTCAGCGAAGACTGTGCAAGGGGTACTGTCCACCCCTTCGAGGAAGATCGGGGCGACCACGACCCTCATTGCCGCCCTAGGGTAGCCCGAGAGGTCCATGTCTTCCAGTATGAAGAACTCTCTCCCCTTGAGAAGGGCCCTGTGCGCTTCACGTCCCTCCTCCCGGTGGAGCACTGAGCTCAGGGAGATGAAGTCGAACCCGATCGCCCTCAGCCTGGGGAACTTCAACAGGTACCTCGCCCCCTCAGCCGAGAAGCCCGGGTTCTTGGTCGAGTATCTTGTGGGGTCCGAGTTCCTATACTTCTGATAGCCTGTCCTGATGAGAAGAAGGTCAGAGTTGCCTATCGTCCCCTCGTGCTCCGTCAGGTCGGCCGAGGTGAAGAGCTCCCCATCTCCCTTCGGAATCTCGATGAGCGAAGGCCTTTCGAATACGAAGTCGTTCATCGTGAAGGAGGCGACCGGCCTCCCGGCGTCGTCGAAGTGATTCGGGCAGTCCATGTGAGTCCCGTTGTGGCAGGGCGTAGAGAAGGCGTAATTGTTGCTGCTCCCTCCCGTGGCGATCTGCTTGACGGGGCTTATTGTGACCGTGGGGCCGTTGTTGAACGCGGGGGTCGACGTGCTCAGGTGGTGAGACAGCAACGTCAGCATGGATGGGCTACAAGGTGCCCGCCTCGTTTTAATTATTGTCCCAGACGCATCCTTGTAGTAGTCAAGAGGCTAAAGGACTTCCATCCTTGCCCTTCCAATCGTCTAGAACTACCAGAGAAGAGATACTCTCTCTAGAACAGGAGCAGGAATAAACGAAAAAAACAATTGGACTCAACTTCACCGGTGGCAGATTCAGATCACGGAGACATGGTAGTCTCTTCCCTCCCAAGTGTTGCTTTCAGCCCACAAAAACGTGAAGAGTATGGGCCTGCCTAGGGATGCTTCGCAGTCTATGTCTACGTATTCGATTCCTAGAGGGATGGGATTAGACCTTGTATCTGTAATGGTGTCCCAGCCATCCAAGGACCAGTGCAAAACGAAAGCCCTATTCGCCTGGATGCGGAGTATATGATCTCTCCTCGCCGTACCGATTTGCCGGTTCTCCTTCCAGATTTCTAGCCTCTTGCATCTCGACCTGTCCTCGATGTAGCGCGTGGCGACCTCTGGTATCAGGTCGAAGACTCTGCCATCATGCGCCGAACGAAGGAGTTTGATGTATTCTGCATGCGCCCACATTAGGGGCATGGCCGACCCCGTTGGCCCGCCGAAATGCATGTGCACATCCTTTCGGTCCGGCTCATCCCAAATCTGCTCGGGGAGGAGCCCTCCAGAAGACGAAAAGCCCTCCATCGCCTTGATGTAGGGGGCTGGGTCTCGATCGGCAGCGATTTCGTAGTGACCCCGTTCTCCAGTGAGGAGGGGCCAAGCCCTCCCTCTCCCCCACCCCTCGTAGGGCCCTCCATCTTCTCTCTGACCGTATCCGTCGTAGTTGTACCTGTGCCAGCAAGGTCCGAACGGTGTGTCGACCTTGAGAGTCCGATCCACGACTTCGAGCGAGCCAATCACAATCGGGTCGCTAGCCTTCCTGATGCCATATCGTACCAATTCGAGGAAACCAGCACTGACTATCTCTTTGGCCGGAAAAGTAACCTGCATTCCCGGCTGCACATTAGCCAATGTCAGGGTTCCCACATTAGGATCCTCCCCAGGAGTTGGGTCATTGATGTCAGCTGGTTGGATTCTGATGTAGTGCGTCTTGATTTCCGGAACCAAGGTACCCTGAGTGGTCACTGTCCACCTTTCGAGGTGGCCTTCAAGGAAGTCTGCATACTCCTCCAGGTACTCCGCTGTCTTCTCGTCACCGCGTTCCCGAGCGAAATGAGAAGCGCAAATCAGAGCAGCGATGTTTGATGCGAGAGTCGAGGGGGAATACCCCCCCGCCTCCTCCCACCGGTCCTGTTGCGTTACCGGACCCTGTTGAACAAGGTACCTCGCGCCTCGCAGGACCATGGGGTAGGGATCGAAGTTCTCGAGTGCCTTTTCGCCATTAAGTCGCCATGCAAGGATAATTGGCAGGGCTACTTCGTCGAGTTGGGTGCCGTTCCAGTAGGGGTCGCCGTCGATCCAGAAGTTCTGTGCGAACCCTCCGTCCTCATTCTGAGTTACGGCGAGATAGATCAGCGTCCTGAGCGGAGTCTCTTTGTCCCCTGCTGCGAGGAAAGCGGACGCGATCTTCACGAGATCGCGCGTCCAGACCAGGTGGTACCCTCCCCTGTCTTCATCCCCCTTTGCTTCGCCCCAGGGAATTGAAAGAGACGCGATGAAGGCGCCTGGGTAACTCTTGTCCTCGTGAGCGAGGAGAAGGCTGTAGCTGGAGCGGTAAAGGGACCCTCCATCCCCCGAGGCAGTTTCGAGAGGAATGATAGACATGTAAGGTCGTTCCCACTGCTCGACGAATCTCCTGCGGCTCTCCTCGAACGGTGTGGCTAGGGAATGGAAGAGTGTGGTCGCCGAGTTGTGAAGGCTATTCCCGAATGCCAGACCAAGAGTGAATTCACGTGACTTCGACAGATCAACCTGACCGGTCAAAGCCACGTTTCCGTCCAGCGCGTTGTCAAACTCCCAGTCCATCTGCATGTTCTGGGAGAGGTCAGTCCATCCGTCGCTGAAGCCGACGTAGCCACAGGAGAGACGCGTGAACGGAACTGTCGCACAAATGGTCAGCCAGATTCCTTTGTTCTCAGCCGCGAGAATTCTCCTGCCGGCGATGTCGATGATGCGGGCATTGTTTTTCTTCCCGCCTACCCCAAGGTGGGGGGCGCAAAGGGCGTAGAGCTTGAGGCGTGAAAGGAGGCGCTCTTCGCCTTCCACCTTTGTGTGCTGCAGTACGCAGGGAAGGTGGGGATCCGCGATTATCTCTTTCCGAATCTTGTAGGTTCCTTGCGGATCCGAGTTGGTGACTAGGTACCCAAGCGCGTGACGAGAGAACCTCTGAACGCTTGAATTGAGATGCTTTTTTTCCTCGTGGAAGAAGGTACTGCCATCAGTGATCAAATACTCTAAATCGCGAAGTTGCGGCTGGTCTATAGTCGGATAGTAAACTTCTGTAATCGTCCCCCTCCAAAGCGTGGACCAAATCTTGCTGTCATCAGAATATGCGGTGACGACCCCTTCCTTGTTTCCCCTCGTCCAGCGCGGGTCTATCCCAGGCCACCCAAAGGCAGAGTGTCCCGTTAGTGATTCGTCCGTTTTTCATACACCTGCCTTCTCCGTGCAGCTACGCGTCCCCTCAAATAATGTTTGGCTAGGCCGCTCCGTCCGAAGATAAGGTCGAATCCTAGGCCTCCTCAGACGGCATGGTCGCGTATCAGCTTCGGTTTTCGCAAGAGAACCCTCGGGTTCGGTGCCCGAAATGTGGCAAGACGTTCTCAGAAAAAGTGATTTTCGTGGTAAGGAAACGGGCCAGAATTACGATCGTTATTTCGGGCGACATCTTATTTTAGCTCGATTTTTCCTCAAGCCATGTGAGTCTCTCCTCAAACTCAGAATCCGATAATTCGCTAAAGGGCTTGTTCCTGAGATAATCGTAGCGCTCCTTTGTCAGCCTTTCAAAATGAGTCTTGTCTATCTTACCCTTGGCGAGTTTTTCCTTGAGTACGCCAATTGGTTCCGTGCGAGTTTCTTGCGTAGGGGATGTCTGGCCTGAACCTGCCTTTGCCTGCTGATTCTCCCGAAGCGCGTTACTATTAACTGGGGTATGTTGTGAGGCACTGGGGACGTTTCCCTTACGTGACAATTCGAGAATCTTAAGGTAAGCATTGTTTAGTTCTCTATACCGTGCTTTTACCTGAGCAAGCGTGGCGTCCGGAGCAAGTCCTAAAGTCGCGTAAGAGGTTTCATTGTTGTCGGCGTCGCTCATCATTACTTAACCTTCCAATAGCCAGTCCCCGCTATTCAAAAACAAACTGACCTTCGACCTCATCGAATCCGACGACCCGACTCAAGTCCCCGCCAAGCAAATATCGAGACTGCTTGATAAACTATGATTCTAAACATCTTCTTTCGGGGACTCGATTCGTGCACAAGGTCGCGACGGCCGACTGGAGACAGCTTCGGACCAAGCTAAAGTGCCGCCTGAACCAAATATGCGCCGTGTGAGCAAGGTATCAAGACGCATCAAGTGTCTGTCCTCTCATCGAATCTAATACAAAATCAAGCAGTTACAGCATAAAATACTGCGACCGAATACCTAGCCGATCAGCGGATACTCCTTCAACTCTAGATAGGCACCTCGAGAAGTTAGTCTCAAAGATCCAAGCTCGTAGGGCCTAAACTACTGGTTCACTTGTCTTCTTGTTCTCCTTCTTTTCTTTTTCTAAACACCTCGTACTTCGTCGATTTCAAGTTGTCGAGAGAGAACCACAGTATGACGAACGCCACGACAAAGCTAATGGCTCCAACAACATAAAGCGGAGTAACGACGTTGCTGAACGCCTGATTAGCTGTCAACGGGTTTGTGAGGTTGTTCCCTGCATTAATCAGGAAACCGATGCCCACTAGCAATAAGCCGAACAAAGCAAAGAAGAGCATCGCTGCCGTACTACCCTTCATGGAATCCCCTCCTGCAACCAGTCATTTTTAACGAGAGCGGATGCCTACGGCCCCTCCTCCACCGTAACGGTTCCTCGCATCCAATAGTGATAGGTACAGTCGTACGAGTAGGTGCCTGGTAGGGTGAACGTGTAAGTGAAGGTGGCTCCAGGATTCATGTTCCCAGAGTTGAACTTTGCCGCGCCGCTCGGAACCGATACGGCGGTTACCGTGTGGGGTGCCGCGTCGTTGTTTGTCCATGTCACGGTGTTGTTGACGCCAATGACGAGTGTGATGTTAGCTGGAAGGTAGTTGAGTGACACGTTGGTGCCGGTTCCGTTGGGAATACTCACCGTTACCGTCTCCAACTGGGCCGATGAAGTTGCTGTTCCCGTGCTGGTCGTGGATGTTGTGCCGGAGAGAGTCGGCGTCAAGGACGACGTTGTCTTGCCCGCACCAGCGCCAATAACGAAGTAGGTTATGCCAGCGGCGAGGATGATTATCACCACCGCCGAAATGGCTATCGTGGTTTTCATGTTGACGGACTGGGCTGAGTCGGCGCGACCAGGGTCCTGCGCCCCATTACGAAAGCCACAATCCCGACTAAGATAAGAATCACCTGCACGCCAAGGAGTGTTACGAATGCCGTATCTCCGAGAAGATATTTCGAAAAGGCTGCAGCGGTCGTGACATTTGAGGAGAATGTCAGCGTGCCGAAGAAGATATCGCCGCTCATTGCTGCAAGCTGAACGAGACCCAGAAGGATTGAGACAATGATTGCTATTCTCGGCTTTATCCACAATCCTGCTATCAGCACCAGGTCAACTATGGTAAACGCTCCAAGGCCGTACGCATGTGTCGGGGCAGTTGACCAGAGGTACGAATCCGTCGCGAGGATGTAGCCTCCGACAGCAGCAGAGACCAGCAAGACCAAAGCCAGAAGTAAATTTATTGGCTTCATCTTCAGGTGGCCTCGCCCTCTGTCCCTAACCTATAAGGTTTGACCATATTCGGTTAGATTACTCAGAGCTGTTGTGAGATTACACGACGCGGGGGGATCCGAGAGATCCTACTGCTTCGCAGGCACTCTTACACGTATCATGGAGCTTGCGAGCGGTCAGTCGAGCTTTTCCAACTTATCTAAGGTCTCTCCAGATAATTACCACTGCAATAAGCAGAACGAGGTTAATGATTGAATTGGAAACTATGCTAGACATTGAAGCGCTAAAGAAACTATAGGCCAAGCCTACGACGGCAACAGCACCTCCGAGAATCCCTCCGTTCCTAAGGCCCCTCCCAATCCAAAACCCGGCAAAGATTTCGAGAAGTGCTAAAGGGTTGATGATCGCCACGGACCCCGTCACGAAGAAAGGAGCGATGGCGATTTCGGCCGCCCCGACGAGATAGAACTGGAATGAGGCTACCGTCGCTGCAGAGACCTGTCGACTTGCCGTGACCAACTGAGCGTCAGCGCAGCCACATCCTAGTAATATCCTTTGCATGCGAAGTCTGCGAGTTCGGAAGGCAGGCATGTGGACAACATGGAACGAGACATAAGGGGAAGTGTAGCGTTCACACTCCTCTGGGAAACTCCCGAATCTTGCGAAGGACGGTGGTCGTCACGATGCGAGGGCGTCGAAGCCATGCATGCTTATCTAATCCTCAGTCTTCAAGCTGGATGTGGCCAGCTCGGGCATCATGATGCTTGTGACCGCAATCCTGAGCACGATCCTAGCTTTTGCCGGTTGGTTCGTGTGGGGGATATACTCCGGAGTGATCATCACACCTACGCAGCTAACATCAGAGGCAGCCGGCTACTCGTATGTTGGCCTCGGAATGGGGCTGACCTTTTCAGCCGCTGCAATAGCACTCTGGGCCATCGCAATAAATAGCGAGCCAGACTGACTTCCTTTCGGTGAGGTGCGGAAAGTAAACGATGTGGAGATGAGAGATCCAATTTACGGAAGCGGACCTCCGATTCAATTATCCGTTTGAAATCAAGTTGGGATGTTCAAACGGGAAGTCCTGTCGCCATCTCCAGTGCGCGAGGCTAGGTCCTAGGCCCGAGAATCAGCAGAAAGAATGCCGACACAAGGGACGATCCCGAGATGGCTAGGAATATGACCAGGGATTGGTTGAAGTTATCATGCCATACGAGAACCAACAAGGAGGAGGCCGTGAAGGCCAGGAGGAACAAGAGGACTAGAAAGATGACTGCTATGTGCCTTTTTGCCAACGCCCCCTGTTGGTTTTCCCGGAAGATAACCGTGTCCCTGCGTACAGCAACACGGATAAGGTGCCCCAGGATCCGACCGCTTTTTACGTTCTCGTCCTGAGATAAGCGCCGACGCAGAATCCTAGATAAACGAAGAATGCGATTAGTCCGAAGAAGATGAAGAATATCTCAAGCGAGTTCTGGTTCGTGTATCCGGAGAGGAAGGCAAGAGCGAACAAAGCGATTGATATTGCAGACCAACCAGGATAGCTAGTAACGTAGTTGCTTCCCGACAACTTTTCCTACGCGACCCATTGTCGGTTCTTAAGTCTTGCCCAAACTGGATCTCGTTCCTGCAGCTGGTTCACGTCCGCCGACCAGACATGCAACTCCGACCATCCAAGAGGTTGACCTCTAGATTATCCCCCCCTTGCAGATTTTTTTGCTGTTCCGGCAAAAGGATAATTCCCCCCGGAAGGTCTTTAGGCGGAGACTTGCGCATACGAAATGAATGCAAGTCCGCGCCCTGTTTTGTGACTACGATGGCACCCTCGCGCCACTCGGGATCCCGAGGTCCCGCTCACGAGTTCCGCCGTTCCTCTCGGAGGTCCTTTACAGGATTCACGAGAGAATTCCGGTGGCAATAGTTACGGCGAAGGACTACGATTTCGTCCGGAGCAGAACCCCGTTTGCTGACGCCTGGTCATGCGTTTACGGGGTCGAAACTGTATTGAGGAGCGGTACGAGAAGGATCACGCGTCACGATAGGGACCTCTCAAGGGCCGTCACGATTGTGAAAAACATTCATCCCAGACCCCGAATCGAGTATAAGAAGACGTCAACGGGCGAGTTGTGCGGATATTGTGCGGAGTGGAGTCCAAGCGACGCGCCCGGTCCCTTGGAGATGGACGACATTATTTTCAAAATACGGAGGCTAGGGTTCCAAGTCCTGCAGGGTCACTTATATCCCATGTTCGATGTGACATCAGGGAACGGCGATAAAGGCTTGGCAGTGAGAACTTTACAGGCGATGATGGGTACCAGAGGAGGTCTAATGTTTGTGGGAGATTCGACCGCAGACAATCCGGCCTTCGAGGTTGCTGGCCTCGCCATCGGGGTGGTCAACGGGGGAAGGCGATCCAGATTAGAGTGCGACTACCTCGTGACCAGGAAACATTTAGCACAATTCTTCTCGGCCCTCTTGGAGAACAACCTCGAATTCTCAGAAGAAGTGCCCTGGATTCTCAGGAGGAAGTGACAGCCTGAGTGCTAAGGATCGGCGTCATAATGTACGAAACCAGCCGTTCGAAAGGCCAGGAACTTGTGGCGCAGAGGATGGTGAGAGAGTTCAATCACCTCGGCCATTCGGCCTATCTCATCACGAGCGCCTATAACGACTGGGAGCCCGTCGTTTCTGAAGGGGAGATTGAGGCAAGAGGTGGGTATCTGCATACCTTCGACGCGAACCTCGGCATACCCATCATACGAGTAGGGAGTGAAACAGCAAGTTGGCCACCTCGGAGGATATTATTCAGAAATTTCGTTGGGGTACTGACCCAAATTGTCTCGGACCTTAAGCTGAACGTCTTGATAACTCATTCGACCCTCTGGAACGGACCGGAGGATACAGTCAAGTTCGTAGTCTGGAACAGGCACTTGGCGGGGGAAGGCGGGCAGAATCCGCCTATCCTGTTCTGTCACATGAGCCACTTCCAAGAGGCCAGCGATGAGAGGTACACAGTCGAAGAACGCACGTTCAGGGAGGTCTGGAACAGGATAAGCCTAGAAGAGATCATGCGTCTTGCGGATTTCGTAATCGTCACGACCCCCCTGGAGAAAGAGCAGATGAAGGCATTAGGGGCGGACGACAACAAGTTCGTCCTGTTACCGGGAGGCATCGATGACGAAATCTTTGAAACGGTAAAGGGGAACGGAGTCATCAAACAGAGCCTTGGTCTTCGGACGTCTGTCAAGCTTATCACATTTCTCGGAACAGTCGAGGAGAGAAAGAACGCCCTTTCCGTCATCGAGGTCGCGAAGGCGTTTGCCCAAGAAGGCGGTGTTCACTTCGTGATCGCCGGCAAGTTAGACGGACCTTACGCCGAGAAGGTCAAGGCGGCAGCTAAGGGTATGGATAATTTGACCCTTCTTGGTGAGATAACGGACGAACAGAAGGCGCAGCTCATAGATGAGACGTTCGTGAATATCACCATGAGCAGGAGCGAGGCACTTGGAATTGCGCAACTCGAATTCATGTACAGGGGAGTCCCGGTCATCACTTCGGGGGTAGGGGGTCAGTCTTGGGTAGTCCGAAACGGCTTCAACGGAATTGTCCTTAGAGGCCCGGACGATGTCGAAGGCGCATCCGAGGCTATCCGGTCGCTACAAAAGAATTCGAAGACGAGAAGTATGCTCTCGAAAGGAGCCATCAAGAGTTCATCGCAAGCAACTCTTTCCAATCTAATTGCCGGGCTGTCAAAGGAACTCATGGTGAAGCTCTCCAAGGAACCTGGAATCGCCCCTCTCCAAGAGGCGAAGGAGAGGCTCATAGAGGCAAGGGTTCAGGGAGGAAAGAAGCTTGCGGTGACCACCAAGAGGCTCATAATGTCTTCAGCAAACGGAGGAAAGCGCATCATTTCAATACCTTACACCGAAATAGCAGGAATAGACAGGTTGGCAAAGCGCCCGTGGGGGGTTCTTGCCATCGGATTAGCCCTCTCCATCGTTGGTTTCGCTGCTGAGTTCCTGGCCCCGGCCCAGCTAGGAGCGCTGCTAGAAGCGGCCAGGATTCTCCCTGCCTTGGGTGCGACGGGCGTGTTGGCCTCGGCTTTGCGAATCATCCTACCATCGATTCCTTTGATTGCGGCCGGCGCGGTCTACCTCACCCGCGTCAGAGTGGGCTACATCATTCAGTACGGCAAATCACAAAAGGTATACCTCGGAAGAGAGTTCGGAAGGGCGCTAAGGGTGGCGGACTCGATTGCTGAAAAGAGTCTCATCAGCAAGCCGGCGGAAGAAGCTGAGGCAACTTGATTAGAGCTGGGACCTGGCTATCAGGTTGGTTGTTGCGCATCTGAAGTCGGAGGACGTTCATTCTCGGTTTCGTTCACTAGCAGTTGATGTTCCTCGAGGTCGTCCTTCTTCTTGAGCATGACGTATTCTGCATGCGACCAGCCAAGCGGACAAGCCCAGGCCACATACCCGGGGGTCGATAACGAGGTGCTTTCGGCCCTCTTGATGCCGTTTGTCACCCTCTCGTTGTACTCCATCTCGTTTTCCCTCCATTCTAGGTAACCTTTCATTGGCGCCACTTTCTCCGGTATCTCCATCTCCGGTGTTGATGCGGCGCGGATGAATCGCAGGCACCGCTCCATGTAGTCTACGTCCCCCAGCTTCTGATAGGCCCTTGCCATCTGGAGAGTAAAGAGGGGCCATGACGCATTAGTCCCCCCCGTATACCAGTGCCAATCCTTTACCACTTCGAAGTCGCGGAAACGGTTCAAGCCCCCGATCTGGGCGTTCCAGAGCGTCTCCATTAGATGTCTTAGAGTCCTTTTCAGTATCTCGTTGTCCTGGCAAAGCCCAAAGTAAAACGGGGCTAGCTGGGCAACGTCCGGTGCCTCCACCCTAGTCCCATCAGCCCTCAGGTTCTTCAGGAAGAGGCCGCTTTTTTGGTCGAAAAGTCGCTCGAGGATGCTCCCCCAGATTCTCCTCGCCTGACCAGACCACTCTCGGCCAAGCTCACGATGCCCGAGTTCTGCAGCCATTATCGCTGCATCGAGCAGTCCCTTTACTGAGGCTGAATTTGCCCAGATTTCGAATCCCTCTTCGAGGCTCCGATTCTCATGGACCGAGCAGTTGGTTTGAACCAGCCCCGTACCAACGTCTATACCAGCTATCACAAAGTTTGCTCCCTCTCCTACCAGCTTCCACATACTTTCCAGGAAACGTCGATCTCCCGAGGATCTGTACGTGTCATAAACGCCTTGTATTACAAGTGGGGTGACATCAGCTTCTCTCTTTCGCGTGACGTATGGCATTCCTTTGTTGTACCTCTGATAGATCTCTCCATTTGGCCTTCTGACTCCTTTTATGTAGCGGTAGAATCCTATCGATCGCTCATGGAACCCATGCATGTTCAGGGCAATTGTCATGATAGACGCATCCCTGGGATAGACAAAGGGGTAGGCATCGTCTCTTCGGGTAGCAAGAATCCCTCCATCCTCCTCTTGTAATCCGCAGATTATTTCGATGCTCTTCTTGGTAAATCCGTCCTCGGTATACAAGAAGTCGAATACCTTCGGCAGACCGTAATTAAATGTCGTTTTTGAACAAAGCCTACTTGCCATACACGTCGTGACCCACGACACTTGAGGCCCGAATTCGCGGCGTTGAGTTACTCGATCAACCTTTTGAGCAACACAGAGGCACACAGTATGAAAGCAACCGTAAAGGCCAGGAGCACTAGTATGTCGGCGGGGAGGGTAGAATAGTCTCCGGTGAGCAACATGGCCCTCATCCCATCGACAACATAGCTAAGTGGGTTGTACAAGGAGACGGTCTGCAACCAAGCTGGCATGAGGGATATGGGATAGATCGCGTTGCTGGCAAAGAAGAGGGGCATCGTTATCACCTGGCCGATTCCCATCATCCTGTCTCTTGTCTTCAGGAATGACGCCAGGGTCATCGAGAGGCTGGCGAAGCACATGGCGAAGAGCACAGACACGAACAGGACCCCTGCGATATCTAGGGGGTCGAAGCGCAGATTCACGCCTATGATTAGAGCTAGGGCGAATATCATGATTCCCTGGAATATCCCCCTGACCCCTGCTGCCAGCGCCTTCCCGACGACGACGGAGATTCTTGGAGAGGGGGTCGAAAGGAGTTTGGTGAGCAGGCCCACATCCCGCTCCCACACGATCGTGATTCCATAGAATATCGCTATGAAGAGAACCGATTGCGCTAGTACGCCAGGCGCAATGTACTGGATGTAACTGTAACCTCCGGGAGCTAGGCCCCTGATAGCGTTGAAGACCTCCCCGAAGACTAGAAGCCAAAGGGCAGGCTGGACGGTCCTCATCCAAAGCTCTGTCGAGTCGTGGCGCAACTTCCTGGCCTCCATTTCCGCTATGGTGAATGCGCTGGAGATTGACCGCTGAAGGCTGCTCATCTTCCGTGCCTCGTCGCACTCCTCCGCGCGGAGCGCGCATCCTTGTAGTTGTCCGTCTGCTGAAGTGAACCCTCGGCATATTTCATGAACACGTCGTCGAGGGTCGGCCGGCTCAGGGAGACTGATTCGACAACGGCCCCCTGCGCCTCGATGTAGTCAGTTATCCGCGGGATGGCTTTTTCGCCATCAAGGGTCAGGATTTTCATGGTCCCCTGGCTGGAACTCGAGACTGAGCCGAGCTCGGAGGGGATTGTATCCGGGAGCTGCCCCGACGCGGTCACCGTCAGCACGTCTCCGCCAACCGAGCGCTTGAGTTCCTTGGGGGCCCCTGAAGTGGCTATCTTTCCCATGCTCATTATGGCGAGCCTGTCGCAGAGCTCATCGGCCTCCGCCATGTCGTGGGTTGTAAGCAGAATCGTAGTCCCGAAGTTGCGGTTCAGCTGCCTAACGTGATCTATGACCTGCAGCCGGGAGTATGGGTCGAGCCCTATGCTTGGCTCGTCGAGGAAGAGCAGCTTGGGACGGTTGACCAGGGCCTGTGCAATTTCGAGACGCCTCATCATCCCCCCGGAATAGTGCTTAACGAGATCGTTGGCCCTGTCAGCGAGTCCGAAGAGCTCCAATGCTTCGTGTATCCGCCTGTCTCGCTGCTCGCGGTCCACGTAGAAGAGTTTCGCAAAGATCAGGAGGTTCTCGTAACCGGTGAGATCACCGTCGACGGAGATGGCCTGAGGGACGAAACCAAGCATCCGCCTAACCGTCTCGGGGGAGGCGAGGGCGTCGACACCGAATACCCGAATGGCGCCCGCAGTGGGCCTCGAGATTGTGGTAATCATCTTGATGGTCGTCGTCTTGCCCGCACCGTTGGGGCCGAGGAGACCGAATATCTCCCCCTCCCTAACCTCGAAGCTCACGTTGTCGACTGCTTTCGTTCCGCCAGCGTAGACCTTTGTCAGACCCGAAACTTGGACTGCTACCGACCCCATTTCCTCTTCGGCCTCCCTTGGGGTGTCGAGCTGCTGGGGGACGGTCAACTCCTCTTCCCCCGGGCGTCTTCGCCTGGCATTGGCAGATCGCCCCCGGTCACCAGAGCCTTCTCGAGAATCCCGCTGAGGGCCCGCTTCTCCTTAGGACTCAATGGTTCGAAAAGCGCAGACATCGAGACAAGCTGTTCTCCCCTCCAAGATTCGAGCTTACTGGCGCCCCGTTTCGCCAGAGTAACGGTGACAACCCTTTCGTCCTTCTCTCCCCTCTCCCTCCTAACGAGTCCTCCCCTCTCCAGCCTCTTTACAGCAATGGAGGCTGAGCCAGGTGTGCACCCAATGGCAGATGCGATGTCCTTGATCTTCATCTCACCTCGTTCGCTGAGGGTCCTCAGTATCCAGTACTGCTCTCGCGTTATCGCACCTCTCTTCACCGGGGAAGCGGACCTCCACCTCTGCCAAAGGACCAGCAGTAGGTCACCGATGTGCTCCGATGACACAAAAGTATCGCCCTGACGGGGTTAATTAGACTATCTATTCGTTTGATTATCAAATATTTCGTGTATCAAGCCATGGCAGGTGCCGTTCGGTCGACTTCCTTCCAAGGCGAGGACTCTACAGAAGCGGGACTAGTAGCACCGCCACAATCCCGGTCAGAAAGACGCCGTCAAACGTTCCGGCTCCCCCGATGCTCGCCATGGGGGCACCCAGTTTACCTATGCCCCTCAGGTTTGTCAGGTCTGCGCCTATCAGTGCGCCGAGCGTCCCTGACACGTATGCAACCACCGCGGGGGAGCCGGGTACGAGCAGGTAGGATACCACAGCGGCGATGACAGGCGGGAGGATCGCGGGTGTCACAATTCCCACACCCTTGACCTTCCGTGCCATCAGGTGCACCATGACCGCTACGACGATCGTACCTATGATTGCGGCCAGAATAAGATTGGTGTGGCTGAGGAGCACGTAAGCCGACACGAGGATGGGAATGACCGCCCCTCCAACGTTCACTGCAATTACGGTAATCGACTGCTTGTACACGACGCTTGGGACTCGGTAATACAACCCGAACACTCTGACCTCTTGCACGGCCACCAGCGGCTCAGAGCTCTTCACCTCTCCCACAGGGACGTTGATCATGCTCCCCAGGAGCGTGCCCCACAGGATGAGCAGGTACTCAACCGAGTTGAATCCGAGACGTTCGAAGGCGATGTCTCCCAGGCTGAGAAGGAGAATAACGATGATTGCGCCCGCCAGCAGTGCAAGGGCTGTATGCAGGACGCTATGGTGGTAGCGATGGACGACAACGCGCTGGCTCAAATCAACACGTCCGCCCTAGGGAAAAATGGTGGTCCTATTAGCCGTTGGAGACAGGTGGTGGGTAAGCTGGGCTCCATCCGGAAGGCACGACGACTACTCTTTGCGTTCTTCCCCTTCATGTTATATACGGCTAGGAGTTATCAACTACCACTCAGGGTCTGGGTGAGTTTCGAGGATGTCCGAGGTCGAGCTCAAGGTCGCTGAAGCGCCGCGCACGGATGCCGGGAGTCCGATCGCCAGAGTGTATGATGCCGTGATGAGGAGAAACAGGTGGGTGGCGGGGGACATACTGGAAATCTCCGGGACGAAGAAGGCCTACGCGAAGGCCTGGCCTACGGTCGACGGAGATGCAGACGTGATAAGAATCAACGGGGACCTGAGGAGAGCCGCTGGAGCTGGCATCGACGACACGGTAACGGTGAGGAAGGTGGTGCTCAAGGAGGCCACCTACATCGAGCTCGCCCCCACCGCAGAGCTCCCGTTCTCGGGGTTCGAAGATTACCTGATAGACAGGCTGCAGGGTGTCCCCTTCGTTAGAGGGGACGTGGTCTCCCTGAACCTGATGGGAAACCGCATGGACTTCGTGATAACTAAGACGAGGCCAGAGGATGCGGACGTCCTGGTCCTTGGAGAGGAAACAGAAGTTGAGCTGAGCGACAAGGTCGTAGTGCCGCCGAAAGAGAGGGCACAGAAGGTCTCCTACGAGGACATAGGGGGACTCTCGAGAGAAATACAGAGGATCAGGGAGATAGTAGAGCTTCCAATGAAGAGGCCAGAACTCTTCGAGCGGCTCGGCGTCGAGAGCTCCCGGGGCGTTTTGCTAACGGGCCCGCCGGGGACAGGTAAGACGCTTCTGGCTAGAGCCGTTGCTTCTGAGACAAATGCGCACTTCATTCCGGTGAACGGGCCCGAAGTCATGTCTGGCGTCTACGGTGGTTCAGAGACTAACGTGCGTAAGATATTCGAAGAAGCAGAGCAAAACGCGCCGAGCATAATCTTCATCGACGAAATAGACAGCATCGCCCCCAAGAGGACGGAAGTGCAGGGCGAAGTCGAAAAAAGGGTGGTTGCTGAATTGCTGGCTCGCATGGACGGGCTGAAGAGCAGAGGAAAGGTCATCGTCCTTGCCGCGACAAACATCCCTGACGTGCTGGACCCGGCTCTGCGGAGGCCTGGAAGGTTCGACAAGGAGATAGAGATAGGTATACCAGACGCGAAGGGCAGGCTGGAGATACTACAGATCCACACACGAGGGATGCCCCTCGCCAAGGATGTCGAACTGAAAAGGATCGCAGACTCCACGCATGGTTTCGTCGGGGCCGACCTGGAGGCGCTCGCTAAGGAAGCAGCAATGAGCTCACTGAGGAAGGTGCTTCCTACGATAGACATCAACAAGAAGCTACCTGTGGAGAAGCTGAAACAGATTAACGTCACAATGGACGATTTCCAATCAGCGATGACCGAAGTCGGACCTTCGGCGATGAGGGAAGTGATGGTAGAGAAACCTAACGTTCGGTGGACCGATATCGGAGGATTGGAGGACGTAAAGCGGGAGCTCAAGGAGGCCATAGAATGGCCTCTAAAGTACGGGAAGACCATGGAGAGGGCGGGGCTCGAAGGCACGAAGGGCATTCTCCTTTCGGGGCCGCCCGGGACGGGCAAGACACTCTTGGCAAAGGCGGTGGCCACCGAGAGCGAAGCCAACTTCATTTCCATCAAGGGTCCGGAACTCTTCTCGAAATGGGTCGGCGAAACGGAGAAGGGAATAAGGGAGGTGTTCAGGAAAGCGCGTCAGGCTGCCCCTACAGTCCTTTTTTTCGACGAGGTAGACAGCTTGGCGCCTGTCCGTGGGTCGGACATGGGGACCCACGTCACCGAACAGGCTGTGAGCCAGCTCCTAACCGAGCTAGACGGCCTAGAGGAGCTCAGGAACGTCATTATCCTCGCGGCGACGAACAGAGCCGAGCTCATCGACCCAGCGCTGCTGCGTCCAGGGCGTTTTGACTCCATCATAACAGTGCCCATGCCTGACCTCGAAGCAAGGAAGCAGATAGCGGCCATCCACCTAAGGGGGAAGCCAACCGCTGTCGAGCCGAACTTTATCGCGGAAAAAACCGAAGGGTTCTCTGGCGCCGACATAGCGGGTCTCATAGAAAAGGCGACCAAGAGGGCGACAAGGCGCTATCTCGAAGCCCACCCGAACGAGGACAAGCCCGAGGAACTGTCCATCACAAGGGAGGACTTTGAGACTGAGCTCGAGAGTCTCAAGAAGCAGCCCAGCATGCCGAAGCTCCCCAAGGAAAGTACCTACCTTGGGTGAATGTCGCCAGCCGGAGAAGCGAATCAGCACTACTCTTTGAGGTCCGGGCTCTCTGCCGGGACCCCTTGGTCGCCCAGGTTCGAGGGGCGGTTCGCAAAACGCTTATTGCACACATTCAGACCCTATTGAACTCCCTCACTTGGCAGGCAACCCAGACGGTTCCATTCAGGTCAAGCGGGCGCGTTATCTTTTCGCTGGTGCAATCGCTGGAATAATCCTGTACGTCATTCTGGATGCAGTAGCCCAGTCCCTCCCCCCACACTACAGTCCGATTAGTCAGGCAGAGAGCGACCTCGCCGTCGGGCCATATGGATACATCATGACCTTGAACTTCATCAACAGAGGCATCCTGTCACTTTGTTTCCTATTTGGAATCGTTCTGACTGTTTACAGCACGGAAAAGGCGAACCTAAGGCTCAGGAGGGGTGCCTATGCCTTCGCCGTATGGTCCGTTGGCGCTCTGCTACTAGCGGCGTTTCCCACCGACGTCCCTGCCGCCCCCATCTCGTGGCACGGAGCAGTCCATCTGCTGGTGGCCATTGTGGCCTTCCTCGGCGGCGCGTTCGGAGCCCTCTACATCTCTTTGGGAATGATTGGGAGCAGCCCAGTCTCAAGGGCGAGGGGGGTCGCCCTCCCGCTCGCGGTCCTGTCCGTCATTCTTTGCGTGATGGAACTTCTCGGCCCTCCTGCAGCACCCGGCTTCTTCTCCAATTATGGTGGGTTGGTGGAGCGCGTGTTCCTCGCCTCAGTGCTGCTCTGGATAGGCGCTGTATCAGCAAGGGCGCTGACTAGCTTTCCGCCCAAGGGCATGTTCGAGCAGCCTCACTCCACGGAGCCTTAGATCACATAACTTGGTGGCAGCGACGAAGCTGCCGCGAGTCAGCTGAACCACAAAGCGCGGGCAACGTTTTTCCAACCCCGTCACCCGTCGGACTCTTCACTTTGAGAGGCCTTTTCATGTACGTGGTCCAGAAGCACTTGGCGACTGCTCTCCACTACGATTTCCGCCTTGAAATAGGCGGAGTCATGCCCTCCTGGTCGATTCCGAAGGGTCCCTCTCTCGACCCGACCGTGAAGAGGCTCGCCATGCCGACTGGGCCCCATGACTTGGAGTATCGGAAGTTCGAGGGCGTAATCGAGAAGGGAAACTACGGCGCCGGTGCAGTCATGATTTGGGACGAAGGAACCTACACCCCTGAAGTAGAGGCTCGCAAAGGGATCCGGGAGCTGGTGAAGGGTAGAGAGGAGGCTGAGGAGACGGTCGAAGAGGGCCTGCGCGACGGGAATCTGAAGTTCACCCTTTACGGCAAGAAGCTGCAGGGTTCCTTCGCCCTCGTCCGAACGAGGGGCCTCGGCGGGGCGAGGGAAGCATGGCTCCTCATCAAACACAGGGACGAGTACTGTGTTTCCGGATTCGACGCAAAAGATTACGACCTCTCCGCCATCTCGAACCGCTCCTTGGAGCAGATTGCAAGAGGATCGTAGGACCGCTCCCTTCTGAAGGAACCCGTCCAAGCCGCGGCGGGAGAATCTTTTAAGGCGGTCCCCTCTCATCAATGGCGTTCTGTCATGGCAAGGTTCGTCTTGGTATCAGACACTACCTTAGCCCGGAACTACAGGAGCGTCCCACTCCTCGACTTCCTGGCCAGCGCTCCGACAAGCATTCTCCCTGAAAGGATTTACAACTTCTTGAAGGGCCCCCCTCCCCCTTCTCACGACGGCAGAGCCGTCATCGCCCCCTACGCCACAAGGAAGCTCGAGGCGTCCGTCCTAAAGTTCCACAAGAGAGAGGATGTGGTGGTCGCCCATGAGGACCACGTGGCAGATTTCGTGGACGATGACACTGAGATAATCGGGGTATCCACCATGGACCCTCTGGGTCTCGGCCCGCTAACAATGTCCTATGCAGTCTTCTTCGATTCCCCTGGTCCTGCCTACGTGTACAGGGAATTTGTGTCCCTTTTGGCTCGGATCAACCGCGCGAGGGCTGGGAAGAAAGCAAAGCTCGTTGTGGGCGGCCCAGGCGTCTGGGAGCTCACAGTCCGACCCGAGGAGCTGGAGAAGAACCACATCGACTACGCCTATCAGGGAGAAGCGGACGACATCATCGGTGACCTCTTCAGGTACATCGTTGAGGACGGGGGGGAGAACACGGAATTCTTCCGAGGGTTCCAGACCTTCGACGAGTCCTTCCACAAGGAATGGAAATCCAACTCGAAATTCATCAGTCGCTATCAGTTCTCAAAACAGTTCCCCAGGCTCGAGGACATCCCCGACATAGTCGGCCCCTCCGTAAAGGGGATGGTTGAGGTGATGCGGGGGTGCGGGATCGGCTGCGACTTCTGCGAGGTCACCCTTAGGCCCCTTCGCTACTATCCACCTGAGAAGGTGAGGAGGGAGCTCGAGGTTAACGTCAGAGCGGGGATGGATACCGGATGGCTTCATAGCGACGAGATCTTCGCCTATGAGCACGGCCGGAACTTCGTGCCGAATGAGGAGGCAATAGAAGGACTCTTCTCGGCAGTCATGGCGACCCAAGGCATCCATCGGTCGAACCCGACTCACGGTAGGATTTCGATACCTGCCGCATACCCGGATTTCATTCGAAGACTTTCACGCGTAATAAAAGCCGGCCCTAACAACTGGATAGGCCTCCAGATAGGGGTCGAGACGGGGAGCGACAAGCTAGCATCCGAGCACATGCCGAACAAGACGCTCCCGCTAAAGGTGGGGCCCGACGGGAGCTGGGCGGACATAGTCTGGAGGGGGACCTATGTTCTGAACACTTACTACTGGCGCCCGGCTTTTACAGTCCAGGTGGGGCAGGCCGGGGAGACGCCTGAGGACAACTGGGAGACTGTGGCACTCATTAACCGGTTGAGCAACTCGACCACGGAAAACGGCAGGCCCTTCGAATTCACGATAATACCCATGCAGAACGTCCCCCTGGGACTGCTGAAGAGCACGGACTTCTCTTCGGTGAGGCTGAACCCGTCTCAGCTGGCCGTCTATTACGCATCATACAAGCACCTGGTGAAGATAGCCACCAGGGACGCCACAAGCGCATCTTCGGAGCAGAATCCTGTCACGAAGTATGTCACCGGTGGCATGATGGCTCTAGGGGCTTGGGGAATGTTCCGGGTGGTGCGGAACAGGTGCAGAAGGGGAGGGCTTGACGTGGATAAGGTGGACAATTACGGCTTGGACAGGAGTCCGATGCAAGCCCCCATGATCCACGCGTAGGGACTGCCTTCTGTCCTGATTCTCAACTGACAACATCTAAGTATGGACAATGAGGCGAGCGCATCTGTTTGTTAATCGTAGAGTTCGTCCTGCTAATGTTCCTCATCTCCATTTTCGCAGGCGTATTCGGTTCGATAGTGGGACTTGGCGGCGGGATTGTCATAATCCCCGCCCTTACCATCCTGATGGGAGTCGACATCCATTTCGCCATCGGGGCCAGCATAGTCGCCATCATCGGCACTTCCAGTGGCGCTGCCTCGACCTATGTAAGGGACAAAGTAACCAACCTTAGGATCGGAATGTTCCTTGAGCTCGCGAGCGCAAGCGGGGCCATCACCGGCGCTGCGATAGCCGCCTATACGAACTCAGCCGCTCTCGAAACTATTTTCGGGAGCATCCTTCTTGTCTCTTTGGTGCCGATGGTGATGAAGATTGGCGAGGAAATCCCCAAGTCTCCCGAGCTCAAGGGAATGTCGAAGCGGCTCGGGCTCACGGGCTCCTACACCGAGTCAGACGGCGGGGTCGTCAAGTACAACTCCACACGTCCCGTCGAGGGACTGGCGGGGACTGCAGTCGCCGGGGTCCTGTCCGGTTTGCTGGGAATAGGGGGTGGCGCCTTCAAGGTCCTGTCCATGGACTTGGCCATGAAGCTCCCCATGAAGGTCTCCACGACGACATCGAACTTCATGATAGGGGTGACTGCCGCGGCAAGCGCGGGCATCTACTTCGCAAGGGGAGACGTCGACCCCCTCATCGTGGCTCCAGTCGCCCTTGGAATCCTGATTGGCGCTGCCATTGGAGCACGGATCCTGCTCCGATCGCGAAACACCACGGTCAGAAAGATCTTCGCGGTCGTACTGGCGATAGCAGCTGTCCAGATGATTCTCAGCGCGTTGGGGGTGCCGGTATGAATCTGAGGGACCCAGAATCGATGAACGTCGTGATAGGGAAGGTCCTGAGGTACGGGGTTATACTCTCTGGCACCATGATCCTTCTAGGGACAATCGGTCTGGTAGCTACGAACGGGCTCTCAGATTCCTCGGGGATGCTCACCTACAATCCCAATGTGGTGCCCCACGACAGCCTGATCGTAAGCACTAGCGCATTATTCCACGGTCTCCTGACTTTCTCAGCCTTCTCGTGGATAGAACTCGGGGTGATAGTGCTGATTGCGACTCCGGTTTCGAGGGTCATGATTTCCGTCTTCCTATTTGCAGCTGAGAGGGACAGGCTCTACGTCCTTATCACGGCCGTAGTCCTCACCCTCCTGCTGTTCAGCATGCTCGTGACCCCTTTCATACCGGGATTCCATGCCTGAGCTCTTCCGCGCTGTCAAGCGTATTTAGGCCGCAGGGGCTTTGATGGAGGCGTTGAAGACGAGAGCCGTGTTCTTCGACCTTGGTGGTACACTCCTCGTCATGCGTCGCGACAGGATATTCCAAAAGGTCCTCCAGGAATCTGGCCGGGACATTGACCTCAAGAGGATACACTCCGCTTACTTGAAGGCAGAGTCCTGGTGGCTTTCGTACTACGCAGCGCGGGTCCTGAACGAGGAGGAGACTGCAGAAGCCTACAGGGATCTCGACCAGAAGGTGTTCTCTGCGCTCTACCCTGGAGAAAGCGTTCAGGAGGCGCTCAGAATCTCAAGGAATGTCCGGAAGAGGTGGCCCGAGCTCGAGACAGATATCCCACTCGAACTGTACCCCGACGTGATGCCTACCCTCGATACGCTCTCTGGTGACGGCTATGAGCTCGGCTTGATTTCAAACGCGCCGGCGGACACAGGCAGGACTGTGGATGCTTTGGGGCTAACGAGGTACCTTGGTACCATCGTGATATCCGGGTTGGTGGGGTACACGAAACCCAATCCTGAGATCTTCAGAATCGCCCTAAGAGAAGCGGGTGTAGGAGCATCAGAAGCGGTACACGTAGGAGACCTGTACGAAGCTGACGTCGTAGGCGCGAGGAACGCAGGGATGGAGGGGGTCCTTATTGACAGAGACGGCTCCGATAGGCGTCCCGACTGCCCAAGGGTGCAAAGCCTTTCGGAAATCTACAAGTTCATCAAATGAAAAAAGGTCGGAGGTCTTCACCTCCCCTTCTGCACGGCTAGTTCCTGATGGGCTGGTAGCTCGCGCAGAGCATCCCATAGTAGGTGGGGACCTGGTATGAAACCAGCTCAGCTTTCATCGGAACAACCGAAAGGGCGCCTACCAGCATCGCCATCTGCCAGAGACTATCTGGCCTCGCGCCGTCGACGAAACTTGAGGACATATTCACTATTTCCTGCAGCTTGTCGTGGCGGATGAGGTCCACCACCTGCCTATCGTAAACCGACGCCCGCTTGTCGAACCCGTATGGTCCGCTCTTTTGGTGCCTGTGGGCCTGGTCAGCGCTCGCGACGAAAGCAATCCTCTCTTTCTCTTTCTCTGCAGTCTCGGCGATTACCTTCCCGAATTCCACGTTCTGGGTCAAGGGAATCTCCCTCGAAGGGGTCACTATCACGATCTTGCTCTTCCTGCATGCCCCCCTGAGAAAGAACCAGAGAGGTACCATCGTCCCCCAGTCCATGGTCATGTCAGAAAGGGGCCCTTCAAAGGTCCCGTAGTTCGCTGCAACTACCGGCAGTCCAGCCGCTACCCCCGCCTCGGCCAGTTTCGTGGCGAACTCGACGTCGCACTTGACCCGAAGTCTGATTTCTTTGTGCCCCTCAGCCGTTCTCCCCGAGGAGTTTTCCGCAGTGACGACTCCTATGTGCTTGTTGAGCCTTAGGTTGTGGGGGCTCGCTAGCACGATTGTTTCTGGCTTCGCGTCTGTTAGGGCCGTGGCCAGCACTCTCATCCCCTTCCTCGTAGGAGAGAACAGTTCCAGTTTCTTCCCCGCCAGTGCGGGGACGATTTCACCCCCATGGGGTGCTATACAGGCGTAGACTAGAGGCACGGTCCTCGAAGAGTCCCTACGCGGTGTTCAAAAATTCTTCTCGAAGTGGTGGACGGAGACTGCCTCAGGCGTTCTTCTCCAAATAATGGATTACGCCCATAACAGAAGTCCTCACCGAGACCTGGGCGTAGATGGGAAGGCTGGGCGCCCCAGCGTCCTTAGCCACTTCTTCCTGCATGATTTCTGCCGCTCTATCTAGGGACACCCCTTTCTTCCAGAGCCCCTTCACCACCTCGACCCATCTTTGGACCAGTTCCACCGTCCTGTCGAAGACCCAATCGACATCCTTCCTCGCCCCGAAGTGTGGGACAAGGAGCTCGGAGAGCTTCGTTTGTCGTATGTTCCCTATGGTCGCCACAAGCTCCGTCGGGTTGAAGCTTGGCGGGGGCGTGGTAGGGATCAGTGCCTTCATCCCAGGATAGACTATGCCTACCGCGTCAGCCGTGAACATCGCCTTCGTCTGATCCAGCACCACTGAAATCTGGTGGGGGGCATGACCCGGAGTGTGGATCAGCGTCGCGCTCAAGCCTTCTCCCAGGTCAAGAGCCGTCTCCTCTCCAACCGCCGTTATCCTATCTCCTGGAATTGGCTCCGGGAGGCCGTACAGCGTCATGATCGCTGAACCGAAGACCTTGGTCGAGCTCTCGACAAGCCTCGTGGGGTCGATAAGATGAGGGGCGCCCCTTTCATGAGCTAGAACCTGTGCGTTGGGCATCTCTTTCAAGAGCCTCCCGGCCGCACCAGCGTGGTCGAGATGGACATGCGTCGGTATAATATAGCGAACGTCCGTCGGCATCACCCCTACTTCAGCTAGACCCATGAGCACGCTCTTGTACGATGAGGCATAACCACAATCCACGAGGGCAGGCTTCGCCCCCTTGACCAAGTAGGCGCTGACTGTGCCTGGTTGACCCAGGGCGTAGGTGTCCAACATGTAGACCCGGTCGGAGACCTTCGTGCTGTACATCTCAACGCTCCCGGGAGGGGCCCCTAGGGTTTCCGAATTCGAATGCGAGCATCGCCAGAGAGGCTGCGCCGAACTTGAGGACACCTTCATCCACCTTGAACTTGGAGCTGTGGTTTGGGTAAACGCACCCCTTCTCTGTGTTGCGGCTCCCGAGGAAGTAGAACGTCCCCGGCGCCTTCTGGAGGAACCTGGAGAAGTCCTCACCTCCGAGTATGGCTTCCACCCTTCTCACCCTTGTCCCAGGAATCCTCCTGAGAACCGCGGCGGCCTTCTCAGTTGTTTCGGGGTCGTTAACTGTCACGGGGTAGGCTTCCTTCTCGAACTCCACCTCTCCCCTCGCGCCGAAGGTCCTACAGACCCCCTTCGCCACCTCTTCGACTTTTCTCTTGGCAACCTTCCTTGTTGTCTCGTCTAGGGTCCTGATGGTCCCGTCCAGTGTCGCCACGTCAGGGATGATGTTCTCTTTCGTCCCCGAATGTACCGCGCCTATGGTAATGACGAAGGGACGCACCGGGTCAATCATCCTGGCAGACACTCCCTGAAGCGAGAGTATGACGTGGGCCGCCACGTAGATGGGGTCCACTGTCTCATGGGGAGCTGAACCGTGCCCTCCCCTGCCCAGTATCTTCACCCTGAATGTGTCCGGCGCTGCCGCAATCGCTCCCTCCCTGATTCCGAACTCCCCGGACTTCCTCATGGTTTCGATGTGAAGGCCGAACACGAAGTCTACCTTGGGGTTCTTCATTGCCCCGTCCTCAATCATAGGCATGGCACCCCCTCTCCCCCCATGCTCTTCCGCAGGCTGGAAGAGGAACTTCACTGTCCCGTTCAATTCCTTCTTGTGCTTCGAAAGCAGCTTCGCCGCCCCTAGCAACATCGCGATGTGCGTGTCATGTCCACAGGCGTGCATAACTCCGTCGACCTTAGACCGGAACTCGACGTCCGATGTCTCGTGGACCGGGAGCCCGTCCATATCAGCCCTCAGCGCCACCACCCGCCCCCCTTTCGCCCCCTTCAGGACACCGACCACCCCTGTCCCTCCAACCTTCCGCTCCACCTCGATCCCCAGGGTCTCGAGCATGTCCGCCACGAGCTTCGAGGTCTTCACCTCGTGGTACGCGAGCTCAGGATGCTGATGGAGGGCCCTCCTCGTCCTGACTATCTCGGGTTCAATGCGCTTGGCTTCGGCTAGGAAGTCCACGCACCCGCCGACTACAGCAGCGATAAAAGCTCACCACGGCCATCCGTCCCGGGCAGGTCAGAACATCAACGAGCCCTGTATGTTGAGTGGAGGAAGGTCCTCGGGGTCCACCCTCAGCTCGACCAGCAACGGCCCGCTTGATTTTCTCGCCACGAAGTCCACTCCCTCCTGGATCTTGGCGTCGCCATCGACCACGATCCCTTCGGCCCCAAACGCCTCCGCCACCTTCGCGAAGTCCGGGTTGGAGTGCGTCGTCCCGAAGATCCTGCCCATCTTCTGGATTTTCTGCCTCATCAGGAGCACTCTGTAGGAGTTGTCATTGACGATGATGATTTTCACCCCCACCTTCTCCCTCACCGCGGTTTCGAGGTCCTGAATCGTCATCATGAATTCACCGTCACCCATTACTCCCACAGTCTCTCTTTCAGGGAACACTATCTTCGCCCCGACCGCAGCGGGAAACACGAACCCCATGGAGCCCATGTTCGTTGCTGCCAGGAACGACCTGCTCGATCTGACCTTAAGGAAGGAGTATGCGTAGAGCACGTGCAACCCTTGGCCGACGGTAAGTATTGCGTCTCGGGGGAGCCGGCCGTCGAGTGCGCGCAGAAACCTGGCCGGATTAACGAACCCCTCCTTCGCCCGCGACTCCGCTTCTTTTAGGAGCGCGTCCCATCCCTTCCCCTCGCCCTCGATCCGGCTTTTCCATCCTTCCTCTATCTTCTGCGGAGGGGCTGTCCGCGCCAATCTCCGGACGAACTCGGCCGCGTCGCAAGTTGCGTGCATGGCACACGGTATCGGCTTCCTGTCCCAGAGCGGGTCCAGGTCTACTACGATCACCTCCCCTCTCGGGGTCAGGTTGAACCCGTAGGTGGAAACGTCCGAAAGGCCGCAACCCATGCAGAGGACGGCGTCTGCCCCGACTAGGGCGCTGTCAGCTACCCTACTCCCACCGCCGAACCCTATCCTTCCGAGCACCAGCGGACTGTCCTCGGGGACCGCGCCCCGACCATTCCCCGATGAAACGACGGGGACCTCGACTCTTGAAAAGAGCATCTGGAGCGCCTCTGCCCCTTCAGGGGTGTTGATCCCTCCCCCGACCACGACCAGGGGTTTTTTGGCCCTCGCGAGAAGCTCTGCGGCAGTTGCAACCTCCGCTTCAGTCGGAGCCCCCGCAGTCCTTATCGTAGGCCCTATCGGCGTGCTCCCCGCCTCGAGGCTCCAGACGTCTTCCGGCACCTCCACGAGAGTTGGCCCAAAGGGAGCAGACCCCGCTAGGGAGTAGGCGTCTGCGAAAATTCTGGCGGCCTCCGACCCTCTCTCCACCCTCCAGGCCTTCTTGACGACACTTGCCACCATGGCAGACTGCGGTACCTCAAGCCAGGAGTCCATCCCTACCATCCTCCTTTTCACCGCCCCAGCGACCAGCATCATCGGAGAGCCGTCCTTCCAGGCGTTGGTGACACTGATTATCGAATTGAGAAACCCCGGTCCGCCATGTACCATGGCAACCCCTGGCTTGCCCGTCAACCGTCCTTCGGCGTCGGCCATGCTGACGGCGACCTGCTCGTGCCTGGTGGAGACGTACCTTATCCTGCTCGACGATAGGGCGTCCATCAGCTCGATGACGGAGGTGCCGACGAGGCCGAACGCCCTCTTCACGCCGTAGCTCTCAAGTGATCGGACCAGGAGCTCCGAGACCTTCATGGGTTCACGACGTTAATCGGCGGCTGGCCCATCGCCACCCGGACCACGTTCTCCACCGTCGTCTGGATTATCCTGAGCCTGGCGTCGTTGGTGGCACCAGCCATATGAGGTGTCAGTACTATATTCGCACCATCCCTGGCGGCCGCGAGGAGCGGGTTGTCCTGCGCAATAGGTTCGGAGGTGAAAACGTCGACCCCCGCCCCACCTATCCATCCCTGGGTGACCGCCCTCGCCAGGGCTCCCTCATCGGCCAGCTCCCCACGCGAGACGTTGACGAAGACGGCATAGGACTTCATCAATCTGAACTCCTTCTCCCCCATCATTCCTCGAGTCTTATCGGTCAGCGGGACGTGGATGCTGACAACGTCGCTTTCAGCCAGCAGGCGCTGCAGCGGGAGGTACGTGACACCAAGCTTCTGCTCGTCGGCCTCGGAGAGCCTGGCGATGTCCGTGTAGGTCACCTTCGCTCCCATGGCCCTCGCCCTGGCTGTGACCTCCTTCCCGATCCTGCCCATGCCGATGACCCCCCATGTTTTATCGTAGACCTCAGCAGCAACGTTCAGGAGCTCCTCCTGCACCCAGGCGCCCTCCGTGATCCTCCTGTGGGCGTACCCGATGCGCTTTAACAGGCCGAGTGCAAGCGCAAGCGTATGCTCAGCCACCGAAACGGAGTTGGCCCCACCTACGTTCGACACCGGGATTCCCTTCTTCCGGCAGGCGGCCAGGTCGATGTGATCGTAACCCGTGGATGGTTGTGCAATCAGCCTGACCTTGGTCATCGCATCCACCATTTCGGAAGTGATCGGAATCTTGAACGCGTAATCTCCGATCACAACGTCGGCGTCGCGTAGCTCGGACTTCAGTTTCTCCACATCCAGTTCGTTAACGGTCTTGAAGCCTGCTTCTATCTTGTACTTCTCCATGCTCTCGGCAAAAAAGAGCCGTATGAGGCCCTCAGGCATTGGGGACAAGATGAGGACCTTTAGCACGCACCTTCGGGACGCTCTGCTGATTTAACGATTCTGACTGTGCTGCGATAAGAGGCTCACGCTTTTAGCATGATTCCTTGTTCCTTCCGCCCTTGGCACTATCAAACGCCTCGAAAGCGGGCGTTGCCATCTTCGTAGGTGCCGTCCAGTTCAGTATCAGCATGATTGTCGCTGAGATTGTGTATTCGACAAGCGGCCCCTTGAACACATCGGGTTCTGGAAACACGACCGGATACATCTACAGCGTCGCTAACAACTACATCAGCGATCTGGGCGCCAACTGCCGCACAACCTGCACGTCCGTGCCATCGGCGTACCTATTCGATACCTCCGTAGCGCTTCTAGGCCTCCTGATTCTGGTAGGCGCATACTTCTTGCAACGCGCATTCCGTTGGACACCTGCGACAGTCTTGATCGGTCTGGCAGGCATTGGAGCTCTGGGTGTCGGCCTCTTCCCCGAAACCACCGGAATCTGGCACAGCATCTTCTCCCTGATCGTGTTCCTCTTCACAGGCCTCTCTGCCCTTGTCACGGCACGATTCCAAAAGAAACCGATGTTCTACTTCTCCATCATCCTAGGTCTGGTGACCCTGGCAGCATTGTTTCTCTTCATAGGAGGAAATTACCTCGGTCTTGGTCCAGGTGGAATGGAAAGAATAGTCGTCTATCCAGTGCTCGTCTGGTCGATCGGGTTCGGGGGCCATTTGATGGCATCGGAAGACGTTCGAACGGCGTAAGAGCGGCTACCTACGGGTGGTACCATTGGGCTAGCGTAAGCATTGTACTTGGTACTTAGTACCAAGATGTTGAGCATCGAGCTCGAGGTCTGAATCACTTGGCGTTAACCGCCCAGCGAGATCCCTCACGAAGCTACTTTCCTGAACTGGATTAGCGTGGCGGCAAACGTCAAGACCGATATGATTCCAATTAACACGTACGCTGAAATGAGGGAATTGAGCGTCAGTCCCCCTACCACCAGGTCGCGTGTCACGTCTGAGGCGTAGCTGACAGGGTTGTAATTGGAGAA
>DASPVF010000002.1:0-33687 GCA_035622475.1 Nitrososphaerales archaeon
GAGCCAGGAAGACAGATGCGGCATTGCTTGCATTTATCCTGGCTCGCCTTCCGAAGAGATTTGACCGGGGAGAGTTGCTCGAAACTGTCGAGTTACTCCATCGAGTTCCGAAGATACATTATCACAGGCTCCCCCAGCTTCGCCAGGAGCTCCCCCTTCTCCGAAAGGTTGTACCTCACCTTTGGCGGCTTGGACTCGATCACACTCTTCTCCAGGAATCCGAGTTCCTCGAGATCCTTCAGCTTCTTCGACAGGACCCGTGAGCTTATGCCTTTGAGGACCCTCCTGAGGTCTCCGAAACCCACCGACTCCATAGAGTAGGTCGATAGTATTATTTCGATGGACCACTTGCCGAAAACCTTCTTCATGACATTCAGGTTGTCTTCTACTGCGCTCGCCTCGCCTCTGTAGGAGATGCCCTCTTCGGCGCTCACCGTTCTGACGAACACCGAAGCCGCTTCGCCGAATTCCCTGAACCTCCTCTCTATCTTCTCCGCGCCCGCCGTCCTCTTGGGAGGGTGCTCCGCGCGCTGGTACAACTGCCCTTCAGCCCCCTCCCCGTTTTATAAAAGAAATCGGGCGGTTGATTCGGATCTGCCACGACTCCAGGCCAGTGGAAGGGCTAGTCGGCCAGCGGCTCCTGGCATGTGATGTTGGGAGGGGTTATGAGGGCGTTTGTCGCATTCACCAAGGGCACATTGTAGATAATTGTGAACTGGGTGCTGTTGGTGGCCGACTGGACGGCTATGGACAGGTCGACATTCGATAGTGTAGCAGACGCAGGGCTTATGGTGAAGGGGAGGAAGATTGTCTCGCCGCTCCGGATGCTTGACATCTGTAGATCGCACACCGGCGTGTTGGCTGCGTCCGTCGCCGGTGAAGTCAGCTGGGTGAACAGTGGAATGTAGTTCGAGTTGTTCCACTCGACCCTGAAGGCATATTCTGTCCCGTTGAAGGATGAATACACAACCTTGGCATAGCCTGCAAAGGGTCTGGTCTGCGCAGGGAAGCTGTCGTTTGTGTACGCCAGATAACCGATGAGGAGCCCGAAAGCGGCCGCACCGACAAGGGCGACCACCACGAGAAGCTTCGCGGTTGACACTTTCTCCCATCCCCTCCGCTACCTAAGGTCGTCGAGCTTTGAGCAAGCCCTCATGAGGGAGATTAATCTGTCGAAATAATTCTCAAGCTCCACCCTGAACCTCTCTCTGTCCCACTCTGACTTCGCTCCTTCTAAGAAGCCCTCCATCCATTCGAACTCCTGCTCTGACAACGGTCCGAGCGCAGAAAGTAGCGACTGGTTCCTGTAGTACATCTCGCTGTCCTTTTCGAACAGGTTCCTGCGCTTGAGCGACGCCACAGCGAAAGCGTTCCTAGATAGCAGTGCGGCGTCGGTAACGGGGTCTCCCGATGGCTTGTCTGTCATCCATTCTGCGAAAAACTTCTTTGTCATCTCTTTCTCCTTCTCCTCCATCACTTCGAATACGATGTCGTCGACCAAGACGTTCTGGAGGTGGTTAAAGGCATCGATCAGGAACTCCGTCTCCTTCCCCCTGAGCCCGTCCCGCTCCTTCATGTGCTCCAGCACCTCCTCCAGGGCCGCGCTATCGTGAGAAGAAGCGTCCCGCTCAGCGAAGTACACATGAGAGAGCTCGTGCAGCAC
This sequence comes from Nitrososphaerales archaeon, assembly GCA_035622475.1. Classification (GTDB taxonomy): domain Archaea; phylum Thermoproteota; class Nitrososphaeria; order Nitrososphaerales; family Gagatemarchaeaceae; genus UBA183. Next base: position 1,664 of record DASPVF010000002.1, read on the forward strand.
TAGCCCACCGAGCATCTCGGAGTCGAGGGCCCATCCGGAAATCATTATCCTGTGTACTTCTCCTTCCTTCCGGGCGTACCCCATTATGGCCAGGCTCGGCTCGACGTTCAGAGAGACCTTCGACTTCACCTCGTACCCCTTCTGCTTCATCCTCTGCAGCGCCCAATCGAGGGTGTTCTGGAGGGACTCGTCTGTGCTAGCGGCCCGCATCGAACTTCGGCCACCTGTCTTGACGTATGGATAAACATCTCGGTCGGGTTGCCCGGCTCGCAGCGTAAGGCTATTGAGGGAGTGAGGCAGACCCAGCTTCGATGGACGCTGGTGGCATTGGCCCCCGTTTTGGAATATCTCCCTTACAGGGGGTTCGCCGTGGCCGTACCGGGCGCCTAGGGAAATGAAGGGTGCTACGAGATTGGTTGGCAGGGATTGGGGCATAGTCGCGGGAAGATACGCCCTTTCTCGCGACGCGAGATTCCGCAGACTCTTCAGCGAGGCGAACAGGAGACCACCACCCGTCGTGCCTCAGATTACCACCGTCCGCTCCATCACACTCTCAAAAAGGCCTACCAAGACGACGGTGGGGTTAACCCGTTATTCACGGGTGAGATACTTCCTGGTTCTTTCCAGGCCCCGTCAGACGATTACATTCTACTCGTCCCTCCTCGGCGCCCTATCTGACCCTGCTGCGACGGCGGTGATAGCGCACGAGCTGGCGCATGCGTGGCTCAACGAGCACATTCGTCCCGAGGAGTCTAGGAAAAGGGAAAGGGAGGCAGACCGCCTGGCAAGGGACTGGGGGTTCGGGCCAGAACTCCGTGCCCTGGACCAAGAAGCAGTAACGGTCCACTCTGACTAGTGGTATATTGTGCTGTTCCCCGTCTGTCCCGGGGCAGAGGAAGGAGCAGCCTTTGACCTCAGCTCGCCCAGGTCCACTTCAAAGCCGACCATTTCGCCCAGAATCTCGAGGAGCTTTGTGACTGAGCGAACGTGAGGGCTGGGCTCCCCGTGATCCACGGATAGCTTGTACCCCCTTATCCCAAGGTCCTTCGCCATGGCCACCACCATTGAGGCGAAGAACGGAGCAGGCTCCTCCCCCAATATCTGAACACCGTGATTCCTAAGATTCTCCACCCCCACGGGGTCGGTGGCGAACCCAGTCGTCCTTGGTTCCGCCTCAGCTGGGACCGGGGTCTCGGCCCACCTCGCCCCCACCGAGTAAAGCTCCTCCACTCCCATGTCCTTTGCCACCTTCAGGACGAACTGGGCGAATTCGAATTGCTCGTCTGCAGGGCTGCTATCCCCCGCGAACAGGACCAGGTCCCTCTTCCCTCTGCTTAGGTAGAAGCTGCATTCAGGGAGGGTCGACAGCCCGTCGTGCCTCACGAGCACTTCAGGAGGGAAGGCAGAAGCCCTGACCGTACCCAATTTCTTGAAGTCCATCTTCCCCAGAAGGTATTCAGCCAGCTCCCTGGCCTGAGAATAGAGCGCCCTGTATTGGGGCATGGACGTCGAGACAGCCACTATGATCGCTGGGTTCTTGAGCTCTGGGATTCCATCTGATTCGAAATCGACCCACATGCGAGAATTGTGCCGAAGGGCTTCCCACGTATATAACCCTCGTCAGAGGAAGCGCAGTTTCCCCAGGTTCATCTTAAATACACGGAGACTCGAAATCATGTTTACCGGTTCATGAAAGCATACTGGAAGACTCTTTCTCACAATGGGGTGAACTTCCCGGAACTTTACCAACCTGAGGGCCTCTGCATCTTGGTGAAGGGGACGAAGGTCGCTCTCACCCCTCTGGCAGAGGAGATGGCGTACAACTTCGCCAAGAAGAAGGACACACCGTATGTTCTTGACCCTGTGTTCACGGCCAATTTCATGGGGGACTTTGCCAAGCAACTCCCTTCCTGGTGCAGGGGGACGGAGTTCAAAGACGTAGATTTCGCCGAGCTCTACAGGAAGGTGGACGCAGAAAAGGCGGCCAAGGAGGCGATGACGAAGGATCAGAGGAAAGCCCTCGTCGCGGCGAGGAAGGAGAAGCGGGAGACGCTCAAGGTGAAGTACGGAAGGGCTCTCCTCGACGGCAAGGAGGTCGATTTTGCCAATTACATGGTCGAGCCGCCCGGACTCTTCATGGGTCGCGGCAAGCACCCCCTCAGGGGGAAGTGGAAGCCGCGAGTCCAGGCGTCTGACGTCATACTGAACCTTGGGGAGACGGTATCAGTACCAGCGGGGAATTGGAAAGAGGTAGTCCACGACCACAACTCCATGTGGATGGCGAAGTGGGTCGATAAGCTCACTGACAAGGAGAAGTACGTGTGGCTCCACGAGAGCACACCCATCCAACAGTCGAGGAGCAGGGCGAAATACGACAACGCCGCGAGAGTAGGCTCCAACCTGAAGAAGATCGAAACCAAGATCGAGAAGGAGCTGTCGTCGAATGACCCGAGGATGCGGCAGGTCGCCACGGTCAGCTACCTCATCCACAGGCTTGGGATGAGGGTCGGGGACGAAAAGGACGAAGACGAGGCCGATACGGTTGGCGCGAGCACGCTCAGAGTCGAGCACATCAAAGTAAAGGACGGTGCCGTCGAATTCGACTTCCTCGGAAAGGACAGCGTGCCATGGAAGAAGACCGACAGGCCCCTCCCCCAGGTGCTGGAGAACCTTGAAGAGTTCAAGAACGGCAAGCCGCCCGAGACGGAGGTGTTCCATGAGGTCACTTCGAACATGGTCAACCAATTCCTTTCCTCCATCGTCCCCGGCCTGACGGCGAAGGTCTTCAGGACCTGGCACGCCACAGACACCGCCAAGCGCACCCTGGAATCTAGGAGCGCGGGTGATATGGACGACATAGACAAGCTTTACCATGCGAAAGAGGCGAACCTCCAGGCCGCGATCTTCTGCAACCACCAGAGGACCCTCCCCAAAACGTGGGCGGAATCCTACGAGAAGAAGAAGCAGAGGCTGGATGAGACGAGGGCAAAGGGGAAGAAGGACGACAGAAGGCTGAAGAAGCTCGAAAGGGAGCTCGACTTCTATGTCAGGGCGAAGAATTACAACCTGAATACAGCGCTCAAGAACTACATCGACCCCCGGGTCTACAAGGCGTGGTGCGACTATGTCGGCCTCGACTGGGCCAGGGTCTACAGCAAGTCTCTGCAGAGGAAGTTCTCCTGGGTACTTCAATCGTCTCCAAAGTGGCGGCCAGAAGAGGGGGGTGCCCTAAAGCCGATTGCGCCCACGGGACGCGCGAGGGAGCACTCGCCATAGTTCATCTTCTGGTGCTTCCTTCACAAGCCTTTCAGCCCCTGCCTTCGTCAGAATCGACCTCCCCCCCTTCGTGAACTCCCCTATCTGGGTCACCCTGCACCTTCCCTTCAGCGCCTTCTCCACCTCTTCTTGTCCTCCCCGGGGGACCGCGATCAATAGTGACCCAGACCCGATAAGGCGAAGAGGGTCGATTGACAGCTCTCTACATATGGTCCTCGTCACCCGAGCCACGGGAACCGCGCCCTCGTCCAGCGTGAACCCCAGGTCCGACGCCAGGGACATCTCGAACACCGCCCCCAGCACTCCCCCCTCAGTACAGTCGTGCATGGCGTGAACTCTCCCAGTGTCAAAAGCGGTTACCGCTTCCCCGGAGACATCGATCTGCTTGATCAGGTCCCTCGCTTCCTTCAGTATGGAGGCCGGCAAGACCCTAGACAGCCTTCGCTCTCTGGCTAGTTCGCTCGTCCCCTCCAGGCCTGCGGTCTTGGTCATCAGTATGACGTCCCCGTCTTCGGCGTCTCCGGCGGTGACGAATCTGTCGACTATGCTGAAGGCTGTGACCGTAACAATGGGGTTCTTCAGACCAGGGGTCACCTCCGTGTGACCGCCTACGATCGTTATCCCTGACTCCGCCGCGCTCTCGTGCATCTGCTTCGCGACTTCTCGAACATCAGCGACGGAGGATCTTTCAGGGAGCAGGATTACCGACACTGCGAATTGTGGTCTGTTGCCGCTGGTCGCTATGTCGTTGGCGCTGACCTTCATTGCGTAGCGCCCGATGTCTTCTGACACGCCTGTGATTGGGTCGGCCGATACCACGAGATACCCTCTTCTTAGCCTGACGGCCGCGAAGTCGAGTCCTGCTTTGGGCGGGGCCACCAGATCCCGGGATCGAGCTCCGGTCATCCGGAATACCGTCGATTCAAGAACTTTGATCGGGACTTTCCCCGCTCTGAGGCGGGCCGGTTTGCGGTCAGGCGTCAAACGGGCTCACGCTCACCTCGTGGCCCCCAACCTGGCCTTCACCCTTCCTGTCCGTCCGATCGCGAACTGGAAATAGTTCGAGTCAGACCAGCGGGTCGTTCCAAGATATCCCCGCAGCACTCCCGCCAACAGTCCGATCGTCACCTTCAGGACCCTCGAGGCGCGCTCAGTGCCCTAGCAAGATTCTCGAGGTTGTCAGAGATGAAATCTGGCTGGATTCCTGGCCCTAGCTTCTCGCCATACCTGTTCACCCACGCCGAAGCTATTCCCATGATCTGAGTTGGGATGATGTCGTGATAGACGCTCTGTGCGCAGTGTAACATCTTTCCCCTTTGGATATTCGTTTTCTCCAAGAAACTGATCCAGTGCGCTGGGTTCGGCTTGTAGCTCCCCACATCCTCGGCAGTCACGAATCCATCAATATCTAGACCATGCACATCTATGGTCTCCTCGAGAAGATCGTTGTCCACATTCGACAGGATGTAGCGCTTGAACCCTCTCGATCCCATCTCCCGCAGGAAATTCGCCGTGTCAGGGAACGCAGGCCACCTCGGCACCGAGGCGGCGAACTCGTGTGCAGCTGCATCTGAGACCTCGACCCCCAGGGCTTCCGACATGGAAACGGCCGTTTCCCGAAGGACCTCCCTGTACTTCTTGTAGGCGGATTCCTGCGACTTCTCGGCTTCGACATAGGCAGCAAGGAGCCGCGCCCCGGTGAGCCTGACGCTACCAAGCGACCTGGCGAGCTCCCTTTCTATTCCCGCCCTCCAATCAATCAGAGTGCCGTAGCAGTCGAACGTCAGATGCGTGAACCTCGCGCTCTCCCGCACGCTGCCCGCGACGACCCTTGAGGTTAATGAATGTGACCCGTTTCAGAAACTCGAGACTCCGATGCCGATCAGGTAGAGCAGGCCTGCTGCCACCCCGCCAACAAGGGCTGACTCGGCGCCCGCCCTGAAGTTGAAATTCCTCGGCACAAACGCCCTTGAGCCCAGTGCGAAGAGCGCAGTCAATGAAATCGACACGGCGACGAGCAGCGCGTCGACGCGCGGAAGGGAAAATGCATAGGGCGACACCGCAAGGAGGGCCAGCAGCAGGAACGTTAGCCCGGCGAAGAGGGGCCAGACGAACGGGTCCGATCCTAGGTCTTCGATGTTCACGCCGAGCTCTCGTCGGAGCATTTCCTTGAGGAACAAATCCTTGTTCCCCATCAGCCTCCGAAGGATTATTTCCACCTCCTGGGCGTCGTAGCCGTCTTTCCTCAGGAGCTCACGCATCTCCCCCTGCTCCTCGTCGGGCTCGGTCTCGATTTCCATCTTCTCTCTTTGGATGTCTATCCGCAGCGACCTAAGTTCCGAACGCCTGGAGAGGTAGCTGCTGAAGAACATCGCGATGGCTCCCGCCACTGCGAACGCAAATCCAGCGAGAACGATGGTCCTAGAGCCCACCCCCGCTCCGTTCAGTGCGGAGGTTGTTGCGAGACCTTCGATCGCTCCGTCGCTCCCTCCGAGTATTATCCTGTCTAGGATGTTCCTGGCGGGAATGTGCGGGTGCTTTTCCTTGTCTGTTGGGCCCAATGGGTCTCTAATCCATATTACGAGTCCATATTTGGGACTTCAGGCCAAAAGTAGCACCACGCGGCCCCGACGGGGGATTCGTGGCTCGAATCGGCCATTTTCTTAGAATTCGCTTAGCCAAAACCCAGCTTAGTTATGCTTAGGCTCACTCCTTAAAAATACCCCAGGCGATACCATTGCCGGTATGACCCTAGACGAAAAAATCCGTTATGGAATGATGGCCATCGGTGGCGCAAGCATCGTCTTTGCGGCGCTGGGGCTGAATCTGGGACCGCTCGAGATCATCGGCGGTTGGGGATCCCACTAGACTTCTCTGGTGGGCCCCGATTTTATTTCTACCATTAGCTTGTCGAAGCGCTGAAGTAGATCATCTTTGTTGAACTTCCACGTTTTCGCCGCCTGATCATATAGCTGATACAGGATAGTGAAGCTGGCGGCCTCGGTCTGGTCGCCGGGGTAGATGCTGAGTCTGTCTTTTACGGCGCCGGTCGCGTTGCCTATGTATTGCAGCCCTTCGACGACGTTATCAACCGGCAACGCCAGCTCGGCGTGATAGTTCCTGCCGCCTGCCTCGCTCCACAAGAAGGGGAGGACGTTCATTTGGTGCCTCAGATTCATCGATTCATATTCATTGACGTTCCTTACGAAGAGGTCAAGGACAAAGTACCTGTGCTTTCTATGGAGGACCTTCTCCAGCGTGTAGTCATACCTCGTTCCTATCCAGTTCACGGTATACCCATGCAGCAGCTTTTGACCACAGACGTGCGCGGTATGATGCCAAGCTAGCTTCTTGTAATTCAGATTCAACTTCTCCGACATCTCCTTCAGCGATTTGTTCGCGTCCATCTGCAGTTCCTTGATGATCAGGAGGTCCACGTAGTCGAACTTCCCCTTCTTCGAAGGCACGTATGCCGCTCCTTCGTAGTCTTGGGAGCTGGGATTCTGCCACTGGAAATCCCACCTGCCTGTGTCGAAATCGTAATACTCAGGTTTCATGGGGACATTTCGATACCAGTCGAAATCCAGTACCTCCAGCTTTGAGAACATGCCCTTCTCCTCCAATGCCAGAAAGAACGCTCTAACCTCACCGGCCTGCTCCGCCGGAACGCTCAGGTTGACGATGTATTCTCCACCTATGAGGGATTTCGAGAATCCTACCACGTAGCAGACCTCGCTCATGGCTGTTATTATCGCCGGAGCAAAGTTCAGGTAGGTCTCGGCGAAGTCTACGATAATCATGATCCTCTCGAAGCCAAGTCTCTCGTGATCTACTGCCCCCTGTACCGCGTAACCTTTGCTCAGTATCTTCTCCTTGTACCTGTATCGGACTGATTCCTTGAACTGACCCAGCCTGCGGGCGATTTCGGGAATCTCGGGGCCCAGCTCGGACAGAATCTTTACAAGCGCGACTGTCCTAGCGTTCACACTTCTCTCTGGTTCATGTTCTACCACGGTCAACCCATCGGCACCCCCGACCGTGATATCATAGCCCTGGGGTTCGCATTTAAGCCATGCTGATTCCGAATCCATGATACAGAGGAGCAGAATCCAAGTACCTGCAAACCCTCGTGGCTTCGCATGCGCTGTTCGGCACATGCTTTTTCGGATTTCGTAATAAGCATTTTTGCCATTTTCTATGCATCCTCCTATTCTGATTGAGCTTGAAAGCATGGTGGTCTTTGTGGCCACCAAGCCATGAAGGGGAGGGTAGAAGTCCGTCTGACGAGCCTTCTCCCAAGGTATCTCGTGAAAGATGGGCGCCGTTGCAATCACGCTTTTAACTTACATGTGAGGGCCAACCAATCGAATTGCCTTTGAAGGACAGGAGGGGCGATTACTCCTGGCCGGAGACGAGACTCAGTCAAATTCACCTTGTTTCGGACAAGAAATCCTATTCGGTCTCCGAGACTATCCGTGTCAGCGTGGATTTCAGAATCACAGGCGGACTGAGAGAGGCGTTCCACCCAGACGTATGGACAGTGGCATGGGAAGACTTTGACAAAATCCTACGCCTGTCGCTGAGCACTATCCTGAGGAGCCAAGGGGTCGCGAGGTCGCGGAGGGTCGGCGGAAACAAGAAGGAAGTGCGCAAGGCCAGCTTCTACTGGAGCCGCGACCCAGACCTTCCCTATCGCATCTGGGCCATGATCGTCCCAGAAGACGGTGGCCCCCCCCTGATTCCAAGGAGCGTGGAGGACGCGAAGTCGAAGATGCTGGACGTCGAGAAGGTATTCCAGGTCCCGGCTTCTTCTCTCGGAGCAGGGAGGCACAAGTTTGTCGCCCAGGCAAACGCGAAGTGGGGGAGGAGAAGCTTCATAGAGAAGGGCGAGGTCTCTTCCAAGTCAGAGCCCCTGGTGGTTCAGATTGAGTAAAGACAACTGGCTCGCCGAGGTCATGTGGAACGAGGGAAACCTCTTCCTCGGCTCAGACGACTCGGGACACGTTGTGGTATACGATTCGTCGGATGGGGTCCGGAAGGGGATCAGCCCCATGCGCGCCCTTCTTACATCCCTGGGTGCTTGCACCGGGATGGATGTCGTCGCGATACTGAACAAGCGGGGGCAGAAACTGAAGTCACTCAAGATCCTCGTCTCCGGCGAGCGACCCGAACACGGCCTTCCGAAGCCATGGACGTCCATACACATCAAGTATGTTCTATCAGGTGACCCTTTAGAGAAGCGATTCGTAGAGGAGGCAATCAAAGACAGCAGCGAGAAGTTCTGCAGCGTTGGGGCGACCCTCAAACCCACCGCGAAGATAACACATTCGTACGAGATCGTCCCCTAGACTTTCAGGACGATTTTTCCAAAGTGCTTGCTCCTTTCCATCCTCTCCTGCGCCTTGGCCGCCTCTCGTAACGGATAGACTGAATCGACCACCGTCTTCAGCCTTCCCTTGCCAAACATCTTCACCACCTCAAGCAATTCCCCCATCCCCGCCATGTAGCTTCCGTAGATTGTCAGTTCCCTGCTGAATATGTACCTGAGATCAGTTGCGGCGTCGCCGCCGGTTGTGGCCCCACAGGTCACCAGCCTCCCTCCCTTCGCCAGAGCCTTCACACTCCCTTCCCAGGTCGCCCTCCCCACGTGCTCTATTACCACGTCCACGCCTCTTTTTCCCGTGAGTTCCTTCACTTCCGTCAGGACGTCCTGCCTGTAGTGGTCGATCGTGTGGTCCGCCCCAAGGCGCCGCGCTCCCTCTGCCTTCTCTTCGTCTCCGACCGTCGCTATCACCTCGGCTCCAAGGAGCTTAGCAATCTGCACGGCAGCGATGCCCACCCCCGAGTTCGCTGCCAGAACGAGCACCGTGTCCCCAGGGCGCACCCTCGCCTTGGTCACGAGCATGTGGTATGCGGTCTCGAAAACGAGAGGGAAGGACGCCGCCTCTTCGAAGCTCATTCCCTGCGGCTTCTTGATGAGGTGAGTCCTCTTCACGCTTACGAGTCCCGCGTACCCTCCATCAGTTCCATATCCAATTATCTTGTAGTCCGGGCACTGGTCGTCCCGCCCCTGGAGGCACGCCACGCAGCGCCCGCATCCGATTCCAGGGTTGACGATGACTTCATCTCCCCTCCTGAACATCTTTTCCTCGGCTGGGACCCACTCTACGACTCCTGCGATGTCACTCCCAGAAATGTGTGGCATTTGGATGGTGACGTTCGGAAGTCCGTTCCTTGCCCAGATGTCGAGGTGATTCAGGGCGCATGCCTTCACCCGCACCAGTGCCTCGTCGGAATTGGGCTTCGGGTCAGTCACTTCTTCGTAACGAAGCACCTCGGGACCGCCATGCTTGTGGAATCTGACTGCCTCCAACGTCCTGTGGACTCTTCCGTCCTCTTTTAATTTTGTAAGAATGTTTCCGATGAGTCTCCTACCGTTGTTCTATCGAGTGCGATGCCACTGCCGCTGGTTGGCTAGACCGCCAAGTGTTCTCATGAGTAGAACTTTACACCCCTCTATACTACCCTCTGAGGCATGAGCGCGGGTGATTCATCCGCGGAGTCCCCGACAATGCCGAGTTCGTCTCAAGGAGGCAGCTTGGGATTAAAGACCGGTGCGGTAGTTGTGGTTCTCGCCGTTCTTGTCGTGCTCGTGGGATTTTACGCCAACCTAATGAATTCCGGAGGCTCCCAGGCATCTGGCGATGGTGTAACCACCACGCTCCCCTGCAGCGTTCCGGGAGTAATCTGCGGAGGAGTGCAACTTAGTTCGGCCAATTTGTCATTCCAGAATACGGGGAACGATTCGTGGCTGCTCACGATGAACTTGAACCTGACAGGCAACACTCCTGTCTACAGCATCGACGTGTTCGTGAACAACACGCAGTTCGCATATTTGCAGAAGTCATTCTACTTGGGCGAGAACTTCCTCACGTTCAGTTTCCCTGCGGGACTATTCACCGAAGGCGGGAGCTATGGAGTACAGGCGGAAGGTTTCTACGGGAACAACACACACATCTGGGCGAACGACTGGACTCAAATTCTCACTGTCAGAGCCACTTGACTTCTCAACCCACCAATATCGCTAGGCCGTTCTCATGGGTAGGACTATACGCCTCTTGAGGCGACCCTCTGAGGCATGGATAGGTGGAACGCCCTAGAACTTCTCATCCTTGGGCTCATCCTGTTTGCTTACTTCGTTCCTGTTCTCAGCATTCCGCCTCCATCTAACTGTGTCTTCGAACTGGCCTGTCCACTCCATCCTCAATACGGCTCCCTGACCTATGTTCTCATCGGACATGGAGGGTCGTATTTTGGTACTTTCCCATCTGGTTCTTACTCGATAATGTGGTAGTCGGAAGGCGTCCATCCCCACCAAAATCGCACCGCACCCACCGCAAGCACAACCTAGCACAACTTGGCACAACAGAACACCGCTCGTGCGCAACTTTACGCGCGGGGCACGCTCGCCCAAGATACAAGACACAATAAACCGTGCGAGCTACGGCGACCCCGCCTGCGCCGAACCATGCCATGGCCAGTCTGTTCCTTTTAGCTAGTCCTAGCTGATTACTTTCACAGACCTCCCTTATACAAACAGTCCCGTTAGCGTAATCAAGGTTATAAGACGAACAGACGGAATCGCTAAGCTCTCTCATGGCACGCTCGGTCTTCAGAGATGAAACTATCCTACTGCAGGAATACCTGCCGCACCAGATACCCCACAGGGAAGCCCAGCTGAAGAAGCTCGAGCTGTACTTCCAGAGCGTGGCCCAGAGCGCCTCCAAGGCGAGCCAGGTCGTGATGATAACGGGTCCCGTCGGTTGCCATAGAAGGGGGCAACTCGTTCTGATGTTCGATGGGTCAATGAAGCGAGCCGAAGACGTGGCCCAAGGAGACTTGCTGATGGGCCCAGATAGTACTCCGAGAAGGGTCTTCGAGACCGTACATGGTTTTGGAAAGATGGTCGAAGTTCAACCGTTCAAGGGGAAGTCTTTTGTGGTCTCCGAAGATCACATTCTGACAGTCATACAAACCCGCCTAAGGAGGCACCCACGAAGGCCGTCTGAAGCTACCGAGGGAATCATCAAAGACATACGGGTTAGCGAGTTGCTGAAGCTCCCAAGATGGCTTGTCGGTTCTAAGGCGCTTTACAAGTTAATCCGAACTGGGGTCGACTTCCCCCAGGTGCCCGAGGGACCGATTGACCCTCACTTTCTTGGCGTCTACTTAGGAGATGGGGGCAGTGCCCACAGCAGCATCGGCATCACTTCAGCGGATCCGGAAATAGCCGCAATCGTAAAAGAGCAATCTGAAAAATACGCGTTGAAGGTACGCCAGTACCCCGCAGGTCAAGCTCAGCAATACATGCTGACCGTGGGGAGAAGAGGTGGGCAAACGTTGCTAAACGGGCTGGCCAAGGACCTGATGGCATTAGGACTCTACAAGGTAAAGTCTGAATCGAAGTTTATCCCATTCCAGTACAAGTTTGGCTCGAGAATGACGCGTCTAGAGATCTTAGCCGGGCTGCTCGACACAGATGGTCACTTGGAGAAAGGATACTTTGATTTCATTTCGAAGTCGAAACAACTGGCCGATGGTGCAGCGTTTGTGGCCAGAAGTCTCGGATTCTACGCCTTTGTCAGAGAGAAATATGCCCATGACCAATTTGGCCACGAGGGATTGTATTACAGAGTTGGAATCTCAGGAGATATCTCCAAGATTCCTACTAGGGTCAAAAGGAAGCAAGCACTCCCTAGAAGGCAGAAGAAAAGTGTCCTTAGGACTGGTTTCACGCTAAAACCTCTGGGGGCGGAAGAGTACTTTGGTTTCAGGGTCGATGGGGACCAACGATATCTCTTGGATGATTTCACAGTAACACACAACTCTGGCAAAACTATGATCGCGAAGAAGCTGCTACTCGAGTCGCTGCCGAGGAAGGCGGCGCTATACGGCAACCTCGTCAAAGTGTTGCATGTCAACTGCAGGATAGACAGGACGCTGCAGGCCATAATGGTCAAGGCCCTGAAGTCCCTGGGGCAGAGCTACCCTACACGCGGCTACAGCTTCGAAGAGCTCCTGACCGCCCTAGTCGAGGAGCTGAGGAGCAATAGGACACACCTGGTCATCGCCTTCGACGAGGTTGACTCGCTGATACTTTCGGACCCGTCGGCACTCTACACCATAACGCGGCTGAGGGAGATGGCGCCAGGAAGTCAAGTCCTTTCGTCCATCCTGATCTCGAAGACTACTGACTATCTCAAGAAGGTGGACCTGAGCACCCTGAGCTCTCTCCAGTGGAACGAAATCACCCTCGACTACTATCCTCCTGAGCAACTGGCGGACATCATCATTTCCAGGAGCGAGGCGTTCAACGACGGATGCCTGGACGACGACGCCATACAGTTTACCGCCGACGTGGCCGGGCAATTCGGGGACGCACGCTACGCCCTGGACCTCGTCTACAGGGCGGGGAAGCTGGCGGACGACGCAGAATCCCCAAGGGTGCTCCCCGAGCACATCAGGGCTGCCAAGGCTTCGCTCCCTCCTCAACTGAGGAAGGAGGAGCTGGCGTATCTGACGACGCACCAGAAGCTGTTGCTCATGGCCATCTCCAAGCTCCTGACGAAGGGGGACTCGACCTACGTCACCATAGGCCAAGTGGAGGAGAGCTACACGGCCCTCTGCGAGAGCATGAACGTCGTCGCCTACAAGCACACCCAGGTGTGGAGCGACGTCAACGAGCTTTCCAGAAAGGGGATCATAGAGACCCAGCTCTCGGGCAAGGGAGTGAGAGGGAGGACCACCATGATTGGGTTGTCCCTCGTCTCCGCAAAGGAGCTGATGGGGGAGCTCGAGAGAGGGATGGTGGCTGACGTTAGAGCTTGAAAGGCTGATGTCCTCCTACGGGAGGACCAAAGTGCTCACCATCATGCTCGAAACCGGGGAACTCAACATATCGGAGATCACGAGGAGGTCGGGACTGTCCCACAGCGCCGCCGCCCGTCACCTAGAATTCCTGACCAGGTCGGGAATACTGACCGAGAAGAGGTTCAACAGGATAAGGATCTTCAGAGTTGACCAGGCCAGCCCCCTGGCGGGGGCCCTGATGAGGTTCTACTCCGACTGGAAAGAGGCCGAAGATTACTACATACGGGACTATAACTAGCGCGCGGCCGCCCTTCCACTTTCCTTCGCCAGGAAGAGGGCGTAGTTCTCCTCGAGACCGAGGCTCTTCACCAGTTCATCTCTGAACCCCCTGTCTGCGCAGAGCAGAAGGATGTAGGGCATGTCCTCCACGAGGAAGCCCCTCTGGCTGTTTCCCAACCTCTTCCCCGCCAACAGAGCGATGTCCTTCAGCTTCCTCGAATCGTTCCAGATTCTCAGCTGCAGCGGCCAGGGAACGGCGTCCAGGGTGAACCGCGCACCGCCGTCTCCCAGAGCCTTCCAGAGCTCGTTGGCGAGCAACGGGTCCAGATACCTCAGGAGTCTCCAGTCCTTCCCCTTCATTATTCTCCCCAGCACCACATCAGCCCTCGAGAGCGCATCGAGCGCCCCAGCCTTCCGCTCCTCGTGTACCCGGGACCTCACTACTGCGGTAAAGAGGTCCCTAACCTTGTCCCGGGGCTGCCCCGGATAGGCTCTAAGAGCGCGGAGGGCGGCAACCTCGTCGGCCGCGTCGAAGAAAGCGTTCAACGACTCGGACGCTGTCATCTCTTCGTCTTTCCTAGCGGGTATTCCGGACTGGAGAAAGTTGATGGCTGCCCTGAGATCCCCGTTCGCCGCCTCGGCCACCTTAATCATCTGATCTCTGCTAATCGAAAGCCCCTCTCTCTGAGAGATTTCCTCCAGCCTGCTCACCACGCCGGAGGTTTCTGGCCTGTGGAACTCTATCCTGCTCGTGACGCTCCCCAGTTTCTTGACCTCTTCAGACTCGGGATCGTTGGCCGCCATAACCACGGGGCTTTCGCTCTTCTTCACTGCTTCCTTGATGAAGTCCACCGCGCCATAGTCTGCCCTCCCAGCCAAGCCGTCCACCTCGTCGAGGAAGATCAGGCTCACCCCTCCGAACAGGCTTGTGCTTGCTATCGCCTCACCTACCTTCTTCGAGAGCCTCTCCTTTGTCCGCGAATCGCTCGCGTTAAGCTCGACAAGCTGGAGCCCCATCTCCTTGGCGACAAGGTGGACCGTCGTCGTTTTGCCCGTCCCCGGAGGCCCTACTAGAAGAATGGCCTTGGACCCGGGCCTCCACTTCCTTAGCCAAAGCTGGAACTTCGACCTTCCCTCCCTGTTCCCCACCATCTCCTCGAGGCTAGATGGCCTGTACTTCTCGCTCCACAACTAGACCGCCCCCCCTATGAATACCAGAAGCCCGACCGTCATCCCCGCCAGGGCGATGCGTTTCACCCTGTAGGCGTTCTTGGTGTCATGGCGAGCGACTATCGCTACTGCCAGGTACACGAAAATTACGTCGGGTGCGATCACGCCATAGGTGTACACCTGGTTCGCAAGGCCGGTGACTAGAGGCACCCAGCTTGTCAGCACGGCGAGCAGGAAGAAGAGAGCCCCGACTCCAGAGGCGAACCCGAGCCCACGTGCCCTCGCTATGGAGCTGATTTCCCTTTTCGCGTCCCCTTCTACGTCTGCCATTGACTTGACCACCTCCCTCCCGACCCCCGAAAAAAACGCCGTCAGGGCCATCATTAGCAGGAGGGAACCCTCGATCGACCCCCCCGAAACCGCCCCGCCGTAGACGAAAGGGATTGCCAGGGACGAGGCCACTATGAGGTTCCCGGGGAGGCCCGTCCTCTTCGCCCTTGTGTTGTAAAGCCAGGAAAGAAAGGCATAGGCGAGCGCGATGACTACCGCGAGAGGGATGAAGGAAAGAAACGCACAGACCAGGCCCGCCACCAGCATCAAAAGGGAGAGGGCAGATGCCCCGGGAACCGAGACCCTCCCGCTGGGGAGGGGCCTCTCGGGCCTGTTGATCCTGTCCACCTCCAGGTCGTAGATGTCATTTACGGCCATCGAGTAGGCGCAGATGAAGAAGCCTGTGAAGAAACCCAGTGCCAACTGCAGCCAGGGGATTGACGAAGGCTTGGAGACGAACGCCCCCACTATTACTGCGAACCCGATCATGACACAGTTCACGGGCCTGATGAGGTCGACCAGCCCCCTTGGGTTCACGGCCCGTCAGAACCTTGCCCTGCTGACCTTGTAGTAGATTACTTCCCCTCTCCTCTCGATTACCGCTATGATGGCCTCCTTCCCCATCTTGGCCATCTCTTTTACCGACCTTTGAAGGTCAGCCATCCCCTTCTCTATACCTTCGTCGAGGGCAAAGACGACATATTTTGCCGGCTTTTTCGGATAGTCCCCCCGCTCGTATACCCTGAGGTCTGTGCCGAAACCGAACCCCTCCCTTACTATGTACCCCCTGCTTCTCAGGTCCCGATAGATTACGAACTTAGTCCAAGAGTCCCCCGCCTTCTTCTGGGCGAGCTCTGCGAGCTTCTCGAAGCCTACTTCCTTCCCGTGCCCGTCCTCCAGCTGCATCTTTTTACAATAGACGAGGTACAGAGCCTCGTAGTCTTTCAGAACGAGGTCCGAAGCTTCCCGGGTTCCGTATCCTGACTCTTCCAACTCCCCGAAGCGTTCACGGTCCGCGATTCTTGTTGTCCCATCCTCGAGCACACCCCTGTACGGCACCATCTTTTCCTCCGCAGCAGATGGTTCCTGCATGTCCCGTTTACGCACGCCTTGCCGAGTCTATTTGAAGTTGAAGGTTCACCCTCACCTGCGCAAACGATTTAGAGACCCCCGAGGCCTCTTCGTTCCTTGGACAACTTCTTCTCGATTCGGACTGTTACCTGGGAAGGAGACGCCGTCAGGATGATAGACCAGACCGCTCTTCCCGCCAAGCTGACCTATGTCCGGTACACTCATCCTGAACAGGTCGCCGAAGCCATCAGGTCGATGGTGGTCCGTGGGGCCCCTGCGATTGGAGTCGCGGCGGCCATGGGGCTGGCGCTGGTGGCGGTCCGATCGAAGGCCACCAGGCTCCCTGACTTCATGAAGGAGGTGGAGGCAGGCGCCACCCTTCTTCGCGGGACAAGACCCACCGCAGTGAACCTGTTCTGGGGGCTCGACAGGGTGGTGAAGGTCGCGGCCTCCGCATCTACGGTACGGGGAGCTAAGGACGCCGTTTCTGCCGAAGTGAAGTCCATGGAAGAGGAGGACGTCGAAGTTAACAGAAGGCTCGGAAAGGAGGGGGCGGACCTGATAAAGAGTGGCGACACCGTCCTCACTCAGTGCAATGCGGGGGCCCTCGCGACGGTGGGATACGGAACTGCTCTGGGGGTGGTGAGAGCAGCGGTTGAGCAGGGAAAACTTGTCAAGGTACTCGTGCCCGAGACCAGGCCCGCTCTCCAGGGGGCGAGGCTGACCGCCTTCGAATTAGTCCGCGACAGGATCGCGTGCACCCTGATCTCCGACACCGCGGTGGGCCACATGATGAGCTTGGGGCGGGTCGACTGTGCAATTGTAGGCGCAGACAGGATTACCAGCGACGGCTACGTCTTCAACAAGATAGGAACGTACCAGGAGGCGGTCCTGGCGAAGAGGCACGGTGTACCCTTCTACCCAGCAGCGCCACTCTCCACCTTTGATTTCGACCGGACTCACGACAGGGTGACCATCGAGGAGAGGGGCGCGGAGGAGGTAGTCGAGATTAGGGGGAGGCGAGTCGCGCCTAGGGGGATCCCGGTCGCGAATCCTGCCTTCGACATGACGCCTCCGGAGCTCGTTACTGCCATGATTACCGAGCGCGGGTTGGTCAAGCCACCTTTTGGGAAGAACATGGCACGTCTCATCGCTTAATTAGCCAGCCCAAACGCCGGTTCATCGGGCCCGTAGCCTAGCACGGATTAAGGCGTCAGCCTTCGGAGCTGAAGAGGAGTGCCTCAGAAACCGTGGGTTCGAATCCCTCCGGGCCCGTTAAGAAATAGCTCAGAATGAACTGCGTTCGTTAAGAGACGCCTGATTCGAGCTATTAGAGAGGGGCTCCACTCGACGATCAACATAATGGACTCGTTGTCAAATCAATCACCGCTCTTCACGGCGGTGAAGGGAAGGCGTAATTACGCTCGGCCACGAACGTTCGTGTTCGAGTTCGAGATTTCGCTCTTTGACAGATTCAGCCAACTCTCGCAGAATTTCGGGCCAAAAGAAAGGCAGACGGGCTCGGGCGAAAGCCCATGTGACAGGAATAGGCGGGATTTTCCTACGCTCACATAATCCACAACGATAGGCGGAGTGGTACAGGCAGCAGCTCGGAATCCAGGTAGATGGCTTGGTGGCCGTCTGGGAGTGGCTGCCGCCGAAGGAAGAAGGCCGTAAAGGCGCGACGCTGTGGGCCGCCCTATCAAGTGACGATCGGGAATGGGGACCAAGGCAACCGACCGCTATGGTGAACTACAGAGTAAGCGACCTGGAGTCCTTACTTGACCTGCTTCGCAGGAATGGAGTGAAGGTCGAAACGGAGATCAAAATTTCCAGGTATGGTCGGTTCGGATGGGCTATCGACCCGGACGGGAACAGGATTGAGCTTTGGGAGCCGCCCCCAAGGGGTTATCGATCCCCAGAGCCACACATGCCTATGGCTTAGGCTTGTCTTGGGTACGGCCTGGGCTGAAACCCGTTTGGTAGATCCTTGCTGCCTTTCGGCCTCTCTGCCAATTTGTCTAGTGGGAGAACCCCGACAGGGCTCGAACCCATTATGGGTCCGGACCCCTCCGTCTAATGAAGCCTTAAATGGGTGTAGACAGAGTTGTTTACGCGCATGGCAACCACGCAAGTCCAAGTCAGAATACCGGAGGAGCTGGTCCACGAGATCGACCAGTGGATATCAGAAGGCAGGTTCTCAAGCAGGAGCGAAGCCGTCAAGACCATCGTTACCCTGTACAAGGAGCGCGAGCGCACACGCAGGTTCTATGAGATGCTCTCTAAGGAGAGCGAAGAGGCAAGGAAGCACCCCGAGTCTCTGATAGCCCTTAAGGACGTCTTTTGACGCTCTCCGTACTCCTTACCCCAAGGGCTGCGAAATCCATCAGGAAGCTCGAAAGGTCGGTCGGAGGGCGCATCCAGAAATCGCTGGCAGAACTCGCACAGAATCCGGAGAGTGGGGAACAACTCAGGCCCTCCAAGTTCTGGAAGACTAGGGTGGGCGACTACAGGGCCATCTACGAGATCGATAGGTCCAATGGCCGGGTCATCGTGCTGTTTATCGGACACAGAAAGAACGTGTACGATGAGTTCTCGAGGCTAGTCTAGAAAAATATTGATATGCGCTAGGAATGTTAGCCCATTATGAGTAGTCGAGGGACACTTATGCAGACTGTGGAGCCTTAGGTTCGGACTGCTAATGCCTCGAAAGAGCAGGGTAGCAAAGACAATTCCTGACGATGAATTTGAGAGAATTGCGGATGCTATTCTAAGGGCGGACAAGGAGCTTCTTAAAGTGCTCGCCAAAGTCTGAGTCGAGCATCTGGTTCCGACCTATTCCTAGTATGAATCCCGTCGGGACTGGCCTTGCAATAATCAGACCACGTTGCAGATTCGAACCCATTATAGGTCTGGATTCCTCCGGGCCCGTTAAGGATAAACCTAGAATGAGCCCTCATTGGCGAATAGAGTTCATTTCGCGCTATCCTGCCTTGGTTGCCATCGGGTCGAGTCAATTCGCTGGTGAGGACGGCGAATCTCAGATTGTGGAGCGTCATTGTCCTAGCTTAAGATTTGAGCAAGCAGATGCTTCTCGGCCTTGCGCAAGTGCTCTGAAAGCGTGGATTTCGAGATTCCAAGCGACTTGGCAAGTTTCTTAGAATCCGTTCTCCTGGGAACGTCGAAGTATCCACTGCTGTAAGCCTCGGCCACGGTCTTCCGTTGACTCGCGGTCAGAGACATGAATAGGGAATCTGGCGTAAACCTTGCATCGCTCGCCGACACAATCTCGAAGGACATTCCGGCCTTTTCGAGTCGCGAGAGCATCCTTTCAACTTGGACTCTGGTCCCAACAACCGTCTTCCTCAGAGAGTTCGGTGTGAGCTCCGGAGCTAGCAAGTACCCGAATTTGCTTGAGTCGATTTCGATCCACCTGGAATCGGGCTTGCCCGAGACGTATGCTATGAGCGAGCCGTCTTCGAGCTTGGTAAGTATCTGAAACTTGGAGATGTCAAGTTGTCTCATCAATTCTGACGGATCGCGGGTGGGTGGGCGTAGTCTTATCTGACATATGCCGGCGAAGCCGCGCCTGTCGGATTTGAAGCCCTGAACGATTTTCCACGAGTCAAGCATTTCGTGACCCGGGAAATCGGTGATCATGCTTCTCGGTAGTTCGATTACGACCTTACGAAGCATAGATTCCGTGCCGACAGCTCATAGGCCTGATTTTAGTATTACCGAACATGTTCGGTACAATGAATATGAGGAGACAGGATATCCCGTCTCATGCAATGACGGCAAACAGGATCGTCGTAATGACTGGTGCCACATCGGGGATCGGCGCTAATGTCGCCATGCGACTTGTTGCCCAGCCCAGTATCCGGCTAATCATCGGAGCTCGCGGAGGGCACAGCGGACCCGAAGGAGCCGACGTTATCCCGTTAGACCTTGCCTCGTTGGCCAGTGTCCGCACATTCGCGTATGACGTCAAGAAGCGGCTGGATGGGGCGAACATAGATATGCTCGTGCTCAACGCTGGAATACAAACCTCTGATACAAAGCAGCGAACCGTCGATGGATTCGAACCGACCTTCGCGGTCAACCATTTGGCTCACTATCTGTTAGCGCGACTGCTGGTTCCCTCCATGGCAGACGACGGAAGGTTGCTGATAACAACCAGCGACACGCACGACCCCGCAATTTTCTCTGGTGCGCCCAAGACGCTAGACCCGGAGGCGCTTGCTCATCCTGACAAGAACAAGAGTGGCTTGAGATTCAGTGCTTATCCAGCATCCAAGCTGTGCGACCTTCTAACCGCCCGGTCGTTCGCCGCCTTCGCCAAGGTTCAGCCTCCCCATATCACGGCCATTGCCTACAATCCAGGGCTGACGCTGGGCACTGGACTGAATCGCGATGCGCCCCAGCTCATGCGCGTACTCATACGAATAATACTTCCAGTGCTAAGCATTTTCAGGCCTCAGTTTCATGCGGGCACTCCAGAACGGGCGGGTGAGGCCCTTACCCAGTTAGCGTTGGGGGAGATCAATCCGCCCACGGGTCGCGTCTATGCTTCGCTAGTCAGAGGCGAGATCACATTCCCTAATCCCTCCCCGTTGGCGCAAAGTGACGAAGCGCGGGACTTGCTCTGGCGCGAAAGCGCTGCTATGGTCGGTTTGCCGCAGTAGATGAAACCGAGGAATTGAGAGACACGCCGCAGTCGAGGTTCGAACCCACTATGGGCCTGGGCCCCTTCGGGCCAGCCTAGACCAGACCTGACTACTCTTCTTGGAACGGAACACCGAGCGCGTTCGCCATTATCCTGCGCTCGGCGCTGCGAAGTATCTCGCTAAGGGTCGATGGCTTCACTCCTACGAGTTCGCTCAGCCCGGTTAGGCTGATCTTCCTTGGGAACTCAAAGTACCCCTGAGCTACGGCTGTAGCCATGATCTCCTTCTGCCTCCCCGTAAGAGTCGCTTTTCGCTCGAGTGGGGCTACATCCTCGATCCGAGTCTCAATGCCCTCCTTCGAGAGCCTTGTCAACACCTGCCTGAAGTCGCTGGTCTTGCGAGCTATGAACCTCCACGAAGCTGGCTGGACCTCAGAATTGAGTGGGCAATCGAGGCAGACGATGGCCACGTCGTTGGACGCGCGACAAATGGCGGGCCTGTCAAGCACGACAAGTAGTGGAATCGCGTCCCCCGGCCCCTCGCCTTCGATGACCTGCCTTACCCCGTCGAGGTGCCTGATGGCAGTGGTAGCAGCACGAACATCCTGCTCAGTCCCCCTCAGCTCCATCAGAAGGGACATCCCGGTCTTGTTGAACGACTTGCAGTCAACGATATTCAGCTTGGCCCCATGCAGCCTGGCCGTGTCCTGTAGCCTGTTCTCGGTCCTCACTTGGAGCGCTATCTGTCGGAGCATCTCTGAACAGGTTAGGGTAAGTGCCGTGTATTTAACGCGCGAAGACGATTCTCAGACTTGGAAATCGCGTTCAGGAACCTGTCCCCCCTAACAACTTAGGGAGGACCCCTGACCTGCTATCGCCCCTACCATCCAAACATGGCCTCGAAGGCGATGGAAACGGATAGCAGAGACGAGTCCTTCTGGCACGAGTTCCCGGCGATATCCGACTACTTCGCGCGCGGTCCAGTCAAGCTCCTAAGGCCCGCGAAGGTGACCCAGGAAAACAACTACGCTGGCGATGCCGGCACCTGGTGCAGGCGCCTAGCTGTTGATGTGTCGTAATCCAACGAATCGTGCCAATTCGCCAGGGTGGGCGCTATCCCGAAGCTGTCGCGGAATAGGCACGGAGCTCCTCGAAAAACACTCTACGGGATGCCAAGCGCGTCAGCACGAATGACTTGTTGCAGCACAGCTCCTCGAACTCACCCGCATCCGCTTCGTCGTTGAGGAGGAAGACAACCTTCCCTGTCCGCTTCACCGTCCGGAGTGCCTCGCGCAGAAACTCCTTTGGGATCTCCAACTCCCTTCCGCCCTCGACTGTCCGGTCCTCGGAGACTTCGACCGCGAGATACGGAGGGTTGAACACCACGAGGTCGAATGCATCGGCCCTGAGGCAAGAGGCCTCGTCCGTGAGCACAAATTCAATCCCCTTCTCCTTCCAGTCGGAAGTCGTCGGCCTGAGCAGGTCGGTCCCCACAACCAGATTGAATCCCCTCCTCAGCTCGATTAGGTTGCCGCAATTCCCCGCGCCTATCTCCAGGCAGCTCCCCCCTGTCAGCCCCTGGAGCGCACTCCTCAGGAAAGCCGAGTCCTCGGAAGAGATGTAGGTCTCTCCGCTCATTCGGAGATGCCGTCGTCCTTGATGGACTTGTACTCGTCTGGGGTGAGCACCTGGGTTATGTTCTGGGTCTGATAGAAGTAGGCTGGCGTCCCGTCGGGTGAAAACGCTGGGCTGTTGTCCGGGTTCTGCAACCTGTACACCTTCACTACGGCCGGCTTGATGCCGAGGACGGTCCCGTCGTCTAGGGCGTAGTAGCTGAACCTCTCTTGGAGCGGCTTGAAACCCACGAGCTTTCCCTTGGGCTGAGACGAAGGAATCATGGTCAGCCGTCAGCCGGGGGCGTTAAAAGGGTGAACTGGCTACGAGCCTCTGGACACCGGAACTGTACTGGGCTGCCTTCTTCGGGGCGTTCGCCACCTTCTCCGGCACCCCGAGGACCAAAGCAGCCCTCCTCAACACCGCCTTCCTTTCTCCGTCACGAATCTTGTAGGTGATTGGCAGAGTGGTGGCGAACTCGCCCAGGTCCTTGGCCTCGAAGGGGAACCTTGGCTCCACGAGACCCCCGCAGGCTGCCACATCGCGTACCCTCCCCCTGGACGCATATTCCCTGAAGTCAGTGCTCATCATTGATTCGGCTGCTTCTCCGCCCCGCAGTTTCAGAGCCTCGGCGTACTTCGCGTAGCCCCCGAACAGCTCGTCCGCCAGCTGCCCGAGCAGCATGACCCTCGCCCCGGACCTGTGCGCGGTTCTTGAGACTAGGGTGTAGAGGCACCAGAGGCTCCTGTCCATCAAAGAAGGAGGGAAGGGGAGATCCAGCGCCGAGAGCGCGGCAGTCACGTCGTCCTTCGTCAATTCGCATGTAACTAGGGAGAGTCCCATGGCCTCTGCAGCTTCCCTTGCCCAGGTGACGTCCCTTGAGTGACTGGCATAGGCCGTACAAGCGACGACCTCTGTATGATTCGCTGCACTCTTGGCAATTACGGAGCTGTCGAGGCCTCCCGAGAAAGCGACAGCGACCCTTTCCTCCCCTTCCACTGTCCTCGCGACGGAGCGCTCGAGCAGATTCGCGACCTCCGATGCGGCTGCCTCGAAGTCCCCCGAGTAGGGGCTCAGTGCTTCAGCACCTGTTCCTTGATCTTCTTTGCAACTGCGGCACCCACCTTGTCTACAAGCGCCAACTTGTCTGCGGGCGCCTCCTTGATGTCCTCAAGCGTCCTGAAGCCCGCAGTATAGAGGGCTCTTGCCCTCACCCGTCCTACCCCCTGAAGCGTGGTGAGCTCGACGAGTTCTTCGCTGACGCCGCTCGCCACCCTCATCCGCAGCAACTCCGCCTGCCTTACCATCTCTGGCATCTTGTACAGCTTGGCCAGCTCGCTGAGAGAATGCAGAAGCCAGTCTGCGTTGTCCACTGCCCGGTGCATGTCCCCGGGTTCCACGCCGAGCCTCGAAAGGAGCTGCTCCTCTCTCCACTCGTCAATCCAGCCGTGGAGCGCCATGACGCTCCTCATTCCCTGGAGGACTCGATCGTAGTCCGCAAAAGTCCTCGACGTATGCCTTTCGAGCATCTCCTGCGAGTGCTCCTCCAAGAATGCCATTGCCTGATCGTAGTCCTTGCTTCTGAGGGGGAACTTGGGCTCGAAGTCAGGAGACGAAGCCACCAGGTGCAGCATCCCGGCCGTGTAGTTTCTCCCCGCTTCAGCGTGCCTCACGCTGTCCCTGAACATGACCCCTGTAACCGGGTCGATGTATAGCATGGAGACCCTCCTCCCGAATTCGGTTGCGTAGAACAGGTTCCCGTGTGACTCGAGCAGCCTCTCCCCCAGAAGGTACCCTAGGGCCTTCTCCGTGAGCCTCCCTGTCTCCTTGGCCCCCACCTGCATTGCGAGAAGCGTTTTCGCGAAGAGGCTGTCGAGGTCTACCTTCGATGTACCGCTCCCAGTCGCCACCGTGGCAAGGGTATGGGACCGCATCGCTGACTCGTCAGAGAGGCGCGACTGGATAGGCTCGGGGGGTTCTTTCGCGTAGTGTTCGAGGAAGTCCCCAGAAGGGGCGGACGGGGGAGGGATCATCACTGTCTCTCCGTGGTCATCGTATTGTGGACGCCCAGCCCTCCCTGCCATCTGCCTGTACTCCAAGACCGAGATTTCGGCGTTCCCCCCGTGCTCAGCATCGTATCGCGTCATGTCCGCTATCACTACCCTCCTCGCGGGGAGGTTCACGCCCTGGCTTAATGTGGGGGTAGCGGCGAGAAGCTTCAGAGCCCTCGCCCTATAGTACTCCTCGACGATCCTTCTGTGCTCTGCCTCAATCCCCGCATGATGGAATGCTGACCCTTTCGCCACGATTTCCGCCAGCAGCCTGCTGAGACTCGTCTCCTCCCCCGAAGTCAGGATGCGTCTGGAAGCCTCCGAAGCGGCCTTCTTCTCTTCGGGACTCAGCTGCCTCTCGGTCAGCTCCGCCGCCCTTGTGGCCAGGCTCACGGCTCTCCTTCTCGTGCTGGCGAAGATCAATGACTGGCCTCCCTCCTTCACAGTGTCCATCGCCACGTCGATGGGGGGACCGTACGTGGATCGGGGGATTTGGCGCTCTCCGCCGTCGGTGAATAATATCCTGCTGTAGTCGTAGACCCCCTCCCGGAGAGGTACCGGACGCCAGTCAAGCTCCACCGGAATCGCGTGCAACCACTCTGCAAGGGTCCTCACGTTGCTGATGGTGGCCGAAAGAGCAAGCAGCTGGGCGTCGAGCCCAAGGTGCAGTGCCTTCGTGAGTATCATCTCGAGTGTTGGCCCTCTGCTGTCGTTCCCGGCGAGGTGCACCTCGTCTGCGATGAACAGTCCCACCGAATTCAGCCAGGACACCCTGTGCCTCATGACTGAATCGAACCTCTCGTTTGTCAGCACAATCACGTCCGCCCTCCCAAGCGACTCCCCGCTAGAATCGTAGTCGCCCGTCGAGATGTTGGTGAAGATACCGAAGCGAGTCATCTCAGAGAACTCGGCATACTTCTCCGATGCCAGGGCTCTCAGGGGCGCCAGGTAGACCACCTTCCTCCTCTGTTCCTTTGCCTTCTTGTACGCGGCCAGCAGCGCCAACAAGGTCTTTCCTGAAGCTGTTGGGCTGGCCACGACCAGGCTCTTCCCGTTGAGGAGGCCTGCTCTGACAGCCTGCTCCTGTGGCGGATAGAGATCTGTAATCCCTTTGGCCCTGAAAAACTGGACGAGTTCCTCGGGCACTCCGGCTTCTTCCAGCTTCAAGGGGCGGCCTCTCTTGGCTTAACCGCCGAGGCGTCTGAGAAATCCGGGCTTTGACTCGTAAACCATCCCTTCCCTGAACATCGTCCGAATCATCTTCTCCGCATCCTCGTCGGAGAACTTCGCTTTGACCAGCTCCTCCTTGAACTGCCTTCTCTCGACAGGCTTCTTATCAGCCCCCTCGAGATTCTTCAGAATCTCTAGGGCAGCCCTCATGTTCTTGCTCTCGCCAGCGGGCTTTCCGAATTGGATTCCAAAGTCCGTCTTCTTCGTCGTCGCGTCTGTAAGGACATCCTCCACCATCCTGTTCATTAGAGCTATGGCAGCGAGCGCGTCCTCCTCGGTGACCGAGTCCCTCAACAGTACTTTCGCCCTCGCCGTCGAGAGCCTGATGAGTGCCTCCAGCGTCCTCGGGGTCGGGGGGATGGAGTCTTCTGCTCCCCCTGCCTTCCTGAGCTGAAGGTAGAAATCTTTCATCCTCTCCATCGCCTCCTTTGTAAGTTCGGGGGAAAGATGCTTTGCGTACGTTAGGTATTTCTTCAGGAGGCTGAATTCTATCGGAGGCGGGGTGGCGTAAGTCCCCCTCGAATGAACCGCGAGTATGTGGCTGGCAAGCCTCTCGTCTTCCGCCGGCGTCGGCTGGTCCCTGAAAACAAAGATGAGGTCGAAACGCGACAGGAGAGGCAACGGGAGCGTCCCTATGTTTTCCGTGATGTTCTGGAATGGGTTGTACCTGCCCAGGACTGGGTTGCACGCTGCAAGTATGGAAGTCCTCGCGTTCAGCGTCGCGTAAATCCCCCCCTTTGCAACGGTCACGGTCTGCTGTTCCATCATCTCATGGAGCGCCGTCCTGTCTTCAGGTTTCATCTTCTCGAACTCGTCGATCGCAGCAATTCCGAGATCGGCCAAAACCACGACTCCTGCCTCCAACATGAGCACGTTTTTTTCCCTAATAACGGCCGCCGAAAGCCCGGCTGCCGTCGTGCCCCGTCCAGATGCGTACAGACCTCGGGGGGCGACTTGAGATGCGAACTTGAGCAGCTCGCTCTTACCAGTTCCAGGGTCGCCCACGAATAAAGTATTAACGTCTCCCCTAAGCTTTGTTCCATCAGGCAGTACGGTCGCACTACCCCCGATCAAGAGAAGGAGTATCGCTTCCTTCTCCGCCTGGTGCCCGAGTATCACCGGCGCAATCGAGTTGACGAGTCTTTCATACGCGTCGGGAAAGGCAGCGATCTTCCTGATGAGCTCCTCGTCCTCCCTGCTGATCTGGACCTGTTCCGGTTCCTTGCCTCTGACCTCCACGTGATTGCAGTCTATCTGAGACCTGAACAGCCTTGTCTTCACCTGTCCGAGAGTGTAGTCGGGGACGGCCCTTACCACTCCTGTAATGACCACCCTGTCCCCAGGCCTGGCCGTATTCACAATGTCCCCTTCGACGTTCACGTCGAAGAACTGGGGGAGCTGGCCAGGGGGGAGCTCCTCCGGGAGCTCCTGGACCCTGACGACCTGGAAGTCGATGAACCGGCTGTGCCTCCTGTCAAGTTCGAAATTTCTCACCTCCCCACAGAGCTCGCACTTCGGCGGTCGCTTCAGGGCTAGGTCGTCCTGCATCTCATAGGTCAGATGCCCGCTGGGACAGAGCCATGCCGCCTCGGTCATCATGGGCCTGAGCTCCGATGTCCTCACGACCATCCCGGAGATGGCGATCATGTGGTCGATGTACGAAGTATCCACCTTCCTCAACGGCACCAGGTCTGTAAGGCCTCGCAGCCTAACCGTGAGCTCGCGCTTCACCCTGTCGGCGTAGAGGGCGTTCTCGCTCCTCATCGTCTCGAATGCCGCGATCCTGAACGACCCCAAAGAGGAATCTGGCTCGAGGAGAACCCTGTTCGCCAGGTCGCTGTTGTACTTCAGCAGGTCGCCGAAGTCGACTACAAGCGATTTTCCCTCGTTTGAAATGAGTTGCGAGATCTTCGACCTGTAGACAGGGTTCCCCTTCCTATCGGTCACGGACTTCAGGAAATCCTCGAATTGCTCCGACAGCTTTCCGCTCGCAAGGGTGGCCACCTACCTCCCTCCTCCCAGCAGCCCAGCCTTCCACTCCTTGGAGAGGGTCTGGGAAATGGCGAAGAACGCCGACTCTTCCGGGGTGAGCTTTTCGTACAGAGACGACGCGGGAGTAGACGAACTCGAAAGTGAGAGCAACTTGCTGAGCCTGATTCCAACCAGGTCGTAGCATACAGCCCTGAATCTTTCTAGGTCTTCTCTTCTGGACTTTCCCTCGGACACCGCCGTGGAAAGCGCTCCAAGCCTTCTCCTCATCTTCACGTAGAAGTCGGCCGGGAGCCCCGACAACTGCAGCGGTCCCATCATTTTCTCCTTGCTTAGCGCGCTGAAGATCTCGTTCTCGAAGGGCGTCTCGGAGGACTCTGCCATCCCCTGGGTTATCAGCTCGTCGGCAACCCACCTCGGGAGGTCGACCGTGTCCCCCTCGCTTAGCCGGTCGATGTGGAAGTCCCCCACGTCGAGGTTCTCGACCGAAGACCTCATTCTCGCCCGGGTAGTGCCGAGCAGGTACTCCCTCTCCCTCCGCTCGAGCATCTGCCTTAGGGCGATTTGCTCATCTGACAAAGCGTCCGGCCGACAGACCCGTCTCGATAATAAACGTTGGGAGATCTTTGGGTCTATTTCGCCGGCTCCGGTTCAGTGTCTCCAGCCGTTCCTCCTCCATCACGTCGCCTGTTGAAGCGCGACGTGATTCTAGATGCGAATCCCCGCTTCTCCTCGCCTGTCGTGCCCGACTTCACTATCTTGCCTAGCACCCCTTTCTTCAGAGTGTATGACGATTTTTCTCTGATTATCCCCTCCGGCCTGAGGAAGAGTATTGTCAGCAGCATGAATGCGAACAACATGTCCGCAATCGCGTTCACGTCGAACACGTTGGAGGCGGGGAGGTATGGCTGTAATTGTTGCACCCCTTTGAATAGAAGGGTGAAGAAGAATGCTCCAAATGCGACCCCCGAGTTGTTCCCGACCCCACCTATGATCACTATCAGGAACGGCCAGAACGTCCAGGCGAACCTGGTCCATGTGTCGTACTCGACCGACCCGACGTAGAAGGAGTAGAGTGCGCCCACCATCGCTGCCAGGGCAGAAGCAACAATCAGGGCGTTTCTCCTTATTTTTGCATTGTCCTTTCCGAGGGCTGCCGAGGCATCTTCATTGTCCCTTACTGCCCTCATCGTCCTCCCCATCGGGGACCTCACCACCCTCTCGACGAACAGATAGATGGCGATCGCGGCAGCCACCATGATCACCATCGCAACGAGGTCTCTGTAGCCAGTGCCCAGTGTGGAGAAGTAAGAGTACGGGTCTGGCACGAAGATAGGTTGTGATCCTCCGATCAGTGGCGTGTACGTCCTCAAAACGACCTGGAAGAACTGCGCGCATCCCAGGAGAAGCATCCCTAGATAGTCTTCCCTAAGACGAAGCGCCGGATAGGAAGCCAGGAAGCCGAGCAGTCCCCCCACCACCGCAGCGACCGCCAAGGATATCACGACAAGCTCAATCGCGAGGGTCGGATCGTTCACCAGCTCATTGTTGACCTGGGTGATTATCCTGGCGTTGAACGTGATGAAGTCCTCTCCCGCACCAACGTTGAGGACGTAGGCTGCCAGCCTCCCGGCTACTGATCCGCCGAAGGCCGCGCCCCCGGCGATAAAGAGCACCTTGCCGAAGTTGGGGACCCCGGTGTACCCGAACTCCAGGTTCAGGCTCAGGCTGATGGCAAGATAGAGGGCGTAGAAGGTGATGAAATCTATTCCGAAGCTCACCCAATTTACGCCAAAGAGTATCAGCTGTGGGAGCCCGGACATGTCCTATTTCTTCTCCCTCCCGATTAGGCGTCTGATGTTGATCGAAAAGATACCCTGTGGGATCACCATGAGTGTTATGACCATTATTAGCAGGGGAATCGCCTGCTGAAACGGGGTCACGTCCGGGCCGAACCCGTTGACTAGCTCGTACGAGATGAAATCCACTGGAAATCCTGCTGCCATGTCTGCCAGGATCCAGAGCCCGAAGGCGGCGAATATTACTCCTGCAGCCTTCACCCTGAGCTTCGGCCTCCTGATGAGGGCGATGCCGCCGAGCAAGAAGATGGCAGCGATGATTATCGCCCCCGCCGTCCCGAATCCAAGCCCCAGCCCGAGGGTTCCGAGGATTTCGCTCCCGCCTATGATCAGCCCCCCGACGCATGCCCCGAAGATACTGGTCAACCCCCCGAGGACGCTCGAGGAAAAAATTTCGACGATCAGGTTCGAGCCCGTGGCGGTCCCTCCCGGGAGGAACACAGTTAGAAGCCCGCCTGCGTACCCGGCGAAGCCTCCCGCCAGCATCCAGGACACCGTAGCGACCATGTCGACATTTATGCCCAAAACCCTCGCCAGGGGTGGGTTCTCCACGGCCGCCCTCATGGCGACTCCGAATTTGGTCCGTGTGAAGAGGAGGTATATGCAAAGGACGATCACGGCGACCGAGATAGGAGCGACGAAGTCAACACCCGCGTACCCTCCCAGGCTGAAGTCGGGGAGTGCGTAGAAGTTGGGGGCATCGATGTGGCCCAGGTCGTACTGGAGATAGTTCGTGTATACCTCGTAGATTCCGACAAACCCGATGTCCACCCCGAATGTCGCTATCATCAGCGAGACGAGCGATGAGCCTCTCCTAGCCAGCGGGCGGAGGACTGCAAGGTACATGACGGCAGAGACCAGCGCCCCCACCATGAACCCCAATGCGCTCCCCTCGTAGGCATTCAGGTTGTACACCTTCACCGCGGTGTAGGACGAGTAGATCCCAAGGGTGACGAAGTCACCGAAAGCGAAGTTGGGTACCTTCGTGGTCATGTATGTCAGGGTGAGTCCCATCGCCATCATAGAGAAGAGGCAGGCGTAGACAAGGGCCGATAGCAGGTACGCTGGTACCAAGTACGAAGGGCTCGCGCGGAAGAGCTTGGGAAGCGTTAAAATAGTTTCGCCCGTCACGCTGGCGCACCGTTGAAAAAGAGAGGTGCATCTACGGCAGCACTTATCGGAATACTAATCGTGGGACTTCTCATCGGCGCAGGCATCGGAGTTGTCATAGCACCGTCAGTCGGCATGGGTGCAGGCACTACGACAGTCTCCGGCGGTACCAGCACCATTACAACCACAGTGACCACAGGCGCTGCAGCGGCCTCCGGACTCTGCAATGGGCAGACCGTGACCATTGGTGCCCTTAACGACCTGAGCGGGTCCCTTTCCTCTCAGGGCAAGGGCGACCTCGCGGCAGAGCAGCTGGCCATCACAGACGTGAACGCCTACATGACGCAGGCAGGGTGCAAACTGACATTCGCACTCAACGCCCAAGACTACAAGCTTGACACACCAACGGCTCTATCAGAACTGGAGGCGATGTACGCTGCAGGAATCCAGGTCGTGGTCGGTCCCCTGAACAGTGGGGCGGCCGCAGGAATCCTGAACTATGCAGACACCAACCACATCGTCCTTATCAGCCCATCCTCTACCTCCATCGCTCTAGCGATTCCGAACGACTACCTGTTCAGGACCGCGCCTGACGATGCGGCCCAGGGGCAGGCGGACGCACAGGAACTACTGAGCGCAGGAGCCAAAGCAGTCATAGTGGTGAACAGAGACGACACCTACGGTGACGGCCTAGCCAACTCGACTATCACCTGGCTCAAGCTCGACGACCCGAGCATCATAATTGGCGGCCCAACAAAGTACGACACGAGCACCAGCGACTTCACCTCCGTGATCTCTACCATGATGAGCGAATACACATCACTTTCGGCCCAAGTAGGGGCCGCGAACGTGGCGATATACATCGTAGCATTCCAGGAGTACGGTAGCATCCTTTCACAGACACAGACTCAAGCTCCGAGCCTCCTCAAGACTACACTACCATGGTTCGGGACAGACGGTATCGCCCAGAACTCTGACCTATCCAACTCAAGCAGCAGCGTGGCCAGCATTGCGACCTCGGTCGGCGTCTACTCGACCCTGTTCGGTGTGCTGAGCAACAACTCACAGGCTAATGCATTCTACGCCAGAATCGCGGGAACGTCGGCAGGAGCGGCCATACTCGGCGGCGGAGCCTTCTACACATTCGAGGGCTACGACGACGTCTGGCTGGCAGCGCTCTCGATACTGACCTGCGGAACCAACTCTGGAACATGCATTCAAAGCGTCTTCACTTCGGTTGCTGACCACTTCTACGGCCTCACAGGCGCAGAGACCCTGAATGTGGATGGCGACCGTACCCTGTTCGATGGCTCAGGATATCAGATCTGGAGGGTTGTCTCCACTGGAGCCGGCTCTTGGAACTGGATTCTCGCCGGATACTGGGACTACGCCACTGACGCAGTAGTCTGGACACCAGGCAACGCCCCCGCATAACATAAGGAGTCCCCCACTCCTCTTTTTCGTGGTTCGGTTTGACAGAAATACTTCGGGTGAACGAAGTGAGGAAAT
>DASPVF010000003.1:0-21157 GCA_035622475.1 Nitrososphaerales archaeon
CCTTTTGCGGCCCATCGCCCGTTCTTCAGTTTGACGAGCTTGGGATTCTCGATTTTGACTTTTTTCTTTGCCTTCACGTCATAGGCTGTGTAGTCCACGGCAAGCGTAGGCACTGCCTGTGTATTTAACATTAATAGGACAAGGAAGAATCATCATAAGAGTTGATAACATTCTACCGTCGATTAATAACCACGGGACGGCTGACGATGCAAGACTCAATGGTGGACCGGGGGGGAATAGCCCGCATATGGGGGCGGACCGCAAGTCGGGCCTAGTGGGACCCGCTTGATTCTCTAAGCGAATCCTCACATTCCCGTAGATCAAAAGCGAAGGATTCGAGCTGGAAGGTACTTGTGCTAGACGCCTGCCAACAACTTCCCCTCAAACGGATGCCGAGGTAAGAATTGACTCCACAGCACTGTAGCTGGAGTTGTCCTCGTTTCTCTACTTTCATAAGTTACCCAGACTGACCCACGAGAACTAATTGGACACTAGTGAGTTAGTCTTGTCCGAACTTGAAACCGCAATAGGGAGCGTACGAGGCATCGAGCTGATGTCTGCCGTATACACCGGTGGTCTTGCCATATTTTCCCTCCTATTGGCACTTGCCGCTGTGCTCCCCGGTTCCGGCCTGGAGTTCGTCAGGGGCCTCCTGTTTGCCTTCGCCGTGTTAGTAGGCTTATCATCTTACTGGCTTCTTCGACGACTGGGAAGGAACAGGAGAACGAGGCTTGAGCTACTGCGGAAATGGGAGATGGAGGTGTTCCTCCGGAGAGAGACCGTCGATTCTTTGAGAGATGAAAATGTGAGACGAGTGATAGAACTCGTCCAACTCGTAGAGGACACCGATGTTTCTCGAACTCCCAACCTTGAATATGACAGGGATTTCATGGCGATTGTCGGAGGGCAATCGAATCACCCAGGCCGCACCAGCTGATTTGTTCAGCTGCAACTGACGCTACCTTTCCGAGCGGGTGCGGTGTTTCCTCTCGCGCATTACAATGGCTTCGAGCTCAGCCAGGCTTACCCGGTCGGAATCAAACTTCACGGTCAGCTTGTTGTTGGAATAGTTGAAATCTACCGAGTCGACGCCGTCTGTTCTTGCCACCCGAGTTTCAAGGGCCACGGCTCTGGTGGCATCGTAGTCGCCTCCAAGCGACATCACAGTCGTCGCATTTCCCATGTTCAGAACCTCCGAGTTGCAATTCCTGAGCGGGTCGTATATGACTCGGACGTATCAATAGTAGTGGGATGCAATTGGACAGACTGCGAGTAGTCGCCTGGGCTCGGATTCTACGTATTCATGAGAATAGAAAGAGAAACGCGAACATCGCCCACAGTGGCAATGCTATCAACAGACCGAGTGAGAGGCTGCCTTTGAAGATCTTGTATCCGTCCATCGGAGGGATCGGGAGCATGTTAAACGACCCGAGGCCCACGTTCAGGACGAAACCATAGCTCGCGACTGTGCTCCAGAACCCGTTGATAGGTAGCAAGAAGATCAGAAAGAGAAACAACAATGCGAAAGCCAGGTTGGTCCCCGGTCCGGCGGCCGATATCACCGCGTTGTCCCGCTTCTCACTTCTTTGAGTGACATATCCGTAGGACAGCAGCCCTGCCGCGGGCGCTATGTAAACGGCGCCGGGGGCTCCGAAGAGGAACTGGCCCTGAGAGACGATGGCTGTGACCAGCGCGAGGGCGATTCCCCAGGTCCAGATTTTGAAGTGGGCGATGTATCCGCGCCCCATCGCCACAAACTTGTGCCCCATTTCATGGAGTACGAATCCGGTCGCCGTTGCGATGAAGGCGGCGGCAATGTAGTCAAGGTTGCCGGTTCCCGAAAACAGGCTCTCGATGTCGGTGACGGAGAGCGCTAGGGAGAGGGCGACCCGAGCGATTACGATTTGGGCTGCCTCCCCGGGAGCGAAGGCCGAACTTCGTTCTTGTGCGAACTCCGAGACCAATGTCAACACACCTAATCATGCAACGGCT
The DNA here is from genome assembly GCA_035622475.1 of Nitrososphaerales archaeon. GTDB lineage: Archaea > Thermoproteota > Nitrososphaeria > Nitrososphaerales > Gagatemarchaeaceae > UBA183. The sequence goes on from DASPVF010000003.1 coordinate 1,993, forward strand.
TAGGCGCGTATTTGACCCGGACGTATCAATAGTAGTCAGATGCAATCAAGGCCGCGGACTGGTGTCCTGGCCTACACTTCGAAGGTGACGGAGTCCCTGAGCTGTGTTAATTTGATCTGTTTACCGGCCGTCTTGAAAAGAGAGTCCAGAAAGCTAGCCAGGAGCAGGCTTCCTTTCGGGCCGTTATCGTGGGTCATCGTGACCGAAATCTTTCCTCCATGTGAGATCTCGGTGTAGTCGGCCAGACCTGAGTAGGTTCCCATCCGTTTCAGCCAGTCGAGTATGCCTGCAACCGTAAGTTCACCTGTCATCGACATGACCATGCCGGGGAGTATGCCGGGTCCCAGTGATTTGCCAGCCTCAGCGAGCACTTCGTCCGGAGCGGCGTTGAGCAATTGGACATACAACGGCGAGACAACCTTGAGAAGTCCGTACTTCTTGAGGTACCGGTCGTGCTCAGCGTAGGCTAGAAGGATCTGGTTGGCGATCGTGTTGAGGCTCGCGTTCTGCTTCTTCGCATCTTCTTGGAGCGCCTTGTAGGCGACTTCGCTTATCCTCAGTGACAGCGTAACAGTCCGCTCCTTTGCAGACAACTCGCTTGAGCGCCAACCCGGCTCATAAAAGTGCTTGGCCACTTCGGGTGTATGAGCAGTAGGGCAGGATTGACTGCACTCCGCTACGATTGGTGGCTGATGATACGTCCAGGTCATATACGATTGGATGGGTGCGGGAGTTTGGGGGTGAAAAAAGAACATGGAAACGGAGACAGTAAAACTGCCTGACTGGGCGCGTGCCCTCGGAGTCTTCGTGGGTATACTATCGATCATTGCAGGATTCCTCGTCCTAATCTTTCCGGGCCTCGGTGTCCTCACTGTCGTCTACCTAGTCGCGTTCGCGCTGATCATGCTAGGCGTCGAAAGGCTCGCCATGGGGATCACCGGACATGCCTACAGACTCAAGATGACGGCCCCGACGCCGAACCAGACTACCACGAACTAAGGTCATCCCGAACTGCGGGAATGACACGGCCACCGCCCGGCAGAAGCGCGCCTGCCGGACTGGCTCTTGTCTTCGTCTGTGTTTTCTTTGGATTCTCAATTGCCTAGTTTTTCTCCTGGTTCAAATCCGACCAAACTGTGATGGAATTACCTAAGAGGTCGTGAAAGATGGACCTCCAAATAGCCGGAATCAAGCTCCCTTTGCCAATTAGAGGCTAATTCAAGTGGACCGGGGGGGACTCGAACCCCCGACCTCCCCCAGTCTGGGTTTCCTTGCCAAGGGGCTGGACGGTCTTGGACCCGTATCCTACCAGACTAGACTACCGGCCCGGATGAGAAGGCCCTCTGACTCTTCCTTAATACTCTTTGATTATCCCAACGATAAGGGTCGGGCTGTTTTGAAAGACCTCCCTGAGGCGGCTGTGCAGATATTGGCCTGAAAGTGCTATCAAAGGGATGACTGGACATCTCGCTCTGAGTCCGTGGACGCATTTCAACTCCTGACTTCATAGGGGGCGTTCTCGCTTCTGGAAATCGTCTCCCCGCTTGAAATAGAGAAACGGGCATTTGCTCCATGATCTAGGATGGAGGTGGTCCAGAAGGGCGAAGGGCCGCTGCTCGGCTGGCACGATCCTGACGAACAGAGGAAGTGGATCCAGGCCAACAAGCCCAGGCGAATGACAGACAAAAGTATGGAGCTCGGAACGGCGGTCTCCAAGTTCGTGAGGGACGGGGACCTCCTCGCGATGGGAGGGTTCGGCCACGTCCGTGTCTCGATGGCGTCCATCTACGAAATGATTAGGCAGAAGAAGAGTAACATCACGCTTTCAGGGAAGACAGCGACCCACGACTGCGACCTGCTCCTCTCCTCGGGGGTCGTGAACAGGATTGAGGTCGCGTACTCTTTCGGCCACGAACTGAGGGGTCTCTCCCCAGCCTCCCGCAGAATGGTTGAGCAGGGGCGCGTTGAGGTCCTCGGAGAGGTGTCCAATGCCGGAATCCAGTGGCGATTCAAAGCTGCGGCCATGGGGCTCCCCTTCCTCCCTGCCCGGGTAATGCTCGGTTCAGAGACGTTCACGAGGAGCTCCAGTCTTGTTACCAAGGACCCTTTTAGCGGTAAGAACATACTCCTCGTACCCGCCTGCTACCCCGACGTGTCGTTCATCCACGTCCACAGGTGCGACCGGTTCGGAAACTCCCAGATAGACGGGGTGAGCATCATGGACTGCGACCTTGCCAGGGCCGCACGGAGGCTTGTAGTGACCACCGAGAGGGTAGTAGATGACGATGTTATCAGGAACGAGCCTTCGAAGACGATGATCCCGTTCTACTGCGTTGACGCCGTGGTGGAAGTCCCCTACGGCTCCCACCCCGCCAATATGCCCTTCCTCTACTACTCAGACGAGGAACACATTGGAGAATGGCTGAAGGTCTCCAGGACAGATGTGGGAACTGAACAGTACTTCCAGAAGTATGTCCGCGGCGTGAAGAGCTTCAAGGGATACCTCGAACTTATCGGAGGTCAGGAGAAAATGGACAGGCTAAAGGAAATCGAGGTGCTGAAGGCGAAGACGACGGCGCCCTGGGCGGAGTGATACGATTTGCAGAAGCAGTCCTTCTCTCCCGTGGAACAGATGGCCTCGGTCACCTCGAAAATCATTGAGGACGGGGCAACTGTGCTCACAGGCTCTGGCCTGCCCATGATAGCTATGGCACTCGCTCTGCGGACCAGGACGCCCAACGTCACAATCATATTCGAGGCGGGCGGAATCGCTCCTCAGATTCCTGTTCTCCCCATTTCCGTGAGCGACTCGCGGACATTTCACAGGGCGATAATGGCGACAAGCCTCGACTGCGTGATGAGTACAGCCCAGCAGGGGTACGTCGATTACGGCATGCTCGGCGCCGCCCAGATAGACATGTATGGGAACATAAACACAACCGCCATCGGTCCCTACCGGAGACCCAAGGCGAGACTTCCGGGAAGCGGCGGCGGGAACGATGTCGGATCGCTCTGCTGGAAGACGATTATCATCATGCAGCAGGACAGAAAGCGCTTCTCCCGCAAACTTGACTTTCTCACTACTCCTGGATATCTCGACGGGCCCGGCGCCCGGGAACGGGCCGGGCTCCCCGAAGGGACGGGGCCCTATCGCGTGGTTACCCAGCTTGGAGTCATGGGTTTCGACGATGCCACAAAGCGGATGAAGCTTCTTGCGGTCCATCCAGGCGTTTCGGTCGAGGATGTAAGAGCGAATGCGGAATTCGACCTGATTATCCCTTCGGATGTCTCCGTGACAGGCCTCCCAACCCCAGAGGAGATCAGGCTGCTTCACGAGGAGATAGATCCTTCTCATTTCGTCATCAGGTAACTCCTCCGTCCCTCCCACTCAAGGCTTATCTGCCGACTTTCAGCGCATTCAATCATGTCTGTGCCTTTCGAGACCTTCAGCCAGCTCGACATCAGAGTTGGCAAGGTGATCGAGGTCGAGGAAATGCCCCAGGCCAGGAAGCCCATGTTCAGGCTGAGGATTGATTTCGGAGATGGCGCTCCGAAGCGGTGTGTCGCCGGGATCAAGACGTCCTATACCAAAGAGCAGCTTATCGGGAAGATCGTGGTCGCGGTAGTGAACCTCCCGCCCAAGTCCGTGGTGGGTGTCATCTCTGAGTGCATGATGCTTGCTGCCCTCGACGACGGCGGCGCTTCTCTCTTGTCGCCCGACAAGGAGCTCCCCCTCGGCACCAAGGTCGGCTGAGGATTCTCAGCAACCTTTTAACCTCCAGAAAAAGCGAGCCGAAACGAGCGGTGGTCGTCTAGCCTGGTCCAGGACAGTAGCCTGCCACGCTACTAACTCGGGAAGTCATGCAAATGACTCGAGAATTCAAATCCCGGCCACCGCATTTATGATTTGAACTCAATTGGGTTCAAGGATGTTAAACCTACGGAGTGCTCTTAGCCATGTGGAAGGGGCCAGTTCGGGGCCATCAGTTCGGCTCGCAGGCCCGACGAGAAACGCACTGGAAACGGTTCGAAAGGTGATGTCACGGGCCGATTCCTCAATGATCCAAACTCGTTGTCTCCGGGACGACGGGAACCCGAAACGCCCCCGAGTTGGTCCCGAATCCGGGTTCATTCCTCAGAGGGCTACGAATTCGGAAAGCGGACTCGCCGAAGGGACATGGAGCTAGATTGCAGTGACGCCTTTCAGACCTTTTAGGTCGTCGTCGCTCGTATAGAGTTCGGCGGAGTTCTGGCGGGCGGTGGCGTAGATCAGAGCATCCGCCATGTGCAAACTATGTTCCAGGCTGTAATCTGCGGCCTCCAGGGTCAGTGTTTGGTCGGCGGGCACTACTTTAGTCTGGCTCAACGCTGCTATTGCCTCGAGGGCGGTTTCCTCGCCTTTGATCCTTTTCACCTTCTTGTAGACCTCGTAGAGTATCACCACGGAAGTCACGAGTTCCTGAGGCTTGGTTGAGTCGATAATCTTGTTGTACGCTGAAGCCTTGGGGCCATCCGTGAACCTCTCTACCCATCCGTAACTGTCGACGCTGATCAACTTAATCCGTTTCGTCCCGAAGGCCCTTCGTGTCGAGGTCAGGAATCATCCCCTTTGTCTCCTTCAAGGGACGCACTGGGACGTACTGTAGAATCCCATGCTTCGCTATGGCGACCATCCTGTCTCCAGGCTTTATGTGGGCTTCCCGTCGCAGCTTTTCAGGTATCACAACCTGATACTTCTTTGACACTTTCACCGTCTCCATCGTTACCCCATCTGTTTAACGATATGCCTATCGATATAAATGTTCCCAAGCACGTGGCAACTTATCTTCGGGAGATGACTGAAACTAGCCACTTGAAGTGCAGGTGAGAAGCGAACTCATTTCAAGTTCCGCGGGCCCGACGGGACTCGTAACGTAAATGTGGTATGAATGGAACCGAATTCGAAAGAAGACCAGGGACCTTTCCTGGTGCGGCCCGCACAGTTTACTATTTTTTCAAGCCAGCCGACCGACCAACGAGCAAGCAAACAAGCGGCACTAAGCAGAGCTAGGCGCAGACGCGAGTTAGGCTTGGGGAAGGGGGTGTGGGGGATAGGGCTACCTAGCCGCGGTTAGGCGCGGGTAGGCAGACGTGCGGAGCGATTTTGGTGGGGTTGGACGAGGTTGTTGCATCATACAACCGAGAAATACAGAAAGACTGTCTGCCCCCATTCATCTGCCACCAATAGCGTATACAAGCCCGGAGTGAACGTGTGTTGGGCCTCTGGGCCGACTTCTGGATAGTTGTAGGTTATTCCCTCGCATGGTGGATTGGGGCATCCTGTGTAGGAGGTGTAGATATCGTTGGTCTCTGAACTGTTCAGAGGATATGCCCAGTAGCCGTCCACCGAGAAACTAGTGCTAAGATTCCACGATGTATGGTTCGGGGAGCAAGTTTCTACGCAGAAGTTGCCGGTAGTTGTTACGTTGCTGCTCATGGGCGGGAATGATATATAGAGAACGCTCCCGCCTTCGGCACAGAAGATTGCCGGGTAGTATGAGTTGGCCGCAGCCGCTTGGAACTCACCGTAGCTGTAGTTCCCTTTGATTATCATGAACTCGACCGGCTCCATTCCTGTGCAACCGTCCCACATGGCGACCGGAAAGCCGTCGATTTTCCATGCCGACGAACTGTTGGTTATCGCAGTAATGTTGAGTGCCCTTGGAAGGCTATTGTAGAGCGAGATTGAGATTCCGAGCGTCTCGCCCGCACGGATTGTGTTTGAACTGATATTGGTGGTGAGAATCAATCCCTGAGCCGAGGAAGAACTTGAAACCGTCGGCGTTGTCTTGGCGGTCTGCTGGCTGACGAAGTAACCAACGCCGAGACTCACTGCGACCAGCACGATAACCACAACTGCGAGGATTTCGGTCTTCATGGGGGATTACCATTGGCCATCGGAATGGGGCCGCAATACCAACCGAAAGATGTTGCATTGTGTGTGGGAATGATGCTGCCTATCTGAATCTGGCTGTTCCAGAATGCCCCGCATCCAACGAGATAATGGGAAGGAGAGACCGTCACGCTCCAGCTTATACTTTCATTCAAAGTGCATGGAGAAACAAGATAGCACTCCGGATAGTTAGGTACGACATACCGGCGGCTGCCACTCATCATAGAGACAGGGGCGAAGAAGAATAGCGAGATACCTGCTGCGAGAATGAGAATCACCGCTATCAGGGTTTTCCTCTTCAATCCAAGCCGTGAGAAGGGAACCCCGTCTATATACTGCTACTCATGAGAACAGCCAGCACCTATCTTGTCTGTAGAAGATAGTGGTCAGATGCAGTTGGCGAAGTTGTGGGTCAACCAAACGAACCGTTCGAGGTGACTGTGCGCTCGTTGGCATAACCAGCGAGATACCCCGCGAGGAGCGATATCTCCAAGAACGGTTCGGGGAGGAATACAGCCGCTACAGGGCCAGCGTGCGGCGCTGGATTTGAACCAAATCAGGTGCGCGAACCAGCTACGGCCATCAAGATTTGAACTCTGTTACGTACGCTCTGCCCCTCCCCAGAATCTCAGGTCACTCCCAAACTAGCCACTTTGGCAAGGCTTGACCGATGGGGGCCACACTGTGCGGGTAATTTATTTTTGGTCAGCCGACGACCCTTCTGAACTGGTACAGAGCAAAGGCGAACGTCAACAGAGCAATGACCCCGGTTAGCAGGTACCCATCCGCCAGCGTCGTGAGGTTGAGCCCGCCGGACACAAGTTCCCGCACGACGTTCGAGATGTAGGTGACCGGGTTGTAGTTGGAAGCGGTCTGCGCCCAATCAGGAAGGAACGAGGAGGGAAACATCGCGGTGCTCAAGAAAAGCAGCGGCAGGTAGAGGAACCCGGAAACGGCGGAGAGCGTTTCAGTCTTCCTGGTCGCCATCCCGACAGCCAGGAACAATCCTGAGAAGGCAACCTCGAAGAACGCTGCCGTCACCAGGATCAACAGGACCCCGGGCACCCCCGTAGCGATGGTTACCCCCATAACGACCGCCGCTGCAATCGTAATCAGAGCCTCCGCAACTACGAGAGTCACGTCCGTGAGAACCCTCCCAAGCAGAATCGCCGACCTCGCAGTCTGAGTCAGGAGCATCTTAGACAGAAAACCAGAATTCATGTCGTTCACGATGGAGACGCCGCTCTGGGGCGAGGTTATGAGGGCGCAGAACACGACGATCCCTGGTGTGAGGTAGGCGACGTAGCCCCCCGCTTCGTTTGGTATGAACTCGCCCAGTTTCGTGAACATCTGGGAAAACAGAACAAGGAAGGCCAGTGGCTCGATCAGATACGTGGCGAGCAAGGTCGGGTTCTGGACCATCTTCGTCAGGCCCCTCTGGAACAGCGATTGCGTGTCGTAAAGTAGGGTCAAGCCACCAACTCACATGAGGAACGGGTCGGTTTCCTTCCGTTGTAGGTCGTCCGACCTGATTCGCCGGCCGGTCGCCCGCAGGAACACGTCGTCCAGCGTAGGGGATGAGATGCTCAGAAATGACGGACGGATGCCGTTTCGGTCGAGGGCGGTTATGACGTCGGGCACAATCTGGCCGGCGTTTTCGGCGTGAGCCGTTACCCCTCCGTCCGATTCGAGGACACTGGACACCCCCTGAACCGTCTTTAGGACCTCCCCGGCCCTCCTTCTTAGCGAAGGGTCGAGAGTCAGGCTTATCGTGTCTTCGCCCACGGCCTTCTTGAGCTCGGAGGGGCTGCCCCCCGCTATCAGCTTCCCATGGTCGATGATCGCGAGCTGGTGGCAGAGACGATCGGCCTCCTCCAGATACTGGGTGGTCAGGAAGATCGTGATCCCGTGGCTCTTGTTCAGGTCTTCGAGGTACTCCCAGATTGCTGTACGCGACTGTGCGTCGAGCCCCGTGGTCGGCTCGTCGAGAAAGAGGAGCCTCGGGCTGTGTACAAGCGCGGATGCGAGGTCGAGCCTTTTCCTCATTCCGCCCGAGTAACGGCCCGCAGGCTTGTCCGCGACCTCGTCGAGTTGGACCAGCTTCAGCAGCTCTTCGACCCGACCGTCAAGGGTCTGCCCATGAAGCTGCTGCAGGCGTCCCTGCAGGCGCAGGTTCTGTCTTCCGGTGAGGTCTACGTCAAGACTCGTCTCCTGGTTGAGGACGCCGATTGACTTGCGGATCTCTGTAGGGGATTTGTCGATGTCGAGGCCAGCCACTCTGACCGACCCGGAAGTCTTCCTCAGGAGCGTGGTCAGGGTCTTAATGGTGGTGCTCTTTCCCGCGCCGTTTGGGCCTAAGAACCCGAAGAACTCCCCATCCTTGACGTTGAACGAAATGTCCTCGACCGCCCTGGTCCCGTCTTGGTAGACCACGACCAAGTGGCCAACGGCGATTATGTCCTCCATCTGCGGTCCCTGCAAGCCGAGATTGTCGTACTTGAGTTTGCCCCTGAGGACTCTTTCTTGACGCCCCAAGGGTCTCCTGCCTTTCTGACAACATTCCTGTGCCATGCCTCGAAGGCCTGTCTTCTCTTGGCGGCAGATATTGACCTCACCTTGGGACAAAGGCCGTGGGAACCTGGCTGTTTTCTCCAGGGGTCGCGCAAAGGGCGCGGGATTAGGCTGATTATCTGAGGGGATCCAACCGGATTCGAACCCAGGATGGTGATTTGAACCCAATTAGGTGTGCGAAACCGGCCACCGCATTTATGATTTGAAATTAGTTGGGAACGTTAACGCAGCAGCCACCACAAAACCCCCAGTTTGGACTCTACTTGAGGGTAGGCACATGAAGGTACAATAAGCTATCGAGGGCTGGGGTACGTCTTTGGAATCCCTCACGAAGGGAAGGTGATTGGGAAGATACTTGGAGATATTAGCGAAGATGAGACTCACCATGGAAGACCGCCTTTGCAAGAAGGAGCGGGGTTGGAGCTGATGTCATTGTGAAGGCCATTGTTCGAACGAGATACGGACCTCCAGACGTCATCGAGGTGAAGGACTTCGACAAGCCGACTCCCACCGACAATGAGGTTCTGGTGAAGGTTCATGCCGCTTCCCTGAACAAAGCTGATCTGTTTGATCTCCATCCACCTTTCGTCATCCGCATGGTCATGGGAGGAGGAGTCCTAAAACCGAAAGACCGTTCGCTCGGCAGGGACTTGTCCGGGAGCGTGGAACTCGTTGGCAGAGCCGTGACCCGGTTCAAGCCTGGTGATGAGGTGTTCGGAACAGGCCCGGGCGCTCTCGCTGAGTATGCGGTGGCCCGGGAAGACCGATTGACGCTGAAACCCCCTGGCGTTTCATTCGAGGATTGCGCCGCCACTCCCGTAGCTGGGGTAACTGCCCTGCAGGGTCTCCGCAAGGGACAGATCAAGGCGGGCCAGAAAGTTCTGATCGACGGAGCTTCTGGGGGAGTGGGCACCTTCACCCTCCAAATAGCCAAGTCGTTTGGAACAAAGGTCACTGCTGTCTGCAGCGCGCCGAACATAGACAGCGCCCGAGCCATGGGAGCAGACCAAGTAATCGATTATTCGAAGGAGGACTTTACAAAGACCGGTCAGACCTACGATCTCATAGCGGGAGTCAACGGATTCCATTCCGTGCCTGCCATCCGGCGATCCCTTGCCCCGGGAGGGGCCTTCGTCTTGCTCGGAAGTTCCAAGGCCCTGACCGGGCTACTCCAGGTTGCTTTGTTGGGCCGATTGGCCTCGGGGTCGGGCAAGAGGATCGGTTTCATGGGCATTGCGAAAATCGTCCCTGAGGACCTGGCCACCCTCGGCGAACTCATGGGCTCAGGAAAATTGAAACCATTCATTGACAGGCGGTACCCCCTGTCCGAAGCTGCCGAGGCCTTCCAATACCTGCAAGAGGGGCACGCTCGAGGCAAGGTCGTGGTCAAGGTGGCCGACTGAGGTGGGGAGCGATTGTGTTCAGACACGATAGGCACAGGGAGCAAGGTGTGTCATTCTGTTGAGCTATCTTGCGGTTGCGGCACTCTGCTCTCAGAGCAAGACCCTGTGATTTCGGAGGGCTTCTGCCTGCCAGGCGCTCATCCCCTCCGAGGGTTTTAACTCAATTAGCTGTGCGAACTGGCTTCCGCACTATTCCCGGCCAGAGAGATCTATGATCGATTCGCCCATTTCATACGCCAGTATTTCATGTGAGCCTTTTATGAGCCGCCCAACGGGGTTGGACCAATGGTCGTAGTGGTCGACGGACGATCATTGACGATCGAATCCGCCATGGAAGTAGCCGAACACGGGGCCGTCGTCAGGGCGAGCCCCCAGAGCCTGAAACAGATGGAGAGGTTCAGGGCCCAGCTTGAACAGAAGCTCGCCCGAGGTGAGGTGGTTTATGGAGTCAACACTGGCTTTGGCTCTCTCGCTGACAAGGTCGTCCGGCCCGAGCATATAGACGAGCTCCAGCTCAACCTGATCAGGAGCCACTCGGCTGGGGTCGGCTCGCCGATGCCTCAGGAGATTGTAAGGGCAGCCATGCTCATGCGTCTGAACAGCTTGCTTAACGGCAACAGTGCCGCCAGGAAGGAGGTTGCAGAACTCATGGTGGGAATGCTCAACAAGGGAGTTACGCCTCTCGTCCCTGAGTACGGCTCGCTTGGCGCGTCAGGGGACTTGGTTCCGTCGGCGCACATGGCCCTAACGATGGTGGGGGAAGGGAAGGCATACCGCAGAGGAAAGTTGGCTGATTCCGCGCGGGCCCTCTCCACCTCTAAACTGAGGCCCATAGTACTTCACGCGAAGGAGGGCCTGTCGCTGATCAACGGCACGGCCTTCACGACGGCTCTTGGGTGCGCAGCTGTGAACAGGGGCGAAATCCTTCTGGCCGCCGCCAATTCCACTCTTGCGGTCACGGCCGAGGTACTGGGCGCATGCTCGCAGTCCTTTGACGAGAAGCTCATTGGAGTGAAACTCGATCCTGGCCAGGACCAGGTCGCGAGGCAAATCCGAGGGCTGGTAAAGGGAAGCCGCAGAATTAGGTCGGAGCCCGTGCCCCAGGATCCCTACTCGATACGTTGCGCCCCGCAGGTCCACGGTTCACTGGTGGACGCACTCACCTTCGCCCGGAGAATCGTCGTCAACGAGATGAATTCGGTGTCAGACAACCCAGTTCTGCACGAAGACGGTTCTGTGCTTCATGGTGGGAACTTCCATGCCCAGCCCGTCGCCATGTCCCTTGACCTCCTTTCCCTGGCGCTCTCTTACCTCGGGATGATTTCCTTGGCGCGGATCCAGTACCTACTCAAGAGGACACCCCCCGAGTCCAAGTATATGGCTAGCAAGCCTGGCCTTGAGTCAGGCCTGATGATCTTGGAGTACACGGCGACAGCTCTGACTTCGGACAACTCGGCACTTATGTACCCGGCTTCGTCCTATCCCGCGAGCGTCTCTGGAGGGATCGAGGACCATGCGAGCCATGGAGTGAACGCCGGAATGAAGACCATGAAGATCGCAAGCAATGTATCCCGCATCCTATCCATAGAGCTAATCTGTGCTTCAAACATCCTCGGGTCCAACGAAAGTGGAATCTCTGACCATGCCAAGAACGTGTACGGTTTCGTCAGGTCGGTCTCTCCGCTCCTCAGGGCAGACAGATCACAAGGGAACGAGATCGAAGCCCTCGCAAAGGAAACACTAGCTGGGAAGCTCCCCTAGCGAGTCCTGTCAACGGAGTCTCGGGAAAGCCTAAAAGCTCAAAACATCTGATTCGCCCCTACGATTAGTTTCTTGGATGAGGCGACGGAGCTGGAAGACTACCTCATCAGAATCAGGCGAAAGATTCACGCCAACCCTGAACTCGCCTTCCGTGAGCGGGAAACCGCCGCTTTGGTCGCAAGTGAGCTGAGACACGACGGCATACTTGTGAAGACCGGGGTCGGAGGAACAGGAGTGGTGGGGGTCCTTGAAGGAGGTGGACCCGGTTATACGGTGGCCCTCCGCGCTGACATGGACGCCCTCCCCCTTCAGGAGCTTACTGGCGAGGAGTTCGCGTCCAAGTCCAAAGGGATCATGCACGCATGCGGACATGACAGCCACGTCGCTATGCTTCTTGGGGCAGCCAGAATCCTCGCCAAACATCGAGCCAACTTGAAGGGCGCCGTGAAGTTCCTCTTTCAACCAGCCGAGGAAGCCGCAGAGAGAGGAGGAGGGGCAAAGCCGATGATTGAAGCCGGTGTGTTGGAGAAACCAAGGGTCGACTATGTCTTCGGCCTCCACATCTTCTCCAACTTCCCTTCCCGGACGTTCGCTCTTAGACCTGGTTCTATCATGGCCGCGTCAGGCACGTTCAGAATCAGAGTCCTCGGCAGGGGCGGCCACGGCTCAGCCCCTCACCAAACCATCGATCCCATCTTCGTGGCAGCCCAGCTGATATCTGCCCTGCAAGGGATTAGGAGCAGGATGATCGATCCCATTGAACCTTCGGTGGTCTCCGTCTGTTCCGTTCACTCCGGCACAAGGAACAACATAATCCCGGACGACGCGGTCCTGGAGGGGACCATGCGAACGGTCGACGAAGCCACGAAGAGGAGAGTCGCCTCCCTCATAAGGCGAATCTCCTACTCGGTTTGCAAGACATTCGGGGCCCGATGCGAGGTCGAGATAGAGGATGCCTACCCGGTGACCGTCAACGACCCTGCGGTGGAGGGGGAGGTATTCAGGCTCCTCAGCACGATCCCTGGTACGAAAACGGTGGAGATTCCCCCGCTCCTAGTCGCTGAAGACTTCTCCTACTTCCTCAGGAAGGCCCCAGGAACCTACTACTTCCTAGGGACACGCAACGAGATCAAGGGGTGTGTAAGCCCCAACCACAGCTCGAGGTTCAAGGTCGACGAGGACGTCATGAAGTACGGCTCGTCCTCCCTCGCCCTTCTCGCTTTCGAGTTCGCTGGCCGAGGCGTTCGCTAGGAGGTTCTCCTCCCCTTCTCGGCTACAAGCTCCCCGTTCTTGTACACTCTGTCTGCCAGATTGACGCCGTAGTGATACGCGAAGTGCTTGTGGTTAGGCGCGTCGAAGACCACGATGTCCGCCCGTTTCCCTACCTCCAGGCTCCCAACTCTGTCCGCCCTGTCGATCGAATGTGCCGCGTTTATGGTAGCGGCGACCAGTGATTCCGCACAGGTCATCTTCATACGGAGGGTGGCTATGCTCATCATCATCTGCATCGACTCGCACATGTCGGCCGCGCTCAGGTCCGTCCCAAGCGCGACAGGAAGCCCCGCGTCGATTATCCCTCTCGCGTCTGCGTAGGTGCCCAGATATGCGAAAGGAGTCGTCGGTAGAAACGTCCCCATCACCCCATTTGCCACCAGATCTCTAATCTCTTCCTTCGGAGTGAATATCAGATGGTCGGCTGAGACAACCTTCAGCTCGCTCCCTAGCCTGGCTCCCCCGCTGTGCGCGAGCCAGTCAGCGTGTATCCTGAGTTTCATCCCGAGCGTTCGTCCTGCCTGCAGTATCCGTCTGGTCTGTTCTAGGTTGAAGTAGCCGTTTTCGCAGAACACGTCGCAATACTCTGCCAGCCTCCGTTCCGCTATTTCCGGGAGCCACCTTCCGACAATGTCGTCCGTCAGCTCGTCCACTCTGTTCTCGAACCCGAACGGAATCCCCTGTGCCAGGAATGTCGGGACGATGCCCATTGGGTGTGTCTTCGCCAGCTTTGCAATTATCTCGAGCTGCCTAATTTCGCCCTCGAAGGTCATCTCGTATCCGCTCTTGGCTTCGATGGTCGTCGTCCCGTAGGCAAGCATCCTGTCAAGGATCCCCTCCGTTTTCTCCGTCAGTTCCTCGGTTGAGGCCTCTCCCGTCTTGCGGAGCGTTGTGGGCATCCCCCCTCCTTTCCTCTTGATCTCCAAGTAGGGGATGCCCTTGACTGCCATATCCTCGAGTTCTCCCTCTCTCGAACCAGCGAAGACAAGGTGGACGTGGGGGTCGATGAGCCCCGGTGTGACCAGCTTTCCGCTCACATCTACGACCTCGTAGCCGCGGCCAATCTTGTCAAGTACTTCCGACGTTCTCCCCACGGCGACTATCCTGCCGTCAGCGACTGCCACTGCACCATCATTGATGAGCCCAAGATCGTTCATCCCGGCTCTGATTCTAGGCCCCACCTTTTCTCCACCAAGCGTGGCCAGTTCCCCGGCGTGCACGAGGACGAACCTTGGGCCTGGTGAGATTCTTCCTGCTTTCGTTCTAGACGCCAAGGTACTTCTTCCGCTCCCACTCGTGGACGGTCGTGTTGAAGTCCGTCCACTCCTTTCTCTTTGTCTCCAGGAACTTCTCGCAGAACTTCTTCCCAAGGCTCTCGCGCAGGTACCTGTCCCTCGCGAGCTCGTCCAGGGCCTCCCCGAGGTTAGCCGGGAGGACACCTATTCCCTTAGCTGTCCTCTCCTCCTCGGTCATATGGTAGACGTCCTCTTCTGTGGGGTGTGGTGGCTCGATGCTCCTCCTGAGGCCATCCAAGCCTGCAGCCAGGATACCGGCGTAGGCAACGTAGAAGTTGCACGACCCGTCGGTAGGCCTGTACTCCACCCTGGAGTGCATGCCCTTTCCCGGAGGGATTCTGAGGAGGACTGACCGGTTGTATCTCGCCCACGAAAGATACACAGGGGCCTCCCACCCTGGGACCAACCTCTTGTACGAGTTGACCGATGGGTTCGTTAGGGCGGCGAGTCCTTTGGCGTGAGCCAGTACCCCTCCGATGAAGTGCAACGCCGCCTTGCTGACACCATATTTCCCCCTCTCGTCATAGAACAGGTTGCTTCTCTTGCGCTCGTCAGTTACACTGACATGAGTGTGAAGCCCCGCGCCGTAGCCATCGTGGAAGGGCTTGGGCATGAAGGATGCGATGAGCCCGTTGCGTGCCGCTGTCATCTTTACCACTAGCTTCACGAGGTAGACGGTATCAGCCATCCGAAGCGCTTCGGCGTACTGAAGGTTCAGCTCGTACTTACCAGGCGGGACCTCGTGATGGTGCTTTTCGACGACCACTCCTGATTCTTTCAGGTTCCGGACGATTTCGAGCCTGACATCGATGCCCTGGTCCGCAGGGGGGCTCGAGAGGTATCCCCCTTCATCCTGTCTTCGCAGGTTCCCCGTCTGGTCCCTTGAAAAGAGAAAGTACTCGATTTCACTACAAGCGTTGTAAGTGGCACCTGCTCCGAGGACACTCCTGGACTCGTCGATTACCCTCCTTAGAACGTACCTGGGGTCGATTTCGAAGGGCCGATCCGAGTCTGGTTCGTAGATGTTGCACATCATTCTCCCTACTCGCGACTCGAAGAGGCCGGACGGCAGGGCCGTTAGCGTGTCAGTGTCGGGGACCAGCTTGAGGTCGCTTCCGCTTATGTCCACCATGTCAACGGAGGAGCCGTCCATGTGTATTCCCTCACTTGCGGCCTTAGAGACAAGGTGCGCAGGCACCCAGAGGGAGTGCAATCCTCCGGAGAGATCGGTGAACTGTAGTGCTACGTCCTCAAGTCCTAGCTTCTGAACAGCGGCCTTAGCTTCACGGACCCCCATTCCCGCGCCGTCAAGGGCGACTGGTGATTTATCCTATGTCCCAAATTCCGTACCCATTAAACGGGAGGATGATTCACTTCAGTCTCGAAAGGCGCACAGAGTGAACTGTTATATCGTCATACGGTTCCAAAGAGCCTATGCAGACACACGTCGTAAGGGCTCCCCGAGGTAATGAAATATCCTGCAAGAGCTGGCACCAGGAAGCAGCCCTCAGGATGCTGATGAACAACCTCGACCCGGAGGTGGCCAAGGATCCCGAGCACCTGATTGTCTACGGGGGTACCGGGAGAGCAGCCCGGTCCTGGAAGGCCTTCGACGCCATCGTGAAGTCTCTCAGGACGCTGGAGAACGACGAAACACTACTGATTCAGTCGGGGAAACCGGTGGGGATTTTCAAGACGACTGTCTCGGCTCCGAGGGTTCTGATATCCAACGCCATGTTGGTGCCCAAGTGGGCTGACTGGGACTACTTCCGTGAGCTCGAGGAAAGGGGCCTCACCATGTTCGGCCAGATGACGGCCGGGAGTTGGATGTACATCGGCACGCAGGGGATACTTCAGGGTACATACGAGACATTGGCGGCGGTCGCCAGCAAGCACTTCGCTGGCTCGCTACGCGGGAAGGTGGTGCTCACTTCGGGGCTAGGAGAGATGGGGGGTGCCCAGCCTCTCGCGGTGACAATGAATGACGGAGTTGCTCTGGTTGTTGAGGTCGATCCGAGGGCGATACAAAGGCGCTTGGACAAGAAGTATTGCGACGTCATGGTGAAGGACACGGCGGAAGCGATCGGGATGGTTCGGGACGCAGCCGCTGCGGGAGAGGCCTTGTCCGTAGCCCTCCTCGGAAACGCGGCGGAGGTTCTCCCCGAGCTGGCGAAGATGGGGTTCAGGCCAGATGTCCTGACCGACCAGACAGCTGCCCATGACCCCCTAGCAGGCTATGTCCCAGAGGGGCTAACCGTGCAGCAAGCCGCAGATCTCAGGGTCTCTGACCCCAAGGGGTACGTTGTCCGTTCGATGGCTTCCATCGCCAAGCACGTCAGGGCGATGCTGCAAATCCAAGATGGTGGCGCCATCGCCTTCGAGTACGGAAATAACATCAGGAAGATGGCGAAGGAAGCAGGGGTCGAGAACTCCTTCAGAATTCCAGGGTTCGTCCCAGAATACATCAGACCGCTCTTCTGCGAAGGGCGGGGTCCGTTCCGCTGGGCGGCTCTCTCGGGGAAGCCCGAGGACATATATGCGACGGACGACGCGGTCTTGAAGGAGTTCGCCTCAAACGAATCTCTTGTCAGGTGGATTAGGAAGGCTCACGGCAGGGTCCATTTCCAGGGGCTACCATCAAGGGTCTGCTGGTTGGGGTACGGGGAAAGGGCCCGGTTCGGCAAGATAATCAATGACATGGTCAGAAGCGGTAAGATTTCTGCACCGATCATCATAGGCAGAGATCACCTCGACTCCGGCTCCGTCGCATCCCCCTACCGCGAGACGGAGGGGATGAAGGACGGCTCCGATGCCATTGCAGACTGGCCCATCTTGAACGCCCTTCTCAACGCTGTCTCGGGTGCCTCGTGGGTGTCTGTACATCACGGGGGCGGGGTCGGGATTGGTTACTCGATACATGCAGGTCTTGCGGTGCTTGCTGACGGGACGCCGGAGGCCGAGGCAAGGATAATGACCGCCCTGACAAACGACCCCGGGACGGGGGTCGCAAGGCACGTCGACGCCGGCTACGAGGAGGCCATCAGGACGGCGAAGGCCAAAGGCGTCAAGATACCGATGATGGAGTAGCCCCCCTGGTGCTCTGATAGCAGTTCACGTGCTAGAACCTATCAGCTACGGCTTCTTCTCCTTCGAGAGCTCCGCGACGAGCTCCTTGGCTCTGTCGAACCTGATCTTCTTCTCCTCAATCATTCTCTCAGCAACGATATCGGCGAGTTTTCCGGTCGCTCCGGCAGACAAGGCGATGTTTCGGCTGTGAAGCTTCATGTGCCCTCGTTGTATCCCCTCGCTCGCCAGCGCTCGCAGGGCAGCGAAGTTCTGGGCGAGGCCCACCGCCCCCATCACTTCGGCGAGTTCGATGGCTGTCTTCACTCCAACTATCTTGATGTTCACCCTCGCCGTTGGATGGGTTTTCGCCGCCCCCCCTACCAGCCCTACGGCCATGGGCATCTCTAGCGTCCCGACAAGGTCCCCATCCCGGTTCTTCTCCCAGGTGGTCAGAGGCTTGTAATGGCCACTCCGGGCCGCATAACTATGAGCACCTGCTTCCAGGGCCCTTATGTCCTGGCCGCAGGCAATCCCCACCGCAATAACCCCGTTCATTATACCCTTGTTGTGGGTGGCGCACCTATAGGGGTCGGCATCTGCAAATGCGTAGGCGTACACTATCCCATCCACGACGTCATCTCCCCCTATTGCGTCCTTGGCGAACACCGCTGTCGCCTTCACCAGTCTTCGGTCCGCTAGGTTCGAAATTATCCTGAGGAGCACCCTCCCACCGGTGATTTCTTCGACCATGGGCGTCAGAGCCTCCGCCATGGTGTTTACCGCATTGGCTCCCATGGCGTCGCCTGTGTTGACTAATATCTCAACAATGACCATTGGTCCCTTCAGAGTCGAGAGTTTCTTCACGCTCAGATCCTTGGCACCGCCTCTGAGGGAAACTAACATAGGATCCTGCTCGTTTGCTTTCTTGAGGAGGTCATCCTTGTGTGCGAGAAGCCGCGCCTTCGCCGTGTCAGGCTTCGGAACGTTGACGATCTGTATCTGTCCGATCATCACCGGGCCGGTGTTCGTGACAGTGAATCCTCCCTTCACTCTCGCCATCTTCGCCGCGTTGCTTGCCGCCGCCACCACGGAAGGCTCTTCGAGAGCGAAAGGGACCAGGTAGTCTTTGCCGTTAATCCTGAAGTTCATGGCTATTCCCAGAGGGTAAGTGTATCCGCCGACCACATTCTCAATCATGTGGTCTGCCACTTCGGCTGGGAGGCCCCCTGTATTGGCAAGGGTCTTCATCTCTTCGTCCGTAAGTGAAGCAAACTCCTTCAAGGCCTCCATTCTCTTGTCTATGGGTAACTTGTAGAATCCTTCGAACCGCGAGGACTTCGACATTCCTTGACGCACCTTCCTCGCTGGTTATTTAATCAGTTGAAGCTTCGCCAGGCTATCTCGTCAATCGGCGAATTAGGACAACTCACTGAGCGGACTCTTCCCTGCTAAGCATAAAAGGCGGGCTCGGAGGCAGGCCCGACAAGTGGGCCGGTCGTCTAGTCCGCCAGGTGCGGGGAAGTTGGTCCCTTACTGTACCAACCCTCGAGCATGGTTAGGACGTCAAGGCTAGCCTCGTCAGGCTCTGACACTGCTAGCAGGAGACGGCGAATCGGCGCGAAGCGTCGCGTCAAGGTCGGCGGTTCAATTCCGCCCCGGCCCACCATCTTCAATCCTTATACGAAAGCCTAACTTTGGCGCTGTCTGCCGATGAACAGGAACCTGCTCATCTTCTCGTTGTTCATCATCGTGGCGGGATTGGCGTTTGGCCTTTACGTCATATCCTTCTTCGGGATACTCCTGCTGATCCCTGCCCTGGCCGCTCCTACCCGCCCCCCTGCGCGAAACGCACCCCCCCAACCTCC
>DASPVF010000004.1:0-310998 GCA_035622475.1 Nitrososphaerales archaeon
GTATGGCCCAGGAGGCGGGCTGCAGCCACGCCGGAAGGACTGACACGGGGAAGTTGACCCCGCTGAGGAGGAGGGTGACGAAGAGAAAGATATTCGCGACGATCATGGCGGTCCTCATGTAGAGCCCGACTGCGCTGATGAGGAGGCCGAAACCAGTCATTGCGACACTAGTCAGGAGAACGGTGACCGCTATACCCAGATAGTCCGCCGTCGCGAAGCTCACGCCGAATATTGTCGCCGCGTAGAGCAGGCCGGCGGCGGCTATCAACGCTGAAAGGAGAACCTGGAACCAGGCGCGTCCGATGAAGAGCGCGATTCTGTTGGCCGGGGTGACCATGGTGCTGGGGAGTGTCCCCTGCCATTTGTCCTGGGATGTGATGTTGGCGACGGCGAACACGGCCGCGAACGACATGGACTGAATCGCATTGCCTACGACTATGTACTGCGTGACCGAAGAGGGGTACTGAAGATAGATGGAAAGTAGAGCGAAGAATCCTATCTGCGCAATCGGAGTGATCACGATCTGCATCACCCACATCTCCCACGAGTCCCACACTATGAGCCCCTTACGCCCGAATAGGAAGGCTCCCCAGAACACCCTAAGGGCCATCCTCAGGCGAGCGCCTGCACCGAGGGCCGAATGGGAAACCTGTTCAGTACTCTTCAAGGGTCCCGTTCCTCTTGGCATAAGCTTCTACGCGCTTGAAGAGCATGAAGGCTAGGCCGAGGTAGGCCAGTGTCTCTGCGGCCAGTATTGCGAGGTCCGTCCAATAGTTGGTTGCCAAGCCTGTGTAACCGGGGAGGGCTGACAGCCGGATCGCCTCTATGCCCAATGTTGGGGCGAGCAGGAATGCGAAAGGCAGCGCAACTATCGGGAGTATGCTCACCGGGAACATGGTGCCGGTTGCGATGTAGACCGGGATTTCCATCGAGTTGGTGATGAATCCACCCTTCCTAGACAGGAGTATTATGGTGCACATCAGCAACCCGAAGGCGGATAGGGACAGGAATGTGCTCACTGACGCAAGAAGGAAGAGGCCAGGGCTCACGACGCCAAAACCTACCTGGAACCAGACGAGGCCGATGACGAGTATGAACAGGGCGTTGATTACGCCCTCGAACGTGTTGAAGAGCACCCTCCCCAGCGCAATCCAGGACAGAGGGACGGGCGCCGCCAAAGTCGATTCCATGGTCCCGTTCCACCTGTCGAAGCCGATAGAGTTCGAAGATCCGTATATGGTAGTGCCCCACATCCCCATAAGGCCGGAGCCGAGGACGAGGTACAGCAGGAAGGTGGGGCTAGATGTCTGCCGCCCAAAGAGGAAGAAGGCGACGAGGGTGAAAATGAAAGGAGCTATGATGCTTGGGATTATCCACTGGGGGTCAGCGAAGAAAAGTCTGGCTGTCAAGACTATGCACGCCTTCAGCACCTGCCCTCTCCGCGCCAGGTAACCTTCGGTCTTCTTTCCCGGTGTTAGCTCTGACAGAGTTCCCACTATTCTTCCACCAGCCTCAGGTACGCATCCTCCAGGGTCGGTTCCTTGATCGTCCTGTCTATTATCTTAGCGTCAGAGGGGAGAGCAGATGTCACCTGGGACAGCAGGTCCGCCCCCAGCGGGCTCTGTATCCTGATCGTCTGAACCTCGGAGTCAAGATCTGCTACGACGCGCACGACGTTGGGAAGTCGCTTTATCACCTCCACGTAATCAGTGGTGGCGCCGTAGGTCCTGAGCTCAATCACTGAAATGTCCCTCACGAGCTTCTTGAGCTCCGATGGAGTGTCGAGGGCGACTATCTTTCCCTTCGATATTACGGCGACCCTCTGGCAGAGTTCCTCCGCCTCGAACATATAGTGCGTGGTGAGGAGAATCGTCTTCCCCTGTTTCTGCATCTCGCGAATCATGTTTCTTATGTCTCTGGCTCCGCCGGGATCGAGGCCTATGGTCGGTTCGTCAAGAACGAGGAGCTCGGGGTCGTGCACGAGTGCCTTCGCGATGTGGAGACGTTGTTTCATTCCCCTCGAGTACTTTTCCACCCTCTCGTCAGCCCTATCGGCCAGGCCAACCGCCTTCAGGAGTTGAGGAATCCTATCTCTAGCAGTCACCGGGTCGACACCGTAGAGGTCAGAGAAGTAGCGGAGGTTGTCGAGGGCCGACACCCTGTTGTAGAGCCCCCTTTCTCCGCCGAAGACGATTCCTATGCGCCGCCTTATCTCGTAGAGGTCCTTCCTGACATCGAGGCCGAGTATGTACGCCTCTCCGCTGGTCTGGGTGAGGAGTGTGGTCAGGATCTTGACAGTCGTTGTCTTCCCCGCGCCGTTCGGCCCTATTAGACCGAACAGCTCTCCAGTCTTCACCGAGAAGTCGATGCCGTCCAACGCCTTCGTTATCCGACTAACTGTGCCGAAGAAGGAGCGAGTCGTATACTCCCGCGTCAACGCAATGACCTCCACGGCTAGCCCGGAGTTTGGGCTGTGTTGGCTCATCCTACATAGTGCCTCCTGGGTTGCAGAGCTACTGCAGGAAAAGAGGTCGGTATGAAAGAATTCCGGTTATCCCCCTAAACGGAGGGAGTCTTTACCGAAAGTGATACCTTCGGGGGTGTCCGCGCTGTCTGAGCGGCTCTTTTCCCAACTGAGGCAGATTGGAGCCAGCGAACATATATTCATCTGCTCTCGGTCAGGATAGGCGGATTTATCTGCCTTGAAGGCGTCCAACAGCGTCAAGGAACTGAGCAAGGCCTCGGAGGCCGCTCTGGGGCGGCTCGGATACGAATACGGTAAGGGAGGACACCAAGGGCTGGTGGAGTACGTCATATCCAAGCCGTTCCCCTTCTCGGTCATACTGGAGGACATCAGCGCGATGTCATTTTCGAGGACAACAATGCTCCTCGGCTCTTTCCTCGCCCCTAATCCGACCAGGACAAGCGTGCTGATTAACGTCCCGGGCGACGACCCCAAAGGATACGGCGCAGCTTCGGCCTACGCGAAGGAGATGATTGCGGGGCTCAAGAAAATGCCATGGAAAGGACTCGGAGTCGTGAGTTCGCGCACGGCAAAGGTCCTTTGGGACCGCTGGCTTGAGCCCAGCCAAGGCCTGTGGACGAAACCAGCGCCGCCTAACGAGGGCGTGTGAAAGGCTAAGCTTTCTTGTAAAGTGTCAATGGCTGCAGGTTCAAGTCCTTTGCGTACCAGCAGGCGGCCTGGTGGCCTTCGGATTGCACGTCCAATGAGGGAATCTCGTCCTTGCACTTTTGCGTCGCGTACTTGCACCTGTCGTGGAATACGCACCCCGGCGGCAGGTGGACCACTCCCGGCACTTCCCCGGTTAGGACCTCCCTGGTCCGCCTGACTGCGGGGTCGGGGACCGGAATCGCCTCCATCAGCGCATGGGTGTATGGGTGCATGGGGTTGGAATAGATTGTCTCTGTGTCGGCGACTTCCATCATCTTGCCGAGATAGAGGACCCCAACCCTGTCGCTCATGTGGGCAATAACGCTCAGATTGTGGGAAATGAAGAGGTACGTCAGATTGAATTCCTTCTGGATATTCTTTAGGAGGTTCAGGACTTGCGCCTGAACCGAAACGTCGAGGAAAGACGTCGGCTCGTCAAGTATCAAGAACTCCGCGTTTGTCGCCAGCGCTCTTGCGACCGCTATCCTCTGTCTCTGCCCTCCGCTGAACTCGTGGGGGAACCTGTAGAGGTGATCCTCGTTCAGTCCTACTAGTTCGATCAGCTTCTTGGATCGCTGGAACGCATCGTCAGCGGATTGCTTCCCACCGGAGGCCCTCACCGCCTCCGCGAGGGCGGATTTGATCGTCTGCCGGGGGTCGAGGGAGGCATAGGGGTCTTGGAATATGATCTGCATGAGCCGATGGTATGGTGCCATCTGCTTCCGTTTCAGCTTTGTAATGTCGACACCGTCAACAAGAATCTGTCCCGATGTTGGCTCGATGAGCCGGAGGATACACCTCCCTATGGTTGTCTTGCCGGAGCCCGACTCCCCCACCAGACCGAAAGTGCCTCCCCTTGGAATTTCGAACGAGACGTCATTTACTGCTTTCACGTAGTCGACTGTCCGCCCGAAGATCCCTCCGGTAATGGGGAACCACTTCCGGAGGTCGGTGACTTTTATGAAGGGGTCGGTCGTTTTGCTCCCTCCGTGTAAAGATGGCAGGCAGCCAGATGCCCTTTTTCAATCTCGACCAGATCAGGCTTTTTCTGCTTGCACAAATCCCATGCAAACGGACACCTGGGGTTGAATCTGCACGCAGGCGGCGGATAGATCAGGTCAGGGACTGACCCGGGTATGGATTCGAGAAGAGCCGGGTTCGCAGTGAGCTTCGGCACTGCCCTCAAGAGTCCCTGAGTGTATGGATGAAGCGGCTTCCCGTACAGGCTTTCAGCGTCTGCGACCTCCACCACATCCCCGGCATACATTACCGCCACTCGATCGCACAGATCGGCTACCACGCCGAGGTCGTGGGTAATGATCAGGATGGTAGAGTTGAATTCGCGTCTGAGAATCTTGAGCAACTCCAGGATTTGTGCCTGGATTGTGACATCAAGGGCGGTTGTGATTTCATCCGCAATGAGCAAATCGGGATCTCTCGCTATTGCCATTGCTATCATTACGCGCTGCCTCATTCCGCCAGACAGCTCGTGCGGGAACTCCTTAATGATCCTCTCAGAGTCCGGGACTCTCATTCTGTCGAGTGCCTCCGACGCCAAGGCGTCCAGGACCTTCCTCTTGTGGCGCCCCCTTGGGACGGGCGGGTTCCCTCTCTGCCCCTCGAGGTTGTTGATGCGCGCCCTGATCTCTGCCCGCTTCGAGTCGTCGGTTGCGTTCGCCCCTTCTTCTTTCAGTTGGGCAAGATCGTAATCTAAAGCAGCCTGGGCGAGCTTCTGCTTGTTTATGCTGAAGACCTCCCGAAGCTGTTCACCTATCGTTAGAACAGGATTGAGAAATGTCATCGGATCCTGGAAGACCATCGCAATCTTCGTGGACCTGAGCTCCCTCACTTCTTTCTTTGATTTCTTCAGGAGATCTTCGCCCAGGAAGACTATATCTCCGGATGCAACTTTGCCATTCTCTGGGAGCAAGCCGACCACCGCGGCCGCTGTCACCGACTTTCCGCACCCACTCTCCCCCACGAGGCCCATCACCTCTCCCTTGTACAGGGTGAGGTTGATTCCGTTCAGCGCCTTGACTTCGCCTGCGTACGTCTCGAAAGAGACGTACAGGTTTTTCAGCTCAAGGACGGGAGTCCCTCTGTCTGGCCTTTCTTCTTGCCTTACGAGGCCGACCTGGCTCAACTAGGGCACCCCTGGCCAGGCCTGAGACAATGTCCGCCCCCTTCCTGTCGAACTAATAAGCTCCTCACGGCCCCTTTCCTAACTATCTGATCAGAGCAAGCATCAGGAGCAGGACGATTACGAAGATGACGAGAGGCACGAGTATGGTCTCGAATGCGGCTATTACGAAGGCTACGTAGTCCTTCCATTCGAGGCTGACCTCTCCCTCAGGTTCCTCTTCGTCTTCTCGGGACATTGGTCATGATCATCTTCTTAGCCTCGGGTCTAGCACATCTCTCAAGCCGTCCCCTACCAGGTTGAATCCCAGAGAGATAAGCAGTATCACAAGCCCCGGAATTACAAGAAGCCAGGGTGCTGTGAAAATTTGGTTGATCCCGTCAGCGGCCAGGTTTCCGAGCTCAGGGAGGGCAGGGGATGGGGAGAAGCCGAGGAACACAAGAGCGGAGAACGTCAGAATGACTCCGCCAATGTCGAGAGTCGCCTGCACCAAGAGGGGGTAGATCGAGTTAGGGATGAGATGGAAGAAGAGGGTCCGCCACCTACTCACCCCGAGCGCCCTCAACGCCTCGACGTAGGCCTTGTTCTTCTCGCTCAGCATCTGCCCCCGGATAAGCCTGACATAGACGGGCCACCAGACAAGGAATATGGCAAGCTCCAGATTCGGAATCGTCCTTCCGAGGACTGCGGCGAATACTAGGGCGAGAATGAGGAACGGGAATGCGAAGAATATGTCCGTCACCCTCAGGATAGCTTCGTCGACCCACCCCCCCGCGTAGGCGGCGACCGAACCGAGCAGAATCCCGATTGCTAGTGCGGAGGCGACTATCTCGAGGGCGATTGAAAGGTCCAGGGGGATGGCTAGAACTATCATCGACAGGAGACTCCTCCCATAGCCGTCAGAGCCGAGTGGATAGTTAACGGACGCCGGGCATGTGATAGCCTGTGTTCCCCAGCTAAACAGGTTCCCGTTCCAGCAGTACGAGATGCCGAAGTCAAACTTGTTAGCTGAAGCCGGGTTCACAATGATGTTCGAGAAAATGGCGACCAGGATGAAGAATATGGATAAGATTATTCCTGTCAGGACGAGCTTGTTCTTCACCAAGAGGCTGAGAGAGTATTTCAGATCCTCAACATAGGCTGCTCTTGTTCCCGACCTCTTTGGGGGCTGCTTCGGTTCCTTAGACTCTCTTTCGCTCATCTATATCAGTACCTTATCCTCGGGTCGACGACCGCGTAGAGAACATCAACTACTAGATTGGCCACGACAACTATCAGCGCGGTCACCAAAGTGTAGAGCATCACGAAGTTGCTGTCTCCTTGCAGGACAGCGCGTACGCTGTCGAATCCCACTCCCGGCCAGTTGAATACAGTCTCGGTGATCACAGCCCCGCCGAGGAGTCCAGCGAAGAGGAGCCCGGCAACGGTCAGGGCCGGGATGAGAGCGTTTCTAAGGGCATGCCTGAATATCACGACCCGCTCGCTCAGGCCCTTCGACCTGGCCAGGGTGATGTAGTCCTGCCTGAGGACCTCGAGCATGCTAGCTCGTACGAGCCTTGTGAGCGCCCCGAGGCTTGCGAACGCGAGCGTTATGGAAGGGAGAATAACGTGGATGAACGCGTCCCAGGCGTACCCCCAGTTAGCGTTTAGCAATCCGTCGATGATTGGAATCCCGGTATAGGTAGTAATCGTCGGCTCGTTCGTAGAAAGCGCCCCCTGGTTGGGGAGGTGCGGGAGCCCCCACCGTATGAAATAATAGAAGAAGACCAGCTGAAGAATGAACCCGAACCAGTAGACCGGCGTGGATATTCCGGTCAGGGCCACTACCCGTGACGCGTGGTCCACCGGCTTGTTATTGCGGACCGCCGAAATTATCCCAAGCGGGAGCCCGACGACGACGGTTACGATCACCGCCGAAATCGCGAGCTCCACTGTGTAAGGGAACCGGCTCGCGAATACAGACATCACCGGGAGCCCCTGTGCCCAGGTCCCCGCGCTCCCCCAGTTGCCTGTGAGGACGTCCCTTAGCCAGTAGAAGTACTGCTCGTACAGGGGGAGGTAGAAGCCATGCGAAGCGCAGACGTTATGGATCTGCGTAACGGACATTTTTGTAGTGATATAGGGGGCGCAGGGATTGAAAGCCGAGGGGAAGCCCCTGGAGAGATAGAAGGTAATCAGGCTCACGCCGAACAGTACGAAAATCAGAAGGACGCTTCTTCGGATGATGTACTCATACATCCGCAAGGTGAAGGAGGACGCCCTTTCACGCGTTAAAAATGTTGTTAACTTTCTCTCTCGTGAGAATGGGTTTTTCGATAAGAAAAAGGGAAGGAGACGGTTGAGAGCTAGCTCGGTGGAGCGAAGCTCAGAACCGCCCAGTAGTCTGCTTGATTGGGAGTAGTTTCTGGGCTGTAGAACCAGCCATGGACCCAAGTCGAAAGGAAGTGGTAATCGAGCTGGTACTCGTTGAGCCAGTAGTATCCGTTCTCGTTAGCGGAGCTCCCCATCGCTGCTGCAACCTGCACAAGTCCTGTGATGTTGCCGGTCTCGTCAGCGATGGTCCCCTGGTGGACGAGATTGTTCCACTGTGTGAAGTTGTACAGGCTCCAGCTTGGATATGTTCCTGTCACGCCGAACATCGGATTGAGCCAGTCGACGAGCCAGTTGTAGTCGTCAATCCAGCCTGCCCAGTAGGCATAGATCTGGTGTTCACCAGCGAGGGTGTAGAGCGTCCCTGCGGGGACAGGCACTGGAGTGAAGAGGATCCCAAGGTTGTCATTCCCACTGATCGTGTTGAGGTTACCGACAGCCTCGGTCAGGATCTTTTCTGTGATAGTGTCGCCTGCTTGGTAGTAGAGGTTAACGGTCTGTCCCTTGCATGAGTTGTTGATGACTCCGCTCGGGATTGCGGTCCCATTGTAGTAGGTGAAGCTCGTCAGGGGTTTGGCACATGCCGAGTCCAACAGAGCTTCCGCTGTGGTGAGGTTGTAGCTGTACGCTGGCGGCGTGACAACAGTGTCACTACCAGCTGGAAGTGTTCCCGGTGGGAACATCCAGTTCGCGTACTGATCCAGACCATAGGTTACGCTATCAAGGACGTCGGTGACGTTGGCGGAGTCCTCAACCGCGAGCCTGAATCTCTGGTCAGCGAAGGGCTGGAACGACAGGAGTTGCCCTGCCGAGTTGGTAACGTTGACGTTGAACTGAACCCACCCTGTGTTGTAATATGGATACGGACCGTGGAATACAACACCGGGAGTGTCAGAGATGTATGAACCATTGGCGTCATAGGCGTTCCTGCTGAGGAGCGAGAAGATGCTGTCTGGGTTCACACCGACACCGGTGGCGGTGCCTCCCTCGAGGTCCAGAATCCTAGTTGTCTGGTCTGTGACTACTTGGATGTCGACATACTGAATGCTTGGATGAATCGTGCCGTACATGTATCCAGGCGGACCACCCCAGTAATTGGGGTTGGCCTCGAGCTTGATCTCGTAGGTCGTTGGGTTGACGCTGGTTATGTGGTAGGGCCCGGTTCCTGCTTCGGAGCCCTGATAGGAGTTGTCCAAGTAGGTGGTGCCGTTGCCAGCGGTGTGGTCATAGTAGGCAGTGTAGTTAGCCACCCCGTTGCTTATAGCCGTGGGGTCGTCATGGGCGATTACGAAGCTGGGAGAGATTATCATGGACCAGGTGCCGGCAATCAGGACGGGGAACGAGGAAGTCGGGTTCACAAGGTTGAACTGAACCTTGTAGGTGCCCAGGGGCTGACAGAAGTTCTCAGCCAGGACCTGATCTACCCAAGTTGGCGAGTGATTGGCAGTGGTCCCATTCCCACCTAGAGCCGTAAAGAGCGCGGTGTTGACCAGTTGCTGGATGATCCAGCCGGACCCTGAAGGCGATCCAGTGGGCTGATAGGCGTCCATCACCAGCAATCTGTTGAACGTGAAGCAGACGGCAGTGGAGTTGAACGGAGTGCCGTCTTGGAATGCGATTCCCTGTCTGAGGCCCACGACCCAAGTGTGCGGGTTGACCTGAGTAATGTTCGACGCGAGCCAGGGGATGGGTGCTGCACTGTTTGTCCCGTTCCACCACATCAGAGCTTCGTACGAGTTCTCCAGAATACCGTAGTCGTAGGAGAAATAGGAGACCTGCGGGTCTAGATATTCGTAGTTGGCGGCGCCTTCGTAGACGAGCGTGTTGTCCTTCACGAACGCCGGCTCACTCGGAGGCGGCGCCGTTGAGGAGGTCGTCGTGGTCGAAGTGGTCGAAGTCGTTGATGTGGTCGAAGTGGTCGAAGTCGTTGATGTGGTAGTTAACGAGGTGGTTGAGGTGGTTGAAGTGGTGGTCGTCGAAGGCCCAAGCGTGGCGTAATAGATGCCGACCGCGGCAGCTATGACAAGAACAATGACTATACCGACTGCAGCGCCTCTGCTAATTGCTGATCTTGAGAAACTATAAGATATTTTCATTCTCAAGTTTTGCGCCCCTCTCAATTTATTTAAGGATTGTTAACAGGAGATTAGGGTCGGAATAAACAGCAAGGACAGGCCCTTGCTCGGAAGACCGAGAAGAGGCAGAAAAATGCCGATTTACCTAAGGGAACGCATGAGCATGGCGTAACCCTCTGCTGTGACCCTGTAATACCTCTGCCTCGAACCGGTCTGAGTATATTCGACAAGCCCGCTGTCACGTAGCGTCCGGAGAGTCCTGCTTACTTGGCTAAGGTGTTTTTTCTCCATCGTGGCCAGCTCGGTCGGAGTCCTCGGAGTTCCAACCAGATAGTACAATAGCCTTAGCCAGCTCGGCCCCGAGATCCCGATCCTTTCTGCCGATGCCATCGACACTCAACGAAATAAGATGAGAACGGCAGATATAGCCGTTTCGGGATGCATAAATCTGAACGCTTTCCGTGAATCAACTCAAGCAATTTCGTAACCTCCCTTATGACTTCTCTCTAGCAACTCCTAAATCGAATACTGGCAAAAGCAGGCCGCGATGACGTACTCAATAGTTGCAAGAGACGCGGAGACTGGTGAAATGGGGGTGGCAGTCCAGTCTCACTTCTTCTCTGTCGGATCTACCGTGACCTGGGCGAAGGCAGGAGTGGGCGCTGTTGCCACCCAGGCGATGGTGGACATCAGGTACGGCCCGCTGGGACTCGGACTGATGTCGGGAGGGAAGAGCGCCAACGAAGCACTAGTTGCTCTCCTTAGGGCCGACCCCAACTCCGATTCAAGGCAAGTGGCGATGGTAGATTCGAAGGGGAGGGTCGCCGCTCACACAGGACGGAGTTGTCTCCCCCATGCCGGTCACGTCACGGGAAGAGGATTCTCGTGTCAGGGGAACATAATGAGAAATGAGAGGGTGTGGGGGGCAATGAAGAAAGCGTTCGAAAAGAATCACACCCTGCCCTTTGCCGAGAGGTTGGTCTCTACCCTGGAGGCTGCTGAGAGAACAGGTGGTGACCTCAGAGGGAGGCAGTCTTCGGCCGTCCTAGTTGTCTCCCCTGAAATCAAGCCAAACCACTGGGAGGGGAGGCTCGTGGACCTGAGAGTCGAGGATCATCCTGAGCCTGTGCCGGAGCTCAAACGTCTGCTGAGGTACCATCGGGGGTACGAATGGGCGAATAGGGGGGATGATTTTCTGACCGTGAAAGACTACTCGAAAGCCCTGGAGGCCTATGGAAAGGCCTATTCATTGGTCCCAGAGATTGACGAGCTGAAGTACTGGGCTGGTATAGGTCTACTGACGAGTGGCAGGTTAGAGAAGGCGGAGAAGATGCTCAAGGAGGTCATCGCAAAGAACAGGAACTGGGTGGAGGTCACCAGAGGAATAGCCAAGGTCGGCTCACCGCCAATCCCTCCCGACGCGCTGGAGAGGATACTGGGCAAGAAAAAGCATTCCGGCACTCTGAAGAGCCGCTAGCTCATGTCGAGCTTATCGCTATAGGACTGAATGTTGTCAAGGAAGTCTCCGAAAGCGAACACTGGGACGATGGCACCCCCGTCCACGAAACGTGCCCCTTGGTCTACAAGGACTAAGATGACCGAAGCAATGGGGCCAATACGGTCAAGGCTCTCCCGAAGACGAGAGGCTCTTCCCTTCTGAGCCTCCACTTGCTTCGCGAGGCTTGAGTAACCTGCGCCCCTGGCCCAGTGCTTGCAATCGATGGCAATCGAAATACCATTGGAAATCCCAAACACATCAACCTGAGCACGAGGATGCTTCAGGTAGATGTTCTGCCTCACTCTGTACCCTCTCGCTCGCAATATCCAG
This sequence comes from Nitrososphaerales archaeon, assembly GCA_035622475.1. Classification (GTDB taxonomy): domain Archaea; phylum Thermoproteota; class Nitrososphaeria; order Nitrososphaerales; family Gagatemarchaeaceae; genus UBA183. Next base: position 11,586 of record DASPVF010000004.1, read on the forward strand.
GAGCAGAAGTTTTCAAAGTCCCGCCACGTTAGGGACCTCGAAACGCGCTCTATGTCTTCCCCCCGGGCACAGAGTGCCAGGCCGGCGAGCTGCTCGTCTGTTGAGGCGGCGTCGGGCGCCCCCACCCTGAACGCAATCTCGGAGATGGCTGACAGTGCGCACTCGGTCGACCCTGTCCTCTTCACAAGCAGTTGAAAAAGCGGCCCAGCCACATCATTCGCTCTTCAAGCTAAGGATTTGAATGTGAGCAGCAACAAAGCGCGAGCAGGGGAGGGGTCGCCTTCAGTGACAGCCTACTCTGAAGGGACAGGGGTTTGCGCGGAACCCTGGGCGGTCTCGAGGGACCTCCTCTTGGCAAGAGTGGTGTAGACGAACCAGACATTGACGGCGACAAGAACGTACGCTATCAATTGCACCCAGTCAAGGGTCGGCGGGCTCTGGACGGAATTGCCTCCTACTACCATGGAGAACGACCGGGTCAGCAAGGAGTACGAGAACGAAGGCGAACTCCTCGTCACGCACACCTGCCCATAGAGGGGAGAGCCGAGGGCACATTGAATACGGTTCTGCACGTCCTGGACGATTTCGAACTCAGCAAGGAGCAGGATGACATCCAGGACCAGAATCTTCAGCACCGTCCGTACCATTGTTCCTGACCAAGTTAGGGACGAATAAAAAGGAATCAGGCTCAAAGCGTTTAACCGCATCCTCTCCAAAGGCGCCTACAAGTTGGTGTCTAAGGGGACAATAATCTATGTCGCCGCATTTTCCCTGCTCCTCTTCTGGGCATTCTTCGTCCAGGCCGACACCCGCAGGGTCGACGGTACCAGCATGCTCCCCACGCTCGAGGGAGGAGACCTGGTCGTGATCCAGAGCGCCACCGTCAGCCAGATACACGTGGGGGACATCATCGTCTATGGCGCCCCTTGCTCGGCATTAGGAGAGTCTGTAGTCCACAGGGTCGTGAACATAACCGTTGATGGGCTAATCACCAAGGGAGACAATAACGCTCGGACGGATCAGGCTTACGGCATAGCGAATTCGCCGATTACATCGCAATGCCTCGAAGGAAAGGTAGTGTTCGTGATTCCCTACGTGGAGCTCCTTGCCTACTACATCGACCAGAACGGGCTCCCGCAATGGCTCAACTATATCCCGTCGATATTCATCCTCGTCATCGTGATAATCTCCGTCCTAGGAGAGCAGGACGAGGATAGGAGCAAGACGAAGGAAAAGCCGTTACAACCTACAAGCAACTCGTCCTAGGATGCAGGGGAGTCTAGCACCCAGGCAAGTCATTTTTCAGTCTCCGATTGGTGGCTTACTCAGGCTATCTCAGTTGGAAAGCGACTAAGAAACATCCCTCGAAAGTTAACAAGGGGAAGCCGTAGTCGGTCCATCCCTACACAAGCTACCAGAACCCGCATCCCGGCTTTATATACCCTTTATATACTGAGGAAAATTGGCCGTGTTAAATGCCTCAGACAAAAGCTATCGTCAGTATTGAAAATGTGGTCGCTTCCGCATCAATCAACCAGACAGTAGATCTCAACCTGATCACCAAGAATTTCGTGACAGTGGAGTATCACCCCGACCAATTTCCAGGCCTTGTGTTCAGGCTCAGGAACCCCAAGACAGCTACGCTAATCTTCAGCTCGGGGAAGATGGTCTGTACCGGCGCCAAGTCAGAGGAACAAGCCAGAAAGGCCGTAGAGGAAGTGGTCAGGCAGCTAAGGAAAGGAAAGATTCCAATCAAAAACGACGCGGTCGTCGAAATCCAGAACATAGTAGCGTCCGCAAGCCTAGGGGGCAAGGTCCACCTTGAGGAGGCAGCTCGTGTGTTGCCAAAGTCAATGTACGAGCCAGAGCAGTTCCCGGGCCTCATCCACAGGATGGCGGACCCGAAAACAGTGATCCTGCTGTTCGCCTCAGGGAAGCTCGTCTGCACGGGCGCGAAGAAGGAAAGCGAAGTCTATCGCGCGGTGAACAACCTGCACGTGACTCTAGAAGAGAAGAACCTTATGGTGTACTGATAGGTCCTTCTCCCCACTTTGTCTTTCCGGATTCTAGGTACCGCCCATAGATTTCGTTATCGCCTTTACGTTCTCCTTGCTAATGAGCTCCATTGAATAGAGCATGTCCGCCAGCTCGACCATGTCCGTCACAGCATGGAGGGTGATGCCTCTCTTGCTCAGCCGCTCGCGCGCCCCCTCCAGCCTGTCGATGAGCACGATGGCCGAGTTCACCTTCCCCCCTTCGTCCTGTATCGCTTCGGCAGCGGACATTATCGTCTTCCCGGAGGTGGCCAAATCCCCGACTACGACGACATTCCAACCTGGTCGGACCTCCCCCTCTACCTGACGCCCCGTCTCCAGCTTCTCGATCGGGGTGTAGAGCAGTGGCTTCTTCTTGGCTAACGCGAGGGGAGTAGCGAGCAGGAGGCCGGCCAAAGGGACGGCACAGTAGGCGTCTGCTCTGGGTACTTTCTTCGTCGTCAACTCGGAAAGCGCGTCAACCACCGCCCCGTAGACGCCAGGGTAACTCGGTAAGCTCCTGAGATTCACGTAGTACGAACTATCCTTGCCATCGGGCAGAGTAAACGTCCCGAACTGGAGAGCACCCACCTTTACCAGTCCCTCCGCGATGCTGTAGAGCCGGCTTCGGCGTTTTTTCCAGGCCATGGCTTCCGAGTATATCTTGTGCTTATAAAACAACCACGTGAGGAACACTGGTCATGCCGGAGCTATGGATCCCCTACGGGGCAGTGGAGAACCTAGTGACGCTTCAAGCCGAGAACTTGGGGGTAGTCGCCGAGCCACCGGTAGATCAGGGGTCGATTGAAATTGAACACTTCTCGGAGCTTGCAAAGGGCGCCACCCAAATCTTCCTGTGCGACTCGGCGCCGTCAACTTTCGAGTTCCTTAGGGGCCTGCTCCCGGTCCTCGGGGAATCCCAGGGCGCTAGCCTCGTTGCCCCGGCCCCGAAGCGGGTCGAGGCGAGCGTTCCAGAGGTGAAGGGGAGAGTGATCACCTTGCCACCGCCGGTTCCCTCGGCAGCCGGTATGGACGCGGTTTACGCACCACGGCTAATAGAAAAGGGATTGAAGCTAGTCGTCGCTTCCGTAAGACCTGATCCTCTCTTTGGAATCGCCGACGCAAGGGTGCAGGCATGTCTGAACTGGGTGGCAAATTCGAACGCGATTGCAGCCGGCGCCAGAGAGGGGATGGAACCGCAGCCTTTCCAGAAGACGGGAGCATTCGACGCGATGGAAAGAATCGCATCGAAGATTCCGGACTCGAAATTCCTGTCCTTGTCATCGAGAGGCGGGAAGCTCTGGACAATCATGGAGGATGCGCCATTCGATGCCATCAAGAACTCATTTCCAAAGGTGCAGATGCCCCAGACCAAGGGGCTCGTCGTGGGGGCTGGAGGAAGGGGGTACGACGACACCTTCTCAGGTGCCCTCAGGGCGGTCTGGAGCGCCTTGGATGGGGTCAAGAGGACGGGGTCCGTGCTCCTGATGGCAGAGTGTTCTGAAGGAGTCGGCTCGACAGCCCTTGAAATGCTGGTCACCGGACAAATGTCTGGAGCCGACCGTCGGCGGGAGAAATACGTGGAAGGCCTGGAGGAAGTCTTCTACCTCAACAAGCTGAAAGAAGAGTATGACGTGCTCATGCTGTCAGGGCTTCCAGAAACGTACGCAAGATCAAAGCTCGGGATGACAACGGCCAAGGGTTCGGCGGAGGCAGTGGGGAGGATGCTCAACAGGGTCGGCCGCACAGGAAAGATCAACGTGGTTCCGCGGGCTCCGGAGTTCGCTGTCCAGTCAGGGTAGCGGAAAAGTCGCGATGCTGTGGGGGACAGGGAGGCACAGGAATGCAAGCACAAGGGAACCTACGAAAATCCACTGCCTCGACACCGACAGCCCGGACACCTCGTCCTGGAGCTTGAGCCTTACTGGTCTCCCCGCAAGGAGGAGGGCGACTATCGCCACCGCCCAGTATGTGGCGTAGTTCATATCCAAGACAAGCAGAAGCAGGACACTGACGTAGGTCGCGGCCCTCGCGGCCCTGTCCCCCCAGGCCGCGGAAGCCAGGAGACCACCATCGAAGAGCGCCATCGGAAGGAGGCCAATGAACACCAGGATGAACCCGAACGAGGCGCCGTCTGCGATCGGAGAGACTAGCACGTATCCTGATGGCGCACTGTGCACCATCGGCCCGAGAATGTAGTTCAGCCCCGTCTGGACAGCGTTAGGGTTGATCGAGACAGTCGAGTTCACCAGCTGCGTATTCTGAAATGCGACGGTCGATTGCACGGACGACAGCACCCCGATGATGTAGAGCAACACTGCGAAAATGAAGATAGCCAGGGGGCCCGCGATAACCACGTCGAAAAGTCTGTCCTTGTTGATGGCCGGCTCACGCTGCGTGTTGACGAAGCCGAGCGAAGGAAGGAAGGGAGTCAAAATGGGAACGCCGGGGACCACGTAGCTGGTGGAGTGACCCGCCTGACCCTTGCGGGCTGCGAACCTCTGCCCCAGTTCATGGACCACCAGGAGGACCCCGACGGTGGCGTCGAAGCCAAAGAACAGGAGATAAGTCGAGAACCCGGGTACGAGCTGCACATCAACCGAGGCCTGCAGGAACGAGAAGACCTGGAGGGATGTGACCGTTAGCAATGCTACCAGAACTGAGATTCTGGTCCGTCCGCCCGAAGGGGGCGCCGCCTTCTTAACCAGGAGCACGCACTCCTCCCTCGTCCCCGTGAGCTCGGGCCTGTATCCCTTGGCACCAATTTCCAAATCTAGCTGAGCGAACTTCGTCTTCGTGTCCGAGGCATAGGCTATCTGGAACTCTAGCTCCCCTTCTGGAAGAACGAAGAATTGCTTCACTGAGAACTTCGAGCGGACAAGCTGCTCGATATCCGAAGGCTGCGCGGACAAACCTGCCCCGTGTCCAGGTTTCCGATAATAAGGTGTCGCACCGACCCAGCAAGCTTTAACCGCCGGCGAAGGGCGAGAGCCATCAGAATTGCAGAAAGCCATCGTGGCGCGGGTGGGGGACTACGAAATCAGACGGTGCGAGCGAGACGATATCCGGGCGGTCATAGACATAAACATGGAGACCCTCCCCGAGCACTACTCGGACTTTTTCTACTACGAAATCTTGGCAGAGTTCCCTGAGACCTTCCTCGTAGCAGAGTTCGACGGAGCCGTGGTTGGCTATGTCATGTGCAGGATCGAATATGGGTTCTCTCACCTGAAGAAACTCGGCCTCGCGAGGAAGGGACACATTGTCTCTGTCGCCGTGCGGGAGCAGCACAGGGGGAAGGGAGTGGGAACCATGCTGATGAAGGCGTCCCAGGACGCCATGGTCCAAAAAGCGGCCACCGAATCGTACCTGGAGGTAAGGGTGACTAACCACGAGGCCATTTCCCTCTATCAGCGGCTCGGGTACGCTGTCACCAGCCGGCTTGAGGCCTATTACAAGGACGGGGAAGCGGCACTCGTAATGGCGTCAAAGATAGGCCAATGAGGCAGAGCGCCCCGCTACTGGACCTGGCCCATACGCTGGAGAGAGTGAAGGAGACCAGCGGGAAAAACGAGAAAGTCAGGATACTCGCCGAGTACCTGAAAGGTCTGAGCCCTGGAGACGCCATGGTAGCCGCTAGAATCGCCTCTGGAAGGGCCTCCGAACGTGGGAGCAAAGACGAGGCGCAGGTCGGCTACTCCACACTTCTCGATGTCCTGCGCGGCGTGACGGGTGCGACGGAGGAAGCGGTGTCGAAGACTTACCTTCGCCACGGCGACCTTGGGGAGGTGGCGGAGGATCTCCTCGAAAAGAAGAGGGAACAGGCACTGTTCAGCGAACCCCTCACGCTCACAGAGTTGGAAGAGGCATTCTCCAGGCTCAGGTCACTGAAGGGAAAGGGATCTTCCACGGCTAGGCGTGGGATCGTGAAGTCCCTTGTGCTAAGGGCAACACCCCTCGAGGGCAAGTACCTGGTCAAGGTTTTGACTGGGGAGATGAGGACAGGGCTGGTTTCGGGGCTGCTCGAGGAGGCGATCGCGTCTGCCTACGGCCTGTCAAAGGCAGACTCCGCGAGGGCCCACATGGTTTTGGGGGACGTTGGAGCACTCGCGAAGGAGGCTGCTGAAGGGGGCATCGCAAAGGTAAGGATTCAGCCCTTCAGGCCGGTCAATTTCATGCTCGCCGAGCCGATGGCGACTGCACGGGAAATAGCAGGCCACTATCAGAAGCTGGTATATGCCGAGTGCAAATATGACGGTGTCAGAGCGCAGGTTCACAAGGCCGGGGGAACCGCCCGCGTTTACTCCAGGCGGCTTGAGGAGATTACCCCAAGTTTCCCGGAGGTTGTAAGATCTGTAGACAATGTGAAAGGGGAGTTCATACTCGACGGGGAAATCGTCCCCTTCAAAGAGGGGCACCCTCTCCCTTTCCAGCTTCTGCAGAGGAGACTACGGAGGATGGAGAACTTCGAAGAGGCAGCTAGTAACGCCCCGGTGACCTATTTCTCCTTCGACCTGCTTCTGCTTGACGGGAAGGAGACCATCGGACTCCCCCTGTCTCGCAGGCGCAAGCTTCTGGCAAGGTTGACGAAGGGAACAGGTGTGAATCTTGCAGAGTCCGTAGACGTGAGAAACGAGGAAGAGATTGAATCCGCCTTCAGGCGGAGCCGCGACCTGGGCTACGAGGGGCTTGTTGTGAAGGACCCTGACAGCCAGTACGCCATGGGGAAAAGGGGTTCTGGGTGGGCCAAGCTCAAGGAGGAACTGGATACCCTCGATGTAGTGATCGTAGCCGCAGAGTATGGCCATGGCAAGAGGGCGGGTGTAATATCAGATTATACATTCGCTGTCAAGGACGGGGACATGCTCAGGACAATCGGGAAGGCGTACAGCGGCCTTACGGATGTTGAGATCGATGAGATGACGCGCAGGCTCAAGGAAATTACAATCAAAGACTACGGGTACAGAAGGGACGTCAAGCCCGAGGTTGTCGTCGAAGTGGCGTTCGACAGCGTGCAGCGGAGCGACAGGCATGACGGGGGCTTTGCACTTAGGTTCCCCAGGATAAAGAGGATCAGGGCAGACAAGTCATTGGAGGACATCGACACGTTGGAGAAGGTGGAACGCATATTCAACGGGCAGAAGCTTAAGGTCGAGGAAGGGTAGGAGACAGAGCGGCCTCCGGTGCTTATATGCGCAGGTCCGGTACGGTTCTTGGTTGTACGGCCAAATCCTGATCGCTGTATCCTTCGCTGTCGCCGCCTATCAGGACCTGAGGGAACGTGCGGTCAACGACCTCGTATGGATCCCTGCGGTCGCAGGGACGGCCTTCGTGTTCTACTCCCTCGCCACAACGGGGCAATATGCCGACCTCGAGTTCGATGTCATCAGGGTTCTCATCATAGGAGGGATGGCCTTCGTCATGGTTTATCTCGGGATGCTCGGAGAAGCGGACCTGATTGCCTTGGTTTTTTTTGCGGCCGATCCGTACGTTTTCGGCATTTTCTTCGCCCTCATAGGGGCGGTGGTAGTGCTCGTTCCCCACCTGGCGTACGTGTTCCTCACAGGGGAGGGGAGAGGGAGTCACACAATCAAAGTCTCGCAGTTTCTGAGAGAGCAAAAGTGGATCCCCAAAGCCACGATAGTGGACGGGGTCAGGCACGACGTAGACAGGGACGTCAACAAGGCAAGGGAAGAGGTCGAAGGCCTGCAAAGGGAGGGGATGCAGGTGGAGGTGGTCTACGGCGTCCCCGATGTGCTGTACTTCGGGATCGGGTACATCCTCTACCTCGCATATCTCATCCTTTTCAATTACGCTCTGTTTAGCTCACTGCCCTAGTCTCTCTGGCTGGCGCTAGGTTAAAACCCTCAAGTCGGAAAGTGTCGCGCGCAAATGACATTCATAGTTCTCGAGGGGTTTTCGGGCACAGGGAAGACATCCCTCGCGAAGGTGCTGGAGAGGCGGGGGTGGCTCCGGCTGCAGGAATCGGCACACGCGGTCCCCAGGGACGTCCCCGTCGCCGAACGGGCGGACTCTGCCGCTGACTTCAGCCTTCTCGGAGCGACAATGATGTACACCTCTGTAATCACCAAGCTAAGGGGAACGAGGAACATCGTCTCCGAAGGATACCTACTGGGCGACCTGGCATATGCGAAGATCAGGTATGAGCTGAAGAAGAGCGACGCTTACCCGTCGATGGTCGCCATGGTCCGGCGGATTCTTCAGGAGCCCGCCATGAGACCCGACCTCTATATCCTGCTGAAGGCAGGTCTGGAAACAATCGACAGCAGGCAGAGGAAAAAGGACGACAGAGATAGGAATCCAAGCGAGTTCTTCAGGACGAGGTACTACACGGCCCTCAAGGAGATCCACGACGAGATGAAGGAGGAGAACGTTGAGGTGGTTGAGACCGACTCTGATGTCGAAGCGACCCTCCAGACGGTTCTTGGCCTGCTCGCCAGACGCAGAGTGATAGCGGAGTGAAGCCCGAAGAGTGGGAGAAGCTCCTACTCGGCGTCACGGAGAGGGTTAGGGGCAAAATCTCCCCGCTTTCCCGGAGAGGGGAGAGAGGTAAGTCTGTGGGCGTAGGGGCGTCGGGGGACAGGACACTTCTGGCGGACAAGGTGGCCGAGGACGAACTGATGAAATGTCTCCTCGGCGTATCGGGGACGAGGGTCCTCAGTGAAGAAGCAGGTTACGCGGGCGACCCGGATGGTGACACCCTGGCCGTCGTTGACCCTCTCGACGGATCATCGAACTTCGCGAGGGGAATACCGTTCTACTGCACCTCCGTGGCTGTGGTCGAGGGCAACGCCCTCAAAGACATCAAAGTCGGGGTGGTCAGGGATTTGGTGACGGGAGATGTCTATCATGCGGTGAAAGGAAAAGGGACGAAGAGGAACGGCGTCCCAGTACAAGCGAGCCGGGTCGAAGACCTCTCCCGTGCGGTGGTCAGCATAGACATCAGCAGAGGGGGCGCGGATCTCATCGCGAGGGTGGCCCCCTTGATCACCGTCGCCAGCCGTCAGGTCCACTTCGGAGCGAACGCGCTCGAGCTCAGCCGCGTGTCAGACGGAACCATAGACGCGTTCATTGACATCCGGGGCAAGATCAGGATAACCGACCTTGCGGCAGCGTACCTTGTAGCCGTCGAGGCGGGAGCAGAGATAAGCGACGACCATGGGAACGAACTCAGAGTTGTTTTTGACCTGGAGCACAGGCTCAGATTCGTCGCCTCAGCGAACATGCGCCTTCATGAAGAAATATTGCGGCTGTGCGGCCCGGCGGCCCCCAGAGAGGCATCGAAAAGATGAAGGTGTCAATAATCTTGGGGACCAGGCCGCAGATCATCAAGAGCGCACCTGTGTACGCAGCATTTCGAAAGCGCGGCGTAGAGTGCGAGATCCTGAACACGGGACAACACTACGACTACGAGATGAACAGGCAATTCTTCTCTGAGCTCGAGCTCCCCGATCCTGCAGCGGACCTCAACGTCGGGCCGGGAGCGCCCAGCCAACAGGTGGCAGCTATAATCGCTGGGCTGGGAGGACTTTTCGAAAAGACCATCCCCGAAATTGCTCTCGTGCCCGGGGACACCAACTCCGCACTCGCAGCAGGAATCGCCTGCGTCAAATCAGGGGTACCTGTTGCCCATCTGGAGTCCGGGTGCAGGTCAGGAGACTACCGAATGGCCGAGGAGATCAACCGTCGACTGCTCGACCACATGTCACGTGTCTTGCTCTGTCCCACTTCGAGGTGCGTATCTAATGTAAAGCGGGAGCATGTGCTCGCAGAATCCGTCGTAAACGTGGGGGACACGATGTACGATTCGCTGCTGGTGCTGGCCCCCAGGGCAACAGCACCTGATTCCGTTTCGAAGCTCGGGTTAGAGCGCGGAGGATACGTCTTCATGACTCTCCACAGGGCTGAAACGGTGGACGACCCTGTCGCTCTGAGGAGGGTCATGGGCGCAGTGGGTACCCTTCCTCTGCCCGTCGCGTTCAGTGTCCACCCACGAACGAGGGCGCGGTTGAAGGAGTTCGGGGTCAGCCCGCATCCGAACGTGAAGCTTCTGGAGCCGCTCCCATACATAGAGACCCTGGGGATGGTGTCCGAATCCAAGTTGGTCATCACGGACTCGGGGGGCCTCCAAAAGGAGGCGTTCTGGCTGGGCAAGCCGACGCTCATAGCAAGAGACACGACGGAGTGGGGAGAGATAGTCAGCACCGGAGCTGCCATCCTTGTTGGAACCGATCCAAAGAGAATCGAGCGGGGGTATGAGTGGTCGCGGAACGTGGGCGCCGCGAAGTTCCGGTCGGCCGGCCGGCTATTCGGGAAAGGGAACGCCTCCGCGAACGTCGCGGATGCAGTCGAGGGATACCTCAAGAAACCCGGACGAGACTGAAAATGGAACAGCCCAAGGGCGCGGGAATACGAAAGGTGGTCATGTTACTCACGAACCCTGCCACCTTCGACCAAAGGCCCCTGAAGGAAGCCCACGCCCTCTGCAGGGCTGGCAAGCAGGTGACGATCCTCGCCTGGGACAGAGAGCTCGAGACTCGTTCGGACTCGGTCTTCCAAGACGGCCTCGTCATAAAGAGGATGCGGGTAAGGGCGGGGCACGGCACACCCTTCCTCACGGTCCCCAGGCTGCTCCTGTTCTACGCCTGGTGCGTCGCCCATCTCGCGGGAATGGCAGCCGACGCCATCCACTGCCATGACGTCGACACCCTCCCGGCCGGCCATGCCGCAAGAGCAGTCAAGCTGTGGAGGCCGAGGCTTGTCTATGATATGCACGACCTGCCTGAGGCTTTCCTTCGGTTCTTCCCCCTCACAACTGTTACGCAGAAGGTCTTCTTGTCCACAGCGAGGAGCACGGCCGCGCTGATAGTAGTCGTCAACGACCGTTTCGTAGGGTACCTGGGGAGGCTCGGATTCCCCGCATCGAAGTTGGTCGTCGTCATGAACTCCCCTCCGACCGGGAGCGGGCGAAGAGACAAGAGGCGCGGGAAAGAATTCAACGTCCTTTACTACGGCTGGCTCGGGGAAGAAAGGGGGGTGAAGCTCCTCATCGAGGCAACGAAGGAGCTCGAAGGGGTCACACTCACATTGGCGGGGAGGGGAGAACTGGAACCCTATGTGAGGGAGGCAGCCTCAAGGGACCCGTCCATCAGGTTCCTGGGTTGGCTGAAGATAGAGAATCTCGAGCCCGTCATCGCCGAGTCGGACCTGATCCCCTCGCTTTATGAGCCGAAGACGACCAACGCCCAGATGGCGACTCCCGGGAAACTGCTCACGGCCATGTCGCTCTCCATTCCGTCACTGGTCCCGGCAGGCAGTTATCAGGCGGAAATAGTGGAGCGCTTTCACTGCGGCGTCGTTGTCGACTGGAGGGATGCAGCTGATGTCAGGCAGGCGATTCGACGACTCGCCAACGACAGCGAGCTTTACTCTTCACTGTCCTCCTCGTCATACGAGGCCTTCCGGTCGTCCTTCAGCTGGGAGGTAATGGCGTCCAGATTGCAAAGGGCCTACGACAGTCTACTTGCGCCAGGTAACTGAACCCGGGGCCGCTGGATTGACTGTTCAATCAAGTGGTTTGCCACCACAATATGCTCCGAAAAAACCGTTCCGACCGAGAACTCAGACATGAGCGAACCGCGAGCCTTAATTCAAGACCAGAGGAGCTGGTCGAGGTGAATAAGCTGAGAGCTAGTCCTCGCCAAGTCCTCGTCGATGGAGGTGCCAGATACATAGGGGGCCACGCCGTCGAAAGGCCGCCGCAAGACGGCCGGGAGGACGCTCCCCTCGATAACTTCACGAGGGGGACGCGTAACAACTTTGCAAACATGCAGCAGGGGTGGAAAATCCGCGTAAAGAAAGGGGACGTAAGGGAGCCTGCCGCGACCAGAAATGCACTGCAGGGTGTGAGCACATTCATCCACCCTACTGTGGGAGAGCTGAACTCCTGTTCCAGGGTAGCCCTCCAAGAAGGTCTTGCTCCCTATCTCCGACGGTACGCTCGCAGGAGGAAAGCCGTTGAGTGATCGACTGCGTCTGCTTTTCATCCATGATTCGGCCTCAGTCTGCGAAACCCTCGCACACCAGGCCAGGCTAGTCGGGGACGAAGTCACTATGATACTCCCTAGGAGAGGGCTGACCACATACCATGAGCTGAGCAGCTACGCGACGATTGTCCGGGGCGGGAGGATGGAGACGTCAGCGGAATACCTTGACGCCCTCTTCCTCAGGAGGTACGATGTAGCGATTGTGAGCAGTAGGCTGGGATGGGTGCTGGGGGCGCTCGCAAAAAATGCGACCAGGAGGAGATTGGTCGCAATCCTGCACGGCTCCGACATTCGCAGGCTCGGGTCAATCCCCAAGACCAGGAAGCTGCTCTATAGCCGGGGCCTCGAAGGCTGCGACTTCATATTCTACGCAAGCCCAGACACCGCACCCCTGGTCGAGAACCTTGGAATCCCCTTCGCTCAGCTCCCATACCCAGTGGACACCGAGCTTTTCGCCCCTCGGGGGGACGCAGAGAGCCTACCAGGTGACCCCGCCGTCTTCGTCCCTACGCGCATGGACGCTGACAAAGGAACGGGGACGATAGCCGATCTCGTCCGCCACGTGATGGCCACTTACAAAGACTCCATCTTGCACGTAGTAGATTGGCCGGCCACCGGGAGAGCCCTGCGCGCGATCCAAGAAACAGCGCCGCCCGGCAGGATCAGGATCCTGGGCTTCGTTGATAGGACATCCCTCCCAAGGTACTACCGAGGTTCGTCGGTCCTCATCGGACAGATGAAACTTGGCTTTGGGAGCATGACAGAACTTGAGGCGATTAGCTGCGGGCTCCCTGCAGTCTTTTATGATCGGTATTACGGCTACGGCACCAATGAAAACAACTCCGCCGCCATCTCCCATTTCTTGGATTCGATGATCACCGACGAGGCGGCCAGGCTGAGGAAGATCGAACAGGGATTCGACCTGATCAGGAGGGTCCATGACTCTAGGGTCGTTTACGCGGAATTCAGAAAGAAGCTGGTGCAGGTCGCCGGCTAGACTCATCTTGTGCAGGTTCAGGGCGCCTCGAGAGCAGAGAGGATGCGAGATTCCTGAACCTCGAATCGACCTCGAAGAGGACGCCAAAATAGAAGAGGCTCCCGACGACTGCAATGCCAGCCACCCGGAGCCCATTCTCGAACCTCCCGGCTCCCGCCCCGGGGAATATTGTCGCAAGCAGAAAGACCAGGACTGACATTGCCGCAGCCACCGCAAGATAGTTCAGGGCCCTCCGTGGAAAGGACAACTTCGCTACCTTTCTAACGCGTCTTAGTTTAATGGCAGCGCCCGCCGTCCAGATGGTAAGTTGAAAGCCGGCCCACACCAGCACCACAGTGGAGATGCCGAGCCCGCCTAGGACTCCCGCACTCGCGACCGTAATGACGCTGACGACGTAGACTATGGCCACTGTTACGTTGACCTTTGAAACGAACGAGAAACCGCTTTTCATGTAGGTGCCGAAGGATCTTGTTTCCTCAAGGTCCGCCCTCTCCTTGGCCAGAATGATTGAATCGAAGAAACCCGATATGGCAGACACCAACGCGGCCACACCTATAACAGCGAGGGCGGGGGACACGTTCCTCCCTGCCGAAACGTAGGCTGTCGAGAGGACTGAAAGGAGCTGAGGCGCGAGGGCGATGACACCGGCCGCCATCGGGATGCCGAAGAGGAGTATGAGGTCGAGGGTCGTGTCGGGTGCTTCGTCCGACCCTCCCCTCAACAGCACGGGGTACAGAGCATAGGTCAGGTACCCCGCGTACCCCACCAGGGATCCAATCTGAAACGATGCCTGGTAGTAGCCTGCCAGAATGTATCCTGCGACAGCGGAGGCAGCCACGGTGTCGGCAGAGGAAATCTGTGTGGCCAGTGTATAAACCACAGGCACCCAGGACTCTCGGATCCACCTCTTTCCCGTCTCCAGGTCTACGGGAATGGCCATCGCCTGCTGCACGAAAAATGTTGTCGCAATTCCCTGGACAGAGTAGGACGCCAGCATCGCGAGTATGACTCCGTTCAGTTCCAACCTAAAGACGAAGAGCGCGGCGTAGGCGACGACGAGCTTCGCGGATTCGGACAGCAGCAGCGAGTATCCCATCGCCGCGGGCCTGTAGCCCGTGGCCACAGAATTGGCTGCCTGACTCCAATAGGCAAGTGGGACCAGAAGGAGAGCGAGCAAGAAGGGAGCCAGGCTCGACCCGAGGAACGATGACCAGTAGAGGGAAATAAGAAAGTAAATGCCGGCCCCCGCCACGCTAAGGAGGAGATTCAACAGGATGACCGTTCTTCCGACCATTTTCCCCCTTGCGACGTCTCTCGTTGCCCAGAATCCTAGCCACCCGGCCGGATAGGAGGCGAAAGTCACGAACGTCAGAATGACCTCCCACTGGCCGAACCTCGCGGGGGTGAGCCACCCAGTTATCATGATGAGGAAGAGGAGCCCCGTGAAGATGCTGACCACCCGGCTACCGAATACGATTAGGCCCGTCTTCCTCAGGGGGATGCGGCTCAAGTTTCTGCTTGCGAACTCAAGAACCCCCTGACCGGGGATAATAACAAGTGCGCCCCTTTCCTCGTGCGGAACTACGGGTGTCCCCCATGCCGCCTTTGAGAAGCTGTACTCCACACATCCTCTTCCGGCGAAGACCTGGCCAGGGATTACCTACTGCTTTAGCGCCCGCTCGTAAATCTGGAGATATGCCTCTGCCGCCCTCTTCCAAGTGAAACGGCTGGCAATCATGGTCGCAGCCTTCCCCAGTCTCTTTCTTTCGTCCTGGTCCGCAGACAATGACGCCACTATTCCTGCAAGCTGAGCATCGTCCCCCGCCGCGAACTTGATCCCACCTTCCCCCACGTACTCGCTCGGCCCCCCGACGTTGGCCACAACCGCAGGCAACCCCGAGGCCATGGCCTCCAAGACCACGAGGCCGAAGCCCTCGAAGGGGCTCGTATGAACAAACAGGTCCGCCATGCCGTATAGTTCTGGGACGGATTCATAGGGGATATCGTAGACCAGTCTCACCGTATCCTCCAGTTCGTGGCGCTTGACGAACGAGTTGATGTCGAGGTCAGTCGGCCTGCTGTGCCAGAGCTTCATGACGAAGAAGACTTCGGGGTTCGACTCCCGGAGTCGGATAGCTGTCCGGAGGAGGGTCGCTGGATCTTTGTACGCCGTCCCACGCCCGACCCAGACTGCGACAGTCCTGTGTTCCGGAATCCCCAGGCGAAGCCTAGCGCCTCCCCGGTTCTGGGGGGCGCTGAACCAGCCACGCTCCACGCCATGGTAGACCACCGTGGGGGAGACCCCGACCTGGGACCTGATCGATGAGGAAGCGAACCTGCTTATGGTGGCTAGGGGGATCCCCGCGATGTGCTCGGCCTTCAGGCTCCTCAATCTCAGGGCCCAGAATGCTCTCTCCTTCCCTCCCATGGCCGAATGGACGCCTCCCCCATGGTGAGTGATGACGATCTTCTTCCCGGAGAGCGTCAGGAGCGAGATTGCGTCCAGGTGGAATGCGTTGTTCAGGTGAACTATATCGTAGTCCCGTGCCAATCGCAAGAGCCTGGCAAGATCTTGGTTGGTGCGAACGACTCCGAAGAGCGGCGGGCGGAGCCCGACCCGCCGAACCTCGCACCCCAAGCCTACTAGGCCTGCGGTGAGGCCCTCGTTGTAATGCTCTACCGCATGGTCCTCAAAGAGCACTCTGATCCCCAATGGTCACTCACCGAAGGCTCTGACGGGATCTAGGGAATGTTGGTAGCCGTTCCGCCTCTCCCCGACTCCCTTCAAGGAGTTTCTCTCGCGGCCTCCAGCGACAGCACGCCGTTGACCATCCCCGATCCCGGGAGACCAGTCCTTGGGGTTACTCTGCGAACCGCCAAGATGAACAGCCAGACCATGCGCCACTTCCTGTTCATTTTCCAGGGCCTCATTCCTATGGCCGTCATGTCCCAGATCCTTCTTGAACTCTCCAGGACCCTAAAGGGCCCCCTGAAGGATTTTGACCTGCTCTTGGCCCTTACGCTCCAATCCGTCTCTACCACCCTGATGCCCACGCTTCTGAGCTGCCAAAGGAACCTAAGGTCCTCCGCGGTGTGGGTGTCGGGCCAGCCTCCTGCCTTACTAACAGCCTCCCGGGGGATGACGAGAAAGTCCCTGCCCTTGACGGTCATCCCTTCCATCTCTGCGTGATACCTTCGCAGGATCTCTCTGAGGTTCTGCCGGAAGACGTCATCTGTGTCAAAGTAAGCAAGAATGTAGTCCCCCTTGGAGTTAAGGAAGGCCAGCTGACGGCCCATTCCAACGGAGCATCTTCGGACGATGAGCCTTAGATTCCCCCTGGCTTCGTACCTTCTCAGAATCTCAGTCGACCCGTCTGTGCTCTCGGAATCTACCACCACGACCTCGGTGTCGTCAGCGTCTATCTGACTGAACAAGCTGGTAAGGGACGCCTCAAGGGTCCTCGCATCGTTCAGGGTCGTGATGCAGATGCTGTGCTTCAATTCCCCGCTGCGCGCGAGCACCCCCCGTATGGCACTTTAGTCTCTTCCCTCCCCCAGGAGGAGGAAGAAACATTCAGCAGAAACGCCCCATTTTCCCAACAAATGGCCCTTCGCCGTTCCACCATGCGGCCGTGCATGCTCGCAGCTTGGCCCCAGGCGTTGTTGGACAGCCTATTCCTTTTTCGTTTCTGGAGCCGTTCCAGTCCCGGCCGCGGGCTTCTCGGGGGCCATCTCTGGGATGTCCGTTATGGGCTCTGGAGGGGGCGTAGTCGCCATGGTGTATCCGATCCAAGCGAGGATCGCCAGCAGGACGAGGACCGCGAGAAAAGCCGTTATCTCGAGGACCAGCAGCGGCCACCAGTAGATCAGAAGGCCATAGACGATTATTCCGATGACGCTCCCGACCAGAATGCCTCCGCCGATAGCTCTGTCGTTTGCCATGAAACGGATTGGCGGCCGGGGACGCAGATATAACGGTTTTGCGTTGACGATGGATTAAGACAGAAGCCTTTCCGCGACGGCAGGCGTCCCTCTCGTGTTGATGTACACCCCGGGGAATCCCTGGTCCCGAAGCGCGATGACCACTTCTCTCTCCGCTTCGAAGAGGGCCCTCTCTCCCCTTTCCGCAGCTCTGAGGAGACTCTTGGGGAGCCGCCACCCGAAGTATGCTTCGCACTCCCTGACGTCCTTCATGTCCTTGAAGGGAAAGACGTTCAGGAGGACCCTGCCCTTCAGGCCGGCCTCCCGGATGAGCTTCGTGTGTCTGGCCAGCTCCCCGGAGCCCGTCGTCGGGGGCTGCGCCAGAAGGTAGTCCGCGCCCGCCCTTATCCTCCCCCGCGCCAGTGCCGCCCCTCGAGGTTCCTCGAGTCCATCGACGTCTACGGGGGCAAGGAACCTCGTCGTCCCTCTGGCCCTTCCACGAATAAGGGCGGCTTCCCGGATTGTTTCTGCCAGAGTCCCGAAGTCCCGTACATTCGTCGCGCCGGAGCCTGTTGGGTAGGAGTCCCCCCACGCGAGCATAAGATAATCAAGCTCTAGAGACACTCCCGTCAGGACAGCCGAGAGGAACTGGGGGCGGTTGCAATCGCGAGAGACCAGGACTGGGGCGACCTTCACCCTGAGTCTCTCCCGCAACAGTGCAGCGGCCTCAAGAGTCGAGAACTTTAGCAGCTTCGTGTTCTTGACGTCAGCGACCAGAAGAACGTCGGCATATGCCCGCATGCTTCTGGCATCATCGAAGAAGCGCTCGAGGCGGTGTTCGAAGTCGATGCGATCTTCCTTTCTTCTGGAATACGGAAAGAGCGGGGGGAAGACCTCTACCACGCGGAGGAAACCCATCCTCGCCGACACATATCGCCGGCTAGAAAACGGTTATCGAATGCGCCCCGCTCGGATGAGGCTCTACGCCCTTTGCCGGATTATGTACCACGACCCAAGTGACTTCGCGCACAGGGCTCCCTCGGCATCCCTTACCTCCCCCTCGACCACGACGACGCTGTTCCCGGCCTTCACCACCCTCCCGATGGCCCTGAACGGACCCTTCCTTAGGGGCCGGAGGAAGTTGACATTGAGCTCCGTCGTGAGCTGGTCCACCCCAGGGTTGACGCTCATCGCTGCTATGCCACAGGCGTTGTCGAGGGAGTACATCACGATCCCGCCGTGGACCAACCCGCCCCTCCTCGTCACTGCCTTGCTGTAAGGAAAGCTCAGCTCTGCCCTTCCCGTGCGCACCTTCACAACCTTGAACCCGACGATCTTGAAAAGATCACTGTCAGCGGTCATTGCCCTCTCCAACTCCGCTTCGATATCCACCCCCTGTTTCCTCCCCAAAGCGAAAAGTTTCCTGAAACTTCCGACCTCGCTGAGGAGTTCGTCGAAGCTCATGAGGGCATGGCGATCATGGTGGCTGTTTAACCGTTACAGAGGCCCCGTCTGGACGAGGCGTTGGCCCCGGCCCTGATACAAGGAGAGCCATTAGTTCAGGGCACTTAGTTTCAGAGACCTCCACAGACGATAGCGATCAAAATCAAAGCGGGTTCAAATGCGAGATTTGGCTCCCGTGAGATTCTCGGTGCCATCTCAAACTACGCCCAGAGACGACAGTAGGACAGGGAAAGTCACAAACCCCCAGAGATTCCACGATTCTGCAGACGCAAACGGCCCGTTAGTGAGGCAGGACATGGGGACTCAGAGAAATGAATGCTTCCCTCAATTACCACTTCGAAACCCTCACGGACGGCGGAATAGACCTCGAGTCGAGAAATTACTGAACTACGACCCCAAGGTCATAGACGGAATCCAGTCAGGAGAGGCGGAGTCGCTGCGGTTCGTTTCGGACTTCTGGGCCTTCACGCCTAGCGAACGGGACAAGGAGCAGTTCAGGCGGTTCTGCACTTTTGTCAGGAATGATGTTATCTAAGTCCCTTGGCGAGGTTGCTGCATGCATCGGCATACACCGAACGACAGTCTTAGAGTGGCGCACGGGCACTAGCTTACCATTCCTGGCTCGCCTTTATCGAAGGTACGTGACATCCCGCAAACTGCTACGAGAATACAACATCTTCATTCGACCTGGGTCGATAAACAGACATGTCCGCAGGATGAACACCAAAGCTGCCTCCTCCTTTCTTGACTAAGAAAGCAGTGCCTAGATTGGAATGGGGCCGGAATGAGGGGATTTAGGTCTTCGCAGCTACTTTCTTCTCGACCGTGCCTTTCTGGGTTATTTCCTGAATGATTCCAGCTGCAACGGTGCTGCCAGAATCTCTCAGGGCAAAACGGCCAAGTTCCGAAAACTCTTTGAAGTTTTCGGCTACAATTGGCCTCAGCGGAGCAATCTTGACAATTGCTGAGTCCCCAGTCTTAAGCGTCTTGGGCTTATCTTCGGTTGGCTGACCTGTTCTTGGGTCGATTTTGGCGACGAGTTCCGTGATTGTAGCTGCAGTTTGGCTGGTTGCGAGGTGCAAAACAGGGGTATAGCCCGCTGCGATAGCGGTCGGGTGGTACACCACTATGATCTGCGCCCTGAACTCCTTCGCTATGGTGGGGGGAGCGCTCGGGGGGCCGAGCACCGATCCCCTTCTGAACTCGCCCTTGGAGACGCCTCTGAGGTTGAACCCTATGTTGTCCCCCGCCATCGCTTCCTGCATCTGTGTGTGGTGCGTCTCGATGGACTTCACCTCAGCAGACAGGCCCTCGGGCATGATGACGACTGTGTCACCGACCTTGATCTTGCCTGTTTCGACCCTCCCTACGGGGACGGTCCCGACGCCTGTGATTGTATAGACGTCCTGTACGGGGAGCCGGAGTGGCTTGTCGATGGGCTTCGGGGGTTCCACGAACTCGTCCAGCGCCTGAAGCAGCGTCGGACCCTTGTACCAGGGCATGTTGGTGGAGGGCTTGATCAGGTTCTCCCCCGTCCATCCAGACACGGGGACAAAGCGGATCTTGGAGACGTTGTACCCCACGGTCTTCAGCAGGTTCTCGACGTCCTGCTTGGCCTCGTTATACCTCTGCTCTGAGTACTTTACAGTCTGGTCGTCCATCTTGTTGATGCAGACTACTAGCTGGGTGACTCCGAGGGTCCTCAGTAGGAAAGCATGCTCTCTTGCCTGGCCGCCTGCGCCTAGGGCGACGTCTTCCTCCCCTTTCTTTGCTGAGACCACAAGGACAGCCGCGTCAGCCTCGGAGGCGCCCGTGATCATGTTCTTGATGAAATCGCGGTGGCCAGGGGCGTCGATCAGCGTGTAGAAGTACTTCGGGGTTTCGAATCTCTGGAAGGCGAGGTCGATGGTGACACCCCTCTCCCTCTCGTCCTTGAGCTGATCCAGGACCCAAGCATACTTGAACGAATCCCCTGCGCCCGTCTTCTCGGACTCCTTTGCGAACTCCTCGATCATCCTCTGGTCGACGACGCCGAGGTCGAAGAGGAAGTGCCCCATGGTCGTGCTCTTGCCGTGGTCCACGTGGCCGGTTACTATCAGGTTCAGATGGGCCTTATTCGCCATACTATGACACTCGTTACAAGAAAACGACCCCCTTCCAGCGTATATAAGGGTAACGAGATGAAACAGAGCGCGCCGGAGAGCTGAGGAGCCCAAGTCGACGTTGAAGGTGATGACTAAGCAGTATCTGGGCAAAGGGAAGGGCAGGAGAAACACTTAGGGCCTTTAATGAAAATGGGAGTATGGGTGCAAGCAGAGGAGCGGAATCTAGAATCGCGCGAAATTGCATGAATAGTCGTTAGATGGGATAGGCGGTCGGGGGGCGACAGAAATGCGGGAGCGCGAGCTGGGTCGAGCCTCCCGCTCTACGCTCTGAGGACCTTCTCTGTCTAGCTCGATGAGAGGTAGCTCCACATGATGACGCCCACGAGCATCACCAGCGACCCGGCAAAGCCCGTAATGAGGGCCCCGGCCGCGTCAGAGCTGAGACCGATGTTCTCAAGGGCATTGATCACCGGGCCCCTAACGAGCCAGGCGAAGAAGCCAAGGGCGTAACCCAGGAGCCAGAATCCGAACAGTACGAGTTTTCTTCCCATGCTGTATCGATGGGCCAATATCACTGACAAAGTTGGTAAATGCGGGGAAGGTAGTATTCCTTTACGGCTTTGTCGAATTGTCTAGACGAGGACTCCGGCCACGGAAAGGACATAGGTGGTAACGATGCTGCTGACCGCGCCGAGAATTAGGCACAACACGCCTTCGGCGACCATCTTCCTGTCGGGCTTGACATAGTCGTCCCTGATGCAAACGGAGAACAGCCCGCCGAATATCGAACCGGGGTCCCTGCTCAAATCCGACGCCACAAAATCTCTTTCCACTCTAATTAACGGTTGTGGAGATGGTGTCCATCCATCCGATTGGACACGTCTGTGCGAATTGTACCCCGATGCTTGGGCGAGCCTTGATATACCCATGGTGAAATTCAAGTTTGGCAAGGCCAGGCCTTGCCGGCAAGTTTCATTACAAAACTAAAGTCCGCCCGTGACGTGTACACGTTCCGCGACTTCATTCTCCTGCCAGGGAGGAGCGAGGTCGAACCTCTGGAGATAGACGTCTCGTCGAAGCTGACCAGGAAGATCAAGCTCAGGTTACCTCTTGTCTCCTCTCCCATGGACACGGTAACAGAGTGGAAGATGGCCCTTGTGATGGCCCGGCTGGGGGGTGCAGGTGCCATCCACCGAAACATGCCCCTCCAGGACCAGGTGGACCAGGTAAGGAAGGTGAAGGGTTCCAGGGTCAGGGCCCTGAGCACGGATGACAGGGGTCGCCCTCTGGTCGGTGCCTCCGTATCCCCGCTCGACGGAGAGAGGTGCAGGGCCCTCGACCGAGTGGCAGACTTCCTGGTGGCCGACGTGGCACACTTTCACACCGCCAGGGTGATTTCGGCAGCGAAGAGTGTGCTTCCGGAGCTGAGTTCCGATTTCATAGCCGGGAACGTCGGGTCGCGCAAAGCCGTCTTGGACATAGTCGATGAGCTCCCTAGGGTGGACGGTTTCAGGGCAGGAATCGGATCCGGGTCCATCTGCATCACTTCGGAGGTGACACGGGTGGGAGCGCCTACGCTGTTTGCCGTGGCAGAGGTTGCTGCCGGAATTCAGGAGCGGAAGCTTGACCTGCCCGTGATCGCGGACGGGGGAATCAGGGGGCCGGGGGATGCCGCTCTTGCCTTCGGCGCCGGGGCCTCGTCGGCCATGCTGGGGTCAATGTTAGCTGGTACGGAAGAGTCGCCCGGGACGGTGATCCTAAGGAAAGGCAGGAAGTTCAAGATCTACAGAGGAATGGCGAGCGCAGCCGCGAGAAAAGCCCGGTTCGCCCTGGACAGGTACGGTGTACCTGCAAAAGGACTTGACGAAGGGGTGGAAGCTTTCGTCCCGTATGCGGGGAGCGCGGATAAGGTGCTGGGCCGAATGGAAAGCGGTCTGAAGGCAGCGTTCGGGTACGCTGGAGCTACAAACGTCCAAGGCATGTGGGAGAAGGCTTGCTTTGGGCTAGTAAGCGCACTGGGGGCTACAGAACTCGGCGCACACTCCTTCGAGGTGAAGCAGTAGACGGCGGGCAGACTGGACGGCGGGATAGCCGTCCTCGACTTTGGAGGGCAATACGCCCACCTCATCTGTAGGAGGGTGAGGGGCCTCGGCGTGTACTCTGCCCTCCTCCCCCATTACACGAAATACGGAGACCTGAAGGGGAGCGGTGCGGCCGGCATCATACTTTCGGGAGGGCCAGCAAGCGTATACGCCGATGGGGCTCCGTCCCCAGACCCGGACATATTCAGAGGAAACATTCCGCTTCTCGGCATATGCTACGGTTACCAACTGATTGTAACGGCCAACGGAGGTGAAGTAGTGAAAGCGGACAGGAGGGAGTACGGCAGGACTGTCGTGACTGTCATCACGGGGGGAGGTCTCCTCGACAGCATGGAGGGGGAGAGGCTAGCATGTTGGATGAGCCACTCGGACTCGGCGGCCAGGATACCTCCGAAGTTAGAGGTGCTCGCCTCGAGCGAATCCTCGCCCTACGCGGCAGTCAGGCTGACCGGTGCGTCGCAGTATGGGGTGCAGTTCCACCCCGAGGTCTCACACACCCAGAACGGGGAGGCAATGCTGTCCAACTTCGTCTTCGGTGTTTGCAGGGCGGAGAAGAACTGGGACATGAAGGGATTCCTCGACGACTCCGTCAGGACGCTCTCCCGTCTGGAGGGGAATGTCCTTTGCGCTGTGTCAGGGGGCGTTGACTCGTCCGTTACCGCGGGGATACTCAACAGGGCAGTGGGGACCAGGCTCACGTGCGTGTTCATAGACACGGGCCTGCTCAGACAGGGAGAAGGGGAAAGAGTCAGGAAGTTTCTTGGCCAAGAGCTCGGCGTGCACGTCGAAATACTAGACGCGCCTGACAGGTTCCTGGGGGCGCTAAGGGGGATCAGAGACCCAGAAGAGAAGAGGAAGGTGGTGGGGAGAACGTTTGCAGAAGTTTTCGAAGGATTTGCGGAAGCAAAGGGACCTTTCGAACACCTCGCCCAGGGGACCCTGTACCCGGACGTGATAGAGAGCGGGCGCTCAATGGGGCCGGCGTCGATAATCAAGACTCACCACAACGTCGGCGGCCTCCCCAAGAATCTCTCGATGTCAGTCGTCGAGCCGCTGAGAGAGTTGTACAAGGACGAGGTAAGGGAGCTCGGTCATCTTCTTGGTCTTCCAAAAGAAGTGGTGGAGAGGCACCCCTTCCCTGGCCCGGGGCTTGCGGTGAGGGTTGTGGGAGAGGTGACAAGTGAGAAGCTCAGAGTCTGCAGGGAAGCGAGCGAAGTGGTCGAAGAGGAGCTAGGGCGAGAGGGACTCTATCGGAAGGTCTGGCAGGCGTTTGCATACGTTGGGGACGACGAAGTAACGGGGGTCTTGGGGGACGAAAGGAGGCTCGGGCACCAGGTGACCGTGAAGGTTGTTGAGTCGGTGGACGCCATGACCGCAGATTGGAGCAGGCTTGACCCACGAGTCCTCGAAAGGATTTCGAGCAGGATAACAAACGAGGTGAGCGGCGTGGTAGCCGTTTCGTATGCTATCTCGTCGAAGCCTCCCGCCACCATCGAGCCACAGTAACACCCGCGAATGGAAAACTTTGAAAGGCGATTCACCGGGCTCGTCCCAGTTGGAAGCCACGGAGAAGGTGCTCGACGTCGGCGAGTTCACGATAAATTTCGCGTCGGTCGGCAACGGCTCCCCCCTCCTCCTCTTGCACGGCAGTGAACCACAGGAGAGCTGGCGAGTCTGGCAGCCAATCCTTGCGATGGCGGATAACTACAGGCTCATCGCCCCGGACCTTCTCGGGTACGGGAAGTCCACCAAGCCAGAGGAGACGCCGGACTTTCGGGCCCAGGCGCGGATGCTCCGGGACTTCGTGGATAGGCTCGGGGTCCGGAGGCTGAGCGTGATGGGGGGCGGGTGGGGAGGGCAGGTGGCCCTGGAGTTCGCCCTCGACTGGCCCGAGAGCGTTGACTCGATCGTCCTGGTGGCGTGTTCGTACGACAAGGACCAGCTCAGGCGGCTACAGAAGCTGAGGAAACCGACGCTGATCATATTCGCCGAGGACGACATGGTGACCCAGCTAAAGGCCGGGTACCTGCTCAGAGACGCGATAGGCACCTCGCGCCTAGAGGTGCTCGGCGCGGTGGCCCGAGACCCCAGGTACGACTTCCGTGTGTCCCACAGGCTGCAGAATTTCAGGGCACCGCAGGTCCTCCAACTTGCGAGGAGCTTCCTGTCTAACCCCGAGGCGATGATATCCGAGCCCCCGGAGATGGAGAACGAGCTGAAGGGTATGGAGCTGAGGAAGGGAGACCAGGAGAGAACAGCGGGAACTAGCGACTAGCCATGGCGACGCGTTCCTGTTCGTTCTTCTTTTTTACGGCGTAGCTGCTGGCGTCACCCGCAGCCGCCTGGATGATTTCGTCCGCGAGCACTTCTTCGACCGTCCTCGGTGAGTTAAACGAAGCCTCTCTGACTCCTTCTGAGATGAACCTGAGCGCCAGGTCGACTCTGCGGACGGGCGAGATGTCCACCGACTGGTGGTAGACCACTCCGCCGTAGCTGAGCCTTGTGGTGTCCTCGTTTGGGGACGCGTTCTCGACAGCCTTCACCAGCTGCTGCACAGGGTTCTGGCCTGTCCTGAGCTCTATGATCGCGAAGGAAGTCTTCACTATGTTCATTGACTTTTGCTTCTTGCCCCCCATTCTACCCGTGTTCTTCGCATATTTCTTCCCCGAGTGCATCATTCCATCGACGAGCCTTTCCACTATGTTCACCCTTGTCTTGCCGAACTTCTTGTGCTCGTGCCTTCCCCCGGAGTGAGGGATTAGCATGGGCTTCAGGCTGATGACGGTCTGGAGGCCTGGGTCCTCGACCTTGACCCCTGTCAGATCCCACCTCTCCCAGAGTAGGAGGTTGGGGTACTCGAGGGACTGCCTGCTCATACCTATCTCCTCGGCTTCTCCTTGCGGCCGTAGACCAGCTCGTTCAAAGAAACGCCGTTTACCTTGAAGACCGTCCAGCGGACACCTGGGATATCCCCCATAGCTCGCTTCATTGAGCCTCCTATGCCCTGTAGCATGACCTCATCGTGTTCGTCGACGAAGTTCAGGGCTCCGTCCCCTGGGAGGAAGGCCGTGACCTGCTTGCCGTTCTTAACGACCTGCACCCTTACGCATTTTCGGATCGCCGAGTTCGGCTGCTTCGACTCCACGCCGACTTTTTCCAGCACAATCCCCCGGGCCTGAGGTGCCCCTTCAAGGGGGTCCGCCTTGAAATCGAGGCCAAGCTTCCGCCTCTTGTACCACTTGTTGGACCAGCGGAGTCTCTGGCGCTTAAGCAGCGCCTGGCGCGCCGCGAACTCTCCGCGGGGTGAACCTGCCATGCTTCAGACGCCGCCTTCGCTCATTGTATTTAACCACTTAGAGCTCGCTTGTGATCTGGACGTTGCTTATGTCGAAGTAGCGCTTCGCCAGGAGCCTCACCTTTTCGGCGTTCTTTCCGCCCAGGCCCAGCACCGCCCCCTTCTTGCGCGGGTCCACCACGACGACAATCCCCTTCGTACCGTCGAGGCGGTCGCTAACCCTCACTTCCTGGACGAACTTTGTCCCCAGGGAATTTCTCACCAGCCCTTCGATGTCATCGGCCCACTCCACCACCTCGACCGGGCGCTTTACGGCGCGCTCGATCTTTTTCACGGAGGCCCCATCCTTACCGATGGCGAGTCCCATCTGCCCCTGGGCGATGACGAATATGACCCTGTCGCGCTTATCGTCGATTACGCAGTCTCGGGCCGTAGCCCCCGTCATGCCCTGGAACATGGACATCAGGGAGAGCTGGTCCGAGCTCAGTTTGATTTCGGGCATGGCACCATTACCTTGTGAGCAGCTTGATGTCAGAGTCGCTTACGTTCTTTATTGCTATGGCCGACACCCTGTACGGCTTTCCTACCAGCTTCGCGAGCTCGGCCGAAGACTGTGTCAGCTCTACTAGGGGTACACCCTGCTTCTTGGCCTCCTCCCTGAGCCTTGCCCCCAGCTTGGCGGGGATCGATCGGGTGCAGAGGATCGCCTTGCTCCCTTTCACCGCGGCCATGCTCTCCTTGGCTCCCACCACCGACTTGCCCCCTTTCATGGCGTCCTTTAGGACCTTTGAGAGTTGCGCGCTATCAACCATCAGCATCAGCTCATGTAGAGGTCGATCATCCCCGTCCCCACAGGGATCGGGAGCCCGACGATGACGTTCTCTGTGACGCCCTTCAGGTCTTCGACCTCGCCCTTGACCGCAGCCTCGGCAAGGGTGGGCACAGTAATCTCGAAAGCTGCCCTAGCGAGGACGCTGCTCTTTGTCCCGGCAATGCCGTGCCTCCCGATCTGCTGTATGTAGCCTCTCGAGGTCATCAGGTCTGCCACGAGGAAGATGTGGCGTATGTCTACTTCGAGGCCCTGCTCGTCCAGGGTGCTCATGAGCTCCCTGACCAGTGTCGCCCTTGCCGCCTCGATGCCCAGGACCTGAGCTACCTCGTGGACGTTGTTGGTGTATACCCGGGTGGGGTCGACCCCCACGATCTGCACGACCTTCCCAAGGTTGGATCCGGCCGTCTGGATGAACCATTCCTCGCCCTCCTTGACCACGGTGACTCGCGTGATGCCTGGAATGCCTTTCAGCTTCATGTTGAGGATCTTGTTCCTAAGCGTGAACAGGGCGGAGAGGTCGGCATCGGGCATGCTGACGTGTATGACGCTGGGGTTCCTCTTGTCCTGCTGCACCTTCCTCTTCCCAGTCTCGATGACCTTGGAGATCTCCTCAGGGTTTGTATCCCTGTCCGTCATAAGGTCGGGGTCGAGGTGCAGCTTGATCCCTTCCGTGGGGTCGACTTCGCTGAAGGCGACAACGTTCCCGACTTTGGTAAAGAGTATCTCCTTGGCGACCTTGACGGCCTTCTCGTTGTTTGCGGCAAAGTCCTTTGTCAGGTATATGTCCATCGAAGGTGTGGCAGGGATCTTCCGAGCGTCCACAAGCTCCATTAGCCTGGGGAGGCCAAGGGTCACGTCCCTCTCCCTCACTCCTGCGAAGTGGAAGGTCCTGAGCGTCATCTGGGTACCGGGCTCCCCGATTGACTGAGCTGCCACGATACCCGAAGCTTCCCCGGGTTCGACCCGGGAGTAGTCCATTGCCTCGTCCACCTTCTCCATGGTCTCCTTGAGACCCTCATCGTCGAGGTGGGAGCCTCCAAGCTTGTCCTTGAGCTCCCTTAACAGCCGCTCGTTTAGTATCGGCTGGTACTTTTTCAGGAGCTTCTCGAGCTGCTCGGCGTCTACCTTCGACTTCCCCTTGTGGGAAAGCTCCTCTGTCTCCACAAGCCTGTCAAGATTGATGGGGCGGCCATGGTCGCTCTTGGCAACATCGACGCCGTCCTCGCCGTAAAGGAACTGGATGACGTGCCCGTGTGGGTCCCTGACCGTTAGGTCGTACTCCACCTTGAGGTGTTCGAGAGCGTTGACGAGGCGCCTCTGCATGTATCCCGATTGCTGGGTCCTGACTGCCGTATCGACCAGCCCTTCGCGTCCTCCCATCGCGTGGAAGAAGAACTCAGTTGGGGAAAGGCCGTCCCTGTAATTGCTCCTTACGAAACCCTTCGCCTCAGGGGAAGGATCGTCCCAGGGAAAGTGACTAAGGGCTCTGCCCTTCATCCCGTGACTTATTCTCTTGCCCCTGACCGACTGCTGGCCCAGGGCCGCGGTCATCTGGCCCACGTTCAGACTGGAACCTCGCGCACCGGTCCTTGCCATTATCATGCCGGAGTTCTCCGCAGGGAAGGACCTGTCGGCTATCCGTCCTGCCTTGTCCCTCGCCTTCGCGAGCTCGTTCACAATGTAGGCCTCGAGAGTGTCCTCTGCTGAGAGCCCCCTGGTCTGCTGGAGGGTCCCAGCCTTGTACTTCTTCTGGAGGTCGTTGACGTTGGCGTATGCCTCGTCGAGTGAATCGGTTATGCCCTTCTTGGCTTCGCCGGGAAGCTCAAGTTCGTTGAAGCCATAGGTGAAGCCCCTTCGTGTGAGGAACGTCTTCAGGACCTTCAGTATGGAGTTGAGGAAGTTACGAGCCTCCTCGTCGCCGTAGTCCTTGGCGATACGGTGCAACAAGGAGTCGGGTTCCTCTGCTCCGATTACCGCCTTGTCTACGACCCCTGAAATCAGCTGGCCCTCCCTTATTACGACATCATTGGTTGTGCCCGTCCGCTGCGCCTTCGCCCATTTCGAAGTCTGTACGTAACTCATCCCCCTCGGGAGGAAGAGGGAGAAGAGCTGCTTCCCCGTGTACATGGGATGAGCCCCCTTCTGTGCGGGCTCCGGGAGGTCCCCGTCGTATTCCCCGACGAGGGCGAGGTTAGAGAACTCGGCGGGGGTGAGTAGGGTCTCGTCCCTCGTCAACATGAACGCGCCTGTGATGAAGTCCCTGATACCGCCTATGATGGGGCCTCCGTACCTCGGGGAGATTATCTGGTCCTGGACCCTCATGAGCATGAGCGCCTCGGACCTGGACTCCTCGCTCTGGGGGACATGGAGGTTCATCTCGTCCCCGTCGAAGTCGGCGTTGTATGGGGGGCAGACTGAAGGGTGCAGCCTGAAGGTCCTGAAGGGAAGAACTCGGACGAAGTGGGCCATGACTGACATCCTGTGAAGGGAGGGCTGCCTGTTGAACAGGACGACATCGCCGTCCATCAGGTGCCTTTCGACAATGTAGCCCGGCGCGAGCGAGTCTGCAAGCGCCTTCCTATCGCTGGCAAAGTCGAGTCTGATCTTGACCCCGTCCGGGCGGATTACGTAGTTGGCGCCAGGGTGTTCGAAGGGCCCCTTGTTTACAAGCTCCTTCAGGTGCTCTATGTTGAAGGGAGATACCTTTTCAGGGATGGTAAGCTTCTTCGCAACCTCGAACGGGACGCCCACCTCGCCGATGTCGAGGCTAGGGTCTGGGCTGATAACAGTACGGCTCGAGAAGTCCACCCGTTTTCCTGACAGGGAACCTCTGAACCTCCCCTCCTTCCCCTTCAGCCTCTGGCTGAGTGTCTTCAAGGGCCTCCCCGAACGGTGGTGTGCCTGGGGGATGCCGGAGACCTCGTTGTCGAAGTAGGTCGTGACGTGATAGTGGAGGAGGTCGACAAGATCCTGTACGATAAGGTGCGGAGTGCCCGACTCCTTGGACTCCCGGACCCTCTGGTTGACCCTCAGGATGTCGACGACCTTGTGGGTGAGGTCGTCTTCGGAGCGGATCCCCGACTCGAGGGTGATGGACGGCCTGACGGTGAGCGGGGGGACGGGGAGGACTTGGAGGACGAACCACTCGGGGCGCGCCGCTCGGGAGTTGAATCCCAAAAGCTCGAGGTCCTCGTTGTTTATCCTCTCGAGCCTCTCGCGGATAGCCACGGGGAGAAGACGAGTTGCTCCCCCTTCCTCTGTTATCTCGTGGAATATCGTCGGCTTCGTGAACTCAATCTGGTACTGCTGCTTCCCGCAGTGCGGACAGAGCTTGACCTTCTTCGCCTTTGTCGCTATCTCCTTGGCCACCGTCTCCGGCAGGGCTGGGGTGAAGTCGGTCTGGTTGGCGATCTGCGCGTGGTAGGCGTCTAGCTCCTGTTGGGGGAGGAGTATCCTTCCGCAGGACCTGCATG
Source organism: Nitrososphaerales archaeon (assembly GCA_035622475.1). Classification (GTDB taxonomy): domain Archaea; phylum Thermoproteota; class Nitrososphaeria; order Nitrososphaerales; family Gagatemarchaeaceae; genus UBA183. The sequence continues at coordinate 41,875 of DASPVF010000004.1, forward strand.
TGGTCTGCACGAGCCTGTTTATCTCGTCGACAAAAGCGATGTGGAGGACCGGTTCGGCCAGTTCGATGTGACCGAAGTGGCCTGGGCACCTTCCCGCAGTGCTTCCACAGGTGCCGCATTTCTGCCCGGGCTCGAGTGTGCCAAGTCTGCTGTCCATGAGCCCTCCCTGGACAGGCATCCCGTCCTCGTCGTACGTCTCCGGCTGGGTGATTTCGGCCACCGAGTACTTTCTGACCTCACTGGGAGAGAAGACGGCAAAATTGATTCCGCCGATTGTCTTGAGAGCCTGTTCCATTGACATTGTCTACACCTTGTCCTTCAGCTGAAGCCTCGGGGCTATGTTCAGACTCATCATTTCCTGGAGGAGGAGCTTGAATGCGTAGGCGACCACCACGGTTGATATCTTCGCCTGGTCCCCGTCTATCTTGCACGTGTACTTCCTCTGTTTGGCGTCGTAGTAGGCGATCAGTCCGCATTTCTCGCAGACATAGATCTCCGTCTTGTCCGCTTCGTCGAGGAGCCTGTCCTTGAGGACCATCGATGCTCCGTAGGCTATGAGGCAGTCCCGCTCCATCTCCCCGAACCTCAGACCGCCTCCGCGCGCCCTGCCTTCCGTCGGTTGCTTGGTGAGCATCTGCACCTGCCCCCTTGCCCTTGCGTGTATCTTGTCGGCTACCATGTGGTGGAGTTTCTGGTAATAGACTACCCCAACGAAGACGTCGGTTGCGAACTTCATCCCAGTCTTCCCGTCGTACATCACTTCTCTCCCTGTAGGTTCAAAGCCCCTCGATCGGAGCACCTTCTCCATCTCGTCGATGCTCTCACCCGCGAAGGCGGAGCCGTCGACAGAAGAACCCCTGAAAGAGGCGGCCTTTCCGGCGATTGATTCGATGAATTGTCCTACGGTCATCCTTGATGGGAAAGCGTGTGGATTGATTATCACGTCCGGAACAATCCCATCGGCTGTGTAGGGCATGTCTTCCTGCGGGACCACCAGCCCGATGACCCCCTTCTGCCCGTGTCTCGAGGCGAACTTGTCGCCTATCTCAGGGACCCTCATGTCCCTCACCCTAACCTTGAACATCCTGCCCCCCTCCACGTTCTCTGTCATGAATATCGAGTCGACCACCCCGGACTCGGAAGGTCTCACGGCGACAGACGTGTCCCGCCTGTAGGGGCCCTTGATCTCGAATTCCTTGTACTCCTCCATGAACCTTGGAGGGCTGGTCCTCCCAATGACCACGTCCCCACCGGTGACCTGTGATTCGTCGGCGACGACCCCATCCCCCTCCAGGAGCCTGTAGAACTTCTCACCTCTGTAGCCCCTGATGTTCGATTCGGCTGCCGGGACCTCGAACGTGTCCCTCATCCCCCCGAGGTACTGTTTCGCCTCTCCTTCGTAGAGTCTATAGAAGAAGGACCTGGCCATTCCCCTCTCCACGCTCGATTTGTTCATGATTATGGCGTCCTCGATGTTGTAACCTTCGAAAGACAACACGGCCACGACACAGTTCGTTCCCAGCGGGCGTTCGTCTATCTTGAGCAGATCCAGGGTCCTGGTCCGCACGACAGGCGCCTGGGGACTGACGAGCAGGTGCTGTCTGACGTGGGGGGATATGGGGTATGTGGGGGAACTGAAGCCGAGGCTCTGCTTAGCCATGGCGGACTCGTACGTGTTCCTTGGAGACTGGTTGTGCTCCGGGTATGGAATGATAGAAGCTGCAATCCCGAACATGGCGGCGGGGAAGAGTTCCATGTGGGTGTTCTTCGTAGTGACGTCCTCGGGGTTCATCGATACGAGGCAGTTCTCCTCCTCGTTTGCATCTATCAGTTCGATGATGCCCTGCTCGACGAGATCCCTCCAGGAGTTTTGGCCCGCGTTAACCTTCTCTATGAGCTCAGGATTGAGGAGAGGTCTCCCGCTTTCGACCACGACCAGTGGCCTCAGAACGCGCCCGGAGCTGAGGCTGATGTAGATTCTCGGGTATGCCTTGTCATTCACCGGTGCCACGTAGAGCACGCTGGCGCTTGGGTTGATCTGGCCCTCTCTTCTGAGCTTCCTGAATGCCTTCGCCAGCCTGTCGCCGTCGTCGACGTAACCCAGGAACCGGCCGTCCATGAAGATTCTGCACCCGTCGACCTGCAGCTTCTGGTCTGCGTCCCTGATCTGCTTGGCGCCCAGCTCCCAGAGCTTCTCTTCAACCTCCTGTGAGGGGACGCTGACAGAGATTATCGCCGAAAGCGCGAGGTTTTTGACGAGGCCGCAGTTGTGAGTTACGAAACCGTTTGCGATGAAGTTATGTGAGTCGGCGGTCGTCGTGACGTCTCTAACGTCACCCACTCCTGTAATAGGTTCCTTGCTAATGATTTGCTCCAGGACGTAGTCGTCATTTCCGATTGTGATGACATTCCTCTCCCTCCATTCATTGAAGGGAAGAATCAGAGATTTCGGCTTATGTGTCCGCTTGTACTTGTCCCAGTAGAGCCAATGTTCAATCGTCTTCCGAGACTCTCCTAGAATCGGCGCGATTTGCGACGGGAATTGGCCCTCCCGATAGAGCCTCGCAGAGATCTTTTTCTTTTCGACGCGTTCGAGTATGCGCTCGCGGGAAATCCTGAGGTATTCCCCTGCAAGAAGGGACTGTCGTTGCTTCGTCCTGGAATATCGATAGCCTATCTTTTGGGTGACGGCTTCCAGGGTAGGCTTGGAGCCACCCAGAACGATTGATATTTTTGTGACCAGCTCTCCGTCGGCGCGCATGTAATCTCTTTTAGAAACTATGCGTAATGTTTCGCATCCGAACTCTGTCAACAACTCACTGAGCTGCTTGGCCAGCGCCAATCCGTTGCTCCTCAATCGTTCAACCTTGTGGAAGCTAATCGGAGGCATGCTGATGGAGTATTTCTTTCCAATTTGGTGGGTAATGGATGGCTTCGGCCCATCACCTCCGAGAAAGGCAGAGAGAAATTCCCATTTGATTTGCGGGGCTCCTTCCATAATCCAACTTGGAATCGAGAAACGCGTGTCGGTCTTTTTCCCTGCAGGGGCACCGAGCTTTTCAAGGAGGGTGCAGAGGAGTTTCGAGTAACAAGTGACCGTGTAGACGTGCATATCATACTGTCTTTCGGGACGCACGATGTGCTTTGTTCGGAGCTTCATACTTGATTTGAATCCGAGTCTTTCAAGGTCTCGTTGTACCTCCCTTCCGTCGTCTTCCGTTCCCAATGAGAACTGGATGAACGGGGAACTTCCCATGTGGAGGTGAGCATCGGAGAAAATTGCTCCTACGATTCTGCTTAGAACAGGCAGCTTCGGGTTGCCTCCTTCGAGTGGCATGAGATTCTGCTTCTTGAGTTCAGACAGGACGGAGATCTTCTCCCACTTGCTTCGACTGGTTGGGAAGCTCTTCGAAGTCAGGATTTGCATCGAGAGTCTTGTGAGGCCTCTGACCGGCTCCAGCGCCGGGTACACCACGACCCTATCTCCCGGCTCGACGTCTCCAGCCAGCTTCCAAGTCATATTGTCCGTAAGTAGCGGATGATCTCTTGTGGCGATGAGTTCTCTGCCAGCTTCGGTGACCACTCTGTAGACAGGGGTACCATCGTGTGTAGGGTCTGTCGCGATGTACCTAGCTATCGTCGTCTGCGCCATATCATCGTGCATTATGTCTACTGTAGCGAGTTGGGTCCCCTGCCAATTCTGGCCGATTTCCCCAATCGTGGCTTGTGTGCCGTCGGTTAGGAGGATGTTCGTGGATGGCACGACACAGTTCACTCCTTCAGGAGTCTCGGATGGGCATATCCTCCCGAAGTGGGTCGCGTGCAGGTCCCTTGCCTCGAAATTAGGCTGGCTCCTGCTGAGAGGGGACTGGACGCGCCTTAGGTGGCTAAGGGTGCTGAGGTAATTGGTCCTGTCGAGGAGCTGGGTCACGCCGACCTTTCCCCTCCCCCAGTTACCGGTCGCGATGGCGTTGTTTAGCTTGTCTGTGATGATTCCTGTTCTGATGGCCGCGCCGACCACGTTGCCACCCCGCTTCTGCCCCGTCCTTTCAAGCTGGTACTTCATGTCCCTGACAAGGTTACGGAACGCCGTCCTGAACAGGTCGGCAAGCATCTGGCCAGCGAACTTGATCACCTTGTTCCCGTAGTGGTCCTTGTCGTCCGCCTCGATCCATCCGAGCCTGAGCTCAAGCAGCTTGCACGCCGCCTCGCCAAGGAACATCGACTTGTCGAAGCGCCTGTCATCGGTCTTGCCGAGGTGCGGGAGGAGCCCCCAGTCCAGCATGGACTGAGCGCGCTTGACCCTGAACTCTTCCAGCATACCATGGGCGACCCTGTTGCCGATGTATACGAGGGCGTCCTTTTCCGTGGGGGCCTCCGCCGCCTTGTCGAAGGAGACTTCCAGGAGGTCCTGGATTTCGGCCTTGGGAGAGACAGCGTCTGCAATGTCCTTGTCAGACTTTATTCCAAGGGCGCGCATGACTATCACGTAGGGGAGGTCCACAGGGCAACTTGGGACCTTGACGTTGATGGCACCGTCCTGCTTTAGCGTAAGCTCGAGCTTCGAGCGGTACCCGACAACCGAGGAGTAGACCCTGGACTTGTAGGTCACGGTCCCGGAGAGTTTCTCGGCGTCGACGAGGATCTTGTTCGGGGAAAGGTCCTCGAGTCCTACGATCACCCTTTCCGCTCCGTGGATTATGAAATAGCCCCCTGGATCGTTGGGGTCCTCGCCTGCCTCGATGAGTTGCTCTTTGGAGCGGTTCGAAAGCTGGCAGAGTTCAGACTTCACCATCACCGGTAGATCACCAATGTGCTGGCGCGTGGTGTCTCTGGGGAGCCCCTCCTCTTCGATCGTCATCTCGAGAAGGACTGGGGCAGAATAAGTCAGGTTCCTCAGACGGGCCTCCATCGGGAGGATGCTGCTCACTGACCCGTCAATCTCGACGACGCGGGGCGAGCCAAGGGTGAGCCTCCCGAACTTGATCTTGTAGGGAGTGCTTACGGTTTCGATTTCGACCTCGCCGATTTCGTCGACTATGTTCTGGAGCCCCCTCGTCACGAATTCGTTGTAGCTGTTTAGGTGCTGCCTTGCGACGCCTTCCCTCTGCAGGAGATCGCTGAGGATGACCCAGGAGTTCGAGGTGGCGAACTGTTTGCTCAAGACTTAGCCCTCCACGACATATCTGTAATAGACGCTGGTCCCGGCCGTCTCGCTTCTGCGGGTTATCCTCACGAAGTCGCCAGGCTTTGCCCCTATCTCCTTCGCAATCGCGTCGGTGGACTGGATGTACGGGAATTGCGAAGACGTTGCGTTGTGCCTTGCCTTCACCTGCTCTGCTTCTTCTCTCGTGAGGAGTTCATGCTTCGGAATCAGGAAATGAGTACTGACCTTGAAGGTGGGTACTTCCTCCTCCACCTTCTTTCGTTTCACCGGTTTCTTGGGAGCGACTATGCCGCCAGACCTCCATTGATAATACTAGCTACATGGCGCGAACAATACACGGAACAGGGCCCCGTATGAGGCCGAATTTCATCGCGTATTTAGATTTTACTAGGATGATGAACAACAGGAGTTATCCGCTTCGGCATGTACCTTTGCGCGGTCGAATAGACGAGATTCCTGTCCTGATTGACCGACGAAGCACATAACATCCTTTCTGCGGCCTAGACGCTTACAGGCCTAGCTTCGTAGACAGGGGTCCCCTCGTCTGCCCTAAGGACCACTTTCGAGAACTCCTGGTACAGGCGCCTCGTTATTGGCCCCGCGCCCCCGGACCCCACGCTGGCTCCGCTGATGGAGCCCACGGAGAGTATTTCTGACTTCGTCCCTACTAAGAAGACCTCATCCGCCGTGTTCAGCTCGAATGGTGTCACATCCCTCTCCTGCACCTCCAGGCCTAGGTCGGAACAGAGCCGAATCACCCGTTCTCTCGTGATGCCGTGAAGGATTCCGGCGCCGTGGGAAGGCGTCACGATCTTCCCGTTTTTCGCCAGGAAGACATTGCTCACGCTTGCCTCTGATACGAATCCTCTCTGGTCGAGCAGAATGGCGTCGTCCGCACCAGCGCTTGTCGCCTCAATTTTTGCCAGGATGCTGTTCATGTAGTTCAGGGACTTGATCTCGTGCGAAGTAGCGTCAACCCTGTCTCGCCTGTAGGAAGAGATGACGACCCCAATCACCCTCGGTTCCCTGGGACCGAGAACGCTCGCCATTGGCTCAGCGATGACGAAAACGGTGGGGCTCTTGCAGAGTGAAGGGTCGACGCCTAGGTCCCCCGAGCCGCGGGTGATGACGAGTCTGACATAGGCGTCCTTGAGCTCGTTCTTTCTTATCGTCTCCAAGACCACCTCGGTCATCTCCTGTTTTGTGAGCGGAATCTTCAGGCGGATGCTCTTGGCGGAATCGTACAGCCTATTGATGTGGTCGAAGAGCCGGAACACGCTGCCATTGTATGCCCTTATCCCCTCGAAAACACCGTCGCCGTAGAGGAGCCCGTGGTCGAATACAGACACCGCCGCCTTCGATTTCTCTAGGAACTTCCCATCAAGATAGATCAGGGGCTCCTTACCCATTAGGGAAGACCGTTTATGGTGCGGTTAAAATTGTTGCGTCAGTGTCCAGATTTGTTCAGCCTGCCGAAGACGTAAGGCAGAACACCCCCAGCCTCAAGATACTTCATTTCCACTTCATTGTCCACTCGGGCGAGAACCTTGAACCGCTTCTCTCCCGATTTGCTCTTGGCCACCACGTCGACCCACTGCTTTGGCGCGGCCATGGCGGCAATACCTGACACGTCAATGACCTCGTCGCCTGCCAGTCCTAGCTCTTTGACCCCCTCCCCCTCAACGAACTGGAGGGGGAGCACCCCCATTGCCACGAGGTTGCTCCTGTGTATCCTCTCGAAGCTTTCTGCGATTACCGCTCGCACGCCAAGCAACTTGGGGGCTTTGGCGGCCCAGTCCCTCGAGCTCCCGGCTCCGTACTGCTTCCCCGCCATAACCAAGAGGGGAACGTTCTCCTTTGCGTACTTCATGGCGGCCTCGTAGATGCTCATGACAGCTCCATCGGGGAGGTGGGACGTGTAGCCCCCCTCCTTCCCCTTGGCAAGGGCGTTCCTCAGTCTGACGTTGCTGAACGCGCCCCGAACCATCACTTCGTGGTTACCTCTCCTGCTCCCGTAGGAGGACATCTGGAGAAGGCCGACGCCGTGCTCCCTCAGGTAGACGCCTGCCGGGCTGTCAGCCAGTATGGTCCCAGCAGGGGAGATGTGGTCAGTGGTGACCTTATCCTCTAGGACTGCCAGGACGCGAGCACCGGCTATGTCCTTCTTCGAAGACATGGTCATCGAAGCATCGAACCAGGGCGGGTTCCTGATGTATGTGGAGACGTCATCCCAGTGGTAGACCTCGTCCTCAAAGGACGTCAGTTTCTCCCAGCGCTCATCCCCCTTCATTGCGTCGGCGTAGCGTTTCGCGTAGAGGTCGGAGGAGAGCGAAGCCAGTACCGTCTTCTTCACCTCGTCGAGGGTGGGCCAGAGATTTCTGAGGTAGAGGGGCCTTCCGTCCTTCCCCTTGCCCAGAGGAGTAGACTCGAAGTCGAAATCAATCCTGCCCGCGAGCGCGTAGGCGACCACCAGCATCGGAGACATCAGAAAGGACCCCTTGACGAGTGGGTGAATCCTCCCGTCGAAGTTTCTGTTCCCGGAGAGAACGGCAACTGCATAGATGTCATTCTCCTTAATGGCTTTCTCGATCTCTGGCGCCAGGGGGCCGGAGTTGCCGATGCAACTCTGGCAACCATAGCCTGTCAAATAGAAACCGAGATCATCGAGATACCGCAATAATCCGGAATTCTGCAGGTAATCGGTGACTACGGTAGAGCCCGGCGATAAGCTAGGCTTTACCCAAGGCCGAATCTCCAGTCCAGCCTCCACAGCGCGCTTCGCTATCATACCCGCACCGACCATGACAGTGGGGTTCGAGGTATTGGTGCAACTCGTAATAGCGGCGATTACAACCGAACCATCGGCAAGCCCCGCGTGGATGGGACCGTCCTCTTCAAGCATTAGCTGGCCGCGTTCTGCTACCGAAGGACCTGAACTTGCTATCGGAGCACTTCTCTGGGTGAGCATCGAGCGAGTGAAGGAGGGGACAGAGACCAACGTGTGCCTCTCCTCTGGATTCCTCGGGCCTGCGATGGAAGGCTCAATCTTGTCAAGCTCCATGTGGATTACCTCCGAGTAGCGAGGCTCGATGTCAGAGACGAAGAACCCGAAGCTTCTTGCGTATCTCGAGACCATTTCGATGTGAGCCTTCGGCCTCGCCGTGCCCGCGAGGTAAGCAAGCGTGGCCTCGTCGACGGGGAAGAAGCCCGCCGTGGCGCCGTATTCGGGGGACATGTTGCCGATCGTAGCCCTGTCTGGGACGGAGAGTTGACCATAACCCTCGCCGAAATATTCGACGAAAGACCCCACTACATTCTTCTCCCTGAGTCTCTCCGTGACGGCGAGCACGAGGTCTGTTGGAGTTACTCCCTCGCGTAGGGTCCCTGTGAATTTGACGCCGTAGACCTTGGGGATAGGCATATGGTAGGGCTCCCCGAGCATGACCGCCTCCGCCTCTATGCCGCCCACTCCCCACCCCAGGACGCCAAGGCCGTTGACCATCGTGGTGTGGGAGTCTGTCCCGACGAGTGTGTCTGGGAAAGCCTCCCCGTCCCTCGCCGCAACCACCTGCGACAGGTATTCCAGGTTAAACTGATGGCAAATCCCCTTGCCAGGCGGGAAGACTCGCATCCCCTTGAAGGCGGACTGGGCCCACTTGAGGAGGGAATAGCGCTCTGAATTTCGTTCGTACTCTTTCTCGAGATTCACGGAGAACGCCATGTCATTCCCCCAAGCGTCGACTTGAATCGAGTGGTCGATCACCAGGTCAACGGGCACCTTTGAGTTGATTGCGCTTGTCATTAGACCCTTTTCTCTCGCGGCGTCCCTCATGGCCGCCAGATCGACAACGAGCGGTACTCCGGTGTAATCCTGCAGCAGGACCCTCTCAGGCATAAAGGGGGTCTCGGAGTCTATCGACCTGGGCCACTGGGCAAGTTCATGTGCCGCCTCGAACGCCCCAGAGACCCGCCCGGAATGACGGACGGCATTCTCCAGAAGGACGCGAATCGAATAGGGAACCCTTTCGACGTCGTACCCCATGTCCTTCAGCTTCAGAATGTTGTAGGCCGCGGCCTTTCCCGAAGGGGTCTCGACGGTCTCCCTTGCGATGTCGAACCTTTCAAGAACCATTGGTGATTAATTCCCAGCCGATGCTGCCGATATTTGAAGATAGATTCTCGCTAGTCAGGTTCGTGACCAAGCCCTTCAGCCTTCACAGGTCCTTCAACTACCCTCCTACCGCGTAGAAGCGAAGGAACAATGGCAGCAGTATTGATTACTGTCAGGACAAGGAAGAGGTTGTCGAGGGCTCCAGAAAATCTTGATGCGTTGGCCGTAATGGTGTTGATGGCTCCCTCGGAAGTGATGATTTGTGTTATCAGGCCATAGGGGAGATAAAATGTCAGGACGAGGATGACGATGTTGAAGCTGAGGACAAACCCTATGTTGAAGAAGGTCGCCCTGAACCCGGAAGCTACTCCTCTGCGATGCGCAGGAACCGACCCCATGGCTGAACTCATGTTCGGCGAATTGAAGAGCCCCATACCTGCTCCCCCGAGTACGAGGAAAGCCAGGAGCGTCGTGTAGGGGGTGCCTGGCGCAAGGGTAGACATGGAAAGAAGGGACGCGCTGAACACAGCAAGCCCCGCAGTGGCGAAGGGCCGGGTACCATATCTGTCGGAGAGCCTTCCGCTCAGAGGCGCGAGGAAGAGCATTGCAAGATCGAACGGAATGATGGATATGCCGGCCTGCAGCGGGCTGTAGTCTTTCACGAGCTGTAGATACAGGCTGATCAGCAGCAGGAATGCACCCCACGCCATGGAGTTGATCATCTGCGCGGTCACTGCCCCTGTGAATTCCCGTATCCGCAGGAGGCTGAGGTCAAGCAGCGGGGCCGCGCGCCTTCGTTCGACCCACACGAAAACGGCAAGGCTCGCCGCTGAAGCCAGCCCCAGCACGACGGTCAAGTCAGATTCTCCTATGCCGTAGGCCGCGGTTGTGAGGGAGAGCAGAAGCGCGGTAATGAAGCCTGTGAATGTGAGGAAACCAGGCCAGTCCATGGGCGCCCTCCGTTCCGGTTTGTTCTGCTCATGGAGCCGAACGTGAGCCCAGAGCGTCCCAAAGATCCCGACGGGTATGTTCACGTAGAAGAGGAACCTCCAGTCGAGGAAAGCCAGGATCAGGCCGCTCAGGGTCAGGCCGAACATTGAGCCCGCCCTGAACGCCACGGAGTTGATTCCAAGGGCCGTCCCCAGCTCCCCCCGGGGGAAAGCGTCCGTGATGATGGCGGCGCTGTTGGAAAAGAGCGCTGCAGACCCGAGCCCCTGGAAAATCCTAGACGCAATGAAAAAGTTGGGGGATGGAGACAAGGAGGTGAGCAAGGAGCCCACGGTGAAGATCGCGAAGCCGACGTTGTACACTTTCACTCGGCCGTACATGTCACTGACCCTGCCGAGGAAGAGGAGCGCGACCGTGCTGCCAATGGTATATGCCTGGGTGAACCAGATGGCCTGCTCCGCGTCCGCCCTGAGAGAGGCGGCAACTGTAGGGAGCCCTATAACGACGATCCTGCTGTCTATGCCCGACATCAATACACCGACTGTCGTCACCGTCAATACGGTCCACTTGTACTGCAAATCAAAGCCTCCCGAGTAATCGAATCTGTAGGCGGCCCCGTCCAAGCCGTGTTAAGCGTTGCTTGTTCGGGAAAATTCAATTACCAACGGCAAATTCTGCCAGTGAATTGGACGGAACCAAAGTCAACCGCCTCTCGAAAGAGAAGAGCCCTTATCTCTTGGAGCATGCGTCAAACCCCGTTGACTGGTGGCCGTGGGGGAAAGAGGCGTTTACAAAGGCAAGAAATGACAACAAGCCGATATTCCTCAGCATAGGGTATTCGACATGCCATTGGTGTCATCAGTTCAAGAAGGAGTCTTTCGAAGACCCCAAGACAGCCGCTTTCATCAACAAGAACTTCATTCCGATCAAGGTCGACAGAGAGGAAAGACCCGAAGTAGACGCCTATTACATGGCGGCGGTTCAGGCGATGACGGGCGGGGGAGGGTGGCCTCTGAGCGTCTTCCTTACGCCTGACCTGAAACCCTTCTACGGCGGCACCTACTTCCCCCCTACCCCGCGGTACGGTATGCCCAGCTTCATGCAGGTCCTCGAGTATGTTTCAAATCTCTGGAAGGAGGAGCGGGACGAGGTAATGTCAAACACTCAGCAGGTTCTCAAAGCCATAACCCCGATTTCCTCCAAGGAGAAGACGGAGCTGGGAAAAGAGGCCTTAGACGAGGGATACTCGACACTGGTTTCGTCTTTCGACGAAGAGCACGGGGGTTTCGGGAGAGCCCCCAAATTCCCCCTTCCAGGCAACCTAGGTTTCCTTCTGAGGTATCATCGGCGAACGGGGAAGGAGCTCGCCCTCACGGTCGTCCTGAAGACACTCGACGAGATGATGGCGGGGGGCATACGAGACCACGTCGGCGGAGGATTCCACAGGTACTCGACGGACAGGGTATGGCTCGTGCCGCACTTCGAGAAGATGCTCTACGATAACGCGCAGCTGGCGAGGGTCTATGCCGAGGCGTATCAAATCACGCGGAAGGAGGAGTATGCCGAGGTCGCCAGAGAGACACTGCACTGGATTCGGAGCGAGATGAAGGATGGCGGAGGCGGGTTCTATTCCGCCCAGGACGCGGATACGGTCGAGGGCGAGGGAACGTACTATACCTGGACCCCAGAAGAAGTAGAGAAGGCCGCGGGGAAGACAGCAGGCGCCGCATTTTGTCGCCTGTACGGGGTCACCAAGACAGGCAACCTTGACGGCCGGACAATTCTGCACCTCGAGTCTGGCTTCTCCCCGACCGCGGCTGAGAAGGCGTCCGTGGTCAGGGCCAGGGACGCCCTCTACAGGGAGAGGGTGCTCCGCCCAATGCCGGCGACCGACAACAAGGTTCTGACTTCATGGAACGGGTTGGCCATCTCAGCCTTCGCATTTGCCAGTCTGGTACTGGAAGAACCCGAATTTGCTGAGGACGCGGCGGGAGCTGCGAGGTTCGTTCTGGAAAAGATGAGCGCTGAGGGGAGGCTACTTAGGAGATACGCGGGAGGGGAGGCGGCCCTCGAGGGGACCCTTGAGGACTACGCCTTTTTCGTCCAGGGCCTGCTCGACCTCTTCGAGGCCACTTCCGAAACGAGGTGGCTGGAAGAAGCATCCAGGCTGACGAAGGTGATGCTCGAAGGCTACGAAGACAGTAAAGGGGGAGGATTCTACCTCACAATTTCGGCAGAACCTTCACGGCTCAAGGAAGGCTACGACGGCCCCACGCCGTCAGGAAACTCGGTCGCCGTGCTCAACCTTATCCGCCTGTCTGAGCTCACAGGGGACACAGGTTTCAGAGAGTCTGCTGAGCGGACGATAAAGGTGTTCACCGGCGAAATCCAAATGCAGCCCTCGGGGCATGCAGTGATGCTCGAAGGATTAGACTTGACTCTAAACGGCTCCAGGGAGATAGTGATCAGCGCCCCCACCATCAAGGCGGCCGAGGAGATGAAAGCGGAAGTCTACAGGACGTTCATACCCGACAAGGTGGTCCTTGTGGCGACTCCCAAGAGCTATGCGGGGCTGTCTAAAATGAGCACTCTGCTAGAAGGGCGCGAGCCGCAGTCGAAGGCAAGGGCATTCGTATGTCAGAACTTCGTCTGCAGGCTCCCCGCTGATTCTATCGAGGAGCTTCGCAGTCAGCTTGCCGGGTGATGGAGCTACTGTTTTAATGCCCTGAATGGTGGCAAGGGTTCGAAATCAGAGATGTGGGAGATCAGGGGGCTCTTTGGGAACGAGTATGCCATGGAGCAGGCCATCGAGGAACTGAAGAAGCACCAGGGGTACCAGTGGGCCGTACTGGACAGAAGGAATATCTCGATAAGGTTCGAAAGGAGGGACGCGGAAGCTGAGGAACTCGTAAAGCGGACCCTGGAGATGTATCATGGCTTCGCCGAACACGAGGGTCCGCTAGGAGAGTACGATCGCCAGCGTCGCGAAGAGCGGGAGAAGAAACTCAGGAACGAAGAGAAGAAGAAACGAGCGGAGAAGCGGAAGGTCGGCTAGCGGTAGGCAGAATAGACGCTCGGGTAATCAGTTATGAGGGCAATGTTCAGTTCAAGGACGTTGACGTAGGGATCCCCTGCTACGATAAGTGTGTATTCCACGTGGGCGTTCACAATATCTGTCAGCGCTCCAGCCGGTATGCCCGTCGCGTTGTGAATGAGCGGTATCTGGTCAACTGCGTCTTGGAGCGGTATGTCCGGGTCGACCCCGGAGGCAGACGCATTGAGGGGGTTGCTTTCGTTCCTCGCGTGGAAGAAGATAGGTAGAGTGAACCCGTTATCAATGTAGTATGAACCGACAGTTCTGTTGCCGACCTGTACAAGGCTACCATTGGCCTGGTATGGGAATGCTACCTGTGCGATGCCCGTGATCACGAGGGGGAATAGGAAGCCGCACACGATCATGGATAGGAATGCGATTGCCACCACAGGTCGGTAGATACTCTGTTTCTTTGGTTCTGAAGACATGCCACCTACCTCCTACAGCGCTCCTATCAGCAGGTCGATGAGCTTGATCCCGACAAAGGGGACGATGACTCCCCCAACCCCGTACACAAGGACGTTCTTGACGAAAAGCGTCATTGTGTCGGAGGGCTTGAAAGCTACCCCTCTCATCGCAAGCGGAATGAGCAAGGGGATTATGACGGCGTTGAATATGAGCGCGGACAGCACAGCCGTCTGGAGGCCGAGTCCAAGAATGTTCAGCGACTGAAGCGCCGGGATGGTCGCTGCGAACATCACAGGGAGGATAGCGAAGTACTTTGCAACGTCGTTCGATATGCTAAAGGCTGTGACCGCTCCCCTGGTCATGAGGAGCTGCTTTCCGAGCAGTACAACGTCAATTATCTTGGCGGGGTTTGACTCAAGGTCGACCATGTTTGCTGCTTCCTTGGCGGCCTCTGTCCCCGAGTTCATCGCGAGACCGACGTCCGCCACAGCAAGGGCTGGTGCATCGTTCGTCCCATCCCCAATCATCGAGACGATTCTGGTCTGCGACTGTTCCTTCAGGACGATCCGGTATTTGTCTTCCGGCTTGGCCTGGGGGACGAACTCGTCGATGCCCACCTCGGCAGCGATGCTTTTGGCAGTCAGAGGCTGGTCTCCCGTAATCATTACCGGCCTGATCCCCATGGCCTTGACCGCCTGAATCTTCTCTTTAGTCCCGACCTTCAGGATGTCCTTCAGCCTGATCACGCCTATCACTCTGTGGTCGCGTGCCACAGCCATCGGAGTATCCCCCTGGGCAGAGATGCCTTCCACGGTCTTGGAGAAGCCCTCTGGAATGCCGAATCCGAGCCGATTCATCGAGTCTGGCGCTCCCTTGATGAACTCCGTTTCCTCAGGCGAAAGGTGCATCCCTCTCTCGCTCTCGTCCTCGAGGAAGAATTTCCTGCGCACCCTTGCGCGCCCCCCCTTCGGCAGGATGAAGCTGGACCCTCGGCGGAGCATCACCCCGCTCGTCCGTGTGTTGGCAGAGAATTCGTAGATTTCCGAGAGGCTGAGAGCGTTCAGCTCCCTCGGGACGTACCCTCTTTCGTAGGCGAGCCTTATCACGCTCCGTCCCTCTGGGGTATCATCGTACCACGACGAGAGGAACGCGGCTTCTCCCAATTCCCTCTCTGTATGCCCTTCGAAAGGAATCAATTCTACTGCCTGTCTGTTGCCGACTGTAATCGTGCCTGTCTTGTCCAGGAGGATGACGTCGGTGTCCCCGGCCGTC
Organism: Nitrososphaerales archaeon; assembly: GCA_035622475.1. Lineage (GTDB taxonomy): Archaea > Thermoproteota > Nitrososphaeria > Nitrososphaerales > Gagatemarchaeaceae > UBA183. Next base: position 56,875 of record DASPVF010000004.1, read on the forward strand.
TCTATTGCCTTGCCAGACTTGGCGACGACTTTCCTTTCGTACAATCGCGTGATCCCAGAAAGCCCGATGGCGGGGAGCAAAGCCCCTATGGTGGTCGGGAGCAGGCACACGTAGAGTGCTATCAGGACTGAAAGGTCCGCGCCAAGGCCAAGTGTCACCGAGAGGCCCAGCAGCGCCGCTATCAGGATAGTAAATATTGCCGACAGACCGAAGAGGACCATGGTGATTGCCACCTCGTTCGGGGTCTTCGGCCGCTTCGAAGCCTCCACCATCCGGACCATTTGGTCCAGGTAGCTCTCCCCGGGGTTCACCACTATGCGGGCGGTCATCGTGTCGCTGACCACCTTCGATCCCCCGATCAGACTGTCCCCCGGTGCCTTCCTTAAGGGGGCGGACTCCCCCGTCAGAAGCGACTCGTCGACCATCGCTATCCCTTCGAGCACCTCGGCGTCAACGGGAACGGCGTCATTCTTCTCAAGAAGGATCAGGTCCCCCTTGACCAGCTGCTTCGATGTCGAGAGAACTATGCGTCTCTCCCATCCTTCGGTAACCACTTTCTTGCAGGGAACCTCCGTCTCGAGTTGCCTCAGGCTGCTGGCTGTGTTCTTCGCCTGCTGCTCCGCCAGAGAATCCGAAAGTGTGCTGAACCAGACGGTGATGAGGAGTATCGCCGCAACCTCGACGTAGAACACGCGCTCGGACGGGCTTGCCACACCAGCGAAGGCGCTGGGGTCGATGGCCATCGCGGCCACGATGAAGAAGGTGAGCTCCACAATGAGCATCACTGGATTCGCCAGCAGCGACACTGGGCTCAGCCTGACTATGGAGTCGACGAGCGTCTTCCGGTTAAGAAGTGAGGGCCTTCTCGGGAGCCTTACCCGCCCCAGCACCCTGCTCAGTCCCTGGGTCTGATTAGCCAAGGAAGTTCACCATGCCCTGGAACAGGGCTAGAAGCGGGCCAAGGATTAGGAACGGGAAGAAAGTGAGGACGACAAGGAGCAGTATAGCTCCGATAAGGACAACCGAGAAGGTGTTGCTGTCTGTCTTAAGTGTCACTTCACTACTTCTCTTGCGTCCGATCATTGATCCAGAAAGGGCGAGTAGAATCGCGATTGGACCATATCGCCCGACGAAGATGACGGCGGCCGTGGCCACGTTGAAGAAGGGAGTGTTGGCTGCAGTTCCTAGGAAGTCAGACCCATTGTTGGCGGCCGAGCTCGTGAACTCGTACAGGATCTGGGTGAAGCCCACAGAGCTGGGGAGGGAGCTGAAACCGGGAATGGCGCTTACAGCGTTGGTGGCGTAGGCGAGCACGGTGGGAATCAGGATAATGATGGGATGGATGAGGAAGGCTACCATAACCAACTTGACGTCTCTCGCATTGATCTTCATTCCGAGGTACTCGGGGGTTCTCCCCGTCATGAGGCCGACCACGAACACCGTGATGATGATGTACATGATCATGTACATCACCCCCACCCCCTTACCGCCAGGCGTGGCCTGAATCAGCATCCCCATGAATGCGGAGAAGATCCCGAGGGGGTGTATCCCGGACAGGGAAGCGTTGACGGAACCTGTGGTTACGGCAGTGGTGACGACAGTCCAGAAGGTCGAGAAGAAGCCCCCGAACCGTGTTTCCAGACCGGGGCCAACTGTGGGGAGGCTAGGGATGAAGGCGATGACGAGATCAATGGCGAAGAGCCCATAGGTCGCGATGAGCACAGGCCTTGTTTCCTTCACCTTCCCGAGTAGCCGGCCGAAGACGAAGACCAGCGCCGTAGGAAGGAGAAGCATGAGATAGATCTGGATGATGTCCGTGGCGGGACTGGGGTTCTGAAGAGGATAGGCTGAATTCGCGCCGTAGTACCCGCCCCCGTTGGTGCCCAGTTGCATTATTGAGACTAGCGAAGCAACGGGTCCGGCGTAGATGACCTGGGGGACGCCTTCTATCGTCTTGAAGGTGTTATACCCCTCGAAGGTCTGAGGTGTTCCTAGGGCAACCAGGACGATGGCTGCGATGAAACACAGGGGAATCATGATTCGCGTCAGAGAACGGACGAAATCGACGTAGAAGTTCCCCATGTGGGTGGAGCCGGCGCGGAGGCCACGCACCATGGCAACGAGCGCACAAATCCCGGTGGCAGCCGAGGTGAACTGGAGGAACTGGATAGCGCCAATCTGAGAGAAGTAGGAGAGGCTGAGCTCGCCAGCGTAGTGCTGGAGATTGGTGTTCGTCGCGAAGGAGACCACGGTATTGAGGGAAAGGTCCCAGCTCAGCCCTGGGTATCCCTGCGGGTTGAGGGGGAGGCTCCCCTGGAACATGAGTATGATGAAAGCAATTGCCATCTGGGCGATGTTCACGAAAAGAGCGGCAAGGAAGTACTGTTTCCATCCCATCGTGACGCTTGTGTTGACCCCAGTGAGCCGGTAGATCCACTTCTCTACTGGATCGAGGAACCTGTCTAGTCTGGTGGCTTCGCCGTTGTAGACTCGTACGATATATGGAGCCAGGTAGTTACCTGAAAGTAGAGCGGCGCCCAGTATCGCGATAACTGTGGTAGCCTGAAGCGCGTCGATCAATTATCTCAGAATCCATTGGGTCTCCAGTACCTCTCGTTTCAAAAGTTCCGTGCCGAACCTAACGCGGCTTCGAATCGCCGTTGAAACGCGGACCCTTATGCGTGTGGAGGACTATGGCGCTTACAGTGCTCCTTACTCCATGTATCTTCAGGATCTTATTCTTCAGGGTATCCCTGAACTCCTCGATATCTGCGGCCGAGACAAGCGTCACTATGTCGAACTCGCCTGTTACTTCGTAGAGCTCTTCGACGTTCGGCAGCTTATTTAGCGCTTGGACTACCTCGTCCATAGTGGGAGAATCCACGAAGATGTCCACAAAAGCTAGCATTCGAGCCAAGCGACATTACCGGCATTTTGGCGCCCTTCTTGTCGGCGATATATACCTTGCGAGAATCGACCAAAGGGGTACCCTTTTCGTGGATTGCCACGAATAAATAACGAGCGCGTCTTGGGCGACTCCGGATGGAGCCTCTCATCTGGATACTGGCCCTGGTGTTCGCAGTCTCCTTCCTTTCGAACGTGTCCCCATTCGTAGGTGCCTCCTACACACTTTTCGCGGCTCTCTACCTTGCACTCATCGGGCCAACCCCGGCCAACTTCGTGGCAGTAGTGATCGTCTCTGCCATCGGAGCGACCATGGCAAAGATGGTCATATACTTTGGCGCCTTCGGATTCAAGGGCCTGCTCCTCAAGAACAAGAATGTCAGGCTGATCGGAAGGAACTCCTCAACGGACACCTTCTATCTGGCACTTTTCGTGACGGCGCTGCTCCCCGTGTTCCCGTTCGACGACTACATCTACATCGGCGCCGGTGCTGTCTCTGCCAGGCTACGGCTGATGTTGGGCGTAACACTGTTCGCCAAGATCCTCAAGAGCGGCGTTGAAATCGCCCTGGAGTACACCATCCTAAGGGGCATTTCGCAACTACTCGGTATACATAGGCTGGACCTTACTCTTCTCCTTACGGCGACCTTTATCATCATAGGGATAGTGGTGTACAAGGTGGATTGGGAGGCAGGGTACGCTCGGTTGACAGGGAAGGGGTGGTCAACCACGTCACCTGCACCTCCCGCTGTGCTGGCCAAACCTCATTGGCGTAGCCGCGGCCTACGGCCGCTAACGCCCTAAGCAAACACCCGACCGCGCGTACACAAACTCTTTGGTCCGAGTGCCAAAAACAAACGATTATAGTCAGAATTTGGAACGGGCCTTCCAGCTGCGGGGGTCGCCCAGCCTGGTCAACGGCGCGAGGCTTAGGACCTCGTCCCTTAGGGGTTCGTGGGTTCGAATCCCACCCCCCGCACCTAACGTATCATGAAACGAGCGGCTTCGGTGCCGATTCTAACCTATAGCTAGGTGCGGAACCTCCGCACTTTCAGTGAATTATCAAGCGACTTGAAAGTAGCTGATCAGTTGATGCCACCAGACATCGCAAACAGCCAAGGTGCATTCTCCCGCGGGAACGCGTAGAAGGTATAACCCTGGCCTGATTAAGGCGTGGTTGGTAGGGTCATCCGGATTTGAACCGTCACTTTTGGGGGGGTTGGACAGAAGGATTGGGACTCAGAGCCCGAACTGGCACACACTGGTTGCCATGAATCCAGTGTATGTAATGTGCGTCTCTCCGCTAGGGATGCCAAGTGTTATGCAAGCAACTTGTCCGGGGCCCACCGAAGCGCTAGCGGAATAACCGTAGCCCCCGACGCTGAGAGTGTATTCGCCGACCTCTCCACCAACTGACACATAACCAGTGCCGTTGGTCGTCATCGGACTTAGAGTAGTGATGGTGTGAGGGTTAGGGGGACACACCGGCTCCAAGAAATCGACTTGGACGGGTGCCGATGCAACTGGTTTCCCATCCGTGCTATTCAAGACCTGCATAATCACTTCACCATCGTCTGGAATTGTGCATAACGTCGAAACGGTAGAACTACTCGTGGCTTGGGATGTGCTACCACCTCTCAGAACGACTGTTGACGAGCCGAGCCCTGCAAGAAATGCTAACACTATGCCGATGACCGTGATTACGGCTACTGTTTCGTTCTTCATGCCTCAGAGGGTAGCCTCATGGGGTGTAAAGTTCTACTTATGAAAACGGCCCTAGCGACTTTGGATGAGGTTGGATAAGGTACCGTCAGCAGATGTCGGGAACCTGAACATAGGTCTGGTTGACCCCACTAACGGTTGACGCAGTAACAACTGTAACCAAGTATTGCTGTGGTAGGTCGGACGGGTAGATAGTCGTCACCGAAGTTGTCTGTCCCCCTGAGGCATAGGTGTAGACTACAGAGCGCGTTCCCGATACCGTGGTGCAGGTAGCCACAACTGGATACACCAAGACAGTTATCCTTGTGACAGTGACAACAGGGTATGATTGGTTGTTGCTGACCAAGGTCAGCGTGGTCGTCTGAAGTGAGAGCAGAGTGGTCGTTTTAGTGGTTGTTTGGGTGGAAGACAGAGTTAAGGTTCGTGGAAAGAAGACTGTTCCAAAGGCTACTCCTACGATAAGTGCTACGACCAGCAAAGATGCAATCGCTCCGTTTCTCATGCCTCAAAGGGTAGCCTCAAGGGGTTCAAAGTTCTACTCATGAGAACGGCCAGAAATCTGGGTTGAGGAGTTCAGAGGCGTTACAAGAGTGCGATTCTAACCTAAAGTTCGGTTCCCACCCCCCGCACTCCTGGTTAGGCGGGGAACACATCTCCAACCCAACATGTGAGCCGGGAACAATTCTAGTGAGTAACATACCCGTTAAGCATCACCTGCAAAGAACCTAACAGGGAGTGTCGTCTGCTTCCAATCCGTGGGATTGAGTACGAACTGGGCACCTATTCGGAATGGGACGATGTTCCTGCATCAAACGTGCTGGTCGAAAAGAATCTCGTTTCCGTCAGGGTCAGTCACGACGAAGCCAGCCGGTCCGCTTTCAGACGTCAGCCCCCCTTCTTCCTTGGTTTCAACGCCCCTTGCCTTCAGTTCTTTGTGGATCTCGCGTATGTCTGTAAATGGCGTAATCGGCTTTCCAAGCTTCCCGCCCGGGTTGAAGCAGAGGGTGTTCTTCTCAAAGATTCCTTGGAAAATCCCGATCTCTGCATCCCCATTCTTCATGACTAGCCAACTCTTGTTCGAAGGGTCAGCGGAGAAGGGGGAGAACCCGAGTTTTTCGTAGAACGCCTTGGAGGCTTGTAGGTCTTTGACTGCCAGGAGTATCGAAAATGGGCCGAGTTCCATCAAGATTGGTTCCGATGGATTAATCTCCCCTATTTCAGGTAGTCGAATCCCCAGAACTTAACTAAGTATAGGTTTGACATCGTACGCATATCGTTGAATCACCGCCCAACATGTTGGGCTGGAGTCCCACCCCCCGCATTCTTGGTCAGGCAGGAACACGCTCCCAACCCAACATCTGAGGCGGGAATCGTTACGGTGTGAGACAGTTGTTCGTTGAACACCATTAACATGGTGTGGAAAGAACCCTCGTCTTGGCTAGGGCTGGAGGGGCACCTCAGGGCCATTTCCAAGGTTTCGCCAGAGCTTTCTGAAGAATAGCAGCGCCGCGACATCAAAGACCAAGACCAGGGGGAGGAATATCTGCACCGCTGCTCCGGCCACCATCGGGAAGGCGATTAAGCCGAGGGAGTACGAGAGCAGTTGTTTCGTGTTGCCGCCCCTCCCCAGCGTCTTCAACGCCAACAAGAGGTAGAAGGCCAGAAGAGCGACGATGGCCAGGGCCGTAACTATCGCGGGAAGGTTGAGGGACACCCCAACCGGGCCCACAACATAGATGTAGGCGACGACCACCGCTCCAAGCACAAAACTGACGAGCGGAGAGACCCTCGGTCCATCCGTCCTGGGTTCCAAGATCCTGGCAGGCGCCAGGCGGGCTGCGACCACCAGTGCAACGATGCAGAAGGCGGACACTCCCAGGAGCGGCCATCCTATCGACGTGTGGTACAAGTGAACTGTTAGCAACAGGTTGATGAGAACGGCGTCGGCGCCCAGTATCACCCCCGCTGAGATAAGCGACTTCCTTGACCCAAGCAGGCTCTTCCCGCGCGTGCTCGGAAGCGCGAGCCCCAGCAGGAGGATCGGAAGCGCGATGCTGAATATCATATGCAGGGGGATAGCCTCGACCGCCCAGACCCAGCTCACGCCCAGCCATTGACCATACGAAGTTGGGTTCCCATAGGAGACGGGACTCGTGTTGAACAGGGTGCCCAGTGCGATCCCCTCTTCCAGTATCCCGTACGCGGCCCCCAGAAGCAGGACCGAAGCCCATCCCTTCTTCCAGCGTATCATCGCCTCTCTGATCAGGAGCGCGCCCGGCAGGTAAAGCCCGGTGTTCAGGGCCAACTGTAGGGCAAAGTAGAACGGGCTCAGCACGAGAAAGTACATGGGGCTGGAGCCAGAGACGTATTCCGCGATCCCCGGAGTCAGGAGGAAGAGACAGAGCTTCGGGTGAGAGCGCAGGAAGCTCGTTATCCGGCCGGACATCGATGGGCGAGCAGGCGATGGGGCTGTTGCGCCGGGAGCGTCGCCGCCCGTTGAACTGGGTTGAGAAGAGTTGATATCGGTCTCGACCCTTTCGCCGCAAAAGGAATTCATTCGCCCTCCCTCGCGCTTCAGTGTTTCGAATAGTAGTCCGCGACCGCCCTGAACGACTCCTTCGGCTCCCAGGGCATGTCGGGAAAAGTTGTGCCCCGTCGCCCTCCTTCGAAGTATTTCACCAGGCTCATGCTCGCCATGTCAAGGTCGTATCGCGCCTCGTCGCTGTAAGGAGTTATTTCGGAGATGAACAGTGAGATGAACGCTCCATCCACCCCCGCCTTTTCGAGGATGTCCAGGGTCTCGACCAGCTTCTTCGCCTGCCATTCTTCGTCGCGGACGTGCTCCCCGTTGAGTCGGGGCCTTACGAACCTGCCGATGAGCGGGAGCTTGTAGTGGAAGAACCGCGACTTCTCGTCAATCAACCCTTTCTCCAGGCCTGCGGAACTCAGGAGCAGCCCCACGTCCCCAGCGCCACCATGCGTGGTAGCATACCCCACCTCCGTGACGACCACGGGTTTCCCGTAATTGAACGACGGTTCCAGCATCTGGAGGTATTTGTCCTCTACCTTCGTTGCCCTGTAATGGTCGACTCCGACGAAGTCGAAGAGACTCCAGTCTACCTGCTCCCAGACGAGCGAGGCGTAGGACACCTTCCCGTGGAAGACCGACCTTACTGCCTGGGTGGCCTTTGCGAGGAACTCGTTCAGGGGCTTGTTGTGCTCTCCGGCCTTGACCTTCGCCATGAAGCCAGGGTTCGCTATACGTTTCTGCAGCGTCCTCCCCTCCAGGATCCCCTGCATGAAGAGGGTCAGCTCGCCCTCGGTGACGAACACTACATCACCTCCTCCCTGCCTGACGCGTTCCGCCGCTTTGGCAGCCCTGGCAAGGTACTGCAGCGTTTCGTCCGGGGGCCGGTCCCAGAGGGTGGGATAGAACCAGACCTCGAGGCCGCTCTCCACTGCATGGCGGGCAGCTAAAGAAAGCCGTCCGAGGTCGGTTCCGGTTATCTTGACAGCGCTGCAGTGCAGGTCGTCCTTGATGATCTCGAGCTCGCGGCGGACCTGCTCGCCGTCGAAATGGGGGCGCCAGTTGAACGCCATGTAACTGCCCACGTCGTAGCAGACCCCTTTGCGGTTCACTTGCTATCCCGTCCCCCTGTCTGCTTCGGGCTTTAGCATCCGGAGAATGATCTTGGCGTCCGGGAAGTCTTTCCTATATTCGACTCTCCCAGGTCCCGACATGCGGCTCGCGAGTCCGTCGATGCACGCCAACAGGGCAGCAAGCAGTTGGTCAGGGTCATCTCCGGCTACTTCCCCGCATGACTGAGCCTCGACGATCAGCTTCCGCATTGTTTTCCGGACCGCGTCACCATTCTTTGCAACAGCCGTCCGGAGTTCGTCCGGGACGTTCCCGTCTCTTAGAACATGACGGAAGAGCTGGTAGTATTCCGGGGTTTCGCGAATGGCATGCGTCATCTGGACCAAGAGGAAGTCGAGGCGGTCCATGGCCGTCCCTTGCGCCAGCTTGACTCGCTCGTAGAATCCTCCTCCGGCATCTGTTGTCTCGTGCACAAGCTCAGAGAGGATTGCCTCCTTACTTGGGAAATACCGATAGGCTAGGCCCTGGCTGACCCCTGCTTCTTTGGCCACGTCGGCCATGGTAGCCTCGGTTCCCTTGTTGGCGAAAACCCTCATTGCACCATCAAGGATTCTTCTCCTCGACGCCTCTCTCACTTGCTGAAACGCAGCCTCGGTCCGCGGCATGTCTTGGGTAGAATGAACCGTTCATTCACCTAATAAACATGTCTGCGAGGAGAGAAGCGCACTGGTTCAACAGGGTACGCATATTGAAAAATCCCGCCCCCCATGTTGGGTTGGACTCCCACCCCCCGCATCCATGTCCCGCGTTGAACCATAAGTTCGAAACGTCTCGTTTGAATCGAATCTTTTTTCTCGATAAGCGGATCCGGGCGCCGCCTTCCTACTCGGTCAATGCCAGGTAACTCTTGAGGGAGACTCCGCTGTCCACCACGATGGTCTGGCCCGTGATTTTTGATGAGGCCGGAGAGCACAGAAACAGGGCCGCGTGAGCTATGTCCTCTGGTTCTACCAGCTTACCTAACGGCGCAAACCTCACGAAGGCCTCAGCCCTCGGTCTGATGACATTCCACAGGTCATCCCTGTTCACCAACCCTGGTGCAATGGCGTTGACGTTTATTCCATGTTTGCCCCAATTCACGGCAAGGCTTCTGGTCAACCCGATGAGCCCGGCCTTCGATGCTTCGTAGTTGGCAAAATCAGGCTCGTGCCTGAACGCACTGATGGAAGCTATGTTGACTATTTTACCGCCTTTTGCTGCTGCAATCATCTTCTTCCCGACCTCACGGGAAAAGTAGAAGGCACCGGTCAGATTCACGTCCAAGACCCGACCCCAGTCTTCGTCCTTGGTCTCGAGCAGAGGGCCAGTCGTAAAGGTTCCTGCGTCATTGACCAATATGTCGACGTGACCGAGGTTACTCAGGACCTGATCCACCACGAGTCTTGCGGTCGAGCTCCTGCTCACGTCCGAATTAGGAAAACTCAGGAACCTCCTCCCTAGTTCCTGGATGGATCGCTGAAGCTCGACGGGATGATTGGGGTTCACGTCCACCGAGACTATGTCGGCGCCGGCCTGCGCTAGCACACATGATATGACCTTCCCTATTCCTCTTGCGGCTCCGGTCACAATTGCGACCTTCCCCGTTAGACTCAGAAGATGGTCAGGAAGATCCTTCGACTTCGGCGCCATTCTCTCCGTCAATCACATTTCACGTGTTGCTTGGCATAGAAGGTGGGATGACAGACCGCGACAGACTCTAATTTGCCTTCGTAGAAGTACCTTTGATTTGGCTTGACGAGTACGGAATCGCCTTTGGCCAAAGGGAATTCTTTGCCCTCGATTTCCACCTTACCCCTCCCCCTGGTTACGTAGATGATCTCCTTGCAGACCTTGTTCATGACCCTCCCCTTTTCGGGGTATCTGCCGTCTATCTTCACAAGTGCTACGCTTATGTCTTCGTCTCCATGGTCGTACTCGTAGGCGACGCAGGTAGGACCGTTGGGATACCCATTGGTTTCAGAACTCTTGATTACCATATAATGCGGTCGCTCTTTTACATGTTCCAAAATTCGTAATAAGTATTTCGACGATTTCAGGGGCACTTTCGGAGAAGGCCGTGCAAGGAACACTGACCAGGCTAGAGCAGATAGCAAGGCGTGCCGGCATGCGGTTTGAAAAGATGTAAAGACGCGGTCACAGATGCACGGACATTCCTCGGTTGCGTCGACATACTAAGGCGTGGTCATGTTACAGCTCAATCAGAGGAATCGGAAGCGACATCAGGTCGATCCCCGGACGAAACAGGCAAACCGCTCAGGGGATTCTGTGTTCTCTTTCCAGGATCTCGACTGCCTTCAGGGCAACCTGGGTCTCCTTTCTCCAGCCCTCCTTCAACTGTTCCGGAGTCTGCTCCGGTATGACTATCTTCCTTGAAAAGTTCTCAGATGCGGCCATGATGCTCCCCGCCCTAAGTCCCCTCAGTCTTGCGACTGTGAATATCGCAGAATTTTCCATATCGAGGCTCAAGATGCCCAATGACGTCATTTTCTTGATGAATTCTTGGTTTTCGGCGTAGAACGCATCGTCACTGGACGTTATGCCAATGTGGTAGTTGAATTTCAACTCTCCGCACAACAGGTCTGCCGCTTTCGTTAGGGCGGCCAATACGTGGAATTCAGGAACGGCCGGTACTTCTACAGGTTCGTACATCCTGGTAGTGCCTTCGTTCTTTACAGAGCCGTTGGAAATCACCAGGTCCCCGAGGTCTATCCCTGGCTGCAATGCACCGGTGCTTCCCGTCCTTATGAAGACCTTGGCGCCGATGTTCGCCAGCTCTTCTGTGGCTATGGCTGCCGCCGGGCAACCCATCCCCGTGCTCATGACGGTCACCCTAGTCCCGTGGAAATGGCCGGTCTTCGCCACGTATTCACGATTGCTCCCACTCAGCACTACGTCTTCCAAGTAAGTACACATCAGGTCGACCCTCCCTCTGTCGCCGGGCAGAAGGACATACTCTGCTACGTCCCCGCATTTCATCTTCAGATGGTATTGGATCTTGTTCTTGCTTGCTTCGGCCTTGTCACTCACAATGGACACACCTTCAGGGCCCTGTATAAGCGTGCGAATGTGCATTCGGACGCTCTGTTATCAAAACGGGACGCAACGTGTGCGGACCCCTTCAGGGCAGCGCCCTATACTTGGTCCGGCCCCGTCCGGAGCCTCTTGCCGTCAGGGTCTCCGAAGAGGAGAATGCTGTCTTTGTCGAAGACGAGCCTTGCAGGTGAGCCTGCCTCTAGGTCGATCTTTCCCGAGAGCTGGATGACCACTGACGTCTTGCCGACGTTGACTGTGACGAATGTAATCGACCCAAGAGGCTCGATGTTCGAAACTGTGCAGTCGAGGCCTTCGCCATCCTTCGCAAGGCTCACGTGCTCCGGTCTTATCCCCATGACCACCTGGCACTCTCCATCGAGATTGACTCCTCCCAGATCAACAACCATGTCATCATTCTTGAACTGCCACTCCGTGCCGATCTTCTTCGCCGTTCCCCGAACCAGGTTCATCCCAGGCGAACCGATGAATCCAGCCGTGAAGACGTCGTTCGGCATGGTGTACAGTCTGTACGGGTCGTCGACCTGGGTTATTGTACCCTTGTTGAGAACCGCGATCTTCGTGGCCATGGTAGTGGCTTCGGCTTGGTCGTGCGTCACGAATATGGTAGTTATCCCAAGTTCCTTCTGCAGTCTCTTCAGGAAAGCCCTGGCTTCAACTCTGAGCTTTGCATCAAGGTTGCTGAGCGGCTCGTCTAGCAGGAATACGGACGGGTCCCTCACGAGTGCCCTAGCCAAAGCTACCCTCTGCTGCTGCCCACCGCTGATCTGCTTTGGTTTCTTCTCCAGGAGGTCCTGAATATGAAGCGTTTCGGCGACCTCCCTCACTTTCTCCCTCACACTGGCAGGACTCATGTGCCTCACTCGCAGGGGGAGCGCTATGTTGTCGTACACATTATAGTGCGGGTAGAGCGCGTAATTCTGGAAAACCATGGCTATGTTCCTCTCTCTGGGAGACAGGTCGTTGACCTTTTTTCCGCCTATGAAGATGGACCCTGACGTTATGTCTTCGAGCCCGGCTATCAATCGTAACAGTGTAGTCTTCCCTGAGCCCGACGGCCCCAGAAGCACAAAGTACTCCCTGGCTACTATCTTCAGGTCTATCCCGTCCAGCACCGTGTTGTTGCCGAACTTCTTGGTCAGGTTTTCGACTACTACTTCAGACATATCCCACACAAACCTCCCGCTCTAACCTTTTACGGCGCCCAAGGTCAATCCTCTGGCCAAGTACCGCTGGGCGAATATGCCCATTATTATGGTCGGCAGCATGGTAAATATTCCTGCCGCAGCCAAGCCACCCCATGCGAAGCTCTTGTCGGTTATCAGGAAGGACGTTATGAAGAGCGGGACCGTCTCGGCACCGGTGGGATAAGGCGAATAGGTCAGAATCAGCGCGTAAAGCAACTCGTTCCAGCATGAGATGAAGCACAGGATCAATGCCGCTATGAGACCGGGGGTCACCAGGCGCAGGCTTATCCTGTAGAATATCTGATACGGAGTCAGGCCATCTATCTCCGCGGCCTCCTCCACGCTCTTAGGCACTTCGTTGAAGAACCCCATCATGAGCCAAGTTGCGAACGGGGCGGCAAAGCTCACGTAGACCAGGGCAAGTCCCCACCAGCTGTTGAGCAGGTTGACCTCCGCAACTATCAGGAAGAAGGGCACTATGAAGACCACTTCGGGTATCATGGTCATGAAGAGTATCAGCCTCCCCAGCCATATGTTCCTGATGTACCTGACCAGCGAATACGCCGCCGGGGCGGCTATCAGGAACGTGCTCACCAGCGTGGCTGAGATTGCCACCACCGTGCTGTCTATCAGCCAGGGGATGCTTCCTATGGCGGTCTGGTTCGTTGCGTGTGCGGTCGTTGAGGGCTGGAAGAAATTAGCTAGGTCGATCCTCAGGGGGAAGATGACGGGTGGATACGTGAATATCTCGTTGCCGAACTTGAAAGAGGTGACCAGCGTCCAATAGACTGGAAAGAGATAGAAGAGGCACACCAGGGCCAGGAGGACGAGGACGGTGACTGCCATGGCAGACGGCTTCTTCATTCCTTCCCCCTCCTTAACCCGAGATATTCTTCAACCGGCGTGAACTTCAACACGATGGTGACGAACGTCGCTATAATCGCTAGGAATAGCAGGGACAGGGCCGCGGCGTAGTTTGTCTGGAAGTACACGAATGCTACTTTGTAAGCATAGAAGCTCAGTATGTACGTCGAATAGCCGGGGCCCCCGCTGGTTATGACGTAAATCAGGTCGAAGCCCTTGAGGACCCCTATGGCGTCCAGGAGGAAGGCGACAAGCATCACCCCCCTTATGGACGGGAGCGTTACGTACCTGAAGGCTTGGAGCCTCGACATGCCGTCTACTGCGGCGGCTTCGTAAAGCTGCTGCGGCACTGTTTGCAGCCCGGCGTATATTATCAGGAAGACGAACGGCGAGTACTCCCAGGCGTTCGCCACGATGATGGAAGGCAGCGCCAGGGAAAGGCTCCCCAAGAAGTTCAGGGGCTGCAGGCCGAGGAGTCTGATGAAATAGTCTATGGGGCCATACTGACTGTCGAGGAGAAGCACCCACATCAGCCCTATCACCACGGGCGATACCATCAGCGGTACGAATATTACGGTCCTGAACAGAGTTCGAAACCTCCCAATGTAGTTGTACAGGAGGACCGCCACCCCGAACCCCACTGCGAACTCTAGGCCGAGAGAGCCGGCAAAGTAGTAGAATGTGTTTTGAAGAGTAGTCAGTAGGACAGGATCGGTCAGCATCTTCTGGAAGTTGGTTAGCGCAAGAACGCCGGTGGGGGTCGTGAAGGCCTCCTTGAAGAGCAACGCAAGAGGATAAATGAAAAAGATAGCAAAATAGACAATAATGGGGAGCGCCAGAACAAGACCTACTCGCAGGGTCTTGCTGAGGCGCACTATGTTCCTACCTCATCCTGTCATGGATAGGGGGTGGCTCCTGCGTTGACTGCCGACGTTTCTATGAGGGCCGCTGCCGTGCTTGCGGATACTGATCCCGAAACCAGGTATGGCATTGTTGCGACGAAGCTGCTCCCGAGAGTAGGTTCGTACGGCTCGTTGGCTTCGATCTGCACAGCGGTAGCCAGGTTGCTGTAGAAGGTGTTCAGAATAGCCGATGGAAAGCCCGACTGTTCGACGGTGGCAATGTCCGAGTACCTGGGCGGCGCAAGGCTGTCAAGTTTCCAGTAGTTCAGGTCCTCCTGTGAGCTCGTAGCGTACGCCACGAAAGACAATGCCAGAGGGAGGTTCTTGGTGCCGTTGTATATGCCGAGTCCGATGCCACCTAGGACTGCGGTTCCCCCTATTTCTTTCGGCGCTATTGCCCAGCCGGTCCCGTATGCTCCGTTGGTGTCGTTAAGGTAACCCATCGGGTAGGAGAAGGATATCAGTATTGGACTGGTTCCGTTCACCTGGAAGTAGTTGACCGAATCGCCAAAGGTCCCGCTGAAGGGAGCTTCGGTGTCCTTCACAAGCTGAGCCATGTCAGACAACAGGGGGATATATGCAGAACTGTTCATCAGTAACTGGCCCGTGCTGCTGTAGAGAACCCCGTAGGTCGGGTTTACTGGTCCATATAGCGATGTGTCGGACAACCTCGTGCCCGCTACTAGTTGGGAAAACGTCTGTAGCATGTCGTCATCGTCGGGGTCAGCGTTGAAGAGGATGCCGTACTTGCTGCCGTGGGCGCCGGTAAAGAAGTTGGCTATGTTCACCAGTTGCGTGGCGTTAATGGTTGAGGTGCCGGGGTTCGGCAACGGATAGCCATACTCAGACATGAACTGTTGCTGGTTGGTGGAATTCGTAAAGTACGATGGCTGATAGAACATCAGCATCGCATCGGCCTGTATCGGGAGCCCAAGAAGGTTGCCACTGATATTATATGCCGCGTAGGTCGTTGGGATAATGTCCGAGAAGTTGTAGGTCGATGGGAAGTATGCGGTGTTGGTCATGTAGCTCTGGAGAGGTACAAGCCATTGGTCGAAGGGGGCCAATTGACCCGCGTTGGAGAAGTACACCACGTCATATATGTCCTGGTGGGCAGAGAAGGCTGTCACATAGTCGGTGTCTACGGCAGGGTACGCTACGTCGGCTATGTTAATGGTCGTTCCTGGGTGCGAGGCTTCGTAATTCGCGGCTACCTGCTTCAGGGCCGCGTCATCGTAACCTGGCTCAACCGCTATGGTTATGGAGCCTGACGTCGCTGAAGAGGTCGTATTTGTCGTTGTCGTCGTTGTGAAAGTCGTTGAAGTTGTTGTCGTTGTGGTAGTCGTTGAAGTTGTTGTCGTTGTGGTTGCGTAGTAGATTCCGATGGCTGCTATGACTATGACGACTATTATAATGACTGCTAGGACTGCTGTCGTTATTCCTTTTTTCGGCCTGCTTATCATCGCTCTTGGCCGCCTGCGCGCCTTATTTAGCCTGTAAGATGCTCCAAGACTTGATGCCATCCGTAGCTAGGGATTCGAACCTAAAGTTCAATGCGCAGCCCCCCCGCATTCTGGTTCCGCACTGAACCTTTGGTTTAGATTGCGGGCTGCAATCATGGGGTCACCAAGATCCGGATAGTTGCTGAACAAACCCTCGTTGCAGGGGTTCGGGGACGAAACACATGATCCTATGCGTATCTGAACCCAATCCAATTTCGATTATTAATCATAAAGGGCCAAAATCTCGACAGAGTCTGGCTAGAGGCAGCTCTTGTTTCCTATTGATCTTTCAGCTTCGCCAGGAACCTCTCCCATTCTTCTTCGTCTGAGACCTCATCCTTGAGTAGATCCTCGAATATCTCATGTGTCACAATGTCCGTGCTCCTGTACTTCTCTGTCATCTTGCTGTAGAATCGGATTGCGCAAGCCTCTGCTTCTACAACGTCCTTGATGACCTGTCTCAGGTCCGTCCTGTCGGACGGCGGCTGTTTGTAGCCGCACCCGCACTTCTCCTAGAGCTGAGATGGATGCATGACGAGCTCTCCTCCTAGCTGCAGTATTCTTTCTCCCAACTTCTCGGCATGTCCGAGCTCGTCCATCGTTTGCTTCTCAAGGATGATTCTAAGCGTGTCTGCATCAATCCCCTCAATCCACTTGACTGCGAGCCAATACTGGTAGTGTGCCAGCCATTCGTCCGAGTAGGCCTTGGTCAGGTCTGCGACGACTTCAATTACATTAGCTTTGACGATTTCTCTAGCCTGCTTCCGCATCTAGACTTTCTTACTTCGCCATGTGATTATGAACCCGAGGCCGCCGAGAACCGCGCCCAATGCTGCAAGCATGACCAGTCCTCCGATTGGGTTTACTAGCTGACCAAGATATGTGACGTGGATCTGATAATCAGTGTACCCTAGGCCTCCTGCAGAGACAGCTGCTCCAGACCAACCTGCTAGGTACCCTCCCCAGATCATCAGGAGCATACTCCCCGCTACTCCTACGTTCATGAAGAGGATGTGTCCCCAGGCGAAATAGTTCGCCAATCCCCTGTACACTTTGCCCAGACTCCCCTCGATGTAGGAGTATATTGTTGCGGTGACTGCGCTCCCGACCACGCCCACGACTAGGAAGGAGACGTAGCCCGTGAACATCCAAGTCCCGCCCCCGCCGCTTGCTATCACCTTCGATGGGGCATAGTACCAACTGATGTTGAAGTACGTCCATGGTTCTACGATGATTATGGTCACGACGACGGCGATGAGTCCCTGGATGATTGAAGCCCAAATGAACCTCGAAGTCCATTTGCCTTGACTCTGCTGCAATACTGCTCCCCTTAAGGGGGGCCAAGAGAAATTACTTAAAGTCGAGACCTAACGGATAAGGGGAATTCAATTGGTCAAACAGGATTCATTGTGTGCTTGTCATCACCCCACAGAATCTCGTTTGACCATGCGGTAATGTTCCAGTTGTACTAATCCTCGATATTAGGGACTACGCTTATCTCAATCAGAACGCTCTTAAGGCTAGGCCACTTTGACGCTTAAGAGGATTGCAATTAGTCGTCTTGTGGCGGTCGGTGTTCTTATTGTTGTGATAGTCATTGCGGCGGGTGCGTACTACTTTCTCTCGACACCGTCGTCAGTAAGCACAAGCACAACAAGTTCAACCTCTCAGACGTCGGCGGCATCTACAACACCAACAATCACCGCGTCTTCATCCTCCTCGAGCCTTACCTCCATCGCCTCGAGCGCTACGTCAAGCTCGACATCGACCACTACACCGACCTCAACTGCGACCACCACACCAACTTCCACATCGACCACTACGACCACCAGTGTCACGACTTCAACGGCAGCGTGCCTCACGACTTCTCCCTCTAACAGTACGGAGGAACAGGAGCTGGTCGGCTGGTTCGGCAACTACTCGTCGCTGGCAATCACCTTCCAAGGCACGAAGAACAACAAGACAGTCGACCTTGACTTCAGCTACACCGTAGCCTACCAGGGCCCACCGACGTACAAGGTGAACATTAACGTCGATCTCAACGGCAAGGCCCACCCGTATACACTCTGGGATTTCAGCAACGGGACCGTGCTTGCTCTCCTTGCTCCGAACGGGGTGAACTCGACCGGCTCGGCCGCCAGCAACACCGTCCTTGGTTACTTCTATGACCTCGAGGCCCTGGACACGCTGGCGCTACAGAGCACCAATCCAGCGTACTTCCACTCAACCGGAACCTCCACTGTGACGATCGGAACGAATTCGTTCATGGCGACAAACTACGTCGCGAACACGACTCCGGAAACGGTCCAGGGATGCGACGGCTCGGGGTCCGGCACCGTGAGCAACTACAGCGTGAGCCTGGGGACGCCGAGTGGTTCGAGCTTTGAGCTGGTTGCCTCCGCGACCTTTGTGGGCTCGATTACAGACGCATCGGGCACCACGACATTCGACTACACATATCAGACCACGGCGTTCACGCTCGCATGAGCCTTACAACAGTAGGACCTTGCCCACGCATGGCATGTTTCGAGGATAATTGAGCCCCGAAAATGCGGCAGCTGCCCTGGAATGATTTACCCCGGGCCAATACAGAGGCTCTGCTCCCGCCTAATCGTCACTAGACTGCAGCGTCGTCCGATGGGTTCAACATCGAATCTATGACTTCGAGATGATCTTCGGCCATCTCCTTCCGGGGCAAGGCATTGACATCGTAAAAGTCGCCTAGAACAAAGGGTTCCTTCGGTCGAATCAAGCCTTCCCCGCCGAACCACGCTTGGAACAGTACGACGATGTCCCAGTGCGCACCAGCATATGATAACAGCTTCAAGAATTCAGGATCCCCCAGACCCTCGGGACTACCCAGCTGCTCCCGCATGATTCTTCGAGCTGCGGCGCGAGGCTGTTCACCATATGACAGAATTGAGGCTGGTAGTAGCAGCTTCCCTCTCCTAAAGCTGAGCGGATGCCGATCACCAGCCCGGAGTAGCAGGATGGAAGTATCGCCTTCTTTGCCGCTTCCTGGCGCCATCTTCTTCCTGACTACCACAAACGAAGAGATGTGAAGGCTTTCCGGGGAGATTTCTCTTCTCGGGGGGAGCGTCCAGCGAGGGAAGTCCTGCTCTGAACGGTCAGAGGGCAACGGCCTGGCCAAGTGCAATCACCCTCTAAAAAGACTCTCGTCCTGCAATCTCCCAGCGACCCTCGGAAGTAGACTTGGCTTGACCAAAGTAGGTCGATTGCAGACTGAAACAAAATCTCGGCCTTCAGCGAGGACTAGTTACGACTGGGGTCAGGTGGTAGTACAATTGTCGGGAAGCGCCCCAACGAGCTGGAACCCTTCAAGGAAATCACGTTCATAGTGAATCTGGGCGCCCACATGGAGCTGGTTACATGACATGGCATAGGTGAAATTTCCATTTGGCGTTGCGATGGTGCCGGAGAAATTAGTCAGATTTCCGCTGCGGGCTACGGTGCTCACGCTCAGGATGGTGCCTTCTCCTCCCGAAGAGGTAGCTACATCGGCTCCAAGTACCACCACGGCTGCGAACGCTATGAGGTATACAACGAGCAAGGGCCAAAGCTCTTTGGCTTTGAGCAACTCCTTCGCATCGCTCATCTCAGCTCACGACCGACGTAGAAAATCCATGATACTAACCTTTCTATTAATCCCTTGGCCTGATACATCGGTTCGTAGTGGGCGAAAAAAGCGGTTGCCCTATTGATTGTTCCTCGCATAACAGCGGTTCACGACGATAACTTCTTCTTGGCGTTACGAGAGAAGAAGTTGGTGTCGCGCCTTGCAGTCCCGCGGCGAATTATCCGCTTCTGACGATGTATTCTCCACTCTCGGCATCCCTAAGATATATCGCCCGCCAGGGACATGATTCAGCCGCTCGCCGGAGTCTCTCGAGGTCTACCAATTTCTCGTCTGCATCAGCTATTCCGAGGGGTTCACCTCCGATTTCTTGCCTCTCCAGGGAGAAGTGCTCTGGAGCGAGAACGGCGCAGAACCCCGTTCCGAGGCAGAGATCTTCGACGATTCCTGCTTTCAGCTTTTTGCCTTCGAGGGTCGTTATTTCTACCTCGCCCCTCTTCTGAAGGTTTGCCTTTCTTATGTCCGGGTTGCGGGTTATCGTATCGGACACGCTTTCGCCTGGCCTCTTTGCCTTCAAGAGCATCCCGTATGCTTTGTCAGAGAGCTCGACATTCTGCGGCATGTTGGCGTCACATGACGACAGATTCGCTATATATTCTTGTAAGATACCATGACGATTCCTGTGGCTTTGAATTCCAGGGTCGGAACATTTTGGACTCGCACCTGGTCGGTGAAGTTTCACCGATTACATTGGAAGCGGCCCTAGTGCTCGTCCAGATTCCTATGGCTTTTGGCCTTCCATCAGTTCGCCAACTCGTTTGATCAATTCGTCCGGATTCTTTGCACGGAAAAGAAACCTGTGCTTTTGCCCCCCTGCAACAATGACCAATACAGTCCAGTCCCAAGGGCCCTTTTCAATCGAGGCGCTCGTTATGACCTTCAACGGTATATCGGCAACGAGGATGTTCTTCCTGCTGAAAATCCCAACCTTGCGTTCGAAAAACAACCGCGTTTTCGTCAAGTAAAGGGTGCCTGTGTATTTT
This sequence comes from Nitrososphaerales archaeon, assembly GCA_035622475.1. Taxonomy (GTDB): domain Archaea; phylum Thermoproteota; class Nitrososphaeria; order Nitrososphaerales; family Gagatemarchaeaceae; genus UBA183. The sequence goes on from DASPVF010000004.1 coordinate 77,303, forward strand.
TCGTCGTAGTTCATTTCGCCTGACCAAACCGGCACCTCGTCTGGATGGTGTGTCGACATTATGGTTGTCCCGGGCATTCTCCTCCAATTCTTTCTCTATTTAATGACGAACGTCACAACGACGGTGGTGAGTCCGTTAAGTGGCAGAATCCCAGACGTGCCCCTAAGTCAACTTGCCCTGTCTCGGCTCCAAGGTCCAACGGAGCCTTACCTTTGGTAGGATTTGGCAATTACTCCAAGCGGCGTCCTTGCCGAGGACCGAGTAGAAATGCTGGGGCGGTGGCATAACTTACTCAGCAACCTCTTGGGAACTAGTCAGGTGCTGAACGTGAAACATAAGCCGGATCTTCAAGTGTACCATCCTAGCACGACTGGTCCTCTATTCTCAATCATGGCAATCGTCTATGCCCTTATTAGCCAAATTTGGCCTGAACAGAGGCGTGAGAGCCTCTCTCGCCTTCCTGTTACTTTCTGTCGTGGGTGTAGGCGAGGCATTCTACCACGCCTGGCAGGAGAAAGCGTTCACGACGAACCTGTCCTACGTAAGTTTCTCGAGCTACGCCTCCCTTATGGGGATTCCCTACTGGGTATTCGGTGTAGTCTGGTTTCCGCTTCTCCTGCTGCTGGCACTCTGGAGCACCCATTTTGGTCGAACCAACCTGTCGCGGAAGTGGCTTATTCTGCTGACCGTTGGTAACCTCTTCACCGGGTACCTCTGGTACCTCGATTTGATTGTCATCAATGCCGTGACACCCACTTATGTGGGGCTCTATCTTACAAACTATGCTCTGACCGGGGTCGTTGCTGTCCAGAATTGGTCCCACAGAGAGATGCGAGAGTTCGCTGCAGGGACTATTCTCGGTATCGTCATAGGAGCTTTCTTCGGTGCTTTCGGAGCGGCGGTATTGGGCCTTGCCGGTGGCGTGTTCGGCGCCGTAGGCGGGTACACATCGAAAACGTAACTGCGACAGAATGCTCTTAGAGCAGGTATATTCCGGCGATGACTAGGACTAATACGAAACAGCACCCCGCTATCAGAGGGGCTCTGCCGATATTACCTTGCTCTGAAACCGACCTCTCGACATATGAGATCATGGCAACTGCGACAAGATCCACTGCGAGAAATAACGCGAATGTGGTTTCGCCCCCAGACCCTACGGCGTTCGCCGACCACAGCACGAACACGGAGACCGCGGCGACGATGAGGAGCAGAGAAACGATTCTGACCGCCATCCGCTCGATAACTACAACGTTCCCTTCGGATGAAGTCTGCCTGGCAGTCACTCCTTCCACCCTATCTCGAAGGCGCGAACCCTGCGCCTTATTGAACCGCTCCCTAGGTCGAGCCGATAGAGGAAGTACAAGGTCCCCAGGACCGTGAGCGAAAGACACACCAGCGACAGCATAAGGAAAGGCAGGACCGCGGTCCCACCGAGGACGAGGCTGACCATTTGGTTGATAGATTCCCCTATGAAGAAGGCCCCCGCAGCCAGGAGTACAACGAAGGTGCACGAGGTCCACATAGCAGCTGACTTTGGCGCGAGTTCCGGGGCCGAAGACGACGCCGCGGCGGAAGGAACGCCTTGGCTACCCCTGCCCTTCGCGAACGCCCTCAGCCCCCCAAATACAGCCTTGTAGGCGACAACAGATCCAAGGGTCACTACAAGCGCGGTCCCTCCCAGCACAAGGAGAGCCGCTTCATCAGGTATCGCCCTTCCAGGGGTGAGGAATCCCCACACGGCCAAGACCGCCACTTCCGCGACGAAGATTCCGCCGAGAGTAACGTACACCATCCTGTCCCGGATATTCCTTGTCTTACCTCTGTCGATAAAAGGCAACAGCACCAGTGCGATGAATATCAGGGTCACAACCGCAAGGGCAACGGGTAGGCCAGCCTCCTCGAAGGCAGATATCTTCAATATTTGATAGATCCAGAGGAAGTACCAGTCAGGTTGGGCAACGGACTGGCCGGCCAGCGCCGCCGAGTACTCCTGAGGGAGGCTCAATGGGAAGATCACAGATATGAGGATAATCGCTGCTCCGAAGAGAGCCGCCAACTCAACCAGGTAGAAGGAGACATCGGGGAAGATCGGGATGAGCTTCCTCTTCTTTGCGGGGAGGGACTCGACGCCCGTGGTGGGCTCGGACACCCCGTGCGATTCTAGCATGTACATCTTCACAACCAAGAGGACAAGAAGGACCGCGGGGAGGATGAATACGTGCAGGTCGTAGAAACGCAGGAGTTCCCCAGCGTCGGTGCCCGATCCCACAACCAAGAAGGTCAGAGACGACGCAATGGGCTGGGGCAGCGCGCCTATCATACCGATCCCTACGTCCGTGGCTGATTTCGAAACAATGGTCCAGGGGAGAAGATACCCTGTGAACCCGAAGCCAAGGGTGACAAAGCCCATCACCATTCCTACGACCCACATCAGCTCCCTCGGCTTCTTGTGGACCGAGACAAAATATCCACGCATCATGTGCATGAATGCGAGCATGATCATGGCATAGGCGGTGTACAGGTGGACGGTCTCGAGGAAGGTCCCGTAGCTGACATTCTGGAAGATGTACTGGGTGGTTGCGTAGGCCTGGGTGGGGCTGGGGACGTAGTACAGCAGCAATATTCCTCCGGTGACACCCTGAATTACGAATGCGACCGTTGCAAGCGCCCCAAGCCAGTAAAAGGGGTTGATAGAGTATTGGGGCGCGGGGCGCAGTAGCTGATAGGACAGCCCGAGTCTCGAATCAAACCAGCTAAGGGTCCTTGCAACCAAGCTTGTTTTCTCATCCTCGGCTCTTCCCTCCTGCTGGGGACTTGTGCCCGTTGCCTCCACCCCCCTAGCTTACCAATGTGCCGCCCTGCAGGTCGTTCAGAACGTCGCTGCTCCCCGTGTCATGGCCGAAGATTGTAGGGGGGCCCATCCCCACCGCGAATATATCTCCAGTGGAACTATCAAATTCCAGGGTGACCTGTGGAAGCGGCCTTGGGGCGGGAGGTGAAAGGACGTTCGCCCCGTTCACGAAGTCGTAGATGCTCCCGTGGCAGCAGCAGTAACCGACGGGACCGGACGCTGTGTAGCCGCTGTTGCAAAGGGGAGAACTGCCGGCCGGAACAAAACCGACGATGCACCCCAGGTGCTGGCATATGGTGCTGAACGCGACTATGTCTCCGTCGGGTCCAACTCCCCCTTCCGCTTTCACTCCGAGCTTGGCCAGAACGTTTGGAGTTTCTTCGAGTGGGTAGTTGAAAATGACAGTCTTGCCCCCGGCCAGGTCGTTTATGTTTCCGATTAGCACCCGGGGGAACGGTGAGGCTGTCGTCAGAGTGGAGCTCTGCGAAGTGGCGCTGGTCGTGCTTGTGCCTCCGGAGGCAACGGTCACTGTCTGGGTTACCGTCTCGGTCGACGGGGGAGGGGGGCCGGGTTCGGGCGAAAGAGGGCTGAAAAGGGACTGGGCAATTGAGGCTATGCCTCCTATGGCGAGGACCATCCCGGCTACAAGGGAGATTTTTAGGAAACGCCTTCGCCGATCATCGGGGGTACCCGACGACCTCCCAGGCGGAGTACCTCGCTGCGTCTTTTCGCTTTCCTCGTCGTGGGAGGAGGCCATTACTTTCTAGAAACCTCATCGCTGGGCGTGGAATCAGAATCTGACGTCGTCGGCGGAAACACACAGGCGATCGCGGAGCCCACCAGCGCCATCGGAAGAACGTAAGGGAAAATTGCACCGCCAGACTGGCCCTGCTGGCCCGACCCGGTGATGAGGAATGTGAAATGGAACGAAGGCATAAGCGCCGGGTGGTCCTGAGGCGAGAGCATGGGGAAGTCGTATTCGATTGGGATCTTATTGTAAGGAGTGCTATTGCCCCACCATACTGAAGGATAGACATCTATTGTCTGTATACCTGGGGCGCCCGTAATGGTCAGATAGAAAGTGACGTTGCCTCCGCTGTTAAACCCGCATCCAAATCCAATGTAGGAGTTATCGTAGTCTAGAGCGGCTATATTGGTGTTGAACGTCCACCCCACTCCCAACAAGGTTATCGCCACGACCGACCCCGCGGGGCCTTGTGTAGCGTTGATTGAGGCTGTCCTCTGAATGAAGACTGTTCCGTTGGAATTTGGGGTTAGGTTGCCCGCAGAGATGTAGTGAAACCCTCCGAGATCCGCGGGAACATTCATGTTGAAGGAGAAGGACCCGCTAGAATCGGTGGTCACGTTCTGCAGAGGTTCAGTGACCAATTTGAACCCCTTTATGTTGCTGCCCTTCCTCGTAGACCACGAGAGTGCCTCCTGCGTGTTAGCAGGGAAGCCCGCTCCATTCACCGTAACGCTCTGTCCGACGCTGGCGATATCTGGAGAAACAGAAATCCTCGGCCCTGTTGTCGCATTATTTTGCGGTACGTAAACTGCCGGTCGAACAACAGTTGCCTGCGGAGTGTAGCTGGCTTGGGCCGTTGACGAAGAAGGTGTGGAGGCAAAATACGCTGCAAATCCGGCAATGGCAATTGCTATGATGATCATGATAACTGCCAGACTCCTTGCGAGCTTTTTACGCCTCTCTGGTTCGAATTTAGCGACGGAGACAAAGAGCCCTCCAGCTCCTACAATCGCAGCAAGGGCAGCCAGTGTCCCGATGGTTGTTGAGCTTGAAAGACCGAGACCCCCAGAGGACTGCCCAGATGTTATGTTGAACATTGAAGTGAAAACCAGGGTGGGGTAGGGACTTTGTTGCGGATTCAGGTAGCCTGGGCCGGGATATGCTCCGTAGGCTTCGACCAAGTGGGATCCTGTAGTCCCGGATGCGTAGAACGTGAAATTCGCCGTCCCCCTTGTCGAGATGCCGCTGTAATATCCGACCATCGTGTTATCCCAATACAAGAAGTAGCAGAAGGTATACAGCCCAGTACCCAACCCAGTAGAAGTAACCACAATCGGTGTGCCATCAGGCCCATTGGAGGGTGAAATGGTGAAGGACGTATCGAGTGTGAAATAGGCTTTCCCTGGCAACGTGGTACCATTGGAGGTGAAAGCTTGCAAAGTGTAGTAACTCCCGTAGTCTTGTGGGACGGCCAGACTGGCGGAAAAAGAACCAAGGGCATTGGTTACCACCGCGACGAGAGGCCTCTCCCAGGGCGGCGCGTTGAGCCCGACGACCTGTGAGGGGTTTCCCGAAACCACATAACTCGCATTTACCGTGTCCCACTTTATCACCAGATTTGTGTTAGGAGGATAACCCTGCCCGCTTATTGAGATCGTGCTCCCTGCGATTCCGGCTGTCGGCGACACCGTCATCGACGGCGCAGACTGTGCGTTGACGAAACTCACTGCGGGAGTTAGACACAGCAGTGCCAGGCAGATCGCAATGAGCCTCCAAGGGAGCTTCATTGGTTTCGAGGGACTCTGATGATGTAACCTATGAGCAATCCGAGTATCAGGAGAATGACAAGAGCGGCATAGACGGCCGTCGGAATCGATTGAACTGTTTGGACGACGCTCTGTGTGGTGGTCTGAACGATGCTCTGAGTGGTAGTCTGAGTCAGGGTCGAGGAAGTTGTCGCCGTGGCTGGAGCGAGGTTGGCTATCGCGAAACCTGCATTCACAGGGGATGCACTGTCCTTTGAGCTGACTGCCACTTCGAAGGTGGCCCCTGCAGGGAGAGTTGGTAGGGAATTCGATTCGAACTGGCCAGTCCATGTCTTGTTGCTGTAGGTCATCAGAACTGTCCCAATTAGAGCACCGGGGCTCTTAGTTCCTCCGAAGGTTCCTGATGTCATGTTATAGAAACCCCATCCAACCTGGGCTGTTACGGAGCCGCCCCGCGTTGGAGTCAGAGGGCCCGCGAATCCTGGTGTGGGCTCCGCATTTGCGGGATAGGTGATGTCAGCCACGATCGTTACTCCTTCTCCGTTTGAGATGCTTGCCAGCCCCTGGCCCGTGGATGTATTCAGTAGTGTGATGCTGGTACTGAGTTCAGCCGGTGTTATCACAAACGGGCTTCCGGTGTACTTGTAAGTTCCGGTGTTTCCCAACCCATCACTCGCGTTAACCTCCGGGCTCCAAGCACCGACGTACGTATAATTCCAGTTCGGACTTACAGCATTGTCAAACAAATGGGCATAGCCGTCCCAAGGTGCGTTCTCCACTTGCCCGCTGGGCGTGGTGAAGTTGATTGATGCGCCCTTGGTGTTGTTTGTCATCGGGGCGTCGTTAGAGGCGTAGTGGGCATAGAATCTCGGAATAAACTGTTCTCCTCTGGTCACCCCCTGCACGAAGGTACATGTCCCAGCCACAACCATGTCCATAGTCACAATGAGTTTGTTTGTAGTGTAGAATGAAGTTGTGGCAACGGCTGTGTTCCCGTTGAGAAGGAAAACGTTGTAGGTTCCAACCTGATTGACCACTGTGTCGAAACCCGCACTCGATGACCCGAATGTTGCGTTCACTGCTTGACCCGCCGCAGAGAAAGTGAAGTTGAGAGCCGTTACCGCTCCACTCGGCTCCTGAACTTTAACAGTGTATGTCCCGGCAACTGGTGCATTGATTGTGATTGTTGTATTCATGCCGAGATTAATGAAACCCGGCGTTGCCTGGACGTACTGCGTTTGAGAGGAAGCGGGAGGGACTACAGCGACGGTCATAAACGCAATAATCGCTACAATAAGCAAACCCGTTAGGGTGACACGGTGAAAAGCCACCCTAATTCTCGGGCCAACAGCCGATTTAAGCGCTTCGGACGATTCTCAGAGTTGAGAATCACCCGGCCGGTCCCATCCTTGCAATGTTTGAGAACAACATGTAGGCAAGTTATAGTTTCAGCCATCCCCCTGCAACATTAGCGTATTGTTTTTCGTTCCTCCTTAAATCGAGCCCGCAACATTAGTGGCCATAAGGTAGGTGATCCGCTGCGAAAGAAACAATCGCGGGCTATGACTCCGTCAAGGAATTCGATGGCAGGAGATACACTGGAATGAGAGTTGGCGGTAACCATAGCTGGCTTTACGAGCGCGGAGAGTGGGAAGAGACAAAAGTCACTCCTGACAAATGGCAATTTACCTACGTTGTGAAAAAACGAAGGAAATGGGATGCCCCCGATGGCTCAGGAGCCCCCACCGGGACTGAATACCACTGGTACATACTTGCTCATCAGAAAGTAAGAAAACTCAACGCAAATGAATACACTACTTCAATGATGGGCGTGAAATACAAGCTGGCTCATCGGCGAGCTGGCAATGTACAATGGAGCGCGAGTGAGATGGCTCAGCTCAGACAATTGATTGCTATACTTGAAGAGAATATCGCTCAGTTGAAGCACGAGGCGGGGGCGGAAGGGAGATTGACGCACTACGATGTGGGTCCTTCCGCACCGACAAATCTGCGACGCAGAGAGACGACGGGCGGACGCAGGGTGCCTGCGAACAGTTTGGCCCCTAGTATGCTAAGCCAGCTGTCGCTTGAGACGTATGTTTCTCAGACAGGAGCACCTGGTGTAACCATTGGCGTCTCGCCCTCGGTAGATTCGAGTTCGTCGTCTTCCTCGAAGAGCGAGTTCTTCCCGAAGAACAACAGGTAGCTGATCACCGCAAAGTCAATCAAGATGGCCGCGTGCATGATGGTGCAGTATACGCAGATCGCATGGAGAAGGAAGAACTCGACGAATATCAGGTAGGGGACCAGGGCAACCCCGAGGAACCGCCAGACGAAGAGGAGATTTACAGTAAGCTTTGCCGCTCGATCCGAGGCAAACGCAATGACGAACACCATGCTGACGTTAACTAAGAAGTATACCAGGGCAGCAAGCTCCAGTGGAACGCCGAACACCACGCTGTATGAACTTGACAAGACCTCCCCGCAGTCGAGGTGGATATAGTAGCCGAAGATATCGTAAGTTCCTGTAGGGCAGAGAGGGAGTTGCTGCTTCAGCGTGTAGAAGATAATCAGTACCGTGGCGGATGCCCAGATGCCCACCGCGGACATCACAAGCAAAATGAAGAGCTTGAGTTTGGAGATTCTCATTAGGAGCTCCTCCCAAAGGTCACGTTTCCTTCGACTAAATCAGCATTCTTCTGTGGAGGCAATGCGAGGACCTATCCAATCCGCTTGGCAGTTGGCATCGAGGTGTTGGCCGAGACGAGGTACGTGGACGGGGTGGACGGAACGGCGGTTAGCCCGGCAAATGTGGGGCCGGAGATAGAAGAGGTTGAGGTGGAGATTGGCGACGCACTGCAGACGGCCGCAGGATTACCCTGGGTAATCTCGCAGATCAATCCTGTTATCAGGTTGGCGGCCTCTCTAATCTGCAGGCCGACGCTGTCCGAAGTCGATATGTCGGTGAGAATAGCTGTCCAGTTCTGGCCCTGGATAATATCAGGGAATGGCAACAGCGAAGACCTGACGACGTACGTGTTTCCGAAATCGAGGAATGGGAAACCGTTTCCGAAATCCGACCACACGGCGGAGTAATTGGCCGGGACGGTCTGCAGCGGTGCAGAGGATCTGTCCTCGTCCTCGAAACCCCTGAAAGCGATGTAACTGCTCGTGTAGGAACTCCCAACGAATGTGAACGTGGCGAGGTCGTACTCGTCGGCCGCAGATGTCATGTAGTGGAGGTCGGTAAAGTTGCCGAAGCGTTCCAATGCCATGATGATAGCCCAACGCTCGATTCCGCAATACATGCAGTACTCGGCGCCCACGTAGACGAACACAGGCTTGCCATTTGAAACAAACGGCGACCCACCGTAGTTGTCGACCTGTGACTGCATGGTGGTAGTCGCGGCTGGACCGTAGGGCTGGTCGCTCACTGTTTGTAGGGACGCCATGTCCTGGGTCGAGACCTGCACTCCGTCGTACTTGTCGAGCGTACTACCCCCGCTGGCCGTCGAAACGAAGTAGATTCCCACTCCGATCGATATGGCAATAATGACTACGGTGACGATAATCGTGATCCTCCGCATCCGCTGCCGCCTTTTCTGACGCGCGCGCAATCTGAACGCCGCCTTTGGCGCCCCAAGACCCCTGTTTAAGTGACTCGGACTTGCTCTGAGGCAAGCCTTTTAGTCGAATCACGCACCTGCGCTCCGCTTTGCTATCCCCTGAATTCCAAGCTAGGGAATATCAGAAGCGCATTTCGGAGGTGGCCGCGTCGACGAACACCCTAGTCGTTCTTCCGACTGGGCTTGGGAAGACTGTGATTGCCATAATGGTCGCGGCACAGATTCTTGAGAAGTCCCCGGGGTCGAAGGTAATGGTACTTGCTCCGACGAGGCCGCTGGTCCTTCAGCACCTGAGGGCCTTCGGCGCCGAACTCAAACTCCCGTCGGGATCCATGGTCGCCCTGACGGGGACTGTGGACCCTGGAGAGAGGGAGCTCCTCTGGATGAAATCGAGTGTGATTTTCGCCACCCCCCAGACGGTGTACAACGACGTTCGCCACGGCCGTATCTCACTGCAGGATGTGGTGCTGGCCGTGTTTGACGAGGCGCATAGAAGCGTAAAGGACTATACGTACACCAGACTAGCCACTGTCTACCGGGAGACTGCCCTGAAACCGAGAATAATGGGCCTGACTGCCTCCCCCGGCGCCTCGAAGGAGAAGGTCAACGAGATCAAACGGAACCTGTTCATAGAAGCTGTTGAGGCGAGGACCGAAGAAAGCGATGACGTCAAAGGGTATGTGGAGAAGACGAACATTGAAGCAATCAAGGTGCGGGTGCCCGACGAATACTATGAGACAACTCTGAGACTGAGAGAACTTTACAACGACAAGGTGAAGAAGCTCCTGAGCGCCGGCTTCCTCAGGAGCAACAGGGTTTCGAAGAAGGCCCTCCTCGAGGCAAGGATTGCAATCTCAGCGAGGCTGAAGGCCGCCCAGGCGAATGGAGGGCAGAAGGGGTACATATTCGGGTCAATAATCAACCAGGCCCAAGCGGTGGCAGTCCTACACGCGATTGAGATGGTAGAGACCCAGGGGGCGCCTCCTCTCCTTAGGTATCTGCAGAAGATGCGCGACAGGCCAGAGAAAGGGAAGGCAATCTCGTCCCTTGTCCGTGACCCGAAGTGGCTCAAGGTGGGGGAGGAGGCCGCCAAGATCTCCTCAATCCCTCACCCCAAGGTATCCGTGATGCTTGACGTTGTGATGCATCAGCTTTCGAAGAAGCAGGACTCGAAGGTCATAGTCTTCACTCAGTACAGGGACACAATCGAAGATATCGTGCGGGCACTTGAGAAGGAAGGCATCAGCGCAAGGCGCTTCGTTGGGCAGTCGGACAGGGAGGGGAGCATGGGTATGGACCAGCAGCTCCAGACACAGACCCTCGACCTTTTCCGAAAAGGTGAGTTCAAGGTCCTCGTGAGCAGCAGCATAGGCGAGGAAGGACTTCATGTTCCCGACGTGGATCTTGTAGTCTTCTACGAAGCCGTCCCGTCAGAAATCAGGTACATACAGAGACGCGGAAGAACGGGGCGCACCACCGAGGGGAGGGTCGTGATTCTGCTCGCAGAAGGGACGGTAGACGAAGCATACTACTATACAACACTCCGGAAGGAAAACAGGATGAAGGAGCTTGTGAAGGAGACGAACAGGGTGCAGAAGAAGCGCCTGAGAAATCCAACGCTTATGGACTTCGTGGGCGGCTAGGCCCTGCTTCCCACCACTGAGACCTTGATCAGGTTCGTCGTTCCTTTCATCCCTGGTGTCCCAGAGGTAACCACTATGCGCTCTCCTTTCTTCGCGAGTCCGAGCTCCTCGGCGGCTGCATCCGCACGTTCGAAAAGCCAATCAATCGTCTTTGCCTTTCTCGAGAGTATGGGGGTAACTCCCCAGTATAGCTTCATCTCTCGCGCAACACGGGCGTCTGTGCATATGGCCACAATCGGCTGCCGAGGATGATACATGGAAACTCGGCGGGCTGTGGACCCGGTCTTGGTTGGTGCGACGATGGCTTTGGCTCCAACGTAGTCGGCGAGCCCGCAGGCCGCCCGAGCGATGGCTGATGCCGTGTCGTTAGTCTCCCCTTCCGCGTGCGCGGAGACGTAGGACTGAAGGGATCTTTCGGTGGAGCGCGCAATCCTGCCCAGCATTCTGACGGCTTCCACCGGATACTTTCCTACGGTTGTCTCCTCTGAGAGCATCACTGCATCTGTGCCGTCAAGAATTGCAGTCGACACGTCGGTCACCTCTGCCCTGGTCGGTACGGGGGAATTCACCATGCTCAGGAGCATCTGGGTGGCGACTATGACCGGCTTCCCCGAACCATTGCACCTCCGGATTATCTCTTTCTGAATCGCGGGAACAGTCTCGATGGGTACCTCAATTCCCAGATCCCCTCTGGCCACCATCGCCCCGTCGGATTCGTCGAGGATCCCCTGAAGGTTCTGGACCGCCTCCTTCCTCTCTATCTTTGCTATGAGCTTAGGCCCGTCTGGAGGTACGAGTTTCCTCACCGCCCGAACGTCGGAGGGAGTCCGGACGAAGGACATGGCTACATAGTCGACCCCCAGGCGGAGGCCAAGTCTGAGATGCTCGACGTCCTTCTCGGTAGGATAGTCTATCTTCAGCTTCACGCCGGGGGCGTTCACTCCCTTCCCTGAGCTGAGGACACCTCCCGCCAGGACGGCACATCGAACTCCCGCTGTAACCAGTTCTTCAACTCTCAGGCGGATGATACCGTCGGCGAGGTACAGGGTGTCCCCCTTCCCTACCGACGTAAGGAGGTCGGGATTTCCAACAGGGATTAGAGAGGCGTTCCCTTCGACGCCAGGGGACGTAAGGACCACTTGAGACCCACTTCGTAGGTCAACGGCCCCACCGGCTATCCTCCCGACCCGTATCTTGGGCCCCGGAAGGTCCTGAAGTATCGCGATGGTCCTATTCCCCCGCTTTGCCTCCCGCCTGATGGTTCCAATCTCCTGAAGGTGGCTCGCTCTGTCGCCGTGCGAGAAGTTTATTCTGAAGACGTCTGCCAGTTGGACCAGTCTTCGGACTATATGGGGCGGGCTGCTTGCGGGACCGATGGTGCAGACGATCTTTGTCTTTCTCAACTGCCCAAGACTCCCCCGCAGGTACACGATAAAGCTAGAGCCGACCCCCCGAGTTCGGTCAATGCGGCGCTCTGGACAGTAGGCCTTATAGCCCCGTCAAATCTGGCCATTATAGTTACCCGATCGGGTAGGTTGTGAATCAGATGGCACCTTCACTTGAAGCGATAAACTTGACAAAGAGGTTTGGGGACTTCACCGCTGTCAGCGAGCTTAACCTGAAGATCCAGGGGACGAAATGCGTAGGTTTCTTGGGGCCAAACGGGGCGGGAAAGACGACCACAATGAAGATGTTCACGGACCTCATCACTGCAACGAGTGGGAGCGCCCTTGTAAACGGGGTAGACATAAGCAAGGACAAGAAGGCGGCACTGGCATCGTGCACCACACTCATCGAGACTCCGGAGATCTATCCCGCGCTCACGCCGAAGGAAGCGCTGACGATGCTCTGCGAGATAAGGGGAGTCACGGCGGAAGAGAGGAACAAGAGAATCGACGAGGCTCTGGCAATGGTGAAAATGCAGGAATGGGAAAACAAGAAGGTAGGGAGCTTCTCGAAGGGAATGAAACAGCGCGTAAACGTCGCATCTACCCTCCTCAGTGACCCCCAGGTCGTAATACTGGACGAACCCTCCACTGGTTTGGACCCGAGGGGGATGAGCGAGGTGAGGGACATAGTGAGGTCTTTGGGGGACAGGCTGGTGTTCATGAGTTCCCACTTGCTGGCGGAGGTTACCGAAGTCTGCCAGGAGGTGGCGCTCATCGACCATGGCAAACTGCTTGTGTACGACACCATTGACAATGTGACAGCGAAGTTTGCGGGGGGGACGGGCGAGGTCCATGTCGGCTTCGCAGGCCCAATCGCCTTGGAGACGGGAGCGGCGATATCCAAGATCGAAGGGGTGGTTTCATTCTCCAGGTTGAATGAAAGGACAATCGAAGTCAAGTTCAACTCGGGTGTGATCACTCAATCGAAACTATTCGAAGCGATTGCTGGCCTTAAGGCGGGCGCCCAGACCTTTGAACCGACAACAGGGCTCGAGGACGCCTACCTGAGCCTCATCAAGGAGACCCTGTAGAGATGACTGAGAACCAGTTGACCCACGCGAGGGTAACCACCCTCACGCAAATAGGGACCGTCACGAAGTACAATTTTCTGAACTACTTCAGATCACGCAGATTCTACGTCATGTTTGCCATAATCGCCATTATTTCGGGGCTGGTCACAGGACTCGTCGCTTACTTCCAGCCGGCCAGCTTCCTAGACTTCGGGGCACTCGGATTCTATGGTGCTGGTTGGGGGAGCTTCGCCTCTTTCGTAATCGTCCTGTCCGCAGCCTTCTTCGGGGGAGACGCCATCTCGGGCGAGTTCCAGAACAGGACGGGTTATTTCCTCGTTCCCAATCCCGTCAGGAGGTCAGCCATCTACGTAGGGAAGTACCTGGCTGCACTTGCAGCCTCCACGATCATTCTCGGAATTTTCGCGCTTGTTATGATAGCTAACGGCTTGTACTACTTTCCTGGCCCACTCCCCTGGGAGTTTGTACAGTCGATCATGTTTTCGTGGGTCTACCTCATCGCAGCGCTTTCCTTGACTTTCGCCTTCAGCTCGCTCTTCAAGAGCAGTTCCATTTCAATCTTGATGAGCGTAATCCTGCTCTTGTTCGTCTTTAACGTGGTAGACGAAGTCGCCGTAATCGTGGCAAACGTTGAGCCATGGTTCTCTATCACCTACGGGGCCGGAATTGTATCAGATATCCTCACGGTCCCTTATCCAGATCATTACAACCCCAACACTCTCGGCACTGGGACCGGTCCCGGGGCAAGGATCAGGATTCCTGCGTATCATGCAGGCGTTGCCGAGGGGTTGGCGATACTCGCAATATATTTTGTCGTGATGGCCCTTGTAGGCCTCTGGCTGTTCCAGCGGAAGGAATTCACTTCGTAGTGGGCCCTGGCCTTGTGTACGATGGCATCCACGGGCTCTCTATCCCCGTCGGAGCAGCCGATGTAGTCCGAACCAAACCAATAATACCCGCCGCTGATCGGCAAATCCTGGCTTGAAGACGAGCATCTCGCCTATGTGGTTAACCTATTTTATGATGCAGTGGGACGAGGTCAAACAAGAAACCTCTGATCAGAAATGCACCCTCTGTGGGAAGGCAATGATGAAGACGGAAGCCATCATTGATGAAAAGGGTCGGAAGTACGAAGGATTCGTCTGTCACTTTGACAAACAGGTTACATGGGTGAAGGTGGGCTAGGGCGTCGCAGGCTCCTTCGGCCTGAACCCCTCGCCGTATTGGAAACCTCTGTTCATGTTCTTCGCCCACTTCTTCTCGAACACTTCATCCATGTTCGCATTGGGTTTTATCAGCCTTGACGCATCCAGGACATAAAATATGACGTCGACGAGCTCTTCTATCGTTTCTTCTGCTGGCTTCCCCTTCTTCCAGGAGTCGCCAGCCTCCCCGAGCTCGATGAAGGCGAAAAGGAGTTTGTTCGCAATCTCATCCGGCGAATTTCCGAATCCCTTTGCAATCACTAGCTCCTCCACCTTCCTTTTGGCTTCTTCCAGAGATGGCACGGAGGCACGCATCCGAAGTGGGCCTAAGAAGTTTTGTGCTTAGGGGCGTAGACTGTCCTGTAATAGAGGCACGATGCGGTGAGGGTGCAAGACCAGCAATGTGGACCTATGGGCTTGCATGTCGTCTGTCCGAACCTAACAAATAGGTCATTTAGTTCTAGCCAGTATCGCTTGGGGACTGTTTTCACAAGCGCAGCCTCGGTCTCTTCGGGCTTCTTTGTCTTCACGAGGCCAAGCCTGTTCGAGATTCTGTGAACATGCGTGTCCACGGGAATGGCGGGCTTGTTGAAGGCGTACACGAGGACGCAGTTGGCCGTCTTCCGCCCAACGGAGTGGAGCTTGAGGAGGTCCTCTTCGTTGTCGGGCACTTTCCCTCCGTATTCGTCAATCAGTTGCTTCGAGACCTTCATGATGTTCCTAGCTTTCATGTTGTAGAACCCGGAAGGCCTGATAAGCCTGCGGACGATACTCGGGTTGGCGTTCGCAAGGTCAGCGGGTGTCTTAAAGACTGAAAACAGGTTTTCAGTTGCCTCGGCCGTGTTTTCATCCCTCGTCCTGTGCGATAGGATTGTGCTTATGAGAATCCGGAATGGGTCTGTTCCCTCGGCAGCCTGGAGCTCGGCGAGGACAGTCGCCCGTTTGTCCGTGGAGCCGTAGACCATCCGCTGGATTTCCCTGAGCACAACTGGGAGGCTTAGGCGCCTTCTATGATCCAGGGTTCCTTTTTGTACCAATTCGCAATCTCCTCGCATGATTTCGGTAAGTCGTACTGCGGGGCATACCCCAGCTCCTTCCAGCTGGGCTGAGGGTCAATTCGAATGGATGCCTTCATCTGCTCCGAGGCGTACTTTGGGAACGACGAACCTGAAAACACCCCTTGCCTCTTGAATTCCACAGTGCGTCCAACGGCTACAGCGACCCCACGGACAACTTCCTCAGGCGTCGAGTCAAATGATTTGATGAGATAATGGCTCCCCGTGGAGGATTGCCCCAAAGCCGACCGGTACATCGCCTGCGCTATATCGCGGGGGTGGGAGAAGGACATGAGCCCTCCCGCTGGGATCATAACCTTTCCAGCCTCCATCATTCGCAGCAGCGGGACGATGAGAGACTCGTCCCGCGATCCAATGGCCTTGGCCGACCTTATGATTGTCACCCTAGGCTGAGAGTTCCTCTTGCAGAACTCCTGAAGGAGCCTCTCTGCTTCCGCCTTCGACTTCTGATATTCATTGGCAGGCTTTAAGGGATCCTCTGACGAGACGTGGCTAGCCCTGAATCCGTAAACGTCAAGGGTGCTGAGATGGACAAAAGTCTTGGCTCCTGCTTCCGCTGCGACCTCAAGCAGGTTGAGGAGGCCCTCTGTGTTGGCCTGGAGGAAACCGCTGTCCGAGTCTGGCATGGGCGAAGCCATGTTGTAGACCACGTCAACCCCCTCCATCGCTTCATGCAGGCTGTGTCGGTGTGACAGGTCTGCTTCAATCCCTTGGACACCGCTGGCGTCCATTATCTTGAGGTGCGAGCCCTTCCTGAATACCCCCTTCGACATCTCCCCCTGCTGGAAGAGATACTCCACCAAGTGACCACCTACGAATCCGGTGGCGCCGACCAGTAGGTTCATCCTTGCTCAACCCCCCTCGCCAAGGTGGACATGGTGGTGGTGTTCCTCCTTCGGAGGTCTGGCCTCGAACTCCCCCCGGACCAGCCGAAGTTGCATATCCTCCTCGAACTTGGCAAAATCACCAGTCAGCGACCGAATTCGCTCCCTGGCAGCATTCGAGAACTGAGGAGAAAAGTTCTGGCCCCCGAACCTGCCGTAGGCCACTCCTGAGAAACGTACCTTCGCGCCTTTGAGCTCGACGTATCCCCGTATCAGGTTAGCCACTTCACCCTCGCTGACGTAGTCTACAACTATGGCGTACGATGGGAGACTCAAAGCTTGTGGTACCCCATCGGGAGGTGCTTTAAGCCAGTTTCCGATGTGGAGGCACCTTCAGTTCAGTTGGGTATCACATCTGGAAGTCGGGGGGCCTGTAGCGAGCCTGGACCATCTCTTTCAGGGAGGTCACGAGGGCGAAGCTAGAATTCACGATGTCTGTCTGGGTGAGGATGCCCACCAGGTTCCCTTCTTCTATGACAGGGAGCTTCTTGACTCCTGCGTCTGCCATTGTCTTGGCAGCGACTTCGATGCGCTCGTCCGGGGGGACTTTAACGAGCTTCCTCCTGGCGATGGTAACAGGAGTTGTGCGGGGGTCTAACCCCTTCGCTACGAGCCGCGAGACGTCACCTTCAGTTAACATGCCCGTCGGTTTGTTTCCCTTGACGATTACCAAGGCGCCAATCTTCCACCTGGCCATAACCTTGGCCGCCTCTGAAATGGTCGACTCCTCCCCGATTGTCCGCACGTGCCTCGTCATCACGTCCTTTACGTATATCATAGAATCATCTCGCAACTAGCACCGGACAGTGGGCGTGGTTAACTAGACCGGATGAGACGCTTCCAAGGACAAGCTTCTTGAATCCGGTCATTCCCCTCGTTCCAGTTACTATAAGGTCGGCCTTTTTATTCACGGCGAATTCCACGAGCGCCTCGACAACCGAAGGTGCCTCTATCAGCTCCCCCTTCGCCTCGACCTTGTCCTGAGCAGCGAGTCGCAATCCCTTCGAGAGCACCTCTTTGGCTGCAGCCTTCTTGGCGTCTTCAAGCATTTTGTAGTCAGGGATAGGCATTCCCGACGTCGCGCTGTAACCAATTGAAGGGGAAGAGAACACGTGGACGACTGTAAGCTCTGATTCGAACTTCAGGGCGAGTGAGCATGCAAGTCCGATGGCCTTTTGCGAATCCTTAGAGCCATCGAAGGCGACGAGTATTCTGCCGAAACCGGCTTCGATTGCCATGGCTGTCCGCATCCAAGACACTCTAGTTGCTATTTAATGCGGATTTCCCTTTCCCATCGATGAGAACCGTAGTGGCGGAGGCCAAAGGCTCTCCAAGAGCACTGCGGATTTTTCCGGCGCGGCCTAAGGCGTGAGGGCTCGCTCAGACGGACAAACGCGACAAGTGAAGGGGCGAGCCACAACGCGCCTCCTCCCTAATACTGATTATCAGAAGCGATAATCGTCCCCGGGCGTTATAAGCTCGGCACGTAAGGCAGAGTCCATGGAAAATGCAAGCGGAACCACCCATGGCAAGTGGGCCGGACGATTCATCTGGGCCGCTGTCATACAAGGACTCATTGCAGTCGTAGCCACCATCCTCATTGTCGAACCATGGACTGATCTCGGGATCAAAGCTTACTTATCACCTGCGATGGTCATCGCAAGCAACGGAGCGGGGACGTGGATGTTCACAGGTTACATCTCGTACCTAGTTGTAGGCGTAGTCGGGACTGCGGTAACTGCACTATTCTACTTCTACCTTGAGGACATCCAAGGCAAAGTGTACAAGGGATTCTCGAACCTGCTCGCGTGGGGGCACCTGCTCTTGATGAACGTAGGCGTGGCGGGATCCATGCTCATCATGATCTACCAGGGCTACCTGGCCGGCGCTGCCGCGTTACCTGTCGCAGAGGGCGGCCTAGGATATAGCGCAGGGCAGATCCACGTCAATATCCTTGCTTGGACGGTCAACCCAATCGGTGCGTTCATCCTCCTCGCGTGCGTCGGTGCAATCCTGGGTGGGCTCGGGTACTTTCTGAGAAGCGCGTCCAAATAGGACACGCTTCGTCCCTGTTTTTCTGTCAAAGCGAAACGGAATAGACTCAAATAAGCTGATTCCACCTTTTCCTGCGTTTGGAAATCACCGATCAGTCTCGCGTCCAGGCACTGGTCGAGGGGCTTGCAGATGAGTACTCGAGGAAAATCCTCCTGTCTGCCATTCCCAAATCGAAATCGGTCGAAGACATGAGCCGGGAGAACGACATCCCCCTGAGTACCTGCTACAGGAGGGTCCACGAGCTCCTCGACAGCCAGATACTTGTTGTCGAGAAGATAATTGTCACCCCCGATGGCAAGAAGTACGAGCTGCTTAGGAGCGCCTACAAGGCGGTCAACGTCAGCTTTGACGGGGGTGTCATGAAGGTCGACGCCCTGGTCAATGAGGACGTGGCCGAGAAGCTAAGACGCCTGTGGATGACCATGAGGGAGGCGAAGTAATTGCCATCGCTGAGAATCGAATCTAACCTAGAAAGAACAAAGGGGGTGACATTCTAAATGGATCCAATCTATCTAGATATTGCGCAGACCCTAATCCTCGTTTTCGGAGGTGTGGTCGTGTACTATGCATCCAGAGCCTACGGGAGGACCAAGAGCCAGGCGATGCTTCTGTTGGCGGTAGGGTTCGCGTGTGTTGCCATTGGCGCAGTGGCGGCTGGAGTAATCTACAACGCGAACACCTCTGACCTCAGTACCCCGATAACGGTTCAGGCATACAGCCAGGCCATCGGATTCCTCGTCATCGTCTTCTCCCTAGCGAAAGCGAAGAGCTGACGGAACTAGGAGAGCTACTTGCTCTCCCAATCCAAGAGAAGGTACTTGCCCTTTGTGAGGTTTGGGAAGAGAGGGATCTTTTCGTGGCTTGAGCGAATTAGGCGAAACACCCTTGAATGTAACGCTTGAAGGGTGGGTCGGAGACCATGCCGCCAACCGGCAGTCCCAGGTACTGGAGAAGGCGCGTTGAGCGAATCTCCCGCCAGGAGCTACGAGAGGCTCAGAAGAAGAGACTCAAGTACGTTCTGGGCTATGTGTACAAGCAGAGTCCTTTTTACAGGCGGATATACAAAGCGAGTAAAGTTCACCCTTCTGACTTTGTCGATATCCGTGACATGAGGAAGTTTCCGTTCACCACGAAGGACGATCTGAGACAGTACTCCTACCCCTACGGAGGCGACTTCCTCTGTGTCCCGATGCACAAGCTAATCGGTTGGCACATGACAAGCGGAACGACTGGCCGGCCCACGGTCGGTCCATACACCTACAAGGACCACCAGACCTGGATGGATGTAATGGCTAGGACGCTTGTTACGGCAGGTGTCCGGCCGGGAGACATCCTCCTGAACATCTATGGTTACGGCCTCTTCACCGGCGGTCTTGGCTTTCACCAGAGTTGCCACCTCGTAGGTGCCGCGGTGGTTCCATGGAGCGTCGGGAGGACAGAGCCTATGGTGCAGGCCATCAGAGACTTCAAACCCACCGTGATGACGGGTACCCCCTCCTACCAGCTGTACGTTCTAGAAACGCTTCGGAAGAATGGAGTTGATCCGGTCGAAGGTTCAATCAGGGTGACAATCCCCGGGGCAGAGGTGTGGAACGAGGAGATGAGGCAGCGAATAGAGAGAGGATACGGGTTGAAGGCGAAGGGAGGGGGCGCGAGGAACGTCTACGGCGCGACGGAGCTTCTTGGGCCGGGGAGCGGGCAGGAGTGCGAGCAAGAGAACGGGTTCCACTTCTGGACAGACCAGTTCTTCCTAGAGGTTCTCGACCCAGAAACCAACGAGCCGGTCGAAGCTGGGGAAGAAGGGGAGATGGTGGTGACGACCATGACCAAGGAAGCGATGCCCCTGATAAGGTACAGGATGAGGGACCTCACAATCCTAGACGACGGAGATTGCGCATGCGGGAGGAACGCTTTCCCGCGATGCAAGTGGATTACAGGCAGGGTGGATGACGTCATACACTACAGGGGGACGAAGATATGGCCGGGCGCGATTCAGCAGACCATGTTCAAGTTCCCCGAGGTGAACGACTATCTCGTAGAAGTGGACAGGAGCGGTAACAAGGGGTTCCGCATAACCGTGGAGATCGCAACTGCTCGCGACACGCCTGTCCTCCGAGAGAGGATAGAGAAGGAAATGGGACGAACACTAATCTTCATCTCGCCGAAGGTGTCGTTCGTCAGAGAAGGTAGCCTTCCGAGGTACGAAGGGAAATCGAAGCGGATTCTGATAGAGTAGGAACGTGAAACTGGCCACCACGAGCTAGCGATGGTACGATTCTTGATACAACCTGGAACAGCTGCTTGAACCGGCTGCGTCCGAAACGCTTCGGGAGAACCCATTTAACACCAGCAAATTGAAGTTGTAAAATATGGCAACGCCAGCACAAGCCGAGGAAGCAAAGATAGACGTCCACTGGAAAGAGGAGCCGCTAGTACCGCCACCCGCTAGTTTCGTAAAGCAGGCTAACGCACCCGATAAGAGCATCTACACCAGATTCTCTGAAGAGAATTTTCCACAGTGCTTCGACGAGTACGCAGATATGCTATCCTGGGACAAACGCTGGCAAACCACGCTGGACACCAGCAACCCCCCCTTCTGGAAATGGTTCGTCGGTGGCAAGCTGAACGCCTCCTACAACTGCGTAGACAGGCACCTGGCCAAGCAAGGGGATAAGGCTGCCATCGTTTTCGTTCCAGAACCCGAGGACGAAGAACACAGATGGATAACATACAAGGAATTGTACGCGAAGGTCAATGAATTCGCACTGGTACTGAAGGAGTTTGCCGGACTGAAGAAGGGGGACAGAGTGACATACCATCTGCCAATGGTAGCCGAACTCCCCATTTCGATGCTTGCCTGCGCGAGGCTCGGAGTAATCCATAACGAGGTCTTCGGGGGATTCAGCGCCAAAGCGTGTGCCGACAGGGTGGTGGACTCGAAGAGCCACGTCCTGATAACCTGTGACGGCTATTATCGCAACGGCCAGCTCATTGACAAGAAGAAGGATGCCGACGGCGCCGTCGAGGAGGCGGCAAAGTCGGGAGCTAATGTCGACAAGGTCCTCGTGTGGAGGCGCCACCCGGGCAAGTATGTTTCTTCAGTCCCAATGGTCGAAGGGAGGGACTACTTCGTTGACGAGCTGGTCAAGAAGTATGCAGGGAAGACAGTCGAACCCGTCTCCATGGACTCCGAGGACACTCTCTTCCTAATGTATACCAGCGGATCCACGGGAAAGCCCAAGGGAGTGCAACACAGGACGGGAGGTTACCTCGCGTACGTCACAGGGACGGCGAAGTACGTCCTGGACATTCACCCTGATGACATGTACTGGTGCCTCGCCGACATCGGTTGGATTACAGGGCATTCGTACATAGTGTACGGGCCGCTATCCCTGGGTACTACCACCGTGATCTACGAAGGAGTGCCCACTTACCCAGACGCCGCAAGATGCTGGCGGATTGCAGAGAAGCTGAAGGTCAACATATTCCACACCGCCCCGACCACCATCAGGATGCTGAGGAAGGCGGCCCCGGATGCGCCTGCCAAGTACAACTACCACTTCAAGAGCATGACAACGGTGGGCGAGCCCATCGAGCCAGAGTCCTGGAAATTCTACTACGAAGCCATAGGGAAGGGGGAGGCGGTCATCACCGACACCTGGTGGCAGACCGAAACCGGCGGATTTCTGTGCAGCACAGTCCCCGCGGCAATCCCGATGAAGCCAGGGAGCGCGGGACCGGGAGTCCCAGGAATCTACCCCGTCATCTATGACGACGAAGGGAACGAGGTCAAGGCCGGGGAAGGATCAGCCGGGAACATTTGCATAAGAAACCCGTGGCCAGGAATAATGCAGACCATCTGGGGGGACCCGGACAGGTTCGTCAAGAACTACTATGAAAGATACTGCAAGGACAAGAGCAGCAAGGACTGGAGGGATTGGCCGTATCTCTCCGGGGACGGCGCCGTAGAGAGTGCCGACGGGTACTTCAGGATCCTGGGAAGAATAGACGACGTCATCAAGGTAGCCGGTCACAGGCTGGGCACAAAGGAGCTGGAGAACGCCGCACTGACCGCCCCTGAGGTAAGTGAGGCGGCAGCTGTGGCGGTCACGGACGAGCTGAGGGGTCACATGCCGCTGATCTTCGTCTCCCTAAAGCCGGGCTTTGAGCCGACGAAGGAGCTGGCGGAAAGGATCAGGGGCAATGTGGCGAAGGAGCTCGGACCCATAGCGAGACCGAAGGCAGTCTACATAGTGGCCGACCTGCCCAAGACAAGGTCTGGCAAGATCATGCGGAGAATCCTCGTGTCCATCTCAGAGGGGAAGGACTATGGAGACGCCTCGACCCTAGCCAACCCCGAAGTGGTAGAAAGAATCAAGCAACAAGTCCAGGGGACATAGAAGAGGCTAGAGCGCACGTTTAGGAAGTGCCGTACTCCGCCAGCCTCTGCACGGAACTTGCGAACCCTCTGACTAGACCCTGGGCTTTACGGGGAATATGGGAAGGACGGCCCTGCCGTAAACCTCGTTGAGGAGCTGGGCTATCGATGTGTACATGGCGCTCAGGCCGCAAATGACACCTTCGTAGCCTGCGAACGTTATCACTGAAGAGTTGCTCCAGGCGTTCCCCGCGGCGAGGAGAAAGAAGAGAATGAAAAGCGAACCAAAGACGAACATGAGCGCTCCGTTGAGCTTCAGGGTGCCTATGAACATGAGGAGGGTGAAGACTCCCCACATGAAGAGATATGCTGCAAGAGAAGAAGATGGAGTGAAGGAGACCAACCCCATGATCTTGAACAACACGATCAGCGCAAACGATTCCCAGAAGAGCCCGTAGGAGAGGAAGGCTGTCATCCCGAAAGTGTTCCCTTTCCTGAATTCCAGTGCCCCGGCTACGATCTGGGCCACGCCCCCGTAGAATAGGCCCATCGTGAGAATAGGCGAGTCGAGTGGTATAATGCCCGCATTCCAGAGGTTGAGCAGGACAGTCGTCATGCCGAACCCCATCAGCCCTAAGGGCGCAGGATTGGCAAGAACTGGCTCAGCCTTTGCTTGAACTGAAGTGGCCAACGGGGGAAGCCCAATCCTGACTATTTTAAGCAGGCTCCCGAAGGTATTTGGGTGGCATCCCAGGCTAGCGGAGCGCTTCTGCCTGAATCAATCCAGCTAGCTTCTGAAAATAAAGCCGTGTAGCCATGGGCATCGTCTCCAGGTTCCGGTCAATGGCATCTAGGACGTACTTTACTGCTCTTTTCGAGCTCTTGAACTCGAACTTCATGGGAAGGATTGGGTCTTGGATTACGTCGATGGTGTCGACCAGATGGCTTGGAGCCTCGGCTCTCGCATCGCTCGCAATCTTCTGGAACCAGCCTGCCAACACGCCCGGTTCCAGGCCAAGCTTCAGGTCCTCGATCTCCTGGAGCAATTTATTGAGGACGAGCATCTCTTCGTTTGCCATCGTGATGCGAGCCTGTGGCCGGGACCCTACGGTTTAAGGAAAAGTGTGAAAACTAGTTTGCGCCAGAGTTAACTGCAGCGCATCAGAAAGAGCTCACTTTTCTCGTATTCGGCTTCCCATACGTGTGTGCTGTTTCTACCCCGCCTGACAGCCAATAGCGTGTACCCTTCAGGCGCCTCCCTGTACGCTCGCTCCAGAATCCTCATCACTGGTTCCGACTCTTCGTCGTAGTTCTGGACCAGGTGTTGCCTGTACTTCTCGATTTCCTTCATATAGTCAGAGAGACAGAGGGTCTTTCCCTGAAGCCTCGCCGAGGTGATGAGCTTGACCTCGGTGCCGCAAGCCTCGCACCTCACCCTTGCCATGCCGTCGTCGAGACACACCCTGCCCACGCCGACCACCATGGGAAAGGTACCGGCCTGCGTTTCAATGGCCCCGCACAGGATGCACTTGGCGGGTCCCTTTGAGGTAGAATGCTGCAACCGAACACGAAAAGGGCAGTGAACCAATTTAAGTTTGCCCCGGGCCCAACCCTGTCCATGCGACTGGAGTCCGTGGAGGCGTTCCCTGTACTGCTTAAAATGGGAGAGAGCCTCCGCGGTGGGAGTTTCACCTACACGCACTACCAGGCCGTACTGGTAAGGGTCAACGTCGATGGAGTAGAAGGCTGGGGCGAGGCGATGACAAGGTTCGACCCGGTCGCCACCGCTCTCCTGGTCAGGTATCTCGCGAAGGGGATGTTGGACATGGAGTTCGAAGACGTCAGACAGCCATGGGACAGGTCTTGGCGGGAGCTCAGGATACGGGGGCATACACGTGGGACTGACGTCGAGGCGCTCAGCGGAATCGAAATCGCGCTCTACGATGCAGTGGGGCGGATAACGGGGAAGCCACTCGGCTCCCTGTTTTCTCCGCGACCCGCGAGAAAGGTGCCGGTGTTCGCAGGGTCCCTGTTCTCTTCTCGTGGTCCCCTTGAGGATCAAGTGGAGGAGGCCATATCCAAGGGGCTTGCTGGCGCCAAGGTGAAGATAGGGTTCGGGGCAAGCGAGGATCGGCTGACTCTGAAGACAGTCAGGAGAAAGTGGCCCGATGGGATGCTCGTCGGAGACGCTAATGGCGCTTACGACGCGAGAGGCGCTGCTAAGGCGTGCGAAGGGTTCGCTGACCTAGGGCTCTCGTGGTTCGAGGAGCCCGTGCTTTCGGACGACATCGAAGGGTATGCGGAGCTGAAAGGGTCGCCGGTCGAGATCGGGGCCGGAGAGAGCTGGTTCGTGGACGACTTTCGACTGCCCATCGAGCAGAGGCTCGTGGGGGTCATAGAGCCAAGTGTGAGCAGGTGCGGGGGGGTAGGCGTACAGATAGACGTGGCAAAGAAGGCGGCGAAGAAGGGGATATCATTCTCCCCGATGGTAGGAATGAACTCCATCGTGTCCCTGGCAGCTTCCATTCACTCGGCATCCGTCTGTCCTTCAGTTGGGGTCGAATACAATCCGTTTCCTAACCCATTGCAGACAGAACTGGGAGAGGGATTAGAAAAGCCATCGAGGGGAACAATTGAAGTTCCCAGGAAGCCAGGACTGGGGATTACGGTAGACAGCAGGTTCGTGAAGGCGCACTCCCGATAGTCGGTCCGCCACGAGATCAGAGAAGATGGACTAGATCGTCCACGTTTGATATCTTGGCGAGGAGCTTCCGGCCAGGGGCATCCTGGTCTATCCCGGTGGTCACAAGGATGGCATCTATGCCTGCCCTCGCGGCCCCAAGGATGTCGGTGTCCGCCTGATCCCCGATCATCACTGCCTCACTCCTTTTTGACCCGCCTCGGCGAAGTGCAATGCTGAACATGAGGCGAGAGGGTTTGCCGATGACTATGGCCCGCTTCTGACTAGCATACTCGATGGCCTTGACCAGGGGACCGGTGGCTATGGCGGGGCCCGATTTGTACATGTAGAGCCTGGAGGCGTGCGTCGCAATAATTCCTGCCCCGTTCCTGGCCAGCCTTGCTGCATGGTCCAGCTTATCGTATGTGAGTCTCCTGTCGAGCCCCACGACGACAAAGTCTGCTGTTTCGCCATTGGTCCTTCTGTGTCCGCACCTCAACAACTCGGCGTTCAGCCCCTTCTCACCGACGAGGAAGTATGACACCTTACCGTGCTTCTCCAGAAGGTACTCGGCGGTCAGAAGGCCGCTCGTCAGGACCTCGTCCTTCTTCACAGGGATACCGAACTCAAGGAGGCGCGAATGCACTGTGGCAGTTGAGTCAGTAGAGTTGTTCGTGAGAATGAATAGCTTCTTCCCGTTTGCCCTAAGAGCTTCGATTGCCCTCGTTCCCCCGATCTTTACCCTGCTCTCCTTACCTTTGTAGAATACCCCGTCGAGGTCAAAGAGGAAGAGGTTCTTCGCCTGAAGAAGCCGCTTCACTCTTCCGCCCTCACCTCGCCTCGCGTTGCGTCCAAGAAGACCCTGGGTCCTGATTTCAGGCTTGCGTAAGCAGTGCGTGTTATTCCGGACATGACAGGAATTTCCTTTCCGTAGACTATCTTTGCCATGACCGAACCTATTACGGCCGACAGATCAACCGCCTCAGTAACGACGGCGACTGGGTTGTTCCCAAGTCGCACCGTCTCAAGGAACCAAGAGGACGCGGTGGTGGAACCCTTCCCAAACGGGTAGAACAGAATCTTGCCCTTAACGTTCATTCCTCGTACATCGCTCCTTACGTCGGTCACGACCCCTGTGGAAGGGTCCACTCCGTGTGCGAAAGTGAATGCCCTCCGCGAGACCAGCGCTTCACCGCGGGCGCTCCCCATGACCAAAGCTTTGCCCTTCATGAATAATGGTCTCATGAGGTCACACGCTCGATAATCTCCTTCTGCGAAGCGTATCCCACCTTAATCTCTCCCTCGGATGAAACGATTTCGGCCAACTTTGCGGAGTTCGTCAGCACGGTGCTGAATCCGAGGGCTCTGAGCGGGGAAATCTCTGCGTCAGTGCTATGGGAGATGCGAGCCCCAGTCCGTTCGATGGTCGCCGATATCCCGGTCCGTTCGGCCATATCGTAGGCCTGAGAAGAGGTGTAGGCGTACATCTTGGCACCCTTCTTCATCTTCCTCCCGTCAAGCAGCCTCGCAAGCTCACCTAGCTCGTTGACTGAAAGATGGGGGACGCCGAAGGCGGCCAGGTCAGGGAACTCCGAGGTCTGGTTCAGGTCGGCCTCCGTATCGCTCAGGCTCGATCGCGTTATCTCTATCTCCTCCACCCTCTCCCCACGGGAGGCGTCCGTCATCGTTCTGGAACCGGGCGTTATGCCGGGGAAGTGAATCATTGTCACGGGGCCGGCCGCAGCGGCACCGGCTCCCAGGTGCTTGATTTGGTCAGACGTTACTGAAGTTGGGAGCCCTACGAGTGAAGGGACGCGCGCTCCAGCGTTCCTCCCGATGTAGAAACCTATCGAGCGATAGTCGAGGTCCGTGAGCCCTTTCAGGCCGAGCTTGAAGGCGACCCCAGCATGCCTGTTTTCATCAAGCAGCATGCCGAACCTGGGAGTCAACCCCAGGATGGCGCATGCAATGTCCATGCCCGCGGTTATCTTGTTAGACCTTGACCCGAGGACGGAGTTCACGAACACGACTGCGCTAGACTCTGCCCATGCCACGACGTCACCCTGTTTGGGGAAGTTGCAGACCTGATACTGGGCACATGTCCAGCATCTCATCCCCCCCATCTTGGCGTAGGCCTCGCATAACCTGAACTGCTGTCTCGCGTAATCCTCTCCAATCCCGAAGCTCTTCCAGTTCTGCAGGTCAATGCTCGCAGGGTCGACCGAGGTTGGGACAGCGAACCTTCCACCCGATTCGGCGAACCTCTCCAGAACATCTACCCCTGCGTCGTGCAGGCTGCTATAATGGGCGAGCACATGGGCGGACTTGATGGGCACGAGCTCATCTGCGCCTACGGCGTCCCCCACCTTGGAGACAATCTCCATGGCTAACTGTCTTGCCTCACCCAATTCGCCCCGGAGCATCTTCTCCTGGGCAGAGTCGAGATGCAACTGTTTAGTTCGCCGTCAGAATCGGTTAAAAAGCCATTTCAGGGTCTCCGCCCGTTGAAGTTCTCCTATTTCCTACCGACGAAGCTCTCCTTCGGCTTCGGTTCCATTGAAGGCGTGGGAGCCGAGGCGAAAGGGCTGGGGTCGACAAAGGTCCTCGTCGTTACTGACAGGGTAATGGTGAAGACCGGGGCAGTTGGGAGTGTCACAGACAGACTTGAAGTCCCATTCGAAGTTTTTGACGAAGTGGAATCGGAGCCAAAGATAGATGTGGCCCAGGCAGTCGCAGACAGGGTGAGGTCGAAGCCCTACGACCTCGTTATAGGAATCGGCGGGGGGAGCTCCATGGATATGGCTAAGGTGGCCGCCGGCTTCGCGTCCAACGGGGGCACAGCCAGGTCATTCGTCGGGAACGACAAGTTCGAGAAGAAGCCTGTTCCCTCCATCATGGTCCCCACAACAGCTGGCACGGGCGCGGAGCTCACGGTGACCTCGATGGTGACAGTGGATGGGCACAAGCAGTGGATCAACAGCCCCCTCCTGCTCCCCTCCGTGGCGATTGTAGACCCGGAGCTGACGATGACAATGCCCCCGGGGGTGACAGCGGCCACAGGGATGGACGCGCTCTGCCACAACACCGAAGCCTACCTTTCCAGCATGGCGAACCCAATCACGGACTCGGCGGCCCTGGAAGGGATAGTCTTGATAGTGAAGAACCTCCAAAAGGCGTTCGAGTCGGGGAACGACAGGCTGCCCCGCGAATCGATGAGCCTAGGGGCACTTTTGGGAGGAATCGCTCTGCAGGCGAGGATGGTGTATGGCCATTCGATCGGGTATACCATCGCGACCCGGTTCAAACTTGCCCACGGAGTCTCCTGCGGCCTCCCTCTTCCATACGTTATCTCGAACTATGCCGTCGCATGCGCCCCGAAGATGAGAAAGCTTGCAGAAGCGTATGGGGTGGACCCCTCAGGTGATCCTCAGACGCTGGGACTTGAAGTTGCGGAAAAGGCGCAGGGCATCGCGGCAGGCATAAAGGTTCCTACGACCCTGAAGGAAATCGGAGTCGCCGAGTCAGACCTGGGAGCGCTCGCCGACGAATGTCTCACGATGTATCCGAGGCCGAACAGTCCCCTCGTGTTCGACAGGAAAAGCATGGCAGATTTGTACCGTCGGATGTGGGAAGGGAACCTAGAAGCCTAGTCGCAGAAATTTTATGAACATGCAGGGAACAACAAGAGGAGTTCCGCATTGAAGATGTTCATTCAGGGCGAGAGTGTGGATGCTGAAGGCGCGGCAACCTTCAACGTTTCCAATCCTGCAACAGGCGAAGTAGTCGATTCCGTTCCCAGGGGAGGAAGGGAGGACGCCAAGAAAGCAATTGACGCCGCCAGCGACGCCTTCAAAGTGTGGTCAGAGAGGCCACTGATAGAGCGATCACGGGTCCTCCTAAAAATCGCCGAACTAGTGAGGGAGAATGTGGAGGACCTGGCGACCACACTGACGCTGGAGCAGGGAAAACCACTCGGGGAGGCCAAGAGCGAAATCAATTCGTTCGCAAACACATCCGAATACTATGCGGGGCTCATAGGCAGGGAAAGGGGCGCACAAACCCCGTTCTCCACGGGAGAGGGTTTCTTCATCGTCACGAAACGCCCGCTGGGAGTCGTAGGGGCAATCCTCCCCTGGAACTTCCCAGTTTCACTGATGGGGTGGAAGGTGGCTCCGGGGCTAGCGGCAGGAAATACCTTCGTGGTGAAGCCGGCGAGCACGACACCGCTCACCGACATCAAGGTTGCGAGTATTCTTTGCAAGGCAGGTCTTCCCTCAGGAGCGGTCAACGTTGTGACCGGGCCCGGTGGGGTGGTGGGCGAAGAACTTCTCGACAATCCGAAGATTGCGAAAATTGCATTTACGGGGGAGACGGCCACGGGGAAGAGGATAATGGAGGGGTCGGCGAAATCAATCAAGAGGCTGACGCTTGAGCTGGGGGGATCAGATCCAATGATTGTCTGCGACGACGCAGACCTTGCTCTTGCCGTTGAAGGCGCAGCCTGGGGGCGGTTCAGGAACTGCGGGCAATCGTGCACTTCAGTGAAGAGGCTCTTCCTTTTCCAATCTATCGCGGATGAATTCGTCAAGAATTTCGCTGAGAAAGTTAAGACGATCAGGGTTGGGAACGGTCTGGAAAAGTCGACACACATGGGGCCAGTGCACACGGGAGAGCAGCGGGAGAGGGTGGAGTCGATGGTCGAGGACGCGGAGGGCAGAGGAGCGAAAGACATAGTGAAGGGAGGGAGACCGAACGAAAAGGAGCTGGCGAACGGGAACTTCTACACCCCTACTGTTCTTGGTGACGTGGATTACGACGCCCGGATCGCAAGAGAGGAGTGCTTCGGGCCGGCGCTTCCGATATTCATCGTAAAGGACCTCGAGGAGGCCATCGAGAGGGCGAATGACACTCCCTACGGCCTGGGATCGTCAGTCTGGACCAGGAACTTCGAGCGGGCGTATCACGCGGCGGAGAGGATTCAGGCGGGGACCACCTGGGTGAACTCACCCCCCATCGCAAGGGCGGAGGTGCCATTCGGGGGATTCAAGCAGAGCGGGTTCGGGAGAGAGCTGGGCATAGAAGGCCTTGACCACTATTTCGAGACGAAGAGCATACAGGTCCTTGAGTACGGTAAGGGGAAGAAGTGGGCGTTCCCCATCAACTAGACACACCGGTGCCTGTCGCATTTACCAGCACCCTTCCCTCCGATTCGTCGTGCTAGACGTAGTTCACTCACGCAGGTTCTGTTAACCCGGGGGGACATGACTCGGTTCCTCCAAATCGTCGTGGTCTCGGAGGGTAGCCTAGTCCTCACGCACAACGTCTAAATACATTCAGCCGGCGACGATGAAAGAAATTGGCTCAGTTCGCCAGGATCAAGCTCACGAGCACCAACTTGCCCGAGCTCGAGAAGGTCGCAAATGACATAAGGGAGATCGCAGACAAGACCGGCGTCAAGGTCCGCGGCCCCCAGCCCCTCCCGACCAAGAAGCTCAAGATTACAACACGGAAGGCACCGACGGGGGAGGGGAGCCACACCTTCGACCACTGGCAGCTGAGGGTCCACCGAAGGATACTCGATGTTCAGCCCGACGACAGGACCATGAGGCAGATCACTAAGCTCAGGATTCCCGAGGACGTCAAGGTGGAACTCATCCTTACCTCCTAGCCCTGTGCCTTCACCCAGTCAATGGTTCGAAGCAACCCCTGCTCGAGCGTCAGTTCATGCTCATACATTAGTTCTGACTTCGCCCTCTCCATGGAGGGATAGCTGATCTGGGGCTCAGCCTCCAGTGCTGTGCGAGGGGGGGCAAGATTGAGCTTCGACTTCGAGCCTGTCAGTTCTTTGATGGTCTCCGCTAGCTCCCTTATCGTGACCGGCCTCTCCCCCCCAAAGTTGTAGGCCCTCCCGATTGCCTTGTCATTGCTCAGAATCGTAAGCGCAAGCTTCGCGAAATTGTAGGCGTGGGAAGGCGACGTGGTGTCCCGGCCGGCGTTGAACAGCGTCAGAGGCTCGTCCTTCAAGCAGGCCCGGATGAATCTGATGGTCGCCCTGGTAGGCTGGTCGAAGTCTCCAAACAACAGCCAGCTCCTAGTGAGCGACACGGGAAGATTCTTGGTCTTGAAGAAGCTCATGGCTAGGTTCTCCAGAACCACCTTGGAGTAGTCGTAGGGCACCCTGGGGTCAAAAGGTGTATCTTCTGTGACTGGGTTCACCTTGGGTGCCCCGTAAACATTTGCGCTGGAGGTGCAGATGACTCTCGCTACCTTCTTTCGATGGGCTAGCTCAAGCATGTTCAGGCTCCCGAAGCAGTTGACCTCGAAGCATAGCTTCGGATCCTCTACGGTCTTCTTGATCTCGGTTATGGCCGCCATGTGAATTATCGCATCGAAGTCGAGGGACGCCAGCCTCCCGAACACAAAATCCTTGTCCAGGAGATCTCCCGAGACATCCCATCCAGTGAGGTCAGTAGGTATCGTTTCGACCCCCTTCTGTTGGAAGTACTTGACAAGATTCCTCCCGACCATACCTCCAGCCCCAGTGATCAGGACTTTCAACGGCTCGACCGGCCGACTCCCACTCTATTTAAGCAGAGGAGACAATTCCTGATTTCCTTGACAGCTCCGAAACCAATTCAGGGTCTATGACTCCATACCCCATCGTCTCTGCCCCGTCAGGCATAGTCAACGGGAGCCGGGAGACGTAGTAGGGGACTTCGTACTCCATAGCCTTCTCTGGAGATGCCCTGAACACAAGGCTCCAGGTGTTGGATTTCAGTTCGAAACACGAGACGGCGGACACCTTTCTCTCTCCGAACCCTCCTCCCCTCCCTCCGGCCGCAAGGGAGCCCTCGCCTATGTTCAGCACAAAAAGCGTGTTATCTCCCGACTCAGGCCTCAGGTCGACATCCTTTCGCGCTATCACAATCGCCCTCGACGGGCCGGTGAGATAGGAGACGAGTTCTTCTAGGGCGCTCAACCCGGCGCGCGGGCAGGCTCGGTTCTATAAACAAGTCAAGGAAAGGAGCCTACATCCTTCTGGTACTCTAGATACTCTGTCAGGAGGATTACGGCGTCAGGGGTCATCGAGCCGTCGTTGAACATCCGCAGTAGTTGAGACGCCGAGACCTCCTTCACACCTTCGACTTCGGTCCTGTCGATGATGCAGGGCTTTTCCGTCCGTGCGGCATAAAGGGTCACCCACTCCCTTTCGGTGAGCCCTTCCGATTTGACCGGAGGCATGAGACGCTTCCGTAGTCGGGCGAGTCTGGCTGAAATCCCAAGTTCCTCCTTTAGCTCTCTCGCAGCAGCCACGTCGTAAGCCTCCCCAGCCTTCACATGCCCCGTGCTGGAAAGGGTCCAAAGACCCGGGTGCCATTTGTCCCTCAGACTCCGCTGCTGGAGGAGAAGTTCCCCATTTTTCCGCACCACAAGAACGGCTACTGCGCGGTGGAGCAACCCCTTCTCCAGACAGTCCCTGATATCGGAAGTCCCTATGACGACATCTTGCTCGTCGACCACCTCGACCATTTCACCCGACGGCAATTTGCTTACCAGGACCTCAAGAGAGTTGATGACAAAGCGAATTCGTAGATTCTAGAGGATCTCCATGAGGAGAGTTACTTCACGG
This sequence comes from Nitrososphaerales archaeon, assembly GCA_035622475.1. Taxonomy (GTDB): domain Archaea; phylum Thermoproteota; class Nitrososphaeria; order Nitrososphaerales; family Gagatemarchaeaceae; genus UBA183. The sequence goes on from DASPVF010000004.1 coordinate 110,324, forward strand.
TGGCTGAAGCGGAGCGGGGTGAATTTCTTGACGACGTGGTAAAGGTCAGACGGCACTCGCGGCAGGTGTCCCTCCCCCAGCCGGCCGCGTCGTTGCAGCACTGTACATCTTGGGTGTTCTTCCAATGTAGACGTTGATGAGGATAAGAGCGACAATTGCTATTAGGATAAGAGCTATCGTGTAGTTGAAGTTGTTGAAGATATCGAACGTGGACAGGGCTGCCACGACGACCCCCCACCCGAGATAGAAGCTCCTTTCGCTGACATCGAAGATGGTGAAGGCCGCGACCACCGTCCAGAGACCGCCTAGCAGGAGCATGAGGGAAAACATTCTGGCGAGGTCGATAAGCCCGATCAGCCAAACTGCCGCTGACAGCAAAACTACGATTATTATTCCGGCGCCGTACCCCAGCTTCAAGTCTGTAGGACCTCTGGCGTCCACCAGGAGGCTGGTATTAAGAGGTCTCGGTCACTATTGTGACGGGGGAAGGGGGAAAGGACCGTAGCGCTGCTCGTATGCGTGAGCTAAGCGTAGAAGAGCCGCCTCTTCGAAGAGCTTACCTATCACCTGCACCCCGAGAGGGAGTCCATCAACCAACCCTGATGGAATGGAAACCACGGGGAATCCCACATAATTGAATGGCAAGGTTAGGCGGTTAAGAGCGGAGTAGACCGAGACCTCTTTGCCGTTGATTGTTGTTGCGGGCTGGCGTATCTTCGGCGCAGGGATAGACGTTGTGGGAGCGATGAGGAAGTCGAACTTGTCCATCGCCCTCGAGAAGCGCTCTATAATGGCGGGACGTGAATTGATAGCATTGATGTAGTCGACCGCTCGTATGTCCTCACCCAGCTCGAGCAGCCTCCTGACGTCCTCTCCGTAGAGTTCGGGGGTGGTGTCAAGCCACCTCTGGTGGAAGGCGGTCGCCTCGGCTCGGCGGATAATGAGCCATTTTTCGTAGACTTCATGGACTGAACCCAGGTCGGCTTCCCCGATAGTACAGCCTATTTCGTGCAGCTTGGAAGTGAATCCATCGAAGTTCTGCTCGACCCGCGAGTCGACGTCGTCGTGGAAATACGCCCGGACCACCCCGATCCGTGCACCCTGAAAGGGAGCGGACAACGACTCGGGATAGTTCGGAACAGGTTCATCGACGGTCGTTACGTCAGACTTGTCGTGCCCCGCCATAGCATGGAGTAAGACCGCGGCGTCCCAGGCACTCTGGGCCAAGACGCCAACTGTGTCAAGTGAAGCAGCCAAGGGCACCACGCCGATCCTGCTCACCATACCATAGGTGGGCTTGAAGCCGACGATCCCGCAGAGTGCCGCTGGGATTCTCACGGAGCCTGCCGTATCGGTCCCGATGGCACCTGCGGCCATGCCGGCAGCAACTGCCACTGCGGAACCTCCGCTGGATCCCCCTGCCACCAGTTCCTTGTCCCACGGGTTCCTCACCGGCCCGAAGTGAGGGTTGTCACTGGTCACGCCAGCTGCAAACTCGTGCAAATTGGTCGTCCCGACAAGGACAGCCCCCTTTTCCTTGAGGCAGCGGACGGCTGTCGAGTCATAGCCGGCAATATTATCCTCAAGTATCTTTGAACCCGCCGTGCATCGGACACCGGCGATGTAGAAGACGTCCTTCACTGCGATCGGGATACCATCGAGGAGGCTGAGCGGCGTCCCTGCCTTGTACCTGCGCTCTGACTCTTCTGCCGCCTTCAGTGCGGACTCCCCGAGCACAGTGATAAAGCAGTTTAGCGAACGGCCTAGCCCCTCGATTCTGTCGAGGCACGTCTTCGTAACCGTGACCGGAGACAGGGCTCCTTGACGGTATGCATCCGAAAGGGCCTTGATCGTGAGTGGGCTGCGGAATCGGGGGAGTTCGGGCTCGGTTGGGGCAGCCAGCCTAGTGCCACCTGTAAAATGCGGGGTGGGACTCCTTGACCGCCACAAAGAGACCTGTCATTGTCGCTGTGACTATCCCGTCCACCTTAAGTTCCCCAGAAACGTTTACTCTGTCCCCGTCTAACTTGGTTGCCCAGGCCCGGAGCTGCCACTTCTTGTCTATGGGAGAGGGGCGCAGGAACCTGACAGTGTACCTGGAAGTGACGGTGCCCGGGGGAGACGATAGGTTCCTAGATTTCATGAGAGCGTAGGTGGCCGCCCAATTCCCGTGGCAGTCCATTAGGACGGAGATGATACCCCCGCTCCCGAATTTCCCGAAGGCGATGTGATGTGGCTTCGGCTTCCAGTCGGCGACGACCGAGTCGTCCATGGGGACGCTCTTCAGACGCAACCCATGCCTGTTCTTTGGCCCACACCCGAAACAGACGCCATTCGGTGCGTACTTGTCTTGGAGGTTGCCTGCCATTGGGCCTACATCCTCGTCTTCGACTCGTTCGAGAACACGGAAAATCCGGACCAAGGGTTGCGATAAAAAGGATTTGCAGGTTAAACCGCATTGCCCTCCGCAAAGATATTACCAGGGTGAACCTGAGTCCACGCAGGTCATGTCAGGTTCACCAGAGGGAGAGCTGTCCGATCTTGCTATCGGGGCTGGCCCGCAAGGCCCGTTCACGATCGATCCGAATCTCGTGGTAACAGGAAGGACATGCGTCCTGGGGAGTAGCGGGAGCGGCAAGAGCTACGCGGTGGGAGTTATGTGTGAGGAGCTGTGCAGGAAAGATGTGCCCTTCGCAATAGTGGACACCGAGGGGGAGCACACAGGCCTCAAGGAGAAATTCGAGGTGATTTGGGTGGGAGAAGAGAAGGACTGCGACGTCCGTTGGGACGACCTAGACCTCAATGACCTAGCGCGTCAGGCTCCAGACATTTCGCCAATAATCCTGGACGTGTCGGACCTGGAAGACCCGAAGGAAAAAGTGTCTTCATTCGTCTCCTCCCTGTACGAAACGCTCACCCAGCGGAGGACCCCCTACCTGGTGGTGGTTGAGGAAGCTGACAAGTTCGTCCCGCAGTACGGCCAGAGGGTCCCCATATTCGCTGAGGTGGCGAGGAGGGGGAGAAAGCGGGGGATGGGGATCATGATCTGCTCTCAAAGGCCTTCTTTGGTGGACAAGAACGTGCTCAGCCAGTGCGGCAACCAACTTATTGGGAAACTCATAATACAGAACGACCTCCAGTCAGTCGCCCAGTTCTTCCCCGGGAAGGGTCTACCGAAGGAACTGACGACGCTGAAGACGGGGCAGTTCTTCGCAATGGGAGGTTTCTCTCCTTTGCCTTCCCTGGTGACAATCAAGGAACGCGTGACGAAACCGGGTGGGGTGACACCGTCCCTCTCGAAGAGAGTGATAAAGAGATACGTGGGACCGATGGGCCAAGGACAGAACAAAGTGGCGCGGCCAGGGCTCGAGGATGCTAGGCGGCGCTCGGCTAGGGTCGCCCTGGGGCTTCAGCCCTCGATAAGGGCGGACGACGTCCCTCTGACGGTTAGGAGGGAGCGCACTTTGGGAATCTTCGGACCGCGAGAAACCGTCGCGAGCGTGACGCCGCTTTACAGGACTCTAATCCAGCTAGGGGTGAGGAAGCGCAGAGGGCTCCTGAAGAAGAGGTTCGAGACCGTCTATGCATTCCTGGACGCAACCACAGGCAAGGAGGTCTTGATTGGAAAGGGCCTCGAGGTCGTCGGCGGGTTCGAGAAACTCCTGGGGCTCACAACCCTACAGGTTGAAGTTCTAAGGGAGGTCAAGCCCGACAGCGACACCAGCGCCTTGGATGTGGCAAGCGCGATCGGCGAATCGAAGTCAAGTGTGACCAGGGTGCTCAACTTCCTGGACAGCAGGAGACTCGTCAGGACCATAGAGGTGAGGAAAAGGAAGCTGTACAGGCGCCTCGTCGATCTTCCGGGGGAGCCTTCGGTGTTCTATCCCCTGGAATTGGAGGAGGTGGCCGTGGAAGATGGGAAAATACTGTCCCCGAAGCTGAAAGAGTCTGACGTCAAGGATGCGGTCAAGGGCATCTGGGCGGGTTCCGATGTCGAGAGCTTTGAAGCATTCCTGTACCCCGTGTTCAAGGTAGAGCTCTTGGCCAGGAGGAGGCACCGCTCGGTCCTGATTGACGGTAGGAGCGGAAGGGAACTCACCTTCTAGAGCTATCAGGCGACAGAAAACGGTCGACCTAGTTGTGCGCCCCTAGACAGGGAGCTCGTCCAGAATCTTGGCACCCGAACTGGTGCCTATCCTGCTCGCCCCGGCACCGACCATTTCTAGCGCCTTCGCAAGGGTCCCGATGCCCCCGGCTGCCTTTACACCTGTCCGGTTGGCAAGCACCTTTCGCAGAAGCGACACGTCCGCAACCGTGGCTCCGCCTGGGCCGAATCCAGTCGAGGTCTTTACGAAGTTCGCCCCTGCTTGTTCCGCGAGACGGGCCCCCCTGACCTTCTCCTCATCAGTGAGATAACAGCACTCAAGTATGACCTTCAGCACAATACCAGATCGTCCGCAGAACGCTGCGACCTCGTTGATGTCAGAGAAGTACGCCGGTGTGTTTCCGGATTTCAGGGCGCCTATGTTGGAAACCATGTCAATCTCCCTTGCACCGTCTGTTATGGCCCTCCTTGCTTCCATGAGTTTCGTGTCGGGTGGGGAGGCGCCCAGGGGAAAGCTCACCACAGAGCAGACAACGGTGCTACTTCCCGCGAGCCTCCGGACCGCCTGCTTGACGTTGACGGGATTGACACAGACTGCCCAGAAGTTGTACTTCAGAGCTTCGTCACATAGCAAGTCGATGTCTGCGGAGGTGGTAGTCGCCCTGAGGATAGTGTGATCTATGACCCGTGCGAGTTCGGATCTCCTGCTCAGGTGTGCCGGTGGAAGAAGCTCTCCCATGTCTCTCGAGCCGAGTGTCCGACTCGTCCTCATAAATTGGGGGCACCATTCCCATAGTTGAAACCGAGCGAGCATGCGAGCAGGCCGGGCCGCGACTTCTCAAAAGAAGGCATCCCCCCTTTTTCTCAATTGTGAGAAGAGTCCCGGAGCCTTAAATCAGAGGGGACGATGATTGGGTTGATGCGAGAAAGGAGAGATCTCGAAAAAAAGCGCCTCCCGGGTTCGACATACGAGTATTGGTTGAGTGCGCAGCCGACAGTCCATACCGGCAGAGCTCACAGGGTACCCGCGCCGGATGTCTATGAGGAATGGGTAAAAGGGCGGATTCACAAGAAGATCGAGAAGACCCACCACCAGGAAACACGTCCACAAGATTCCAGAGACTAGCCCTCGTCTAATGCCCTCGGGGACGCGGGGTGGCACAGCAGGCGATTCTCGATGGTTTCTCAGAGTTGGGAATTGTGCCCATGATTTAATATGTTGAACCGGATGTTTTTCCAGAAGAAAATGCAGCGCCACGTGGGACCTCTAGCAAGGGATTTCATGGGTAAGGGAGTCATCACCATTCCACAAGAGTCGAAGGTGGACAGCGCAATCAAGGTGATGGATGGACACGACATAGGGAGCGTCGTCGTGCTGGACAGCCTCGGCCCCTGCGGTGTGTTCACCGAACGAGACCTGCTGAGCCGGGTGCTCGCGAATGGGAAGGACCCGGAGTCTACGGTCATAATGGAGGTGGCCTCTCCCAAGTTTCCTTCCATCACCTCTTCGCTTAACCTGGAGGAGACTGCCATGGCTATGGTCGAGAAGAAGAGCAGGCTCATGGTGTTCGAAGGTGCCGAACTCGTGGGGATGGTTACTCCAACCGACCTCGTCAGGGTGCTCAAAGGGGTCAGCACAGACTTCTCGATACTGAAAGTGATTTCCACCCGACTCGTCACGGTCGCGCCCGAGTCTCCCGTCGACGCTGTGATCAGGCTAATGGATGAGCGGAAGACTGGGAGCGTATTGGTGAGCGAAAACGGACAATGGACTGGGATTTTCACTGAACGCGATCTCCTGAAGCGGGTGCTCGCGCCTCGTAAAAGGCTCGATACACCCGTGATGGACGTGGCGACGAAACCCGTTATTACCGCCGAGCCAGGAATCTTCGGGAGAGAGGTGGCTGGCATAATGGCGATACACGGGTTTAAGCGGCTCCCGTTGGCCCTGGAAGGAGAGGGGGTCGGGATAGTCACGGCGAGGGATGTCGTGGAGGCATTTGCCATGGCGAACAAGCCAAGGGCACCCCGCGTAGACTGGGTACAGTGGAATTGAATCACTGGCGGGAGAGGACCGCGTCTCTAAGGCGCTTGTTCCCCTTGATGAGCGCGGCGAGCCTGTGACCTCCAACCTCGGAAGCCTCGAACTGGACCCTCGCAACTGGCCTACGGATGTGTATCATGCGGGTGAGATCGGATGGAGTTCCAAGAACGACGGCATCACAAGAGACGCCATTGATGCTTTTCTCGAGTTCTTTCAGCTGCTCTGTACTGTAGCCCAGAGCGGGGAGAACCTTCCCAAGCCTCGGGAAGCGGCTGTACGACTTGCGAATCGAGCCTACTGCCTTTGGCCTTGGGTCGACGAGGATTCCCCTGACGCTCCTGGCGGCGACAGCTCCCGCTCCTTCAGGAAGGCCCCCATGGGTCACAGAGGGGCCGTCCTCCACAACCAGGACCCTCTTACCTCGCACGAGCTCAGGCTTGTCGAGGGTGGCAACGGAGTCGGTCTTGACGATCAATGCCCTTTGGTTAAGCTGGCGGCAGGAGGCAATCACCTCCTCAACTGCCTTCCTAGCTGCGATGTTCACCTTGTTGACAACGATGGCATCGGCCAGTCTGACGTTCGTTTCCCCTGGGTAGTACCTTGACTGGTCCCCAGGTCTCATGGGGTCGACGACCGTTACGGTAAGATCGGGCAGGTAGAAGCTGAAGTCGTTGTTCCCTCCATCCCAGATGACCACGTCCCCCTCCCTCTCCGCTTGCTCTAAGATAGCACCGTAGTCCACTCCGGCGTAGACGACTATCCCTTTGTCAATGTGACCCTCATATTCTTCCCTTTCCTCGACGGTGGCGTGGTACCTGTCTAGGTCGTCGTGGGTCTCGAACCTCTGGACGGCTATGGATAGGTCTCCATAGGGCATTGGGTGTCTGACCACCACTGGCTTCAGTCCCATCCTCAGCAGTATGTCAACCACCATCCTGCTAATCGTGCTCTTACCTGCTCCTGTCCTGTCGGCAACTACGGCGACAACGGGTTTCGAAGAACTCAGCATTGTGTCCCTGGGTCCCAACAGATGGAAGCTCGCCCCCTTCGACTGGGCCACCGATGCTAGGTCCATCACGTATGCCCCCGGGACGTCGCTGTAGGCGAAGTACACGTCGGTTACGTTGTACTTCTCAATCAGCTCGGAGAGGTCCTCCTGCGGAAAGATGGGTATACCCTCGGGGTATAAACGCCCCGCGAGAGAAGCAGGAAAAGTCCTGTTCGCAATGTATGGAATCTGAGTCGCTGTGAATGCGACCACCCTGAAATTCTCATTATCCTTGAAGTAGACCAGGAAATCATGGAAATCCCGGCCTGCTGCCCCCAATATCACAACGTTTCTGGCCAAGGTAGAATCAATTTCTTCGGCCCCGCTTTGGTCTTATAAGAATCCCCCCGAATTTGTTCCTGTTTGGAAAAAGTCATTCGTGGCCCCAGGCCGAGAGAACTGGCACAGATTGGTTCTCTTGTTTCAGCAACTTCAAGGAAGGAAGCTAGATGATGGAGACATCAATAACCAGGCGTTTCTGAGCGGGACAGGGTCGAGAATTGAAATGGAAGCGCTGCGAGCAACCAGACTCACCAAGGTCTACAGGAAATCGAAACAACCCGCCCTGGATTCCTTGGACCTAGAAATTGAGTCGGGACAGATATTCACAATGCTAGGCAGGAACGGCGCAGGCAAGACGACCTTTCTGAGGATCGCAAGCACACAGTTGATGCCCACCTCAGGGAGCGTAGAGGTACTCGGGCTCGACGTGGTAAGGGACGCCAAACAGTTGCGGGAGCGTATCGCAATTACACCTCAGGAGGCGGAGACCATCTATCCGCTTACACCGAGGGATCATGTGCTGCTCAACCTGAGAATGCGAGGCATGGCGAAGGAGGAGGCGAAAAAGAGGGCCCAGGAAGCGCTGGACGAACTCGAGCTGAGCGACGTCGCGGACACTAACTCCGAGTGGCTCTCAGGGGGCATGAAGCAAAGGGTGATCGTGGCTATGGCCATCCAGACGAACGCCGAGCTCATCTTCTTGGACGAGCCCACCATAGGGCTCGATCCTCTTAACAGGAGAAAAGTGTGGGAGCAACTGACGAGGCTGAGGAAAAGCGGCAGGACAATCATCCTCACCACTCACTACATGGACGAAGCCGAGGCGCTGTCGGACAACCTCGTAATCATAAACAGAGGGAAGGTGGTCGCTTCTGGGACACCCAGGAGTGTGAAGGAGGCAGTAACACTCAGGAGCACAAGGGTTGATGTCTATGACAGGTTTACTCAGTCCGAGCTGGGACGCTACGGCAGAGTTTCATCAATCGCAGGGAGGTTCAGGGTGCTTACCGACGAGGAAGGAGCGAAAAGTCTTGGCGAAGAAGCGGTGGCAAGAAGCGCGACCATTTCGATGAGCCCCGTGACCCTTGACGATGTGTTCGTGGACATTGTCGGCGAGGCAGAGAAGGGGGAGGAAGATGAAGCTTAGGGAGAGGACCAGGTCGCTCTGGGCGATAATGTACTACCTGGGGTTCACCCCCATGCTGAGGAACCCTCTCTTCATCGCCTTCGTCTTTTCGACCCCGTTCACCCTCCTGTTCATCCTGTTCGTGGCCAGCAACGGCACAGCCCTCCCCTATGGCCTTGCGGGGGCGCTTACAATGGTAACGACTGAGCTGGGGTTATTCGTTGGGACTGACCTGGCTTCATACAAGCTGCAGAACAGGTTCCAGGACATCGTGGTCGCCTCACCTGTAAGTCCCCTTGTGTACATGTTCGGGGTGGCACTATCTGAGCTCATTTTCGGGGCTCCTGCCCTCATAATCCTGTTTGCGCTGATAGCAGGACAGGGCGCGTCTGCCGTCGCACTGGTTGGTTGCCTCGGAGTGGTAATACTCCTCTGGGTCACTACAACAAGCCTCGGATTCTTCTTCTCCGCCTACGCCCCGAATACACAGAACGCGTTCATCATCAATGGATTCATAACGACCATCCTCTCGGTCCTTCCGCCTGTTTACTACTCCGTCAATGTACTTCCGAAGGTCCTGGTGCCCTTTGCAGAGGTTGTCCCGACGACGGAGGCGTCAGCGCTCTTTCAGGGGACCATAGGGCTCGGGTACTCCATAGAGCCTGCATCTGGGTTCGCCGTGTTACTGGTGGCCACCGTCATAATGCTCCTGCTCGTCTCTTTCAGGATGAAGTGGCGTGAGAGCTAGACAGGAATCGGGATGAGGCGCCGGGGGAGGGATTCGAACCCGCGCGACCGATAACGGTCACGGGCTGTCCTGCGAGGACTCAAGGCCCGCGCATTAACCACTCTGCCACCCCGGCGTTAATGCCGCCCAATGACTGTCTTCTTATCCTTTAGCGAATAAAATCGAGGGATAGGTCAGGCAATGGTTTTACCGAGTTGCATGGCGCCAGGTGCGGATGAAGGCGAAGATAAGACCCGCCAGGGCGGCGGACAAAGCACCGCTCATGAGCTTCATCAAGGACGTGTGGGGAGGCCACGATTACATCCCATCCGTGTGGGACAGTTGGTTGCGCGACAGGCGAGGGAGGTTGTTCGTTGTCGAAGCAGATGGGGTTCCGGTCGGGATGAGCAGGGTCAGGTTCCTGGAGGACGGATCTGCTTGGTTTGAGGGAGCCAGGGTGCATCCCGCGTTTCGCGGAAGGGGGCTGGCTTCCATGCTCGGCGAGAACTCAGTCCGGTTCGCTGTGGCAAAAGGCGTGAGGGTGTTCAGGCTGACGAGTTGGTCCCGCAACAAGGCGGCGCACCGGCAGATATCGAGGATCATGTTCAGGGAGACCTCCCGGTTCAGCGTCTATGAGCCACCGAAGGACAGGAGGCTCAAGCCGACCGTCAGGGTAATTCGAATGACGCCGAACGACCTCTTGACTGCCATGCGCCTCCTTAGGAAAGCGAAGGAGTTCAAGCTTGGAGGCGGCGTGTTCTGGCACGATTTCGCTGCTGCTTCGCTCACAAATGATGTGCTGTCGGGACTGCTAGCGGAGGGAGCGGTCTGGCGCGCTGGCAATGCTGTGGCCGTGACCGGGACAGGCCCCGGAGAGGAGGGGGGCTGGGAAGAAATCTGCTATCTTGGTGGGCCGGTATCTGACTCGACAAGACTCGTAAAGGCTCTCGTGGGGAGAGACAGGGGAGCCGGGGAGAGGTTCATTTTCGTACCGCAGGGTTCCCCCATCATTTCTGCGGTGAGGAAAGAAGGATACATTAGGAAGTTTTCAATGGTTCTTTTCGAACGCAAGGCCACCAACGGTTAAAACGAGCAGGCGGGTTGCGCCGCCCATGGACAGTACTACAGACAAGATCACGGTCTTGGGCGCGGGGCTCATGGGTCACGGGATCGCGCAGGTCGCTTCACAGGTGGGCGGATATGAGGTCTCGATGCTCGATGTAGAGCAGAGGTTCCTCGACGGAGGAATGAAGATGATTAGGGACAGCGTTGGGAAGTTCGTGGAAAAGGGGAAGCTCTCCAAGGAGCAGGGCGAGTCGACTATAGGGAGAATTCATCCAACACTCGACTTGGCCAAGGCGATAAAGGGAAGCTCGCTAGTCATTGAGGCGGCAACGGAGGACCCCAAACTCAAGCTAGACCTCTACGGAAAAGTGGCTGAACTCGTAGAGAAGGATGCAATCGTCGCATCAAACACCTCTTCTATCAGCATCACCCTGCTGGCATCGGCCACTAGGAACCCCGAGAACGTCTGCGGGATGCACTTCTTCAACCCGCCCCAGCTGATGCCTTTGGTCGAAATAATCAGGGGCAAGAGGACATCGGACGAAACTGTAAGGCACGTCAAGGAGACTTCAGCCAAGCTAGGGAAGGAGACCGTCCTATGTAAGAAGGATTCGCCTGGCTTCATAGTGAACAGGATACTCGTGCCGGCACTGAACGAAGCTATCTTCTTGGTGCAAGAGGGAGTGGCAGAGCCAGAAGACATCGATAGGGCGATTAAGCTTGGGCTCAACTGGCCCATGGGGCCCCTCCAACTGCTCGACTATGTCGGGCTGGACACCACCTTCAACATCACACAGGTTTTCATGAACGAATTCCAAGATTCGAAATACCGAGCGAGTCCCCTGCTAAGGGAAATGGTAAGGGCAGGTATGCTGGGAAGGAAGAGCGGCAAGGGATTTTACGAGTGGACTTCGCCCGGTGCTACCAAGATGAAATGAATTTCCCTCCGGATCGGTGGATAGTTCTGGTGCCGCTCCTTCCGCCCCCAAGGCACGACCAATCCCTCCTGCGGCTCGGGCTTCAATCGCATAGTAGCATTTATCAAAATCGTGGCTCGCCCTCGGAGTCATGGCCTACGAGACAATCCTAACATCGAAAGAGGGTATGCTAGGGATAATAACGCTCAACCGACCCCAGGCGATGAACGCGTTAAGCACGAAGCTCGTAACCGAGCTCATCTCAGCTCTGGATGATTTCGAGAAGGACGATAGCGTAAGGTGCCTCGTCATTACTGGGAGCGAGAGGGCGTTCTCCGCCGGTGCAGACATTCACGAAATGGCGAGCATGACAGCGGTTCAGATGACGATGACGGGGCACTTCTTCCCCCTCTGGGACAGGGTAGGGAGGTATCCAAAGCCAATAGTGGGTGCCCTCAGTGGTTACGTCTTAGGAGGGGGCCTGGAGCTCGCCATGACGCTCGACGTGCTCGTCGCCTCTGAGACTACCCAGTTCGGACAGCCAGAAATAGATATCGGCGTGATGCCAGGGGGAGGAGGGACCCAGCGGCTGACCAGGGCGGTGGGAAAGGCGAAGGCCATGGAAATGATATTGACAGGAAAGAGGATAGGCGCCGATGAAGCGAAGACTCTCGGCCTAGTCAGCAGGGTGGTCCCGAAGGAAGCTTTCCTAGACGAGGCGAAGAAGGTGGCAAACGAGATAGCCTCCAAGTCCCCCGTAGCCATCAGACTCGCAAAAATGGCGGTGAACAAGGCCTACGAGATGAGCCTCACCCAGGGCCTCGACTTTGAGAGGGAGGTCTTCTACCTCCTGTTTGCCTCCGAAGACAAGGACGAAGGGATGAAAGCCTTCCTCGAAAAACGCAAACCAGAATTTAAGGGGAAATAGTTGGGATACGAGACGATCAAGACGACGACGGGCAACGGGGTCCTCTGGATGACCCTGAACAGGCCCGACCGTCTCAACGCGTTCAACGAACAGATGGGAGTAGAACTGCTCGAAGCCCTCAAGGGAGGGGAGAAGGCTCCCGAGGTGCGGTGCCTTGTCCTCACCGGCGAGGGGAGGGCCTTCTCGGTCGGGGAGGACCTGAACACCAACAAGGGTATGATGGAAAGCGGAAAGCCGGTGCACCTGGGGGAAGTGGTGCGGACGAAGTACAACCCCATCGTTCAGCGAATAAGGAAGATGGAGAAGCCTGTGTTAGCGGCCGTGAACGGAATCACTGCAGGCGCAGGGCTGGGGTTGGCGCTCGCCTGCGATCTCAGAACAGCTTCAGAAAAGGCGACCTTCCATGAAGCGTTCATCAAAGCGGGACTAGTTCCAGACTCTGGGACAAGTTTCTGGCTGAGCCGGATCCTCGGATTGGGGAAGGCAATGGAAATCAGCCTGCTCGGAGAGCCGATAGATGCTACGAAAGCGCTCAACCTGGGGCTCGTTAACTGGATTTTCCCGGACAACATGTTTAGGGCCGAAACGGAGAAAATTGCCGTGAGGCTTGCCAAGGGGCCCACCAAGGCGATGGGGCTCACGAAAAGGGCAATGAACAGGGCAGTAGTGGTCGACATGGACTCGGCCCTGGAATACGAGATGTACCTCCAGGAAATCGCAGGAAAGACGCGGGACCACGCGGAGGGCGTCAGGGCCTTCTTCGACAAACGTGAGCCAGATTTCATGGGGGAGTAGAACCTTGTCTGGACAGCACAGGGGTCATCAAACGGGCCTAAGACGCGGTTACTGATCCGGGTTCCTCGACGAACCAGGAGCGACAACTCCTGACTTCGCAAAGAAGATAAGCGCCTAGCAGGCCACGAGACGTGTGAAAGACGAGACAGTGGTCGTAGAAGCCGCAAGGACCCCCATAGGCAAGTATGGCGGCATACTGAAGTCCGTCCGCCCCGACGACTTGGGAGCCCTAGTCCTGAAAGAAGTGCTCCAGAGATCTAAAGTCGACCCCGCCATAGTCGACGATGTCTACCTCGGCTGCTCGAACCAGGCGGGGGAGGACAACAGGAATGTCGCTCGGATGGCGGTGCTCATGGCCGGCATGCCCTACTCGGTGCCCGGAGCTACAGTGAACAGGCTCTGTGGGTCTGGTCTTGAGGCAATCAACTCGGCATCGAGAGTCATAGCGGCCGGTGAGGGGGACGTACTCCTCGCGGGAGGCGTGGAGAGCATGACGAGGGCGCCAATGGTCATGCTGAAGCCGGAGACGGCCTACATGAGGGGTGCAGCAACGCTCGTGGACTCCACCATCGGATGGCGTTTTGTCAATCCGGCTTTCCCGAAGGAATACCCCCCGTATTCAATGGGTGAGACGGCGGAGAATCTAGCCGAGAAGTACAAGATCAGCAGGAACTCTCAGGACGAGTTCGCTCTCAATAGCCACAGGAAGGCGATAGACGCCACGAGGAGCGGGAGGTTTGCGGAGGAGATCGTCGCGGTGAAGACGCCGGAGAACGAGAGCGTTTCGGTGGACGAAGGACCAAGGGACGATACCTCTATCGAGAAGCTCGCGTCATTAAAGCCCGCTTTCCGAAGAGAAGGTACCGTGACTGCGGGGAACTCGTCAGGCATCAGTGACGGTGCAGCGGCGCTCGTCCTGATGAGCGCCGCCAGGGCGCAGAGCCTGGGGGTCAAGCCGATCGCCAGGATTCTTGGTTCGGCGACCGCCGGGGTCCATCCAAGCTATATGGGGATCGGGCCGGTTTATTCAACGCGCAAGCTGCTATCACGGCTCGGGATGGAAATGGATGATTTCGGCATAGTGGAGCTCAACGAGGCCTTCGCGGCCCAGGTGCTTGCATGTATCGAAGAGATGCCCGGGTTCGAAATCCGCAACATGAATCCGAACGGAGGAGCAATAGCTCTGGGGCATCCCCTCGGATGCAGCGGTGCCAGGCTCGTCACTACTCTCCTTCACCAGATGAGGCGGACGGGGGCCCGATATGGGCTCGCCACGATGTGCATAGGCGTCGGACAGGGCATCTCGACGGCGTTCGAGTTGCTGAAGTAAGAGTTATGTCACACCGCTAGCCCTCCTTTTCGTGGGATTGCAAGTAGAAACCGTGCCGAATTACCAGATGTTCATTGATGGGGCCTGGGTGGACTCCCACTCGGGAAGGCACTACCCTGTGTTCAATCCAGCGAAGGGACAGGTCCTGGCCCACGTCCCCAAGGGAGACTCGGAGGATGTCATGGCGGCAGTGGATGCGTCTAAGGTCGCGTTCGAGAACCCTTCCTGGAGGGGGATGGACCCCAGCAAGCGCGGGAGACTCCTGTACAAAGTATCCCAACTGCTCAGGGAAAGGTTGTCGGATCTTGCTAAGCTGGAGACGCTGAATAACGGGAAGCCGCTCGGACAGTCGAAGGGGGACATCGCCATGGCCGCACGGCACTTCGAGTATTTCGCAGGGTTGGCGGATAAAATCCAGGGGAGCACCATCCCGATTCCAGGGAACAGGCTCGATTACACGCTGAAAGAGCCCCTCGGAGTCACAGCGCACATCGTGCCCTGGAACTACCCCCTTGTCATGGCCGCGCGGAGTATCGCCCCTGCGCTCGCCGCCGGGGACACCGTCGTCGCGAAGCCTGCTTCGTTCACCCCCCTGACACTGCTGAAGTTCGCCGAGATGTGCAAGGAGTCGGGGATGCCGAACGGCGTGGTCAACGTGGTCACCGGAGGCGGAGACGATCTGGGCGGGACGCTCATCAAGCACCCCGACGTCAGGTTGACAGCACTTACGGGATCCGTGGAGACTGGTATGAAGGTCATGGAGCTCGCTTCGAACAACCTGTCTAGGGTGGTCCTCGAGCTCGGAGGGAAGAACCCCCACATCGTGTTCGGCGACGCGGACATGGAGAAAGCAGCCGCGGCTGTCCTCAACGGAATATTCACGAACGCAGGGCAGATGTGCTGGGCAGGTTCCCGGTTACTCGTGGAAGCGGGAGTGAAGGATGCGCTCCTGGAGAAGCTGGTTGCTGGCGCGAACGCGATGAAACTGGGCGACGGGCTGCAGCCTGACACTGCAATGGGCCCCCTGGTGGCCGAATCGCAGAGGAAGCGCGTCGCAGGTTACGTCGAAATCGGGACGGGGGAAGGTGCGAGGGTAGCCGCAGGCGGGCAGCCGCCGGCCGAAGAAGGGCTGAAGGATGGGTACTTCTTCAGGCCTACGATACTCGACGGGGTCACCCAGGAAATGCGCGTAGCGCAAGAGGAAATCTTCGGGCCGGTCCTAACGGTGACGCCTTTCGAGGGCCAGGAGGACGCCGCCGAGAAAGCAAACGACTCGATCTACGGGCTTTGGGCGGGAGTCTGGACAAGGGACCTGAGGAGGGCCCACACGATGGCAGCCAAGCTGGAATCAGGGATTGTCGCGGTGAATGAGGAACCGATTACGTACCCGCAGACGCCGTTCGGTGGATTCAAGAAGAGCGGCAACTCGTCAGAGCAAGGCATTGACTCCCTGAGCTCATACGTGCGCGTGAAGAACGTCTCTGTGAACCTGGATTAGCCCTTCCACACGTCTTCTTCCATCCCGACACTCTTGTTGGCCCACCTCGAGAGGTTGAACAGGTAGGAGGAGAGGCGGTTGAAGAAGGGAAGGAGCTCTGGGTTCATATCGCAGGATTTCGAGGCTGTAAGGATGCGTCTCTCCGCTCTCCTGCACACCGATCTCGCGACGTGAAGCATTGCCCCAGTAGGAGAGCCTCCCGGAAGGACAAAATTGCTTAGGGGAGGGAGCTTCACAAGTAACTCGTCGGTCAGCTCCTCCAGCCTCTCGACGTTGGACCGCCGTATGCGTGGGACCTTCTGCTTGCCCTGAATTTCTGTCGCCGCATCCCCCCCGGCGACGAACAGCATCCTCTGGACCTCCTTTAGGGAAGTCGCGAGAGCCCTATTGTCTGAACCAGCGATTATGACCCCGATTACACTGTTCAGTTCATCGATCGTCCCGTAGGCTTCGACCCTTGGGTCGTCTTTCTGCACACGCTTTGGTCCGAAGAGGGAAGTGTCTCCCCTGTCACCCCGCCTGGTGTACATCGCCCGTAGGCGGCCGCCTCGAATTATTAACGGTAACAGGCATCTCTTGGGCGGTAGCCCGTTTGGGGTTCAAAGGCAATTCTTTGGGTCAACTGGATAATCATTGTTGGTCACCAATATTACAGTCTGAAGTTTCTTATGGGAAAGAACTAGGATGGCGGGGGCGAATTAGACAACGACTTTCGAAAACCATGACGTTCATTTGTTCACACCGCAGGAAGCCTCGAAGCTACTCCCAGACATCAAGCCGAAGATGAAGGAGTTGATCGAGAAGAAGAAGGTCATAGCTAAGCTCCATAACGACATCGAAAAGTACAACCTCTTCGGATTCAGGACGGCGGAACTGGCAGAGAAGGCCGCCCAACTTGATGCACTTGTCGAGGACATGAAAAGGGAGGTCTCCGAGGTAGAGGATCTGGGTGTGGAAGTTAAGGACCTAGACTATGGTCTAGTGGACTTCCCGGCCGAAAAGTATGGAGAGAAGGTCATGCTCTGCTGGAGGTACGGCGAGCCCGAAGTGGCTTTCTGGCACAGGCCGAACGAGGGGTACAACGGAAGGAAATCTCTGAAGCTGCAACTAATCCAGCCCTAGTGGGAAAACAATCCCTTCGCGTTGTCGGTAAGGAGTTTCTCGCCGACACCTGGCTTGAGATTGGGCGCGACGTTCGTCCTGAAGTCATCGAGCCAATCCTTCTGCCTAAGCATGGGGTAGTCGGTGCCAAATAGGAATCTATCCCTGAGGATTCCGTTGAGATATGGGAGCACGCTCTTGGGGATGTACTTCGGTTTCCACCCCGAGACGTCGATGAAAACGTTGGGGTTCCTCAGTGCAATTGCGATTGCCACATCTGGCCAGGGCCATCCGAAGTGCGCTATGATCACCTTCAGGTCTGGAAAGCTCTGGCAGACCTCGTCGACGAGCTCGGTCTTGCTGTACTTTATCTCGCAGTCACCGAGCCCCGTAGTGCCGGTGTGAACGAGTACAGGAATACCCGTCTCTTGGCAGAAATCGTAGATCGGATACATCCGCCTCCTGTCATTGATGTAGACTGAATTGGCGCTGCTGTGGACCTTCAGGCCGCGCATTCCAAGCTTCTTGACAGCCCTCCTCAACTCTGCCACGGCCGCCACTCCGGCATTGGGATCTACACCTGCGAAAGAGATCAGCCTGTCCCCTGACTTGTCGGCTATCTTGGCCACCTCATCATTACGCAACGTGTAGTTCTTGAACGCGGGGTTCCGAGTGGCATGGGTATCCTGGCCAAGTATCACCGCCCTTGCAACGCCGGCCTCGGTCATCTCTTCCAAGAGCTGGTCCGTGGTTGCGGGGAGCTTCGAGATGTCCAACCTGAAGAAGCCACATGCTTTCATAATGGGCCCGTTTTTCTTCATGAACGCCCTTGTCCATGGGTGCACATGGACGTCAAACGACAAGCTTTCTAGGCTGCACTCGGCTCAATCATTAACCTTTTTTTGTGGCGTTTCGTCCAGGACAAACATGAGTCTGACATCGAAGGAGCTTCAGGTGGGCGACATGGCGCCCGATTTCACCTTGCCTGCGTCGACTGGGAAGAAAGTAAAGCTCAGCTCTCTAAAGGGGAAGAAAGTCGTCCTCTATTTCTACCCAAGAGACGACACCACTGGCTGTACGATAGAGGCGTGCGGATTTCGCGACAACATGCCGAAGTTCGACGACATGGACGCGATGATACTCGGCGTTAGCAAGGACTCGCTGGATTCGCATGATAAGTTCATCAACAAGTACTCTCTCAACTTCACTCTTCTCAGCGACGAAGATGGGGTCGCGCACAAGCTCTACGACACATGGAAAGAGAAGGTCCTCTACGGGAAGAAGTACATGGGAACGGAGAGGTCGACCTTCGTAATTGGTGTGGACGGGAAAATCAAGAAGATATTCAGAAAGGTGAACCCCCAGGGGCACGAGGCGGAGGTTCTGGCCGCCCTGAACACCTAGGATTTCCCAAAGTTGGGTTCTTTCTTTGCCGGCATAAAGGCGGGGACACTCAGCGGGATTCTCTACATCGGGGGCCTCGCCGTCTTCAACGTGGTACTGCTGTATGCGCTCCAGAATTCAGCTCTCCATGCGATAAGCCAAGCCTATCCTCAGTCTTGCCCCCTGACCCCGAACGTGAACGGGAGCGCCGCTGATTGCTTCCAATCGGTAGTCGCCGTTGACGTCCCGTTCATCGCGTTCGTCGCCTTTTTCATCACTCTCATCTACGCAGGCGTCTTTGGTCTGTATTACGATTCGCTCCCCAATCTTGGGAGCACGGTCAAGGGTCTAATCTTCGCGGCGGTAATTGGTCTGAGCCTTGTCTTCTTCGGTTTTTCGGGATACGTCTTTGACTTCGAGTCAGGAGTTGCGACTGCCTTGGTGATGCTCATTTGGACCCCCTTCTTCGGGTACCTTCTCGGAAGGCTCTACAAGAAGTACACCCGCGAGGTGGAATTCTCGAGCCAAAACCCAGAATTACTGAAAATCATAGTCGATGGCAGGGACAGTACAGGACGTGTGAAGACCTTCGCGACAACATCGAACCACAAACTTCGCGCAGAGGTCGCGGAGGACGCCTCATTCAAGGAATGGCAGGCCGCAGGAGGGATTTCACTGGAGGATGCACGTTCCTTCGAGACGACCATGGAAGTCAACGACAAAGGAAAGATCGTTGGGAACGTTGGAACAAAATATTAGTCAAACGACGAATCACAGTAAACGTTTAGCCGAAGGTTAAATATCCAAAGGTGAAAGGTCACCGAAATGCTTCTGAAAGCCGTCCCCGAAGAAGAGTACTGTGTGAAATCGCAGAATCACTCCCATGCAAGAGCCGGAACTGTCATTTTCTGTTATAGATGCATGATGGTACTTGGAACTTCACCGGAGCCTAGACTCGGCTCGCTCCTGGACTACTAAGGGATCTTCCCGACCAGGTTTGAAAGCGACCTGAAACCTCGCTTCAAGTAGAACTTATTCGCAATCTCGTTCTGAGCGGGCACATCGGCGACTATAATGTGCGCCCCCATCCTCTTGAGCTCATTCGCCGCCTTCTGGATCATTTCGTTTCCGAGGGCCTTCCTTCTGTATTCGGGAAGTATGTAGAAGTCTGTAACGAACCCCTCCATGTGGGGCTCGTAGAAGATCCTTTCCCGCATCTCCGCCCGCAGAACACCCACGACCTTCGATCCTTCTGCCGCGACGAGTAGCAGATTATCCGGTGACTCAATCGAACCAATGACGTGCTTTTCCGCCCTGGTCCTTGCGTCTGGGACCACCGCAAACAGGGGGTCGAACTCGTTGTTCAATCTCTTCGTCCTGACGATGAGGTCTGCCACTGCGCCCAAGTCATCCCTTGTCGCGCGTCTGATCTGCAATGCCGAGTAACCGGGTGTGCCCCTGCCCGATTTAGGCCTATTCCGGGGGGTCAAGGATTATGCCGTTCCTGCGTAACACATTCATTACCTTTCTGGAATGCTCGATAGTTTCAGTCGCGGCGGCCAGGGATTCTTTCTTGGAGAGTTTCCTTCTCGCGACACCTCCCGTGACGGCCGCCTGCCCAACCCTCGCTGCAACTCGGGGATAAACCTCCCATTGAACCATCGTGGGTATGATGTACTTCTTGTTAATCCCTTTCTCCCGGGCGAAAGCGGCCAGCTCCATCGCGGCTTCGATCACCATCGCGTCGGTGATGGTCTTCGCCCTAACGTCTAAAGCGCCGCGGAAAATCGCAGGAAAAAGGAGGCTGTTGTTGACCTGGTTAGGATAGTCCGAGCGCCCAGTTGCCACTATCTCTGCTCCGGCAGCGAGTGCTGCCTGGGGGAGCATCTCAGGCATCGGGTTCGCAAGGAAGAAAGCAATGGCCTTCCTATTCATCACGCGTATCTCATCTGGTTTGATCAAATCGGGTCCGTTGCCCGCGGCGGCCACCAGCGCGTCCGCGCCGTCCAGGGCTTCCTTCAACCCCCCCGAAATCCTCCCCCCGTTGGTGCGCAGAGCAATGTCGTGCTTCCACCGGTTTCTTAGCATCAGCTTGTCCATGTCCTCCCTCTCAGGCTCGAGTATACCCTTCGAGTCGAGGACGATCAGGTCTTTGGGATTGGCGCCAGCTTGTACAAGGAGTCTCTCAGCCGCTATGTTGGCAGCCCCCGCGCCGAACAGGACTATCCTCGAACCCCTGAGCTTGCGGCCCGTGAGCTCGAGTGCGTTGAAGAGAGCGGCGAGCGTGACGCCAGCGGTCCCCTGCTGGTCGTCGTGCCAGATGGGGATCTTCATCTCCGAGCGGAGGCGCTCTAGAATGTCGAAGCACTTTGGAGACTCGATGTCCTCGAGGTTGACACCTCCCATGGAGGGCTCGAGGGCCCTTACGAACGAGATGAACTCGTCTTCAGTCTTGGCCCTTATGGGGAGTGGTATGGCGTTGACTCCCCCCAGATAATTATAGATGAGGGCCTTCCCCTCCATCACGGGTAGTGCACCCTCGGGCCCGATGTTGCCGAGCCCCAGCACCCTGCTGCCATCCGTAACAACGGCTACCGTGTTCCATCTTCCAGTATACTCGAATGATAGGTCGCTATCAGCCTCTATGGCTCGAGACACCGCCGCGACTCCGGGCGTGTACCAAATCGAGAAGTCCTCAAGAGACCTGACCGGTACCTTCGGCGCAACAGCTACCTTACCTCCGTAGAACTTCGAATACTCGAGAGCCTTCTTGGACGAATCCTCTTTGGGCTCGGGCAAGCGGTCTAGGCGGCTCAATTGACGTATTTGTGCCCTTCCGAAGCCCTCGGCGGCTTCGCCTCGGCGCCCTTTCAGCACTGGCTTGTTTCCCCTCGCTTTCCTGACGCAAGGTTCACAGCAGGGGCGGGTACCAACCCCAATATCCTCGGGCGTGGGTCGATTTTACCTTTAACCTGCAGGCGGATGCCGAGACAGACCCTTACCGGATACGGTGCCCTTTCCCCTCGTGGACATAGCGATGCGGATCCTTGTCGAAGGCGGCCTTGCACCCGGAGGAGCAGAAGTAGTAAATCTGTCCGTTGTGCTCTGACTTCAGCTGAACCGTGAGCTCATCAACCATCATCCTGCACACGGGGTCCTTCTGCATCGCCTTCAACTGGGGCACGTGCCGATTTAGAGGTTCCCGAGGAGGTCTGGAACAGAATCCGAAACAGACCCCTGGCGGGGTCAAGCAAGGAATGATTTAACATCGGCATGGGTCGACACGCCTCTGAGACGTTGGCGAAGGACCCCGTCTGTGGAATGAGCGTCGAGGAGAGGCCGGGTGCCATCAAGGCTGTTGTCGGAGGCACCACCTACTACTTCTGCAGCGACGCTTGCAGGCTGGAATTCACCATGCCGCAGAAGGAATTGGGCAGGTTGAAGTCGACTCTCGCAGTGGGGGCCGCGCTTACTGTCCCGATCCTCGTGCTGACCTACTTCCCCCTTCTCCCACCCCAAACGAATGGTTTTGTTCTACTCCTCCTAGCAGTGCCGATCCAGTTCTACGTCGGTTCAAGATTCTACCGGGGGGCATTCCATTCCCTCAGGACGCACGCTGCCAACATGGACGTCCTGGTCGCCGTGGGGACTACGGCCGCTTTTGTTTACAGCGCCCTCACCACCCTTGTCCCTTCCTCCTTCGGCGTCCAAGGCGTGTATTTCGACGCCTCTGCTGTAATCATCACGCTGGTTCTTTCCGGGCGGCTGTTGGAGTATTACACGAAAGAAAGGGCGTCAGATTCGGTCAGGAAGCTTGTTGAAGAAAGGCCGAGAATCGCTCACCTGGTCCGGGAGGGAAGAGTCACAGACTCACCCTTAGAGGACCTTGTTGTGGGGGACGTTGTGCAGGTGAAACCCGGGGAGCGAATTCCAACGGACGGCATGGTGCAGAGCGGCGCATCCGAGGCCGATGAATCGCTTCTGACGGGAGAGATCACCCCTGTCAAAAAGGAGGTTGGAAGCCAAGTGATAGGGGGCTCAATCAACGCCAGAGGAATGCTGTTCGTTAGGTGTACTGCAGTCGGTCAGGATACTGTGCTGGGTCAGATAACAAGGCTTGTCGAGGAAGCTAAGGCTGGCAGAGCGCCAATACAGAGGCTCGCGGACAGACTTACCCGGTACTTCGTCCCCCTAATAATCATGGTCGCACTTGGCGCCGCAATCGGGTGGAGGCTACTGGCGGGCGTCTCCGCCTCGACCTCCGTGCTAGTCTTCGTGTCAGTAGTGATAATTGCATGCCCATGCGCGCTTGGAATAGCAACCCCCGCTGCGCTACTCGTGGGGACCGGGAACGCAGCGAAGAGAGGCATACTTGTGAAGGGAGGGGAGGCCGTGGAAGCTGCGGCTCACATCGACCTTGTCGTTCTCGACAAGACTGGGACCATCACAGAAGGGAAGCAGTCCGTCACCGGAGTCGTGGGGCAGGACGGGGACAGAACACTCGAGATGGCAGCCAGCGTGGAGAAGGCGTCGGAGCACATCATTGGTCAGGCCATAGTGAAGGAGGCGCTGGCGAGGGGGCTGAGTTTGACCGAAGCGAAGGATTTCGTCTCTACCCCCGGTATGGGGGTAGAGGGGAAGGTCGGTGGGAGGATGGTAAGAGTGGGAAGGAGGGATTTTGCGGGCGTCCCCGCGACCTGGGACCACGAGAGGGAAGTGGCCAAGCTCCAGTCCGAGGGGAACAGTGTGGTCTACGTTTCGTCGGGGGAAGACTACGGCGCGATAGCAGTTGGCGACTGCGTAAAGCCTGAAGCCGAGGCAGCCATCAACGAGATGAAGTCCATGGGGCTCTCGGTAGTGATGCTCACGGGTGACAACGAGCAAGAGGCAAGGGCGATAGCCGAAAGAGTGGGAGTTCTGGAATTCAGGGCAGGACTCCTGCCAGCGGAAAAGGAGAAAGAAGTAGAGAGGTTGCAAGCGAGTGGAAGGGTGGTGGCCATGGTTGGTGACGGGGTGAATGACGCCCCTGCTCTGGCGAGGGCAGATCTGGGGCTCGCACTCGGAAGCGGGACCGATGTGGCGAAGGAGACAGGAGGTATGGTCCTCGTCAAAGACAGGCTGACGGATGCTGTCGACGCCATAAAGATAGGCAGGGCCACGATGCGGAAGATCAGAGAGAATCTCGCCTGGGCCCTCGGATACAACGCCATCCTTGTCCCGGTCGCCGCGGGGATCTTGATCCCATTCTACGGGGTAGGGGTCTACTCGTATCTTCCATTCTTCTCAGGGGCGGCCATGGCCCTAAGTTCGGTGTCAGTCGTCAGCAACTCGCTCCTACTGATGAGATACAAGCCCCGGTAGCGGTGCGGCTCGAACGTTTATTTCCCGTAAGGCCTGGCAGGGCAAAGAGATGCTTTCATGGTCGACGCAAAATTCGAGAAGTATGTAGGCGAACACATGGACGACTTCGCCAATGAAGTGATCAGACTAGCCTCTCAGCCGAGCGTTTCGGCCCGGAAGGAGGGAATCGTCGAATGCGCTGCGCTGGTGGAGGAGATGCTCAAGGAAACAGGAGCGAGCACCAGGGTCCTTCGCATAGATGGAGTTGCTCCTCTGGTATATGGTGAGATAAGGTCGACGAAGTCCCAGAAGACGATATTATTCTACAACCACTACGACGTCCAGCCCGAAGAGCCGCTGGAGCTCTGGAAGTCTCCTCCGTTCAGGCCCGAAATCCGGGACGGCATTCTGTACGGCCGAGGAGTGTCAGACGACAAGGGGGAGCTTGTGTCGAGGTTGAAAATCGCGGAGTCGTACACTAAGACCGCCGGGGGACCGCCGTGCAACTTGAAGTTCTGCTTCGAGGGGGAGGAGGAGACCGGGAGCGTCCACCTTGGAGACTACGTCTCGAAGTACAGTGATCTATTCCGAGCGGACGCGGTGATCTGGGAGTACGGCACCGTGGATGCCAAGGGGACCCCCATGGTGACGCTCGGCGTGAAGGGGATGATCTACGTCGAACTGATACTCAGGTCCCTGTCCCAGGACGCACACAGCAGCTACGCGGCAATACTACCGAGTGCCCCATGGAGAATGGTGAGGCTCCTCAACATGCTGAAGGACGAGAAGGAAATGATCAGGGTGCCAGGGTGGTACGACGGTGTGACGAATCTGGGAGAGGACGAGGTTGACGTGCTGCAACAGCAGCCCTTCGATGGCGCCGAGTTCAGGAGGACATACGGCACCAACGGTTTCCTGGGAGGCATTGAGGACGACCAAGCCAAAAAAGCGCTGGTCCAACGTCCTACAGGCAACATAGCTGGAATTTGGTCGGGTTACACGGGCCCCGGACCCAAGACAGTCCTTCCAAAGGAGATACACGTGAAGATGGATTTCAGGTTGGTCCCCGAACAGGACCCTCAGGATTTGTTGAAGAGGCTGAGGATGTTCCTTGACAACAACGACTTCCAAGACGTGGAAATACAGTTGGAGAGCATGGAGCCCGCTGCCAGGACCTCTTACAAGAACCCGTTTGCCCAGGCTGCGATCATGGCAGCTGAAAAGGTCTATGGAAGGAAGCCTATTGTTGAGCTTGGGTCGCCTGGGACGGGGCCTCTGTACCTATTCACACGGAGGTACAACATGCCGTCGGTCGACATTGGCGTTTCTTCTATGGATGGTGGGATTCATGCGCCAAACGAGAACTTGAAACTTGAGAACATGCGCAAAGGCATGCTCTGGATTGCCGAGACGATGGAACTCTTCTGTGCTTCGTGACTTACCATTTCGAGCTGTTGCCCTGTAGGAGGCCAAGTCCCCCCATGTGGTCGCGGTCGATGTGCTTGGAGAGTTCCTCCCTCGATTTCATGGATGCGTTACAGTAGGGACAAGTGAATCTGTCTGGGCGTGCAAGCTCCGGGAGCGGGATGCTCTGGTCTGCCTTTCCCGCGACCATAGCCTTTTGAGTGATTATCCCGACCAACTTTCCGTTTCTGGTAACAGCGAGCCTCCTTATGCCCAGCTTCGACATCTTTGCGATGGCCTCTCCGACACTTGAAGCTTCGTCTACCGTGTACACGGGCGAGCTCATGATGTCCCTGACCTTGACCACCGAAGGATCCGAACCTGCGGCTACGACCTTGTAGAGGATGTCCCGCTCTGTAACTATACCCTGCGGAACCAAGTCGCTGACTACCATGGCCTCGGTGGCGCCTGCTCCTTGCATCCTCCTCGCTGCCTCGGCCACCGAGTCTGAGGCCGAAACTTGAGCGAAGAAAGCGGACATGTAGACTGACACAGACTGGTTCAAAGAGTCTCGGAGGCTCACGGTTCAGGCCGACCTTCTTCCCTACTTAAGAAGTGTAGACATCCAGCTCATAAACGAGCCAAACTGGGCCTGTCAGCATGAGAGCAGCTGTCCTTGGTTCCGGCCTAATGGGTTCTGTGATCGGGTGGGATCTCGCCAGATCCGAAGGTGTCGACTCGGTGGTAGTCGCTGACATCGACCCCGAGAGATTGAGGAATGTGAAGAAGCGTACCCCGGGTAAGAAGCTCTCGACGGAGATCCTCAACCTGAAGGACAGAAGGAAGGTAGTCCCATTCCTAAAGGGGTTCGACGTTGCTGCGTCCGCGCTTCCCCATGGAATCGTCCACCCTTCGGACCTAGCCGCAGTTGAATCGGGGACCAAGATGGTCAACATCGCGTTCGAGGATGAACAGATGAACCTCGATGCCCAGGCCCGGAAGACAGGAGGAGTGCTGATACCAGGTTGCGGTGTCGCACCCGGACTCGGGGGCGTGCTCCTTGCTCACGGGCTCGAGCAGATGGGTGGGGGGGACGAAGGGCACATCCTCGTGGGAGGTCTTCCGCAGAAGCCGCTTCCACCTTTCGACTACCGCCTCGTCTTCTCCATAGTCGGGCTGCTAAGGGAGTACATCGAGGACGCTCGCGTTTTCAGGAACGGCAAGCTCCTGAAGGTTCGTCCGTTTTCGACGGTGGAGAGTTACGAGTTCCCAGCTCCTATCGGGAAGCTGGAGGGGTTCTGCACTGACGGGCTCGCGAGCCTCGTTTACACCATGAAGGGAATGAGGAACCTCGACGAAATCACCCTGAGATGGCCGGGGCACGCCGAGAAGATGGGGCTGCTCATGGAGTCTGGGTTTTTCTCGAGGGAGAAGGTCAGAGCGGGGGACTTCGAGGTATCTCCGCTTGAGGTTTCGTGTGCCGTCCTCGGGAAGAAGCTTGCTGAAGGCGACCCCAGAGACGTGACTGTGATGAGGGTCATCGCCAAGGGCAGTAAGGGGAGCGTGGTCTACGACATGGTCGACAGGTACGACGTGAGGAACGGCGTCAGCTCAATGGGGAAGACCACTGCGTACACTGGGTCCATAGTCACGCAGATGCTGGGATCAGGCCAAATCAGAGGGAAGGGGGTCATCCCGCCCGAGGTCGCCATCCGGGGGAAGACGGTAGAGCAGCTACTCTCCGAGCTTGACCGTCGAGGAGTCGTAGTCAAGCGATCTGAGGGAAAGTAGGACAGGTGGTCATCGGCGGACCCGCTCGAAAGAATCTGCAAGCTGCAGACTTATGTGCTTCGTCTGGAGGAACTCCATTAGTCCCTCCATGCCCGTTTCTCGGCCAAGCCCGCTCTGCTTGTAACCGCCGAATGGGACCTCGGGGCCTGGGTTGAGATGGCGGTTAACCCAGAGGGTTCCCGTCCTTATGCCCTGAGAAACCTTCATGATCCGGGAAAGGTTATGGGACCAGACGTCCCCTGCAAGCCCGAACCTGGTGTCGTTGGCGATTGATATGGCATCCTCTTCGTCCTCAAACGGAAGGACGCAAAGAACGGGTCCGAAAATCTCCTCTTGGAAAATCCGCATGTTCCTCTCCACGCCCTCGAAAACTGTCGGTTGCACGAAGAATCCCTTCGAGTAATCCTCATTGACGAGCCGCTTCCCACCACTGGTAAGGTGTGCTCCTTCGTCTTGACCGGACTTGATGTAACCCAGGACGCGGTTAAGCTGTGACTCGGAAACGACAGGGCCCATCTCCGTTGAGGGATCGAGACCGTTACCGATCCTAATCTTCGAGGTGGCCTCTCTGAAGCCCTGCATGAACGTGTCGTAGACTGTCTTCTGGACAAGGAGCCTGGACCCTGCGTTGCAGGATTGCCCAGCGCTCCTGAATATTGACCACACGGCGCTTGGAAGCGCCGCCTCCATGTTGGCGTCGTCGAAGATGATATCGGCAGATTTCCCACCGCATTCCAGGTTTACCTTCTTTAGGTTCGAGGCCGCCATTTCCATGATCATCCGTCCTGTCTCCGTGGAGCCTGTAAACGAGACCTTGTCCACGCCAGGGCTCTTTACCAATTCCGAGCCGATGGATTCGCCTGGCCCGGTGATCGCGTTCAGGACCCCAGGCGGGAGTCCTTCGATGGCGCTAAGTAATTTTACGAACTCCATTGTGATTCCAGACGTGTACCCGGCTGGCTTGATGACGACTGTACAGCCGGAAGCAAGGGCTGGACCGAGCTTCCATGACAGCAGGGAGATTGGGGAGTTCCAAGGAACTATCAGACCGCAGACACCCACAGGCTCGTGGACCACTAAGCTCACGTCGGTTGACCCGTACCTGGGGATTCTGCCTACTATGTGCCGCGCCGCGGACGCGTAGTACTCTAGTACATTAGCAGCGTTCAGAAGCTCCCCCTTCGAGTCTGCCAGTGGCTTTCCCGTCTCGAGCGTGAGAAGGACGGAGAGGGTTTCTGTCTCTTGTCGGAGAATGTCAGAAATCTCCCGGAGAACTTTGGCCCGCTCGGCTGGCCGTTTTGAGGTCCAGAGACCGGAGTCGAAGGCTCTCCTGGCCTCCTCGACCGCGTGGGCAACGTCCTCGGGTCTCGATTTCGCCGCCCTTGAGACGAGCTCTCTGTTCGCAGGGTTGTGACTCTCTATTATCCCCCCCGAGGATTCGGTCCACTTTCCACCGATGAAGTTAGAGTAGGTCCTTGCCTCGTATTTGGATTGCAAGATGGGACTCAGTTCCACTGATTCGATATAAATGCGGTGCTAATCTTTCAAGGGCTCAGAGCCCGTTATTGTAAAGCCGCTTCGGTAAACTGCTCCTGATATCGGCTCGACCTCCCCAACTTCGACGTTTGTCTTGACCGAGCCCGTTCCAATCCATATGTCAGTAACCCTAGCGTTGGATTTCAGAATCTCCACAGGTTCGTTCACAGTCTCCTGCCCTACCCCGGTCCCCGGAAACCTCCGTAAGCCATAGGTGGCACCAAAGGAAGGGAGGTCGGAGGGGCGCCCTTCTTTCTCGACAGCGACTTCGAGCGACAAAGTTTGCTCCGGACCCTTTACGCAGAACCCCCCAAGCTTCACGCCTGGCGACACGGGTTCCAGCCCGGGGTTGAGGGGGTGGAGCCTCGTCATCGAAATCGTGTCCGCAAGCCGCTTCTGGTATCCGTTCAGTATCCCCCTGAGGAGAGACCACTCCGTCGTGACCCACATGACTGGGAAGAATATCCCCGGCTTCTCCTTGAATCTGCACCTCACGCCCACGGCGGCTTCTTGGTAGATTGTCCTGTCGGGACGAGAAGCCACCATGTCCGCGCTCGAGTCTGCCACAGATACTATCTCGCAGACATAGGCCGTGCACGTTCCGTCGGCCACAACGAATGGCGCGGGTACGAGCTGTTTGAGCGAGTGGGGTTCACCCCTGAAGTAGACTGAGACATAGTCCGCGCCGTAGTGCCAGGGTCCCTTCTCAATAGCGGATGTGGGGCCTGGTACAAGGGGGTGGTCGAGCATTGACATGTGGGACCTTCCAAAGGTAAAAAAGGGTTGGTCGGTTCGCCTAGCCTGATGCGCATTTGCAACTTCACCGTCAGGGGCGAACCCCAAAGCAGTCAGAGGGCCGGCCTCGTCGATGCGGCGCAGGTTTTCGAGCTGACTGAACGACGGTCCTTGCCCGCCTTGCTCGAGGCAGGCGTAGAAGGGGTGAAGCGAAAAGGGAACGGCCACTCGCTGGCCGAAGTCACTTTCTATGCCCCTGTTCCCCGACCAGGTAAGATTCTGGCCGCGATAGTAAACACAAGAGGGATGCTGGGAGGCAAAGACATCACATTGGATAGGCCGAGGCTCGACATGAAAGCCCCCAGCGTCGTGGTCGGTCCGGGCGCTTCGATCCGGGCCCCGAAGAGCGGGATTCGGCCCGAGGTCGAACTTGCCGCCATTGTCGGGAGGAGAATCTCGAATGCCACCAGGGGGGAGGCAAGTGAATCTATATTCGGGTACACTGTGCTCAATGACGTCACGACCCCAGCCGACTCCAGGGAAGATGCCTACGAGGCCTATAGGCGTGACAGGAGTACGGGGGAAATTAGGAGGACCATTCTAAGGGGACCGCTCTTCCGATCGAAGAACCACGACACCTTCTGCCCGATGGGGCCCTGGGTGTGCACACCCGACGAGAACGAAGATTGGTCTGACCTGAGAATGACTACGAAATTCGATGGAATGCTCGTTCAGGACGGGTCCACCTCCGAGTACATATTTGGAGCAGCAGACATAGCGTCTTATGTCTCGCGTTTTCTCTCCCTCGAGCCGGGGGACGTCCTGTCCTGCGGTAGCGTCGGATGGACGCCGGAGGCTCTCGGCAAACTGGATCCGACTGAATATGTCCTCCCTTCAACAATGGGGACCCTGGTACTAGAGATCGAGGGTCTGGGGAGCCTTGTCAACTCTGTCGTCCCAGAGTCCTAGCCGAGGTGCAGATGCCAACGCGTGAAGGAGCCCTGTCCTCTCTCAAGCCAAAGTGTAGCCGTGCAAAGATTCAATTAGAGAATCCGCGGGAGCGGAATGTTCCTTAGATGGGAGCAATCGACGGAGGGCAATTCCTTCAGAGGGTGGACTCGACCCGCCGAGAGGTGTGGTATGGGGATCAGAAGATCACCGGGTCAGTGTCGGAACACCCTGCGTTCAAGGGAGTTGTAAAATCCATAGCAGCGCTCTACGACATGCAATTGAAACCCGGCATGATCGATACGATGACCTACACGTCCCCTTCGAGCGGGAACAGGGTGGGCGTCAGTTTCTTGCAGCCACGCACGAAAGAGGATCTTGCCCGGAGAACTACGATGATGAAGGCGTGGGCGGATTATTCCGGGGGAATCATGGGGAGAACAGCCGACTATCTGAATAGCTCCATCATGGCAATGGCGGCAGCAGAGGGGTTCTTCGGGAACGTTGGCAGAGACTTCGGCTCCAACATAGTCTCCTTTTACGAGCATGTAAGGGAAAACGACCTGTTGCTGACCCATACCCTGATCAACCCGCAGGCCAACAGGAGCGTCGGCCCTTCGAAGCAGGCGGATCCGTTCACCGCGGCGAGGGTCGTCGAGAAGAACTCCGAGGGAATCATCGTACGCGGGGCAAGGATGCTGGCGACGCTCCCCATCGCCGACGAAATCATGGTATTCCCTTCCACAGTTATCCGGTCAGGTCAGGACGACACTCCCTATTCCATTGCCTTTGCACTGCCCGTGAGCGCCAAGGGCCTGAGGTTCATATGCAGGGAGTCCTTTGCTTCGGAATCTCGTTACGACCACCCGCTGGCTTCGAGGTTCGATGAACAGGACGCGGTTGTTGTGTTCGACGACGTATTGGTCCCCTGGAATCGCGTGTTTGTCTTAGAGGACCCGGACAAGGCCAACAGGGTGAGCGAAGCCACGGATGCGATTGTATTCATGGCGCACCAGGCGACGGTCCGCGAGGCAGCGAAGGTGGAGTTCGTCGCCGGACTGGTGACACTTGTTGCTGAAACCATAGGTGTAGACCAGTTCCCTCAGGTCCAGGAAAGGATCTCGGAAACCCTCCTGACCGCAGAGTCGATGAGGGCGTTCTTGGTGGCAAGCGAAGCAAACGCGAGAATGAACAGGTGGGGGCTAATGACTCCTGATTACCTCCCGATCAACTCCGCAAGGAATCTGTGGCCGAGAGTGTCGCCGGGGCTGTCTGCTGTCCTCAAGCAGATAGGGGCAAGCGGGCTCATGGCAATCCCACCGGAGGGGATCCTCGGCTCCCCAGCAAGGCCGGACGTGGATAGATACTATCAGGCGAAGACGGCCGACGCCGAGGAGAGAATTCGGCTGTTCAAGCTGGCATGGGACATCGCCGGCAGTTCTTTCGGGGGGAGGCAGGACTTGTACGAGAGGTTCTTCTTTGGGGACCCGGTTCGGATGGCCAGCGCATACTATGCATGGTACGACAAGGAGCCGTACAAGGAGAGGGTAAGGGAACTGCTCCACAGGAAGGACTGAGGGTGACCTAGTTGAAGCGCGGCTTCGAAATAGTGAAGGCAGGGCATATCGAGTTTCTCGTCACAGACCTTGCTGAAGCGAGGAAGTTCTATGTGGACACCCTCGGATTCGTGGTGACAGAGTCTGACAGGACGCATGTCTACCTCCGTGGGCTGGAGGACAGGTACCATCACTGTCTGACCCTCACGAAGTCCGCCAGGGCCGGAGTCGGGCACTTCGCGTTCCGCGTCGCCGATGAATCGGGGCTCAGGGCGGTCGAAAGGTTGGTGAAGGCCAGGGGCTGGTATAGCCGCTGGGTAGAGCCGGGAGAAGAAAGGGGGCAGGGGCGGGCGCTGATGGTTGAGGACGGGTTTGGGTTCCCTGTGGAATTCTACGCAACGATGGCCCCGGAGGAATGGCTACTGCAGAGGTATCAGAAATACAGGGGGGCGAAGGTGATGAGACTGGACCACTTCAACATAATGGTGCCTGACGTAGCTTCGGCCTATGACTGGTACGTGGGGGGCCTTGGATTCGGGTGCACGGAAGTCACTGAGACAGAGGGGCGGAGGCCGCAGCTCTGGGCAGCGTGGCTGAGAAGGAAGCACACCTGCCACGATATAGCGCTGACCACAGGCAAGGGTCCGCGAGTCCACCATGCTGGGTTCACAGTTTCGGACCGAGCCTCCATAATGGACTCAGCCGATCTGCTGGCCGCAAGCGGGCACGTCAAGAGCATGGAGCGGGGTCCGGGAAGACACGGGGTCTCCAATGCTTTCTTCCTCTATCTCCGGGACCCAGACGGGAACAGGATCGAACTCTACACCGGGGACTACATGAGTGCGGATCCCGACTGGGTCCCAATCCGTTGGAAGCTCAACGACCCACGCAGACAGACGTTCTGGGGGGCGCCGACGCCGGAAAGCTGGTTCAACGATGCCATGATGGTAAGGTCGCCGAGAAACGGTGAAGTCGCGAAGATCGCTGCACCAAAGATCAAGGACAGGCCGGACTACCTTCTCTCGGTTCGCTGACTACTACCAGACCATGTCCGACGGCGGAGCAGGGTACTCCATCTGCTCAGTTGTCGTGTACTGCTGCGAATAGTAGACGAGGGGTCGCTTCGAGTTGAAGGTCTTGGCTGCCACGACCTCCCCGACGAGGATGGAGTGGTCTCCTCCGTCGTACACCCTCCACGCCCTGCACTCTATTGCCACCCTGACGCCTTCAATGATTGGAGAGCCTGTGACGCCCCCGATATATCCGAGCCCTTCGAACCTGTCTTTGGCCTTGGTCCTCCCGGCAAACCTGTCCGAAACTGACTTCTGGTCGTCTGCCAGGAAATTGATGGCA
Source organism: Nitrososphaerales archaeon (assembly GCA_035622475.1). Classification (GTDB taxonomy): domain Archaea; phylum Thermoproteota; class Nitrososphaeria; order Nitrososphaerales; family Gagatemarchaeaceae; genus UBA183. The sequence continues at coordinate 143,336 of DASPVF010000004.1, forward strand.
TACACTTTCGCCTCGCGGAAGAGGTCATGGATGGCGGAACCTTTTGCGATGGAAATCAGGACGAGCGGTGGTTCAAGTGACACGCTTGTGAAGGAGCTCACCGTCAGGCCCGTGGGCCCGCTCGGACCCGTTGTAGTCGCAACAGTGACTCCCTGGGGATAGACCCTCATGGCCTGCTTCAAGCCGCTCTGGGAATCGGTTTCCATTTGATTCCAGTTACCTGGTTGGGATACCGCGGACGCTCCTGTGTCGTTTAAAGCGTTCCCTATCGAGATGAGTCACTAAGTGGAGCATTCAAACCCGTGCCCCTCTTCTCTGGGTGGTCAGGAATCCGTGGGTTCCTTGGTTCGCTCTCGATCCGACAATTCGGATAGCCGCCTGGCCAAGTCCTTCAACTCCTTCCTGTGGGGTTCCAGTTCGTCGCGGTCTGACCCCTTGAGGTCTTCCATGTACGAAACGAGCCCTTGAATCTCGTTGACCATGTCTACGGTCGTGCGGGGGGTGCGGAACCTAGGTCCAAACGAGGTACTCAACTCCTTCTTGGCGTTCGGAGTCAACTCGTACCTACCGTCAGGCCGCTTGAGGATCGTACCTTCACTCACCATCTTCTCCAGTAGCGGGTAGACCGAACCGGGCGTCGGACGCCACCAACCACGCGTCATCGCTTCAACGCCATCCATTATCTCCACGCCGTTCTTGGGTGAAGTTGAGATAAGCGATACCATCATCATTCGAAGCCCGCGCCTGCCGTTAATCATGAATCTGAAAGGCCACATTGCGGCGACGGTCGCTTTTCGGCGGCTTATAGGAATTCATATAAATATAGGAATTCCAATATATTTAAGAACCCCGCCCATGGCGTTACACTATAGGAGGCGAAAACAACGCAGACAACATACGACGAACAGCGTCCTCACAGGGGAAATCCGTTCGCATGGGCCGTCATCGCAGTGGTCCTGGTGGCGGTTGTCGCTTTCTTCGCAGTACTAGCAATCCACGGCTTTCCAAGCGTGCCGGCAGGACCATACTACGGGTATCCGTTCATCGGCTGGTGGTTCTTCTTCCCATTCGGCATACTCTTCCTCTTCATTATCGTGTTCATCGTCAGCCGGCTGATATTTTGGCCGATGGGATGGGGGTGGAGGAGACGGTACTGGTACGGCTACGGTTACGGGGACGCGAACGAGATCTTGCGCCAGAGGTACGCCCGTGGGGAAATCTCGAAAGAGCAGTTCGAACAGATGAAAAGAGACCTGGAGCAGCACTAGGCTCCAGGCCCTTCCACTGTTCGGCTGCTTCCAATCGGTTTATTCGTCCAATCGCATGAAGGGTCAGCATGCGGATTCTGGTAAGGAAGGGAAGGAGGACGGATGCTGAACAGTTCGTCGGCCTGGTCCTCGCCCTTGCGGAGTTCGAGCATCTTGATCCTCCATCGATGGAGGGAAGGAAGAGGCTCGTCAGTGACATCTTCAGAAGGAGGAAGATCAACCTGCTCGTAGCCTCGGATGGAAGAAGGCTGCTTGGCTACGCACTTTACTTCTACACGTACTCATCCTTTGTCGCGAAGCCCACCCTCTACCTCGAAGACTTGTTCGTCCTTGAAGAGTATAGAAAACTGGGCATAGGTTTCTCCCTGTTCAGGAGGTGCGTGGAAATCGCGTTGGCGGAGGGCTGCGGGCGCATGGAGTGGGCAGTCCTGACCTGGAACTCGAAGGCCCTCAGGTTCTACGAAAAACTTGGTGCGCGGAGGATGTCAGACTGGTATGTCTACAGGCTCGACGAAAAAGCTCTGGGCAGGGTTCCTAGGCGGTTCTAGCATGGAGGGTGCGGGCGTGCTAGTCACGTCGGTGAGAAGGCGGCACCACCCAGCCCTTACAGATATATCCATGGAAAATCCGCCTCGAAACGGAGGCATCCTCGTTGGATAGAATAATGCTCTTTCAGGACGCGAAAGGCGGGGACAAGTTCCTCCTCGGCGGTAAAGGCTACGGCCTGGTCGAGATGACTTCTCTCGGGCTGCCAGTGCCACCGGGGTTCGTGATCACCACAGAGGTGTGCAAGCAGTACTACAAAGAGGGGGGGAAAGTTCCTCCTGGTCTCTTTGAGCAGGTGAGGGAGAAGATAGCCCAGGTGGAGAAGGAAACAGGGAAAAAGTTCGGCGGAGAAGACAGGCCCCTCTTGTTCTCTGTCAGGTCTGGCGCACCCTTCTCTATGCCAGGGATGATGGACACAATCCTGAACCTTGGCCTAAACGATCGGACGACCAAGAGCTTGGCGGCCAGAACCAAGAACGAGAGGTTCGCCTTCGATTCCTACAGGCGGCTCATCCAGATGTTCGGTAAGGTGGCTCTGGGAGCAGACGCGGGGGCCTTCGAAAAGGTACTGGAGGAAAAAAGGAAGAACTCGGGGGCGAAGATGGACATAGACCTCCCGGTCGAGGAACTCAAAAGAGTGACTGAGGAGTTCAAGCATATCATCACAAAGCAGACTGGGAAAGAGTTCCCTCAGGACCCGTTCGTTCAGCTCCAGTTGTCCATCGAGGCTGTCCTACGGTCATGGAACAATGCCAGGGCCAAGGAATACAGAAAGTTCTACCACATAAGCGAGGAGCTGGGGACGGCAGTTAACATTCAGACGATGGTATTCGGAAACTTCGGGGAGACCTCAGGATCCGGGGTAGGGTTCACCCGCAACCCCTCGACGGGGAGGAAAATCCTGTTCGGGGAGTACCTCCCGGACTCGCAGGGGGAAGACGTGGTCGCAGGGGTACGAACGCCCATGGGGTTGGACAAGATGGACCCGGTGGTCCTGGAGCAGCTCAAGGACGTCGCGAAGAAACTGGAAGGACATTTCAGAGACATGCAGGACTTTGAGTTCACGGTTGAGGACGGCAAGCTATACACTCTTCAGACGAGAAACGGAAAGAGGACCGCCCAGGCGGCAGTGAAAATAGCAGTAGACATGGCAGGCGAAGGGCTCATCACCTCCCAGGAGGCAGTGTCGAGAATCGAGCCTGACATGCTCGAATCGCTTCTCCACCGAAGGCTGGATCCCACATCTGCAGACAGACCGATCGCAAAGGGCCTTGACGCGTCGCCAGGGGCAGCCTCAGGGGAGGTAGTGTTCGAGACCGAAGAGGCGGCCAAGGTGGGGGGGAGTAAACAGGTTATCCTGGTGAGGGTAGAGACGACCCCCGAGGACATCAAGGGGATGATCCCGTCACAGGGGGTGCTGACCATGAGAGGAGGGATGACCTCTCACGCGGCGGTTGTCGCGCGCGGGATGGGGAAGCCGGCCGTGGTGGGGTGCGGCGAGATAGAAATCGCGGCGGATGGGAGCTGTTTTGTGACCAAGTCGGGTGACAAGGTGATGAAAGGAGATACCATAACGATCGACGGCACGACAGGAAACGTCTACAAGGGAGAAGTAAGGATGGTGGACCCCGAACCGTCGCAGGAGCTCCTCCAGATCCTGGTGATGGCAGACAGAATGAAGAGGCTGGGCGTCTGGGCAAATGCGGACACTCCAGAGGCTGCGCTGAAGGCAAGGGAGTTCGGCGCCGAGGGGATAGGCCTCTGTCGGACAGAGAGGATGTTCAACGCTCCTCACAGGCTCCCTATCGTCAGGGACATGATCATGAGCACGGACGCCGAATCGAGGAGGAAGCACCTCTACAGGCTCTTCCCGTTCCAGCTCTCCGACTTCAAGGAGATTTTCTCGGCGATGGGTGGTAAGCCTGTTGTCGTCCGGCTACTCGACCTGCCCTTGCACGAGTTCCTGCCTCCCCCCGAGGACCTGGTACTCGAGATACAGAACAAGCGGGAGAATGGGGCGCCCCCCGATGAGTTGCAAGGCCTCGAGGCGATGCTCGTCAGGGTCAGGCAACTGGTCGAACATAACCCGATGATCGGTCACCGAGGATGTAGGTTAGCAATAACGTATCCAGAGATCTATGAAATGCAAGCGAAGGCCATCCTCCAGGCGGCCATCGAACTGGATCGGGAAGGAAAAGAGAGGGCGGATATCAAGATCATGATGCCACTTGTAGCGCTGGCAGGGGAGCTGAAGTTCCTAAGAGGGGTGGTAAATCATGCGGCCGAGGAGCTGTTCGGGGAGCTGGGCGACCGGGTCGAATACAAGGTCGGGACGATGATCGAGACGCCGAGGGCCGCGCTCACGGCGGCAGAGATTGTCCAGTATTCTGATTTCTTCTCTTTCGGAACCAACGATTTGACGCAGACTACCTTCGCGTTCAGCCGGGACGACGTCGAAGCGAAGTTCATCCCGAAGTACATCGAGATGGGTCTGCTCGCGCAGAGCCCTTTCGACTCGGTAGATACACTGGGAGTGGGACGCCTGGTAAAAATAGCGGTCGAGGACGGCCGCAGAGCGAAGCCAAGCCTCGAAATCGGGATATGCGGGGAGCACGGAGGAGACCCGAAGAGTATCACTTTCTTCAACGAGGCGGGACTTGACTACGTAAGCTGTTCTGCCTACAGGGTGCCCGTGGCGCGCCTCGCCGCCGCCCAGGCGACCCTTGGGAAGGCGTCCGCGGCGACTGCATAGCGCCCCTACAGGCCCCCTAAATTCCTGCCGAGGCCAAGAAAATCCGCCCTTCCACGGTTGTTTTCATCATTGAGAATCGTGGTCGCACTTTAATTTGCTCAGAGGGGGCTCCCTAACTTGTTAGGTCATGATAATTCGGGTGCGCTTTCATGGCCGTGGGGGGCAGGGTGCCAAGACAGCGAGCAGGATCCTAGGGGACGCGGGCTTTAATGCCGGCTATTTCGCACAGGACTTTCCCATATACGGTGCCGAGAGGAGGGGAGCGCCTGTCACCGCGTTCACAAGGTTTTCAGACGAGAAGATTACAGAGAAAGGTTTCGTCTTCTCTCCAGACATCTCAGCCATAATGGACGATTCGTTAATCTCCGACCCAATGGCGAACCCTTTCGCGGGGCTCCGGAAGGGAGGCGTCGCAGTTGTGAACACCACCAAGCGGTCCGGCTCGGTGCTCCTGGGGAGGGACGACGTGACCGTTGCCACAGTGGACCTCACCGGCCAGGCGCTCAAGATACTGGGGAAGCCCGTCCTGAGCGCAGGAATCGCAGCTGCGGTCGCTAGGATAGCGGGAATCAATAGGGACGCGCTGCTCAAGGCTGTGTCCGAGGAGCTGGGGGACATTGGGCTCTCTGCGGAGTTGGTGGCGAAGAACGTCGAGTTCGCCACCACGATCTATCAAGAACTCACGCCGCTCAAGCTAAAGACGGAGGAGCTCCCGACGACAGAGAAACTGGTGCCACTTGCCATTGTGGTCTCGGAGAACGGCATCGAGAAGGTTACCAACACAGGGAACTCCTCCCTTAGGCACACCGGCAACTGGAGGACCTTCAGGCCCACAATCGACTATTCAAAGTGCACCGACTGCATGATCTGTTACGCTTACTGCCCCGAGTCTGCGATGTCAGTGGGAGATGACGGAAGGGTGAGGATCGACTACGACAACTGCAAGGGGTGCATGATATGCATGGTAGAATGCCCTCTCAGGGCGGTCTCTCAGTCGAGGGAGGGGAGCGTTTAGTGAAGGGGAAGCTCCTCACTGGCAACGTCGCCGCTGCCGCGGGAGCGATGCTGGCGAGGGTCGACTACATCCCGGCCTACCCCATCACTCCCCAGACGGAGATAATCGAGACCATAGCCGACTGGGTAAGAGAGGGGAAGATGGACTCAAAGTTCGTCCAGCTCGAGTCAGAGCACTCCATGCTGACTGCTGCGGGCGCGGCTTCCCTCACGGGAGCCAGAGTGTTCACGGCGACGTCAAGCCAGGGGATGCTTTACACCATCGAGATGCTCTACAACGTGTCCGGGTGGAGGGCTCCGATGCTCCTTGTCAACGTGTCCAGAGGGGTGGCAGCCCCCATCGTCCTCGAACCAGATCACAACGACGTCCTCGCCGCGAGGGACAGCGGTTTCCTCCAGTTTCACTCAGAGACCTGTCAGGAGGTAACGGACCTGGTGCTACTCGCCTATCGTGTGGCCGAGGACAAGCAGGTGATGCTCCCCGCGATAGTCAATCTGGACGGGTTCTACCTTTCGTTCACCCGCGAGCCTGTGATCCTGCCAGAGCAGAAGAAGGTAGACAGCTTCCTTCCACCCTATGAGCCTGTGACTCCCATGAGGGCGAGCAAGCCCGTGTCCAGAGGATCATCGGTATTCGAGGGCTTCCTTTACAGCTATTTCAGGTACAACCAGCATGGAGCGGCGCTGAAGGCCAAGGAGGTGTTTCAGAAGGCCGCAATGGAATACGAGGGCCTCTTCGGGAGAAGCTACGGCCCCGTGGAGGGGTTCATGCTCGACGATGCGGATTACGTGCTAGTCATGTCGAACTCGTTCACTGCCCTCGGGAGGCAGGCCGTGAAGCGGATGAGAGAGCGGGGGGTGAAGGCGGGACTCCTAAAGCTGATCATGCTAAGGCCCTTCCCTTCTGAAGAGGTAGCAGCTCTTCTCCGGGGAAGGAAGGTGGTGAGCGTCTTCGACCAAAACCTCGCCCCTGGCTCGGGGGGGATCCTGTACCCCGAGATAGCCGGCGCGCTTTATCATGTTAGAGGGAGACCCAGCGCCATCCTGCCGGTCGTGGGCGCATTGGGAGGGAAGCAGACGACGGCAAAGGAATTGGAAGCTGTCTTCGACGAAATGATCGCCATTGACAGGGAGGGGAAGATCCCAGTTCCCCTGTTCCTGATGAGGGGTGACGAGTTGGACCGGGTTAAGAAGATGGTTTCGATTGCAGAGGGGAAGAGCTGATGGCCGCGACAACGCGCTTCAGAACCCTGAAAGACATGCCGACAATGGACTACATCAGCCCCGGGAACACGCTCTGCGCTGGGTGCGGAGGGATTCTGGCGGTTCGCATCTTCCACAAGGTCCTCGGCCCGAATGTGGCTTGGGTGAACGCCGCGGGGTGCATGACGGTCACGATGTCCTATCCGCTAAGCCCCCTGAAGTCGAACTGGCTCTACACCGCCTTCGCGAGCGCCCCAGCGGGGGCGCAGGGGGTGAGGGATGCGCTGGATGTTCTGATCGCCAAGGGGAAGATACCTGCGTCAGAGGACATGAAGGTGGTTGTCGTCACCGGGGACGGAGCAGCTTACGACATCGGGCTCCAGTCCACCGCCGGGGCCATCGACAGGCACCTTGACTTCTACTATTTGTGTTACGACAACGAAGCATACGGAAATACAGGGTTCCAGGTGTCTTCGTCCACCCCCTACGGCTCGGCGACAAAGACAACCCCGGCGACAGCCTCATACCCGTTCGGGAATGCTGAAAAGAAGAAAGACCTGTTCGAAGTCTGGAGATCCATGAAGGCCCCGTACGTCGCCACACTCGCCAACTCGCACGGGGTCGACTTCTTGCGAAAGGTCGAGAAGGGGATGGCAATCAGAGGGCCTAAGCTCTACATCTCGTTGGCAGCCTGCCCCACCGGCTGGGGGTTCGACTCGAGGGAGTCGGTAGAGCTGGAGAAGCTGGCCGTGGCCACAGGGGTTTGGCCGCTGAAGGAATCAGTGGATGGGGTCGTCAGGCACACCGTCGTTCCCCGGGCTCTGACACCGGTAAAGGAGTACCTGAAAACTCAGGAGAGGTTCAGCCATCTTTTCGAGCCGGAAGAGAAAACGGGAGCGATAGCGGTCATTCAGGAATCGATCAACGGTTACTGGCGCGAAGCGGGAGCCAGAGAGGGCTTCCAGGTGAAGGTCCCCGAGCCGATTGCGAGGGGAGCCGTCGAGCTGACGGGCGCCTAGGCTCAGACTTATCCAATCTCGCAGGGAAGGAACGTGGATGACAGCCGAGGAGTTGTCAGAGGCGGGGAAAGAGACGGCGCCCTCTGCGGGCAAGGCTGCCGCCTGGTTCCTTGCAATCATGTTCCTGGGATACTTCGCATTCACGGCGGACAGGACAGTCCTTTCTGCCATGCTGCAGCCCCTTTCTGCGTCCCTGGGATTCAGCAAGACGGTGTCATTCGGCATAGCTCAGACGGCCTGGCTGGCAGCGGCCCAGTTCATTGGAGTCTCGGCCTTCGTCCTGGTTTCGGGGTACCTTTCGGACAGGTACGGTCACAGAAGGGTGATCCTGGTAGGGCTCGTTGTTTTCACTGCTTTTACATGGCTGATAGGAACCGCATCCGACTTTCAAGAGGCGTTCGTCTACCGGCTGGTGAGCGGCTTCGGGGAGGGAATCTTCTGGCCCGCTGCCATGTCGGCCGTGGCCAACTATTTTGGCCGGAACAAGGGGCTCGCTCTTGGCATCTTCTACGCCGGTTTCGATCTCGGGGGGGCCGCGGGGAACACGATAGGCTCGGTTACGTTCACAGTCACCTCAGACTGGAGGACAGCGTTCTACGTGGCCCCGTTGATTGGCATCCCAGTCCTCGCCGGAGTATTCGCCTCAAAGAAGACGTTCTCGGCTGCTGCAACGAAGACGGGAACACTTTCCATCGGCAGGGAGTCGCTTGGTCTTCTAAGAAACAAGTGGGTCTCAGCCATAATGGCGTTCGCTTTTCTGGCCACATGGGCATCGGTCTGGCAGGTGGCATACCTGCCCTTCTATTACAGGTCCGTGTTCGACACGTCTGTCGCCCAGTCAGCGCTGACATCTGCAGCAGTCCTTTTGGCCGGAATGGCAGGCAAGACGGTGTTCGGTAGATTATCTGATACGATCAGGCGCGACAGATTGCTGATAGCCCTGTCCATCGTTGTCGTGGGTCTCTACGGGGTCTTCTTTGCCACATCTGACCTCAGTCTCGCCATACTCAGCGCAGTAGCCGCCGGTTTCTTCAGCTCGGCTATCTTCCCGGTAATGCAGGCGCTCGCATCCGACTCCTCGGGTGGAAGGACAGGCACGGTCCTGGGTCTGACCACCACCTTCCAGTCTGTCGCGGCGGTGATAGGGGTGCTGCTTCCAGGAGCCCTGCTTTCCTTCGGAGTGAGATCCGCATTCGCCATCGGTGCGATTGTACCTGCGCTGGCGATGACCGGGGCCGCTCTCCTCCTCCACGAGTCGAGGGGGACAAGAGATCCTAAATTAGGCCGCAATAATTTATAGTGCGAAGGAGAGAATTGGGTCGATGTGCGTCACCAGGGCGGGAAAAGTGGTCTCCGCTTCACAAGGGAGGGCGAGAGTCGAGTTCTTCGATGGCCGTGCCCTCGATGACGTCGACGTTTCTGTTGTGAACGCGAAGAAGGGGGCGTTCGTCGAGGTCTTTGGAAACCTGGCCCTCGGTGTGCTGAGCCCCGCCGAGGCCAAGAGACGCAAGCAGGCATGGGCAGAGGTGGTGAAGGCGATGGAGGCGGTCCGCGAATGAAAGCCGATGGCGTTCTGTTCCACGCAAAGTACGCCTTCATGCCCAACAGCCTCGGGTACTGCGGACCTGACGAGAAGGGGCAGATCCAGCGGGACCTCGAGGGGGGGAGGTCAGACGAAGAACTGGTTCAGACGCTGCAAAAGTTCGAAGCGGCCTATCCCTTCCTGAAGCTAATCGCGAAGAGCGCAGGAAGGCAGGTTTTCGAATATTCGGTCCCCGAAGCCTATTGGATAGGGAACCGGCTCCTTGACATGGTGCCGGTCTCTGATTTCTATTCCTTTTCACACCGTGAAATAAAGGGGAGGGACCCCAAGAAAGTGCGAGAAGCATTCAGAGAGCTAGGTGGAGCCGCTCCCCCGCACCACACCTTCTACGTGATGAGCACTTACGCGACCACAGCGGTCCCCGACGGCCCCAATGTAACGAACGAAGCGAGGGGCAAGATCGCAGAGGTTGTAGATAACTGCAGAATATCCTGGGGGACCGTGAGAAAGGTGGAGAAGGGAGAGCTCAAGGTGGAGGTGAGGCCTGTGGGAGTAGAGGACGGTGGACTCTTGCTAAACCGTCCCGCAGTGAAGAGGGTCCGATACAATCCCGAGGTCAATCCGTTCGGCGCTGTCAAGGGTGGGGATATTGTATCCATCCACTGGAACTATGCCTGCGACATCCTAACTCCACGTCAGGCGAAGAACATAGCCAGGTACACAGATGCCGATATGAAGCTGGTCAACAGGTTGTTGAAATCAGAGGGCAGCAGAAAGTAGACTAGGAGTGTAGGTCCTTCAGCGCCTCGATTCTCTTGGCCCGAGCGTCGTCGAGCCCTTTCAGGTAATCGACCAGCCCCGAGATTTCGACCATGTTCCGCTTCGAATCTTCCTGGAGCCGTATGAAGGCGTCCCTTCTGAGCTGGTTCTTGGTATCCTGCGCCATCTGTCCGTAGCTCTCCGCAAGATCTTCTTCGGCCGCTGCCCAATACACTAGGTTCTCAATGGCAGTTTCGGTGTAGCCTGTCTTCACGGTCTCTTCCACCTTCTTTGCGTCCTCAACGGAGTCGATCTCCTTGAGGAGTCTAGCGCGTGTCATGATCTCCCTGCGTCCCGTCTGCCTAAAGCGGCATAATAAGGCCAGTGCCGAATCTCGCAATTGGGAGTCAACCTACAGCACGTTCCCCAGAATCAGGAATGGGGCGATACCCGTCAGGACGCTGATGGCGAGTAGTGCAACCGGAGGGAGCATGTCCGCCATCGGACGCGTGTCCTTTTCGCCCTGCTCTTCCCCGAATACCACGGTATTGATGATCTTGTAATAGTAGCCGATGGAGATTACGATGTTCAGCACCACCGTGGCGGCAAGGATATAGAAAATCGAGCCCGTCGACTGCCCCGCCATCAGGAGGGACTGGACCACCAGGATCTCGCTCCAGAACATGCCGAAGGGGGGAGCCCCCATCATGGCCATGGAGGACGATGCGAAGAGGAACCCCAGGACCCTGTTCCCTCTCCCCACCCCCCTGAGCTTGTCGAGCTGGGAGTCTTCCATTGACGCGTGCTTCTTTCCCAGGACCATGAAGAAGTTGGACTTCAGGATCCCGTGATTCCAGATTGTGAAAACGACTGCGACGATTCCGGCGAGGCTGAGAGTAGATAGGGCAGCGAGCATGTACCCCGTCTGGGCGATGGAGCTGAAGGACAATATCCGTCTGAAGTTCCCCTGAGTGAGGGCAGAAAGGTTCCCAAGCAGCATGGTCGCCAGGGCAAGGCAAATTAGCACCAGCTGAAGGTTGGAAGGTCCGCTAAGGATTGTAGTGACCGGCGCGTAGCCATTCCCAGGTACGAGGGGCTCGAGGACCTTGAGGAGGGCGAATATGCCGACCCCGGTCACCGCTCCGGAAATGACCGAGGCCGTTGGTAGGGAAGACCCGCAGTATACGTCAGGAAGCCAGGTGTGCAGCGGGACTATGGCCGCCTCAACGCCGAGGCCGAGGACAAGAACTATGATGCCGAGCTCTCCGAAGCTGTTTCCCAGAGCCGAACCGATGGCGGAGAGCTGGATCGAGCCCGCTGAGAAGTAGATGGCACCGATCCCATACAATGCGAGCAGGCTCCCAATGCCCGCCATTAGGAAGTACTTGATGCCTGCCTCCATGTTCAACGGGGAACGCCCGAAGGTCACCAGTCCGTAGGCCGATACAGCCATCCCCTCCCAGAACAGGAAGAGGGTCAGCAGGTCGCCGGCAGAGATGACCCCAACCAAGCTGCACATCAGTATGGAGTAGAGGGCATAGAAGGGTCCGTTCCTGCCGGAGTCGAAGTATCTCATGGAATAAAGGAGGACGGCGAGCCCGACAACAAGGACGGTGAAGGCTGTGAATGTCGTGAACTTGTCAGCCACATAGAGGCTGGCGAGGGGATCCGACGTAGGTTGAAGCTTCACGACTGAGCCGAGGGATCCCGCCCAACCGGAAGCGAGCACTAGAAGCGAAGATGCGATTGCAACGGCGCTCACAGCTGCGGCCCCGTAGCGCTTTAGCGCCGCTGAGGCTTTGCCTCCGACATCGGCGAGTAACGAGAGCATACCGCCAGCGAATAGGATTTCCATCACCGTAGTGGGCCACATTTTCAGAGCACTCCCATGGCGAACAGTACGAACAGGACGGCTGCGGCGAGAAGCAGAAGGGCCATGTTGGCTCTGATGAGACCCGTCTGGATGTAGGAAACAGCCCTGGAGAGAGGGCGCATGACCCCGCTGTACACCCACTGGTAGAGTCTGTCGAAGCCGAGACCTTCGTGTAGGAAGCCCCTCAGGCCCAAGAGCCCTCTGTTGGATTGGATGACGCCCAGGACCCTCTGGTAGTCCTGGAGGAACGCGAAGTAGGCAATCCCGGCGCACAGGCCAAGGACGGTGAGCGACGTCGCGAGGGTGGCCGCGCTAGGCACCCAAGAGACGGAAGAAAGTAGGGGTTGCGCCTGGAGAATCGCCCAGGCGACGAGGACCGATAATGCGAGGACGAGTATCGGGACAACCATTGTCGGGGGAGACTCCTTCGGCGCCTTCGTCCAACCAGGCTTCCCATGGAAGACACGGAGAAGCGCCCTGAAGCTGTAGAGGGCCGTGAACGTGAAGACGCAGAGGACAAGGAGAGATTGGAGCGCCCCCGCGGTGAAAGCCGAGGACAGGATTGCATCCTTGCTCCAGAATCCCACCAGTGGCGGTAGTCCACTCATGCCGAGCATTGCAATCAGGAAGCCTGCGTAGGTGTACTTCATTATCCGGGCGAGGCCCCCCATCTCGTTGATGCTCCTCGTGCCCAGGGCCGTGATCACAGAGCCTGCGGCGAGGAAGGCGAGGGCCTTGAAGAGCCCCTGGCTGATCATCTGGTAAGCCGCGGCGGCGAGGTTTCCGAGCCCTATCGCGGCAAACATCAGGCCGAGTTGGCTGATCGTCGAATACGCAAGGACACGCTTCAGGTCGTCCGCTGCGAAGGCACAGGCCCCCCCAACAAGTGCGCTTAGGAGGCCAATAGCAAGGATGACGTCGGTAAGTGACCCGGAAAGTTGTGGAAGCGTGATTACAGGATACATGCGGAGCATCAGATAGACGCCGGCGTTGACCATGGTGGCGGCGTGGATGAGCGCAGAGACGGTGTTGGGGCCCTCCATGGCGTCAGGGAGCCAGGCATGAAGAGGGACTTGGGCAGACTTGCCCATTGAACCAATGAACATCAGAAGGCCAAGGGCGAAGATCGTCCCGGTCGCGAGCGTCGGGATTCCGTTCGGACCCAATATCGTGTCAAAGCTTGTCGATCCGAAGGTAACGGCGATGAAGATCACTGCTATGAGGAGTGAGGCGTCCCCGAGGCGTGTGACCACGAATGCCTTCCAACCCGCCTTCCTGGCGGCAGGTCTGTCCGTCCAGAAGGCGATGAGCAGCGCCGAACAGACACCCACCAGCTCCCAGAAGAAGTAGAACTGGATGAGGTTCCCCGCCATCACGAGCCCCATCATCGAACCGACGAATAGGAGGACGAGAGAGTAGTAGCGGCTCTGTCCCGGCTCTTCCTTCATGTAGCCGAGGGAGTAGACGACCACGAGGAATGACACGAAAGAGACGAAGGCGCCCACGAGGGCTGAAAGTTGGTCAACCTTCACCTGTAACATTACGTTCAACTGCGGGAGCCAGAGAGTATACCCCTCGGTGACTGAAGTCCCGAAGGTCGTTGCCCCATAAATCGCGGCGACCATGCCCAGTCCAGAGAAGACAACGGCAAGCCAACCCCTTAGCCTGCCGTCGATTCTGGACACCAGTGGAACCAGGGGGACTCCCAGAAGCGGGATGACCCAGGAGAGCCAGGCCCAGTATATCATCTGCGGAGCCTCCTTATCTCGTCAGGGTTTAGCGTCCCATACTTGCGGTAGACAACGACGATGATGGCGAGCCCCACTGCCTCCACCGAGGCCCCCACGAGGACCGAGAGCACGACGAAAGCGTCAGAGAGGAGCCTGGGGCTGTAGCCCATCCCGGACGCGAAGAGGGCAAGGTTGGCACCGAACACTGCGACTTGGAAGGACATGATACTCTTCAGCAGGTTCTTGGAGACGGAGATGGAAGCAATCCCGGTGAATAGCAGGGCGGTGCCCGTCGCAATGAGGATGGTCTGGTCGAGGGCCAAACTAGTTCTCCCTCCCAAGCAGGCTGACTATGGCGACCATGGAGCCGGCGAAGACAACTATCAGAATGAGCAGGTCCCAGGGGCGGAGTGTCCAGAGGAAGCTGAGAACGGCCTGAGATGAATCAGAAGTGGCAAGGCCCCCGGCCTTCCCCGAGAAGACCGCGACGAGCGAGATTCCGCCGATGGCGGCGGCCAGCGGGATTGCCCCGAGCGCTAACTCGCGCGCCCCAAGACCAATCTTCGACTCGCCCGTAATCAGGACAACGGAAAGGAGCAGGACAGATATGGCTCCCGCGAATGTAATCATAGTAAGGAGCCCCAGCAGTCCGTCCCCGTAGACAGTGAAGGCTACCCCGAGCACGATGGATGCATAGAAGAGCGATATGAGGGAGTAGGAGACTTTCGAGGCAAGCAGGGACGTAGCAACCGTCACGAAGAGCGCCCCTGAAATCAGGAGCGCGACCAGCTCACTTTCCAACCTTGAGCGCCTTCTCCATCACTAGCGATTTCTTCTTGAAAACTGCAAGTTCGAAGTCATGAGTCAGGGCCAGAGCACCGAACTTGCAGTCGTCGACGCACTGGCCACACGAGATGCAGGTGTAGAGGTCAAAGATCGGCCTCTTGATGTCCACCTGCCTGGAGCCTATGGTCTTCTTCGCGACGGGAACCATCGTGATTACCCCCGCCGGGCAGACAATTTCGCAAATGCTACACCCCGTGCATTTCACCGGGTCCACGTCGAGTTTCCCTCTGAACCTCTCAGGCAAAGACGTCTTGCCGAAGGGATACTGCGCGGTCACAGGGTGTTCGAGGGCAGTTCTGAACATCTCCCCCATTGCGCCAGCGACCTTTCTCCTTGGTTCGTCCGTCACCTTAGTAGCACCACCACTGCCAACTGCAGAAGACTGAGAGGGGTGAGAACTGTCCAGAAGAGCCTGGCCGCCTGGTCTATCCGGACCCTTGCCAATGCGGTCTTGATCACGAAAATCAGGAACCCGACCGCGAAAAGCTTCACGAGGAAGTAGCAGAAGTAGACCACAGCCTGTAGGTTAGCATCAGAGAACAGGACCGGTCCGCCGGCTCCGCCAAGAAACAGGCTCGCGGCGAGGGCGGACAGGAACACATAGGTCAGGTTCTTCGTGAGCTTGATGTATGCCAGCGCATTTCCCGAGTACTCTGTCATCCATCCCCCGACTATCTCCGTGCTGGCTTCAGGGATGTCAAAGGGGGGTTTCTCGAGCTCCGCCAGCGCTGCAACGATAAAGACCGCGAATGCCACGAAGGCAGGAAAGATGTACCACCCGGAGCTCTGGGCGGAAACTATGCCCCCGATGGATAGGCTCCCTGCGAGGACCGCGGGGGTCACCATGGCTATTAGCAGCGGGACCTCGTAACTGGTGTACTGTATCACGAGCCTCCCGATGGCTATGGTGGAGTACCTCCCTGCGGACGCGTACCCCAGAAGAGTCGCCATCAAAGTCGAAAAGGTAAGGACAAAGATCATGAATAGGAGGTCGATTGGATTGTTGATGATGCCCTGGTACCCAAGGACGGGAATGAAGGCTATCCCTATGGCGGGTGCGGCGAAGTATAGCGCGGGTCCCCACTGGAACACGAACGTATCCGATTCTGCGGGAATGATTTCCTCCTTGGAGGCAAGCTTGAAGAAGTCAGCGACGGGCTGAAGGATACCGAAGGGCCCTGTGACGACGGGCCCCCTCCTCCCCTGCATACGGGCTGCAGTCTTGCGTTCGAGCCACTCAAAGAAGAACGCCAGCCACACAAAGAAAGTGAGTCCGGGGAAGAATAACAGCTCAATAATCTGGACTAGGTCCAACCTCACTTCCTCCTGTAGTATTCGATGCCGTATCTGCGGAGGGCCTCCCCTCCTATGGTCCACTCCTTCGACTTGTCAACGTCGACGACAGAGATTCTGTCCATGCAGCCGAAGCACGGGTCCATGCCTGTAAGGACCACAGGTACGTCGGCCAGCACATGCCCTTTGAGCATCTCAGTCGCTGTGAGAATGTTGGCAAGAGTTGAGGTACGGACCTTCACCCGCTCCGGGCCGGAGCCTCCGGCGGACTTCACGAAATAGAATAGCTCTCCCCTCGGCGCCTCGACATGAAATGTCGCTTCTCCTGCCGGGACGCTCCGTGGGAAGTTCACCCTGTACGGCCCTGAGGGCATTTTCTCCAACGTCTCCCTCACCATCCTGCAGGAATCTGTGATCTCGTTGATGCGGAGGGTCAAGAGCGAAGCAATGTCACCCGCGTTCGAAGTCTGGACAACGGGAGGAACCTCGCCATAGGCGGCGTAGGGGTCCTCCGCCCTCACGTCCCTTGCGATTCCGGTGCATCGAAGGAGGGGCCCGACGGGGCAGAGTTTCCTCGCTATCTCCTGGTTGATGCGCCCCCGTCCCTTGGTCCTGACGACGATCGTCTCCTCGCTCTGTACGAGGCCCTTGTAGTATTCGGCCCTCTTCTCTATGTAGTCCATCTCCGTGCGGATTCTGTCGGCCAGGCCGTCGGGGAGATCGTTCCTGACGCCCCCGAGGGTAGTGTAGGACTTGTTGACCCTGTTTCCAGAGATAGCTTCTTCCAGGTCGAGGATGTGGTCTCGGTCCTTCCAAATCCACATGAACAGAGTGTCGAAGCCTGCCCAGTGCCCCAACAGGCCGAGCCAGAGAAGATGGGAGTGAATCCTTTCGAGTTCGGCGACGAGTTCCCTTAGGTATTTTCCGCGCTTAGGAATTTCAAACGGAGCGAGCGCTTCGACCCCTTCGGTGTACGACAGGCTGTGATGGAAGCTGCAGATTCCACAGATCCTTTCGAATAGGTAGATGTTCTTGATCCAGGTTCTCTCCTGCGCCGCCCGCTCTATCCCCCTGTGGACGTAGCCGACCCTTGGCTCGACGGCGACTATCTTCTCCCCCTCAAGGAAGAGCTTGAAGTACTCGGGCTCTTTCAGTGAAGGGTGCACAGGACCGAATGGCATCATCCCTTCCGGGGAGTACTGCATGAGCCCGGCGCCAGCCCGCGACTGATTTTCGCCTGTGTTGGGGTCACTCAAGTTCCATCATCTTCTTGATCTTGTGCGGATCCGCGTCCTTACGCAGGGGGGGCGGAGCATCCGGAGGGTAAGCGTCTGGGAGGAGCAGCTTCTTCCCAAGGAATGGGTTCCCTTCGAAGGCGACGCCGAGGAGATCTTGGATCTCGGCCTCGTAGAGAGTGCCAGCGGCTAGAGCACCCGAGATGGATGCTAGCTTGGGAGCGGACTTGGGGATCTGGGTCCTGACCTGGACGAACCTTTTCCCCTGCCAGAAGTGATAGAGGATACCGATATCCTGACCAAGGTCCATCCCCGTTATCGTGCTCAGGTGATACCAGCCGGGGAGCGAAGACACTCCCACGCATGCTTCGACCACCCTGTCAGGGGGGACGGAAAGGACCGTCGTCTTTGGACCGGTGTTTATGGTCCCGCCGAGCCTAGAGGCGAGCGGGGCTAGCTCTTCACTTGACAATTGCCTCACCTTCGGGGACGGGGTCTGGAATCCCTGTCACAAGCTTCAGTATGCCATAGATTATCGCTTCTGGTCTCGGTGGGCACCCCGGTATGTAGAGGTCAACCGGGACTATCCCGTCTATCCCGCTCCCGGCGCTGTAACAGTCCTTCATCACGCCACCTCCGAGCGCGCAGGCCCCGATTGCTACCACATGCCTCGGCTCGGGCATTTGCTCGTAGACAGTCTTCAGCCTCTCGCGCATCATCGGATTCGCGACTCCTGTCACAAGCATGACGTCGGCGTGCCTTGGGCTAGGAACGAGAACGACACCGAGCCTTTCGGCGTCAAAGCGTGGAGTGAGGGCATCGAGGATCTCGATGTCGCAACCGTTGCAGGATGCTGCGTTCACGTGGAAGACCCATATGGACCTCTTCCTGGCCCAGTTGGTCAGCGCAGAGCTAAAAGGTCCCGCCCCCCGAGGTTGTGAACCAGTAGATCGCAATCATCCCGACACTACCTCCTCCTACCAGGAATAGGAGAGGATAGAAACTGCCGGACGCCTCGAACGAACTTGCAAGGATGAGCGCGAAGGCCTCCACGACGAGAAAGAGGGCAGCGAAGACAAACAGGCTCGACTGGTACAGCCCCCTCGGCGCCACCGACTTCTCTCCGCCTGAGAAGGGTTCGTACTTGACCCCCTGACCGCGGCTGCGCTTCCCAAGACCTCCCACCAGGAGGTAGACTACCAGGTCTGCGACGATGATGATCATTGGCCCCAAGATGACATCGGTGAAGTCTGTCACGATCGCCCAGCCACCCCCTCGACAACAACTGCCACAATCTCATTCACGGCCTCCCGCACCGGCCTGCTCAGGCCGGAACCCACCTCGAGCGACATCGGCTGGACGCCGACAAGGAAGCAGTCTCCCAGGCGCTCCCCAAGTCCAGGGACTAGCTTCAGGGGAATGTTGTGCGTTCCGAAGAAACCATACTTTGTGTCGGCCAAGGAGCGAAAGACGACTTGCCCAGGCTTCGCCGAAGCTTCGACGGCGTCAAAGACGACTACCCGACCTTCTGCTGAGGCAAGCTTCGAGAGGAGCCTCTCCGGCGTCGGGGTAAATGCATGAATCTTGACGCCGGGTGCGGGGGACGTGCCAAGCCTTGAACGAAGGGATGTGACAATCTCTAGACCCGCTGCGTCGTCCGTCTTGAGCTCGTTGCCTACCCCCACTAGGTCGACTGGGCACCGACCGTCGGCTATCGTCTGTCGGAGCCCTTCACGCCAACCCTGAGAACCAATGGGCTCCGTCGCGTTGGGTCTGGCGAGCCCTCTTTGCAGTGAATCGACCTCCGTCTCAGGGACGCGCAATTTAGGTCGATTAAACGGCCGATTCCTAATGGAGATAAAAGGATGAGACGTTTCTTACCGCTGAGAATCATGTGAGCTACGAAGCTAGTTTCGTCAGAAACTCTTCATGCTTCTGGACCGCCCCTCTGACAATGGCATCCCAACCCCTGCGCTCCACCTTCCCCTTCGATATCAGCCCCCTGATTACAGCGTAAAGGTCGTCGAGGTCCGCGGCGGCTATACCGACCTTGTCTACGGTGGAAACGAACTCTTCGTCCTCGATGTTTACGGTGTACCCATTCCTGGCTAGGAACGCAAAACCGGCCACCAAGGCCGTCCTCTTGTTCCCAGCGTGGAAGTACTGCCCCCGGGCGATGTCGTATACTAGCAGCGCCGCCTTCTCCGCGACTGCTTCCTCGAACTCCTGGTTGTCCGCCCTCTGCTCGACTTCCTTGACAAGGCCCCGGAGTTTCCGGCCATCGGCAGGTGAGTATTCGTGTTTCTCCTTAGTCAACGCGACCACCGCGATGTTGACTCCTACCAGAGTCTCGAAGTCAACGTGGTGGATGGCCTTCTTCGCCACGGGCCTTGGCGCCAATGCCTGGGATTTAACCAATTGAGAAGACCGTCAGCGAGCACGCGCACGCCGTCACTCCGCACGAAAGCCAAGAAACGGAATCGAATCGGGGACTGGCAAGAGTCAACCAGGACTACACAAGCGTGGCGATCGTGGTCCGTCATCTCACTTTGCAACCGGGCCTCATACAAGAACCAATTGTCGAGCGAAAAATCGGACCACATGAGACAGGAAAATCCTTTTATATTTTTGAGGGGTTTTGCTGAGCCTTGACAGGCGACACCTCTGTAGGAAAGGCCTATCCTCCAGAGGATACTGTTCGGAAAGTCACGGGTACAGCTCTGTATACCTTCGATTGGGATCTCCCCGGTACGCTGCATGCAAAGCTTGCCACGAGCATTGTCCCGCACGCGAAAATAGTCGGCATCAACCTTGACAGGGCAAAGGAGGTGCCTGGGGTCGTCGTTATTCTCACAGGCAGAGACATGCCATTCCGGGTTGGAATGTACGCAGGCGATAGGGACCTGCTCGCAATCGAGAAAGTTAGGTGGGCGGGTCACCCTGTTGCTGTCGTCGTTGCGGAGACACTGGAGGCAGCTGAGAGGGCATCCGAGCTCGTGGACGTGGAGTATGACGCGCTACCAGCCGTGTTTGACCCGGTCCAGGCGATGAATCCCGAGGCACCCATACTGCACGAACACATGGAGGAGTACAAGCACGCTCCCGTCTTCTATCCTGTGCCTGGCACCAATATCGCCAACAGGTTCAGGCTTGTCCACGGAGACACGGAGAAGGGGTTCGACGAGTCTGAAGAGTTTGTCGAGGAGGAGATGAAGGTATCCCACGTCAGCCACGCCTACATGGAGACCCAATGCACAGTCGCCCAGGCATTCAGGGACGGCACCTATGAAATCTGGACGAGCTGCCAGTCTCCATTCGTTGTCAGACAGATAGTATCGGAGGCGTTGAATGTTCCGTACAACAAGGTCACGGTAAAGGTGCCCTTCGTAGGGGGTGGGTTCGGAGGCAAGGCGGGACTGGGTTGGGAGGCACTAATTGCACTGGCATCGAGGGCGGCAGGATACAGGCCGGTGAAGCTTGTCCTCTCAAGGAAAGAGAACTTCGCGTCCGGCGCGTCAAGGGAGGGTGTGGTGGCGAACGTCAAAGCAGGGTTCACTAAGGACGGAAAATGCCTGGCGTACAAGGTGAGGTTCGTCCTAGATGCTGGCGCCTACGCGGACTATACGGTGAATGTCTCCAGGGCCATGGGATACTCTGCGGAGGGTGTATACGAGATACCAAACGTCTACTGCGAATCCCTGGCAGTATACACGAACAAAATCCCCACCACTGCCATGAGGGGCTTCGGCTACTCTGAAAGCAACTGGGTGCTGGAACAGGTCTTCGAAAGGGCGGCGAAGAAGCTGGGGATGGATTCGGCAAGACTGAGGAGGATTAACCTGCTTAGGCCAGGAGAATCTCATACTGCCACGGGGGAGAGGGTCAGGGAGGATGCGGGCGACCCAAGGAAGGTCCTGCAGACATTGACCGAAACCATTGATTGGGGAGAAAAGGTTCCGCCGGCATCGGAGCCCTGGAAGGTAAGGACGAGGGGCTTCGCGCTCTGTGTCAAAGGCCCGTCGCAACCCCCAAACGCCTCCTCCTCAGCCATCGTGAAGTTCAACGAGGACACCACCATCGACCTGGTGGTAGGCACAGGGAACTTCGGCCAGGGGACGACCACGGCACTTTCGCAGATTGTCGCAGACCAGTTCGGGGTCCCCGTCGAAAAGGTCAGGGTGGACCCTACCCGGGACACAGGCAAGTCCGCTTACACCTGGCAGACCGTAGGGAGCAGGGGACTCTTCACCGACGGGGTAGCGACCATAAGGGCCTGCGAGGACGCGAAGAGCCAGATCCTGGACCTCGCCGCCCAGGTGCTCAGGCTTCCCACCCCTGAGCTCGAGCTTACCGAGGGGGCCGTGAGGGCAAAGGGGAGACCCTGGCTCACGCTCCCGCTCAAGGAATTGGTCTTCGGGTACGTCTATCCGAACGGGAACACGATCGGGGGGCCGGTGATAGGGAGAGGGTATTACACATCGAGCCTGAACAGCTTCCTCGACCCTCAGACAGGACAGGGAGTGCCCACCATATTCCACACCTTTGGCGGGACAGCGGTCGAGATAGAGCTGGACCTTGTGACTGGAGCAATCGAGGTATCAAAGGCGGTCCAGGTGTTCGACGTCGGAAAGGCAATCAATCCTCTGCTGCTGAAGATGCAGCTCGATGGCGGTTTCGTGATGGGCATGAGCATAGCCCTATTCGAGAAGATCAAGTTCGACGAGCAGGGTTGGGTCACCAACCCGAACTTCACTAGCTACTACCTGGCTAGAATGAAAGACACCCCGAGGGAGATCGTCGCGAGGTTCGTCGAGACACCGCAGTTCGATGGCCCACTTGGCGCGAGGGGAATAGGAGAGCTGAGCATGATATCGGTTGCTTCCGCCATTTCCAACGCTATATTCCGGAGCATCGGGGTCAGGCTGAACAGCCTCCCAATGAGCCCGGAGGAGGTCTGGAAGGCGGTATCGGAGCAGCGGCCGGAGCTCCTCGCCGAGGCCATGGAGAGCTACGGGAGCGTTAAGACAGAAGTGAAGGTGAGACCTTGAGCTTCGGTTCTCCCTATACGACGCTGCCTGACTTCGAGTACCACAAGCCGACCAATCTCGGGGAAGTCCTCAGTATGCTCAAGCAGTACGGAGACGACGCCAAGCTGATGGGAGGCGGGGTAGGCCTAATCGCGTTCATGAAAGAGAGGCTCATGTCTCCGGCGCACGTCATAGATTTGAAGGAAGTGAAGGAGCTCAAGCTTATCAAGAACGAGCCGGAAAAGGGGCTCAAAATCGGCGCAGCCGTGACCCTTTCGGAGCTCCTGGAAGTAGGGGTGCTGAAGAAGGACTACACAGTCTTACACGAGGCACTTTCCAGGGTCGCCGATCCCATGATAAGGCGAAGGGCGACCCTCGTAGGGAACCTGTGCGAAGCAATACCATGGGTCGATAGTCCACCCGCGCTCATTGCGCTTGACGCGGCCGTGTCTATCGCGGGACCAGACGGGACGAGGAGCATCCCTGTTAGTGGTTTCATCCGGGGGCCCGTTGACATAGACCTGGGTCCTTCAGAAATAGTCACGGCCGTCGACGTCCCCCAGTTGAAGGGCTCACAGAGCGCCTTCGAGAAGTTCACTGGAGGGTCGGAGTTCTCCCTTGCGAGCGTCGCGGTGACGTTGTCGAACGGGGGGAGGAACAGGAGGGTGAGGGTTGTCTATGGCTCTGTCAACTCGATTCCCATCCGGTGTGATGAAGTGGAGGAAGCAATCAAAGATGGCATCACGCCGGGGAGCATAAGGAAGGCCGCGGGAGCCGCGTCGGAGAAGGTGGAGTGCGTGGATGATGTGCTCGCGACTGCAACATACAGGAAACATCTGGTCAAGGTAATCACCATCAAGGTGCTTAGGAGGATGATGAACCAATGAGGGAGATCTCGGTGACTATGAACGGGAGGGGCAGGAAGAGGATGGTAAAGGACAACGAGCTTCTCCTAGATTTCCTCAGGGAGAGGCTCGAAGTGAGGAGCGTCAAGGCCGCCTGCTGGAGGGGAGAGTGCGGGCTCTGCACCGTTGTTCTGGACGGCCAGCTCGTGAAGTCCTGCCTGGTGCTGGCCGTGGAAGCCGATGGTCGTGAGGTGAAGACAGTCGAGGGGATCACCGACGATGGGGAACTGGCACCAATCCAGAAGGCGTTCGTGAGCCATGGTGCCGCCCAGTGTGGCTTCTGCACGCCCGCGTGGGTGCTCGCCACCTATGAGCTGCTGAAAGCAAACCCCCACCCGTCTGATGCCGACTTGGTGGAGGCCACAAGTGGCCTTGTCTGCCGATGTGGAACCTACAACCAGATTCGGGAGGCCGTTGCGGAAGTCTCTGCCGCCTCCAAGATGCGACGTCAGCCGAGGGAAAGCCTCGCCCGGGCCCGATGACAGCACTCTCGACCGTTTCGGGACAATCATTAAAACCGCGCCGTCGGCCGGAATTCTATGGCAAAGCCAACGGTCCCGATTTCGTTCGACTCCTTCAACTTCTCTGTTGAGGAGATAGAGGGTTATCTTGGTGGCATCCCGGACGACCCCGCGTTCCAGAAACCTTTCGTGCCGAAAACATACACAACCAAGAGCGGGGAGCAGCTCGTTATACGCCCGGCTGACAAGAGCGAAGCCCCCGCCATCCTCCGGTCTCTGAAGCCGCTGATTGACAACAAGTATGACAAGGACTTCTACCACCTGGTCGGCGTAAGGACCTACGCAGAAATCCTGGCATGGCATCAGAACAGGCTGAAGGACGCATATGTGATAGCGGCGACAAGGAAGGACGGAGAGCTGGTAGGAGTTGTGGATCACAGGTTCTGGGACAAGAACGTGGCCGTCAGCCTGCACACGCTGGTCCTAAAGAGGGCCGAGAGAGTTGGGGTGCTACTGTATGTATCAAAGATGGAGCACGCATTCGATGTCGTCGGCGTGAACGAATGGTGGGCGACATTCGAGAGCCCCTTCGGGTTCAGGCTCGGCTTCAGGTTCAACCACGTCACAAAACCATGGCCCGAGATGCAGCATGAGCTTGGGGGCGCTCGCATCTTTTACATCAACAGGCAACAGTGGGAACAGTACGTCAAACCCTTTGCCAAGGAGAAGAACTGGCTTGGGTCAAGACCCGTTCCAAAGAGTGTGCTCGCAGCGACCAAGCCGTTGAAACCCACGTCCTCGATTGAAATCGAGTTCTAGGAGACGAGGGCCGGCGCCTACAGCAGCCTGTCCAGGGCGTCGGCCAGTTTCTTTTCTAACTTGGGCGCTTGGGTGAGGTCTACCTGGGCACACTTCACTTTCTGGCTCTCGAGAGCTTGTCTGAAGATGTCCAAGCCCAGATTGAGCACGACGAGCTCCGAACCCAGGAGTTTTTGGGCGTTGGTCTTCTCAGCCAAAGAGCTCACTCCATTTCTGCTTTAGGCGTGCAGAAGCAGGTCTCCCTCCGACTAGGAGGGCTGCCTCCGCTGAGAGGAGAGCGTTACTTGGGAAAAGGAGTGTCCCTGCGCCTGACAGCTTCTCGTTCTGCGCATTAAGAGACTGAGGGTCAGTCTCGGTCCCGCAGACATGGGCCATCACCTCTAGCCGCCCTTTCCTACCTGCTTTAACCGCGCTTTCGATGGCGCCTGTGAGCGCGCCTCCCGGGTCGGGTGACGAGCCAAATCCCAGGACGACATCAAGCAGGATGACGGCCACGGTTTGATCTCTGGATTCCTGGGCGATTCTGAGCTTCCTGAGGGTTGGGTCTATCATCGGGTGGGCCCTCCCGGCGGTGAAAAACTCGTCCCCAAGGTCAACGACGGAGTTCCCCCTGCTGACGTTAGGGTCACCGAGCTCGAACTTGTTCGAGAGAGGCGTGTTGCTGTAGGCCTCTCCAATCAGCTCCTTGAATATCAGGAGGGTCTCGTGTGCAAGGGTGCCCCCGCTGAAGAGACCCCGCGCGAACCTCCTCTCCGTTCCCAAACCCTCCCTGAGGCGACTTGCGGCCTTTGAAAGCTGTTCAAAACCCATGGAGATACTGGCGTCGAACTGCCTCTCTGCGCCCTCACCCGTCGCACGCGCGGCGGCGTGGACGGCGGAGTGAAGCGTCTTCGCGTAGGTCACCCTCTCGTCGAAGGTCCCGGGAGGGTCGAGTCCGAGGAAGCATGCGACGATAGGCTTGGATGTCACCTTCTCCACGTGCTCCATCACCTCTTCGATGACCTTCGCCTTAGGCGTCTTCGCGACAATCATGATCATGCGCGTTCCCCTGTCATTCTCCAAGAGCCTCAGGCAGTCCTTCATCATCAAACCGCCCACCTCCTCGCTCACGTCGGTCCCTCCCACCCCCAATGCTGCCGACACGCCGAGCCCAATCCTGTCGAGCATCGTCGAGACCTCCTGGATGCCGGTGCCGGCAGAGGCGACAATCCCAACGTCTCCCTTCCTTACGGAGTTGGCGAAGCCGATCCCCACCCCGTTGATTATCGACGTCCCCGCCCCCGGTCCCATGACCAACAGACCCATCGAGTTAGCGTACCGCTTGAGCTTCAGTTCCTGGTCCAGTGGGACGTGATCGCTGAACAGATGGACATTCATCCCGCTCCTAAGGAGCTCCATGGAAGGTTCGAAGGCCTGTTTCCCTGGGAGGGAAACAATAGCAAGGTTCGCGCCCTGGGTTGCTTCGACCGCCGACTTGACACTATGAAAGACCCTGGCACTTGTCTCCCCAGACGGGACCGGAGGAGTCATCACAAGCTTGTCCACCGTCGCCATCACGTCGACTGCGTTGAATCCCTTCAGGACCCGGACGGCGATTATCAGGTCCCCGTCCCCCGCATTCTTGCTTTCGATGGTCATGAGCCCGAGGTCCTTCAGGAGTCTCCGGTTGGTGTCTGTCCCCATGGAGACTACCGCGTCGTCGACGCCCTCGAGCTTCTTCACGTCCTCAGAGAGGCGCATCAGTTGAATCGAGTCGCGGAAGAGGTTGCGTTTGACGATGTTGACCACTGGCACGGAACCTGAGTGAAGCATCATTCGTGTTAAGCATTTCCGTCTCGCAAACGTTTAACAGGTCAGAGAGGACGAAATTATCGTTGACTGTCTCAAAGGGAATGGTGGAGGAGGCGAACCAAGAAGCAGTCGAAAGGATGATGGATTCGGAGCCGGTCTGGGTCGATCTAGCACCGGCCTCGAACAAGATGGGCCTCAGGGGGAAAACCCTCTTGCATGCTGGCCCTCCCCTTAGTTGGAAGTATGCCAGCGGCCCAATGAAGGGCGCCATAATAGGTGCCGCAATCTACGAAGGTTGGGCGGAGTCTGAAAAACAGGCGGTGCGACTTGCTCAAGAAGGGGAAATCAAGCTGGACTGCGACCACCACCACAACGCGGCGGGACCAATGGCGGGCGTAATCTCCCCGAGCATGCCTGTCTACGAGCTCGAGGATAGGAAGTTCGCCAACAAGACATACTCTAACATGAACGAGGGAATAGGGAAGGTGCTCAGGTATGGAGCTTTCAGCAAGGAGGTTCTGGATAGGCTACACTGGATGTCCGATATTGTCGCCCCGGTGCTGCAGGCGACGGCGAAGGGGATGATCAAGGCGGGGGCAGGACTGGCGCTCAAGCCGATGATAGCGCAGGCTCTGACGATGGGGGACGATTGCCACAACAGGTACGTGGCCACGACGTCGCTCTTCGCTAAGCAGACCGCACCGTTCTTGGTCAGGACAGGTTTCGATCCAAAGACCCTGGCTGAGGTGAGCAGGTTCATAGACGGGAACAACTTCACCATGCTGAACATGGGGATGGCAGCGGGGAAGGCAATGACGCTGGCAGGTCATAATGTAAAGTACAGTACAATCGTGACTGTGATGTCGCGTAATGGTACGGACGCTGGCATTTGGGTGAGCTCCCTCGGAAATAGGTGGTTCGCGACAAAGGCACCCGTCCCGAAGGGCCTCTGGTTCCCGGGGTTCACTGAGGCAGACGCTAATCCCGATCTCGGTGACAGTTCCATAACAGAAACCGCGGGGTTCGGGGGGTTCGCAATGGCGGCGGCTCCAGCGATAGTTTCGTGGGTCGGGGGTAGCGTCCAGGGTGCCCTTGAGGTGACAGAGAGGATGTACGAGATAACCCAGGCCCAACACAAGCACTTCCAGATTCCGTTCCTCGACTTCCGAGGGACGCCCGTCGGGATAGATCTGAGGAAGGTGCTGAAGACCGGAATAACTCCAATGATCAACACGGGAATCGCCCACAGGAAAGCGGGCATAGGCCAGGTGGGGGCGGGGACCGTGAGCTTTCCATTACAGGTCTTCAAAGACGCCTTTGAAGCATACGTAGACAAATTCGGAGTATGAACCAGAAGGCCTCAAGCATCGGGAATATTGCGACAGAGATACTTTCGAAGGACTGTTCGGGGGAAGTCACCCGGGTCTTTGGGAGATCAACCTACATCAGAGCCAAGCACGACTTCGTCCTCCTCCTTTGGGGAGGGCTTCGGTCTCCCGTGACCGTAAACATAGAAGGGGATTCCAATTCACAGAGTAGGACCAGGGTTGGGGAGCGATGTTCCCTAAGCAGAGAGAAAATCGGGCTCGGCGACCTTCAAATTGATCTGCGAAGAGCTGAAGTGTTTCGGAGCGCTCTGCTCCGCACTAGGGAGATTACACTCCCGAAAGGGACCGCTCTCGCTAAAGGGGTGGCGATGCTAAGGTCCCTCTACGAAGTATCTCCGGCGGGTCCCACTCTGCCCTCAGACCCTGCCCTGAGAACATTCGTGGGCGAGACACTGGTTCCTTTTGCTAATGGGAATAGCAGAACCATTTTCTCTCCGGTCCACTATCTACCTCTGATCGGGCGTGGCGGAGGATTCACCCCGGCAGGGGACGACTTTGTAGGGGGAGTCGTCACCGTATTCAACTACGTCGCACGATGCCGTAGGACAAGGCAGGTAATGATCCCCAGCAAACTAATCCACGGCAGGACGGTCCCGGAGAGCGCGATGATTCTGAGCCACTCTGCCAGGGGGAACGTGGATGAGGGGACGGAGAGGCTTATCCTTGCTAGCACAGGTGGTGGCGTCAGATTCTATGACGAGCTCCTAGCAGTCGCCCGAAGAGGGCACACATCTGGAATTGACATGTCGCTGGGGGTCATGCTCTGCGAGGCCGCTCTCGCGCAGACCGAGGGCGAATCCGGGGCCCTGCAGAAGTGTCTGGACACGTTTTGGAATCCTTGAGGGAGAACCCTTTATACCGTCCGACGCCGGAAAAGGACAATCTGAGAAGAATGTCCGAGGAGACACCAGTCCTCCAAACGAAAGGTCTTACCAAGCGGTTCGGTAGTCTTGTCGCTGTCAATAACGTGGACTTCGGCCTTCGGAAAGGAGAGATTCACGCTCTCCTCGGAGAGAACGGCGCAGGGAAGTCGACGCTCTGCAATGTCGTGTACGGATACTACAAGGCAGACGGGGGACAGGTCTTTGTGAAGGGGAAGGAGGTCAGGATTGGATCCCCCAAGGAAGGGATGAGGGCAGGGATAGGGATGGTCCACCAGGACCTGATGCTGATCCCCAACATGAGCGTCATACAGAACCTTAGCCTCACGACGGACCTCAAAGCAAGCAAAATCATTCTGGAGCTGGGAGACATCAAAGCCAAGCTACTCGCCATGGAGGAGACCTACGGACTCCAGGTTGACCCTGAAGCCCTGGTGGAAGACATTTCGGTTGGGGAGAGGCAGAGGGTTGAGATTCTGAAATGTCTCTTCATCGGGGCAGACATACTTCTGTTCGACGAGCCGACGAGCTTCCTGACAGATATAGAGACCGAGAAGCTTTTCGTCAGCCTAAAGAGGATGGCCTCGGAAGGGAGGTCCATAGTTTTCGTCACTCACCACATAGACGAGGTGATGGCCATCGCAGACAGGATTACGGTCATGAAGCTGGGGAAGGTGGTCGCAACAAAGCTCCGAAGTGAGGTGACTCCCGATCAGCTCGCAATGCTCATTGTTGGGCGTGAAGTCATGTACAACGTCCAGAAACAGGACGTGAAAATGGGGCAGGTGGCGCTTCAGCTGACCGACGTCTCGGCTTTGAACGACCTCGGGACGCCCGCGTTGAGGAACGTATCGCTAGATCTGAAGGCAGGGGAGATACTCGGGGTTGCCGGAGTTTCTGGGAACGGCCAGCGCGAGCTGGACGAGGTGATTACCGGGATGAGAAAGCCAACTTCTGGGAAGGTCATCCTGGAAGGAAATGACGTCACAAGGAAGAACCCGGACGAGGCCCGGAGAGCCGGAGTCGCCCATGTCTGCGAAGAGCACAAGACGGGATTCGTGTTCGACTTCTCGCTGAAGGAGAACCTGGTCTTGCAGCCCTTCATCGCAGAGCAGTTCAAGCGGGGGATGTTCCTGGACGAGTCGAAGCTCAGGAACAAGACGAAAGATCTGCTGAGGGACTATAACGTGATGGCGAGCTCCGAGGACGCCCCGCTCAGGACCCTCAGCGGAGGGAACAGACAGAAGTTCCTGCTTGCGAGGGAGCTCTTCTGGGGGCCCAAGGTCATAGTGGCGAACAACCCCACCAAGGGGTTAGACGTAGGGTCGGCCGAATACATCCGAAATGTCCTGATGAGGCAAAAGGCAGAGATGAAGGCAATACTCCTGATATCTGCTGACCTCGATGAAATACTTGACATGAGCGACAGGATTGCAGTGATGAATCAGGGGCGAGTCGCGAAGATCGTCGATGCAAAGGACGCCAATATTCGCGAGCTCGCGACCCTTATGACCACGAGCACAAGAGTGTAGCTCGGGCTATCCCTTTCGGTAGGGCTTCAACAGGAACTTGGGCGCTCTAGCCTTTCTCCCGAAGACGGGAATAAGGGCCAGGAGGAAGACGTAGGGGAGCATGTTGAAGAGGGTGGAGACCGACGCCACGGTAGAGCCTGCTATCGAGATGTACTCGTTCTGCAGGGCATACACCAAGTTGAATGACAACGCGGCGAAAAGGGCCCGATAGGGCTTCCAGTTCGCAAAGTAAATCATGGCCAGGACGATGAAACCTCTTCCCGCTATTATGTTGGTCTGGAACCCTGGGACGAAGTTGCCCGCGAAGTATGAGCCCGCGACACCGAACATCACAGCGCCGAATAAGATCGCGAACAGCCTAACCTTGTTGACGTTGACCCCCATGTTGTCCGCTGCTTTGGGATTCTCCCCGACGGCTCGCACCCTGAGTCCCAGCGACGTTCGGTTGAGGAATATGGCGGTCAAGACGACGAGAGCAATGGAGACATAGGCCATGACGTCCAGCTGCAGGAAAATCGTCCCAAAGTATGGTACAGTCCCCCAACCGGAATAGATGGGCGGAAGCGCGACGTAGTTGGGAAATAGCCCACTAGGATAGGCTGTGTTGAAGACTATGAAAGAGAACCCCAGCCCGAAGAGATAGATCGCAAGCCCCAATGCTATTTGGTCCATGCGAACCCGTAAAGCGAAGAATGCGAAAACCAACCCAATGGCGCCTGCCACAGCCATCGCGGCCAACAGGGCGATCCAGGGGTTTCCTGTCGCGTAGTCGACAATGAAGGTCAACACCAGAGACATCAACATGATTCCTTCCAGGCCCATGTTCGCCACTCCGGATTTCTCAGATACAATCTCCCCCATCCCCGCGAACAGGTAGAACGGTGAAAGTTGGAAAGTGGTTGCCAGCACCGCAGTCGCGATGTCAGACAATGGGACAGTCATATTGCGCCCCGCCTTTCGAAGTACGCGCTCATGAGTATCCCGATCATCATAACGCCTTCCATCGCGAATACGACGTAGGTCGGCACGTTGACTGCCAACGCCATTGCCTCTGCGCCATACGCTATGTAGGCGAAGAAGAAAGCGGAAATCCCTATCCCAAGCATATGTTTCCTTCCGACGAGGGCGACGATGATTGCGACCAAACCATAATTCGTAGAGAATGAGCCGATGTCCAGCTCGTATCGGTAGCCCATCATGTAGGTAGCACCTGCAAGCCCTGCGAGTGCGCCTGCGGTGAGCATGGTGATTGTCATGACTCGTGGGATGCTTATCCCTGCGTATCTAGCTGTCTCGGGGCTCTCGCCGACGGTATCCGCTTTAACCCTGAACGGCGTGCGCTCGACTAAGAAATAGAGGATGACCCCAATCGCAATCGTTGCGGGCACAGCATAGGTAATCGGAACGTTCCCGATAATGTTCGGGATCTGGAACCTGGCCGGTAGTACCGTCGTTATTGGGAAGCCGAGTGCTGTCCCTGGACTCTTGATGGGTCCGGCGAGCATGTAAAAACCGAAATTAACCGCCACCACGTTCAGAAGGATCGTGACAACGATTTCGTTTGCACCAAATTTCACTCTGAGTATGGTAGGAATCGCAATCCAGAGGAGCCCTCCGAGCGCGGCGCCTAGTATCATTGCGACGTAGAGAACAGGCCATGGAAGGAACGCGAGGTAAAGGTAAACGACGAACACCATCACCATCCCTGCCAGGAGCTGGCCCTGGGCACCTATGTTCCAAAGTCCGGCCTTGAGCGCAAGACCTATCCCCAAACCCATAGAATAGAACATCACGAAGAGGATGAAGATTTGCTGGATACCACCCGAGGACGATAGCGGATCGAGAAAAAGGGAGGACAGGGCGACTTCGACGTTGCCGCCGGCGTAGGCGACCACCACGAGCCCGGCCAGTATGCCGAGACCCACGGCAAGGACGTTGTACGCCGTGGCCTTTAGCCATCGAAGGCCCTGCGTATTCTCATGCACCCTCTAAGGTAGACTCGAAACTGGTGGGAGATAGTTGAACTGCGCAGCCATGTTCCCGGTCGGTGCCCCACCGCCGGATGGCACCGTCAGAGTCATATCGGCGCAGCTGGAAGCGCTTGGATTGACGAAGCAGTACGGGGATCCGCCCGATGTTGAAGCGAATGTGATTTGGATCTGACCCTCTACGATGTCGCTCTGCAGTGCTAGGCCTGCAGCTGCAATGTTTGAGGGGACGTCAGGACCAGGTTGTACTCTCAAAAGGCCCGAGGGCATATCGACTTTGGTATAGCCCCAGTGCCAGTTGTTGTTGACATAGTCAAGCATCGCCTTGAAGAATGGGCTCGCGTAGTCTATCACCATCGAGCCGAGTAGGATTCTGTTGTCCGCTGGTTCGATAGCTGTCAGGTTCGTGTATACGTTAGTGGCCCATACCTGGGGTGACGTGGGCTGTGCCATTGCTGCGCCCAAGACGCCAACGTCTATGCCGTCCCCAGAGGAGAAGACAACGTCGGCACCAGCCGTGTAGTCACTCTTCGCTGAATTCTCTGCTCCCGATACGTCGGCCCAAGCAAATGCCTCGAACGTATTGGTGATGCTGGGTGTGACCGGGCTTGTGTACATGACGCCCGCGATGAAGCCCTCGTGACCTTCCCAAATCGAAGGAATGTCACCGCCGCCTACCAAGCCGAAACTATGTGTCTTGCTGATCATCCCTGCCATGGCGCCGAGGACAAAGCCCCCGCCGCTAAGGTCCAGCCAAATCCTGTAGACGTTGGAATAGTTTGCTACCGTGCAGTCAACGCAGACGGACATGATAGTGGGGTTCTGACCTGCGAAGGTGTTCGCTTCTTGTTGGTACTGACCGCCCATGAATACGACGATATTGTAGCCCTCGCCAGCCCACGTTCCGGCCGGCACGGCGGCGTCTGTCCCTGAGGCTATGTTTTCGGAAGTGCTCAGAGTGAAGTTGTACTCGCTCTCGAGCTTCTGCATTGCGTTATACGCGTTGTAGTTCCAAGAGTCGTCCGCCGGAGTCAGCGGCAGAATGAATCCAACCTTGAGCTTTGAGAGTGCGCTAGCTTGTGCGGCCGTCGCCGTGGTGACGGTCGTAGTCGCGGTCACGGTAGATACCGCGGTCCCTGTTCCTGAGACTGTGGTCGTGGCCGTGCTCGTCACTGTCGATGTCGTAACAGAAGTGGGAGGATACGCGAATGCGTACGCTGCTACACCGATGAGGATGACAACGATGACGATGAGTGCACCTACGAGTGCTGTGATTCCGTATCTTTTCGTTCCTTTCATCGGGCTGGAAAACGGTTGTAGTCGTTATTTAAGGGCGATTGCTTAATGGTTAGGTGGGAGACGACTCAACTAAGTTTTGCTCTCACACAATCAAACAACTGCGTCACTATTTTCTTGACGTTCCCCTCAACCAATGGCTTTGCGAGGCTACCCAAGGGACCGTTTATGTTGACGTTGGCGTCCCAAGTTACGTCTGACTCAGCCCCCACCGCGGCGACACCAATGTTGACCAAAGCGTTAAACCCGCTTCCTGCACCTGACCCGGATAGCTCAAGGACCGCTGTGTGTGTATCACGGTCTTCCTTGACGACCTTGGTTTGGGTTTGGAACGTGCCTCTGATGAAGCCGACCGAGACCTTGACGGCCGCCGTGATCCGCTTGTTCTCCCCTATGGTATAGCTCTGCAACCCAGGGACGCATTCGATCACTCTTGCCGGGTCGGACGTGTAGTCCCAAACCTTGTCGATGCTGCTCGGAATGTGGAACTTACCTTGGAGAAGCATGATTAGTCATCCTCCCCTGATGTCTTAAGGTTTCGTCGACGAACCCTCGCAGGCCAAAGACGTTAGGGACAGGAGATATAGCGACTCCGTGTTGTCTCCATTTCATGAAAGCAAACCCTCTAGCAGGCTTTCTCGAATCAGTTGAGGTCCGGATGATACGCCCCACAAGGGTGGCGCTGAGGACGGACAGCGGCCCAATCAAAGGGCTCATACTATCGATACGGGACAAGGGACTGCTCGAGCCTATCATAGTCAGACCTGCGGAGGACGGATTCGAAGTCGTAGCCGGGATGAGGAGGTTTGAAGCGTGCAAGAAACTTGGCTGGCGCCGGCTCCCGGCTCACGTCGTAGAACTTGATGACAGGGAGGCCTTCGAGGTCTCCCTCTTGGAGAACATCCAGCGCGAGACGTTGAACCCCATTGAGGAGGCCAGGGCATTCAGGAAATACGTCGAAGAGTTTGGCTACGGGGGAGAGACGGAGCTCGCGCGAAGAATTGGCAAGAGTCAGGAGTATGTCAGCAAGAGGATTGGGCTTCTTTCACTGCCACAGAGGGTTCAGGACGAAATCATGCGGCGCCGAATAGCTCCCAGCGTGGCTCAGGAATTAACCATGCTGAACGATGACGAAGCCGAGGAGATGGCCGAGGAAATCGGCTCTGAGGGTCTCTCCTTGCGGGAGGTCAGGAGGATAATCCGAAGGAGGCAGGCGAGGGACAGAAGCGCGTCGGAGCAGAGTTTCCTCATGGTCGACCCTGAGGATACCGAGCGGAGGGTCAGGAGAATATCGAGAGAGTTGAACATTGCCGTCGCGTCACTTGGAGGGGCGGTGGTCAGGTTGGGGGAGGTCGCCGATGGACTCGAGGACGAATGGTTGGTGAGAGACTCGATATTCGTCTGCCGCGACAAGATTAGGGAACAGATAGACAATCTCACAAAGCTGAGGCGCAAGATAGAGCGCGCCCAGGAGACGAACCCTAGCCGCCTCGTTCTGATCGGCTGATCTGGACTCCTGTCTCACTCGGCCGAGGAATGCCGAATTAGATCGAGAGACTGCGACAGCCTTATAGCGATTCGGGGGGACGTCACGAGCCATGTCATCTGAATGGTCACCGCCAGAAAAAGTAACCTTGCGTGAAGTCAAAATCAACGTCGAAGACATCGAACCAATCCTAAGAGGATTCGAGTCCCCGCTGTTGAAGGTAGAGTACCCCGCTGGGTACGTAAACCTCCCAACAGGCGAGAAAATGGTGATCCGCCGTGCCAAGAAGGAAGAGGCCCCAATAGTCATGCAGACTGCCATGAAACTGTTCGACCACGACACAGACTTCTTCGACCTGGTATCGTCCAGGGTCTATTCAGAGTTCCTGGGGTGGTACAGGAGCAGGATGAAGGATCATGTCTCGCTTCTGGGCATCATCAACGGCGAGCTAGCGGCCATCGGGAACTTCAGGCTATGGGATAATGATATTGCCATCAGCCTCCACACACTGACCTTCAAGAGGAGGGCGGGAATCGGTGCCACCATGTATGCGGCCAAGGCGGAGTACGCCTTCGACCTGATGAACATGAAAGAGTGGTGGGCCACCTACGAGAGCTACACCGGGTTCAGGTACTGGGGTATAAAATACGCCCAATACCAGAAGCCGTACCCACAGATGCAACACGAGCTAGGAGGGTCCAGGATCTTCTTCACGACGAAGGAGGACTGGGACAGATTCGTGAAACCCATGCTGAGGGACAGGCTCCCAATCAGGCCCGCGCCACCTGACCTAGTGCGCACCGCCGAAAAGGTAGTTACTCCAAAGGAAGTAGAAGTGTAGAAGCGGACCTGGGGAGAAGCCCCTGGCCACCCCACCGGAGAGGGCTATGGCTAGGGGACCCGCAGGATTGATGATGTTTTTTATACCGTAGGAGCCATCGCTGGAACCATGAAGCTGTATGATCTGTCACAGCCGCTGAACCAGGAGACACCGTTTTGGCCTCTCTATCCGCCCTTCGAAGTCAAGTTCATCAAGAGAAAATCAGAGCAGGGCGTAAATGCCCAGTACATTATGACTTCGAACCATATGGGGACTCATCTGGACGCGCCGCTCCACTTTGTGACCAACGGCAAGACCATCGACCAGATTCCGCTCACCTGGCTCTACGGTCCGGGCATAATCGTGGATGTCAGCGAGGTCGGAGATCTCGGAATCTACACCAAGGAAATTGTGGAAAAGAACGCCAGGGAGGCAGGGGGAGTGAAGGACGGGGATCTCCTGATTCTCTACACCGGGTGGAGCAAGTTTGCATGGTATCAGCCGCCTAAACCTCAAGGGACCGCAGATGAGGAGAGGTACATCCACATGCATCCGGGGCCGACCAGAGCATTCTGCGACTATCTCCTAGAGAAGAAGATTCATGTCTGGGGGGTGGACGCAGTCTCAACAGACCACCCCATGAACTTGCCCATCGGGAGGTTTCTCCCAAGGGTCTGCACCAAAGTCAGAGCGGCAGCAGACAAGAAGTTTGGGAAGGAAAACGTGGACAAGCTATTCCCAGATGAAGACTATCAAGTAACCCACAACATACTATTCCCACTCGACTGCATCCACATCGAGAACATTGGAGGCCAAATCGAGGAAGTCCTCAACAAGCGCAAGGCCTTCAGGACTACGATAGGCTGTTTTCCTTGGCTCTTCAAGGGTGGAGAGGCTGCCTTCGCGAGGGTCGTAGCCTTCGTGGAGTAGACCAGGCAGGAGACAGGACGGTCGAAGTTGGAAATCCCATCGGTGGGTTGGCTACTGGGCATTGCGGACGACGGGATGCTGATTGACGTCGAAGGGACTGAAATCGACCTCAAGAAGCCTCTCCCACCGGACACAATAGCCCATGACGACGGGGCAATTGCCGGAATAGTCCGGGTCGGAGGCGCCGAGGCCGCCGTGTTCGCCCAGGAGCCCACCTACAAGGGCGGGTCCATGGGCCTGGGGCACACGAAACGCCTCGAACGGCTCGTGTCAGTGGCGGCCGAAAGCAAACTCCCAATCATTGGCTTCTACGACTCGGGAGGTGTCAGGGTGCAGGAGGGAGGGCACTCGCTCGAGGAAGCCAGCGCGCTTGTGGGCCACCTGATCAAGGCGAGGGAGGTGGTGCCGGTAATTAGCGTGATCATGGGGACGGTAAGCGGCGCAGCAGCATACTCCGCATACATGGGAGACGCCATAGTCATGATAAAGGGGAAGAGCAGTCTGTTTGTTTGGGGCCCGGGGGTCGCCAAAGCCGAGACCCAGAGGGAGGTCGGAACAGAGGAGCTCGGTGGGTGGCAGGTCCACAGCTCCAACGGGACCGCATCCCACGTAGTAGAGACGGAGGAGGAGTGCCTGGACGTCGTAAGGAGACTGCTCGCCTATTTCAGGGGGCGGGGCGAGAAGAGGACTCCGAAGTCGCTTAAAGAAGCTACGTCAGGCCCGCCTGAGCCCATTGAATCTGCATTCGATCCTGGTTCGTTCGTAGAATTCAGAAGGAGTTACGCCCAAAGCGTCGTCACCGGACTAGCGTTGCTCGAGGGGAAGACGTTCGGAGTCATCGCATCCAACAAGGCGGTGTTGAGAGGTTTTCTTGACGTCGATGCCTGCAGGAAGATGTCACGGTTCGCATCGATGTGCAATACCCTGGATATACCGATGGTGACATTCCTTGACTGCCCAGGCGTCTACCCCGCTGCAGAGCAGGAGAAGGCAGGGCTGATCAGGGCGAGTGGGGAGGCGATAAAGGAATACGCGTCTTCTGCCTGCCCGAAGGTGACGGTCATAACCGGGGAAGCCTATGGAGGGGCATTCGTCGGTTTCGCCAGCAAAGCCCTTGGCTCCAAGAAGGTCTACGCCTATCCCACGGCAAGGATTTCGGTTCTAAGCCTCCCCGCCTACTCTGAAATCTTCCTTAGGAGGAAACTCGATGTAATGAAAGACGACGAAAGGGAAGCCGAGTTAGAAAAATCATCGGCCGCCTTCGTGAAGCAGATGGACCCGTCCATAGGAGTCAGGGAGGGCTATGTGGACGAGATAATCGAGCCCGCCCAGACTAGGGGAAAGCTCATCGAGGCATTTCGGGATGCAGGAGTGCTGTAAGGGCGCTCAGGTCTTGGCGTTCTGAGTCAGCTCGACGAGGACCCCACCCGTAGACTTCGGGTGAATGAAGTTCACCTTGCTCCCAAACTTGCCGTCCGCTGGCTTGTCGTAGACGAAGCGAAAGCCGAGCGCCTTCAGTTCTTCGGTGGTGTTCTCGATGTCGCCCACTACGAAGGCTATGTGGTGGAGCCCTTCTCCCCTCTCCCTGATGAACTTGGCGAGGGCGCTGTCCTCGCTTGTCGGCTCAAGGAACTCAACACTTGTCTCCCCAGCCTCCAGCATGGCGACCTTTGCCTTTTGACCGGGGACCTCTGTCTTTTTCACCTGGAATGCGCCTATCTTGCAGTAGATGGCGACCATCTGATCCACGCTCTTCACGGCCACCCCCACATGGTCGAATTTCATCGTCATCAGCTATAACACCTGCCTCGCCTTGTAGACGCCGTGCACCTCACGCAGGGCATCGCTAATCTCGCCGACCGTACACCCTGCCTTTACGGCGTCTGATATTGATGGAAGCATGTTCTCGCCCCCCTGAGCGGCGCTCTTCAGCCGTTCGAGCTTCTCGGCCACGCTGCCTTGGTCCCTCTTCCTCTTCGCTGCCTTGAGCCACCTCATCCTTTCGCCCTGAATTCGCTCGGGGAGGATCTGTACTTTTCTTTTCGATGGGGAAGAGGGCTGGTATGCGTTCACCCCGACTATGATCCTCTTCTTTGACTCGATGTCCCGCTGCTTCTCGTAGGCCGCATTCAGAATCTCCTTTTTCACGTAACCGCTTTCGATAGCCTTCAGCATCCCGCCCATCCTGTCCACTCTTCCGATCTCTTCGAACGCAAGGCTCTCAAGCTTGTCCGTCAAGTACTCCAGATAGTATGAGCCACCAAGTGGGTCTGCTGTGAGAGTGACTCCGGCTTCGTTGGCTATTACCTGCTGCGTCCTGAGGGCAAGCTTCGCCGCCTCCTCTGAAGGGAGCGAAAGGGCCTCGTCCATGGAGTTCGTGTGGAGCGACTGGGTACCCCCCAGGACGGCTGCCAGGGCCTGAATGGTGACCCTGACAGTATTGTTCTCGGGTTCCTGCGCAGTCAATGTCTCTCCGGCAGTCTGGGTGTGAAACTTCAGCTTCGTTGATTCTTCGTCTCTTGCGCCGAACCTTTCCTTCATGATGCGTGCCCACATCCTACGAGCCGCCCTGAATTTGGCCACTTCCTCGATGAAGTCGTTGTTCGATGCGAAGAAGAAGGAGAAATGAGGCGCGAACTGCTCGAGGGACAACCCCCTCTGGAGAGCGGCGTCAGTGTAGGTTATCGCGTCCGAGAACGTGTAGGCCAGCTCCTGCACCGCGGTCGACCCTGCCTCCCTGATGTGGTAGCCGCTGATGCTTATTGGGTGCCACTTCGAGTAGTTCTTCACCGAATACTCCACCAGGTCTATGGCGAGCGAGAGAGAGGGACCAGGAGGATAGATGTACGTGTTCCTGGCTATGAACTCCTTGAGGACGTCGTTCTGGACGGTGCCCCTTACTTCTGACTTTTGCAGGCCCAAGCCTTCTGCCGCCGCAGCGTACATCGAGAAGAGGATGGGCGCCGTCGAGTTGATAGTCATCGATGTGCTTACCTTCCCCAAGTCGATCCCCCGGAATATTGCCTGTACGTCGTCCAAAATGCTCACCGCCACCCCGACCCTCCCTATCTCCCCCGTTGACCTGGGGTTGTCAGAATCAAGACCCAATTGCGTCGGGAGATCGAAAGCGAGGCTGAGCCCCGTCTGACCCTGGCCGAGCATGAAGCGCAGCCTTTTGTTTGTCTCTGCAGAGGTGCCGAATCCGGAGTACTCCCTGACTGTCCATAGCCGCCTTCGATACATTTCCGGATAGATTCCACGGGTATACGGATACTTTCCCGGCTCCTCCTGAGGGGACGGAGTTCTCCCGGGTGGGTAGAATCTCTTCACCTCGATACCGGAGAGTGTCTTCGGATCCTTCTGTTCATCGGTCGAGGTCAAAGTGAACTGTTAGCCGCTCTATACATTGTTAAAAGTAATCACCCTTGGAAAGCTCGGCGGAGTCCTTTGAAGGGGAAAGTTTTTTGCCGCATTACCGACATGAAGAGAAGGGAGACTAGGTGAAAACAAAAGCGGTCGCCTTGCTTCTTGTGGTTCTCTTCCTCGCGATGCCAGCCAACGCGTCCACCTATCCTTTGACCATCACACCAGGTCGATCGTGGCCGATGTCTGTCGTCGTCGATTCTGACAGGGGGCTACTATACTTCGACGCCGTCTCAGGAGACAACCCCCCCACCGGGTACTCCTTCGGAGTCATCAACGCCAGTACTCATGACGTGATCAAGATTCTACCTCTTGACATAGACTCTGGACCGATGGCTCTAGACCAAGAGACAGGCGATGTCTACGTGGCAGGCCAGGCGAACATGACGATATTGGTTTACGACCCGACCAGCGAGACGTTCGTGCGCCAGATAAACATCAGTAATCCTGTCCTTTCGATGGCCTTTGACGGGTCTGTCTCCCAGAATCTGTTCTTCACCTCGGGCAATCAGGTCTTCGCGCTCAATCCGCAAACCGGTAAAATCGTGGTGAATGTGACGCTCGCAAACGATGTTGACGGACTAGCGCTGGATTCGTCCAACGGGCGGCTCTACGTGGGCCAGTACCCAAGGGGCGGAATCTCGGTGTTCGAAGCCGCCACTCTGGCGCCTGTTGGCTCCATCGTGCTCCCGGCGTGCTGTGCGCTCCAGTTCGCCCTCGACGACAGGAACCAGATGCTGTACGCCGTGACAGGGACCAACAGCGTATATGTTGTGAACGCCGAGACTAACACGTTTGTGAAGAGTGTCCAGGTTGCGCAGTCCGGCCAGAACTCGACCAACGTGGTCGCGGTGGACAACGTGACGGGGCACGTGTACGTGGCCTCCTCTCCAGGAGGGTCAATTCTTGACCTGGACGCCACCGGGAATGTGGTGCAGCGGTACCAGGTCGAGAGCCAGGTAGCCGGGCTTGCTATCGACGTCAAGACACAGGAGCTGTACGCCACAAACTACCATCAACTCACGGTGTTCGACACCGCACCGAATGGCGCTTACCTCGTCCCCGCCTTCATATGGGGAGCAAGCGTTGCAGTTATTGTGGTTGCAGCCGTATTCGTCTACCTGCTGGTTCGGCACAGAAAAGGAAAGGAACGGAAGGAAATCCAGCCCGGTTGGACGGGAACGTCCCGGGCAGAGTGAGGAAAAGGCATTGGACCTGATTGTAAGAGGGGCGAGGCTTCGGGAATCCAGTGGGAAACGTGACATTGGCATCACGCAGGGGAAGATAACAGCAATAGAAGGGCATCTGGGTGAGACAGCATCGAACGAGATAGACGCGGACGGTGGACTACTCACACCGGCGTTCGTCAACATTCACTGCCATCTGGACAAGTGCCTCACGAGCTCATGGGCCGGTGTCTGGGAAGAGACCAGGACGGGGTCCCCCGAGGCCATACCGTCGGCGACAAGGGTGAAGGAGTCGTTTACCGAGGCCGACATCGTCGAGCGCGCGAGCAGGGCTCTCACCTCCTCTGTTATCGCGGGCACGACAGCCGTCAGGGCTTTCGCCGACGTTGACACCGTAGGCGGACTGCTCGCTGTAAAGAGCCTCCTCCGTGTCAAGGAAAAGTTCAGGGACATCACAGACATGCAAGTAGTCGCTTTCCCCCAGGAGGGACTGATTAGGGACGAGGGGACGGAGGAGCTTCTCGAGAAGAGCATGGAGCTTGGCGCGGATGTCGTCGGGGGAATGCCGTGGTACGAGAAGGACAAAGATACGGCAGAGAGGCACACCGATATCATCTTCCGGATTGCGAAGAAGTACGACAAAGACATCCACGCCCTCATTGATGACAACACAGACCCTTCCTCGAAGAATCTGGAATACTTCCTCCAGAAGTCAATCAGGGAGGGATACAAGGGACGTGTGGCCGCTTCCCACTGCAGGGGAGCTCTCGATTCTCCAGATGAAGCATACGCAAAGAAAATCGTTGGACTGGCGGAGGAGGCTGGTCTGACCGTCGTTGAGAACTCCCACATCAGTCTCTTCATGTACGGGAGGGCCGACGAACATCCCGTCAGGCGGGGGGTTACACGGGTAAGGGAATTCCTCAAAGGGGGTGTCAACGTGGCAGTGGCACAGGACGATATCGACGACCCCTACTACCCGTTCGGGAGGGGGGACATGCTGGAACTGGCGTTCATGATGTGCCATGCTGCCCACCTTGGGGCGCCTCGGGAATTGGAGTCCGCATTCGACATGGTAACCTATAACGCGGCCAAAGGGATGAGACTGGATCGGTACGGCGTAACGGTAGGAGATTACGCAGACCTGGTGCTCCTGGACGCGTGCGGGGTCAGAGATGCCCTACGCCTCCAACCTGACCGGCTTGCAGTGATCAAGCGGGGAAGGGTAGTGGCAGAAACGAGGGCTGAACGCGTCACGCACTTCTGAGCTCAGCCGACGCGCTTGCCGTTCAAGAAGATGTTCGTTGTCAGCTTCACGCCAGCCTTCCCCAGGGTTTGGTGGGCGTAACACATCTCTTCCGCCTCTTTGGCAAGATCGAGTATGTCCTCTTTCGATGAGGGGCTGGTGAGCCTCAGGTCGTAAATGATTTCCTTGAATGCGCCTCCTATTCGCCTGTCGAAGTGGCCCCTGGCCACCATTTCAACGGCTTCCAGAGCCACCCCCCTGTAGATCGCGTCGGTGAGGAACTGGTTGATCAGGCAGGAAGCGGCGCCCGCGATGAAGTAAGCGAGGGGGTTGGGGCCTAGGTCAGTGCCACCTCTGTCTTCCGGCTCGTCGACGCAGAAGACGAAGTCTCTCTTCCGGACCTCGACCTTGAGGTGGTCAACTCTGCGGAGGTCGACCCTTTCTGCCCCTAAGAGGAACTCCTTGTCGTCGGCTTCGTGCCTCTTTTTGACGTGTTCCTTGATTATCGCTGTCAGCCTGTCATCTGTAGCCATCAAAACTGTAGGTCCAAGTCGCTATTTATTCCTAGGACTTAGGTGCTCGAAACGTTAACCGAAAAAATTGGGGGGAGACAGTCTGAAATCCTCTCCCAG
This sequence comes from Nitrososphaerales archaeon, assembly GCA_035622475.1. Lineage (GTDB taxonomy): Archaea > Thermoproteota > Nitrososphaeria > Nitrososphaerales > Gagatemarchaeaceae > UBA183. The sequence continues at coordinate 186,229 of DASPVF010000004.1, forward strand.
TGGTTTCCCTGGTCCCTGCTTGAGAACAGTTGGCCAGTCGTGGTCCCGAAGTAAAGGCCGCAGGGGTCTTCCATGTCGGACACCATCCCATCTCTGAGGACGGTATAGTACGACTTTTCAGGCAGCCCCGCGTCAAGCTTGAACCACTCCTTGCCCCTGTTGTCCGTTCCCCAGACCGCGAAGTGCCCGTCCTTCGGAATGCGAGAGAAGTCTCCCTCAAGGGGGGCAAGGTAAGCTCTCTTAGGGTCGTTGGCGTCGGCGGCGACTGGGAATCCGAAGCGAGACGGCAGGTTGTGGCGTATGTCGATCCAGCTGTCCCCAGCATCATCGCTTCTGTAGACCCCTGTGTGGTTCTGTTGGTAAATCACGTCGGGCGTTGAAGGATTAATCGCGAGCTTGTGAACACACGTGCCGTATTCAGGGTACTTGTTCGGCTGATCTCCGACAATTACGTTCTTGTTCTGGAACCTCCAGTTCTCCCCATCGTCATCTGTGCGGAGAGTACCCACGGCGGAGATAGCGACGTGCATTCTCCCTGGGCGTTTGCCGTTCGTTATTATGGTGTGTAGGCAGAGCCCTCCACCTCCAGGCTGCCACTTCTTCCTAGTCTTGTGGTTCATAAGGGCCTCGTTCACTTCCCAGCTCTTTCCCCAGTCTTTTGATTTGAACAGGCAGGCAGGTTCCACCCCGGCATGGACGACGCCAGGCTCGTCTTCGGGGGCAGGTTTAATCTGCCACAACCTCGCAACAGAAAGCCCCGTCCCCTTGGGAAACCTAGGGGGAACGCGGGACTCTTTCCAAGAACCACCCATGTCCTCGCTCCGGGCGACGGTAGGTCCCCAGTGGCCGCTGACCACGGACGCGAGGATCACCCCATTTCTTGAGTCGTAGGCCATGTGGTAGATCTCGTTCCCCTTCAGGTGCGGGCCGGACACCTTCCACCCCCTGCGCGTCGAATCAGAAGTAAACACGAAGCCTCCCTTCTTCGTCCCCACGAGGAGGCAGATTCCACCTTTGTTCTTAGGCAAGCAGAAATCCGCCTACCCACCTGAGACTGAAGGCAGGATGTGCACCACGTCGCCGTCGCGGAGCGGAGTTTTTTCTTTCTTGAGCTCCCTCGAGTTCTCGGAGTTCACGAAGACGTTGACGTGGGCCCTTATCTTCCCCTGATCGTCAACTATCCTTCCCCCGATGCCGGGGTAAGACTGGTCAAGCTTGCTCACCATGGTCCGGAGGTCCGCGGCGGATTCAATATCCACTTCCTTAGCTCCTCGGGCGTAGTCCCGCAGCTGGGCCGTGAGGCGGATCCGAATCAAGACCCCTAATCTCTTAGGTCGGCTTATTTATGGTGCACGCTTTCACTGAGGATAGAACCCAAGCCGAACTTTATTATCAAGCGAGATGCAGAAGAGCGAAGTTCCCATTGCCAGGGCCGATTGTCGTTCACGGACTAACGCAAACGGAGGTCGAAAGGTATAGCAGGCAGCTAGTGCTTCCCGAGCTCGGGCGCCAAGGGCAGGAGAAGCTCAAGGGGTCTGCGGTCGTCGTGGTCGGCGCCGGAGGCTTGGGGATACCGACTTCGGTCTACCTGACAGCGGCAGGCGTGGGAAAGATTGGGATAGTGGACGAAGACAACGTAGAGAAGAGCAATCTCCACCGCCAGACGATTTACACCGAAGATGACATCGGCATGCCGAAGGCCCTTGTCGCAGCCGAAAGGCTGAGGAAGATGAACCCTTACGTGGAGGTCGAACCCCACGAGGCGAGGCTGTCGTCCGCAAACGCTATGGGGATTCTGAAAGGATACGACGTTGCGGTCGACTGCACCGACAATTTCCCCGCTAGGTACCTAATCAACGACGCCTGCGTCCTCCTCGGCAAGCCTGACGTCTACGCGAGCATATTCAGGTTCGACGGCCAGGCTTCGGTCTTCCAAGCTAGCCGTGGCCCCTGCTACAGGTGCCTGTTCCCCGAGCCGCCTCCCCCGGAAACGGTACAGGACTGCGCGGTCGCGGGTGTCCTAGGCGTGCTCCCCGGTATCATGGGGAGCATCCAAGCCGTGGAGGCGATGAAGCTCGTCCTCGGGCTGGGTGAACCACTCCTCGGCCGACTCCTTCTCTTCAACGCGACCGACATGACATTCAATGAGCTGCGGTTCAAGAAGAACCCAGACTGCCCCGTCTGTGGGCGGAACCCAACAGTAAGGAAGCTTATCGATTACGAGGAGTTCTGCGGGATGCGGAGAGCGACTCCATCACTTGAGGAGGTAGCCCCGCTGGAGTTGAAAAGGAGGATCGACGTTGGAGAGAAGATTGTGCTGCTAGATGTCAGAGAGCCATTCGAAAACGCCTTGTGCAGGATCGAGAACTCAAAGCTCATTCCACTCGGCGAACTCGGACGGAGGGTTGGCGAGCTCGACAGGTCAGCAGAAATCGTAGTGTACTGCCACACGGGAGTGAGAAGCGCACGAGCGGTGGGAATTCTATCCTCAGAGGGTTTCCGAAGGGTTCGGAACCTGAAAGGGGGGATAAGAGCGTGGGCAGAGGAAGTCGACCCGAAGATGCCCATCTACTGAGTGGAAAGGCGGACTCCCCTTACATACGCGGTGGTCACGCGTACCCTTCAGTGCTTGTGTTTACGTTTCCGTCTCGATTCTGTGAAGAACGGTTTTGCTATCATCACTTCCGTGGACTTGACTACTGCCTGGACATGATCTCCAGCACCGAGCCCAAGGTCATCCACAGCCTCGTTCGAGATAATCGAAGTGAGAGTGACCCGCGCGAGGGTAGCCATCCTGATCATTGAGGTAATGTCGCCCCTCTCGATGCTGGTAACCCTGGCCCCTATCATGTTCCTAGCACTCAGTTTGTAGCTCACATTCCCTGCAGACTCGCTGTCGTCTACTGCGTTGAAGAGATACTTCCTCATATGTCTGAATTCCTTGAACAATGTCAATCCCTGGGAAGTGAGCCTGGCGCTCCCGCCGGCGGTCCCCCCGACCTTGGTGTCGATCAATCGCACACCAAAGTCGGATTCCATTCTCTTGATTCTACCCCAAGCGTTCCTGTAGGAAATGCCCACCCTCCTGGCTGCCTTCGACAGCGATCCTGTTTCAGAGATTCTTCGGAGCAACAGGGCGTCAGTCTCGTCGAGTACCGTTTGCTGATCGCTCTGGAACGAAAGATGTGGCACCGGCCTAACTGTTGGGCGATTCATGCCTATTCCGAGCTAAGAGACTCCCTTTCGCGACTTAAACCTTGGCTCTGCTCTTGCGCGACGAGAATTTCCTTTTTTTGGTCTGGGAGAAATGAAGCGTTGGTCAAGCACCTAATGTCGGGTCGCCCTGAAAATACTTGTCTGCCCGAGCTCGCCCCTAAAGAGTCTCCCTTGGTTGCCAGCAAGTTAGGTATGCATAAATAGCGTTATGCAGCGGCCTGCATAACCGAAACCATGAGCACAGGGAGCAAGCGGTTTACCGCCGCCGTTGCGATAATAGTGGTGTTGATAATTGCGGTGGGAGTTTTGGCGGCGCTGTATGTGGGCGCTTCGGGAGCCAAGACCACGGTGACTTCGTTCTCCACCGAGACTGTCTCGTCTACCCTTACCACCACGTTTACGCAGGGTCCACTGATTTCGTATTCGGCAGATGCGTACGCAACCGAGGCAACGTCTCTCTTGACCGGCTTCTCGAAGTCCACTGGAATTCCCGTAGCACCAGTAATATCTGGGGGCTCAAACGCGGACGCGAGTTCTATCAAGGCCGGCGCCCCAGATGACGTCTTCATCTCATCCTCGATTTCCGCTACGGCGCCATCTCACCTCGGGAACCTATCGGCTGAATGGGCCGTAGGATTTGCGACGGACCAAGTAGTCGTTGCCTACTCTAATGCAACCCTTTCTAACTCGGCTGCATCCAACATAATCTCTCTGGGGCAAACCGCGGAGAAGTCCAACGCAACGTCTGATTGGAATTCATTCTACACTACCCTGACTTCTGGGAGCGTGAAGGTAGGAATCTCGAATCCGGTTGCCGATCCGGGAGGACTACGCGGATGGCTCGTCCTCGAAGCCGCAGGATACCTGTACGCCGGAGGCAATCAGTCGGCTTATGTCCAGCCGCTCCTGACGACTCAAAGCAATGTAACGGGAACCAGCTCGGCCGCCCTAGTGGCCCCGCTTCAGTCGGGGCAGATCCAGTTCCTCTTGATCTACAAGTCTGCTGCAATCACGGACGGAATCGGGTACATTTCGTTGGACGACCACGTGAATTTGTCCGACGCCAGCCTTGCCAGTTACTATTCGCAGTTCTCCTATACTGACTCTGCCGGAAAGACATCAGGCGCGCCAATAGTCCTTGTTGTTACCGTACCGCTCAGTTGCGTTAATACAGCCGAGGCACAGGAGTTCGTCCAATACGTCGTCAACAACATGAGAAGCTTGACGGCGTACGGGCTCGTAGTTCCAACGACCGCATTACTGTACAGCAGCCTTTCTTCGACACAGTTGCTACCCCAGTCGATTCAGGCCCTACTCGCGCAAGGCCTCTTGGCCCAAGCGGGAACCGTATAGCCTGGCACAACGAGTAGTGGCGGAGCGCCACAGATGAACTGGCTGAGGCTAATATCGATTGCGAGCCTGCTGCTACTGCTTGTCCCCGTTTTCGTCCTCCTCTATTACGGCCTAGGTCCGTTCCGAGATGCTGTCGGGTACAGCGCCGAAGTCTTCCGTTCGATTGAACTCACGCTCTTCTCGTCGGCACTAGCCGTGGTTGCCGATTTCATTCTCTTTACCCCACTCGCCTACTATCTGGCTAGAGGGAACGACCGCGTAGCAGAGACTCTGGTTGATATCCCCATAAGCGTCCCTCATCCGATCATCGGTGTAGCGCTCCTAATCCTCGACAGTCCAGTAAGCCCGACAGGGAAAATCCTTCTCAGCCTAGGCATCAATTTCTACAATACAATTTTGGGACTAGTCACAGCTCTCGTCATCATGTCAGCCCCCATCTACGTGAAATCTATGTTACCCTATTTCGAATCGAAGGACACATCCCCTGAGGAATTCGCCACAGGAATGGGGGCATCTAGACTGAGAATCCTCTTCTCCGTCGTTCTTCCGAATTCATCTGACGGCATAGCCAGCGCTTCGTTGGTCTCCATGAGCAGGGCGCTCAGCGAGTTCGGATCCATCTCGATAATCGCATTCTACGTCCTCCAATACCCGTTCTACGGCGTAAGTCCGGCATCTGTGACCATCTACGAGTTCTTCAGCGGAAACATGTCCGGAGGCCTGAACGCAGCCGTTACAGCATCTGCTGTGATGATTCTCGTCGCGATTCCGATCACGTTGGCCGGCCACTTCGTACGCAGGAGGACACGCCGTTGATTGAAGCGAACGTTCGAGTGCGTTTGGGCGAATTCCAACTCAACGCGGAGCTGCGAGGAGGAGGGGTGATCTGCTTGGCAGGAAAAAACGGATCGGGGAAGACCACACTGTTAAGGGCCCTTGCAGGGTTCCTCCGCAACGTCGAAGGATATGTCGTGATAGGAGGGACGAACGTCACGAACTATTCGGCCGACAAGAGAGACATAATCCTTGTTACTCCCTCTACATGCTTTCCGCACCTCAAAGTGGATTCTCATATCATGTGGGGAGCGAACCTGAAAAAACTCAGACCTTCGAAAGAATATGTGATGGGGGTCAAATCTGGGCTAGGGATCGAATTCGAAGGCACTGTCGGTAACCTGAGCCGGGGGATGCGACAGAGGGTGGCCTTGGCCACCGCGTTAATCTCCTCGCCCCGAGTGATACTGGTGGATGAGGCATTCCTGGGGCTCCACGACCGTGAAGCGTTTATCTCCGTCTATGGGACGTTCGCGAAGGAAGGAGGCGCCGATGTAATTTTCTCAAGTCAGGATGAGGCCGACGGCCAATTGAGCGACCACCTCTACGTAATGAACAACGGACTGGCCACTCTGAAGCGCTGACCCGGGGTCACCACCCCAACGCCTCTTCAGGGTATCAGCCCTTGGCGATGAACACAACATGTGGAAATTCATCCACGAAGGCCCTCATCGCGGTACGAACCCCCCCGGGAGACCCAGGCATACACACGATGAGTTTCCCACGGGCGACCCCCGCTGTTGCCCGCGTCAACATGGCCGAGCTCCCTATATCTTCGTAGCCGAGCCTCCTGACAAGTTCTCCGAACCCTTCAAGTTCCTTATCGAAGAAAGGCCGAACAGTTTCCGTCGTGATGTCTCTAGGTGATAGGCCTGTGCCGCCCGTGAAGAGGAGGACGTCGCCCTTCCCTGCGAGGAATTTCTTAACCTCTCTTCGGAGCATCGCAGCCTCGTCAGAGACCAGGTTCCTCTGAATCACTTTGTGCCCCGCTCGCTTTGTCTCCTCTGCCGCCACATCCCCTCCTTCGTCCGAATAGTCCACCCTCCTCTTCTTCTTCTCGTAACGGCTCGAGCTCACGGTTACGACTACGACTTTCAGGCCTCTTTGGGCAGCCTTGCGATGTTCTTCATGTGGTTTCATGGAGATCTCTTCACCTTGGCGGTCACCCTGATCGACTCAATCCTAGTCAGGAGATACTGACCCCCTGGATCCTTCTCATGGGCCTTCACGACATCCCAGATGTTTAGGAGTGCGACAGAGACTGCCGTAAGAGCCTCCATCTCGACCCCGGTCTTCTCGTGAGCCGCCACGGTGACGGTCACTTCGACCCAGTCTTTCCCCAACTTCACTATCGGCTCAGTCTTCTCCACCTTCAAGGGATGGGCCAGAGCTATGATGCTCGGTGTCGATTTGACGGCGAGTATGGCAGCGGTAGAAGCGATAGCGATCGGATCCCCCTTTTCAAGGGCTCCCTTGCGAATGAGTTCAACGGTGGCGGGATTCAGCCTTATCCTACCCGAGGCTGTAGCCTCCCTGTAGACAATTGGCTTCTTTGAGATGTCTACTTGCCTGAAAGTCACAAGCGCCGTTTCATCCCTGACCCGTTATAGGTTCTCCTCTGGCGTTCAGGAACGTTTTTACTCATGAATGGCGGTTCTCTACTCTCTTTGCAGGGTACGGAAGTACAGGTGGACCGGTTGCTCCGCGACAGGAAAGGCAGGGTAGCCAGGAAGCTCAGGGTGTCTGTCACAGACAGGTGCAACTTCGCGTGTCTCTTCTGCATGCCAGAGAAGGACAAGATAAGCTGGATACCGAAGGAGGAGATCCTTAGTTTCGCGGAGATAGAAAGGATAGTCAGGGTACTGGCATCGCTTGGAATACAGAAGGTGAGAATCACAGGAGGAGAGCCCCTACTGAGGAGGGATCTTGAGGATCTGGTGGACCGTCTCACCGTCATTGAAGGCATCCGCTCTGTGGACATGACGACCAACGGCTGGCACCTTGAGCGGAAGGCCGAGGCCCTGCGCAGGGCAGGGCTGAGGGGAGTCACCGTCAGCCTTCACAGCCTCAGGAGCGACAGGTTCGCAAAGATCTCGGGGGTCGACGCGCTTCCGAAGGTCCTCCGCGGAATCGACAAGGCCCTCGACGCTGGGCTCAACCCTGTGAAAATCAACTCGGTCGCCATCAGAGGTTACAACGATGACGAGATTTTGAATCTGATAGAGTACGCCCGGGAAAGGAGGATCTCGATTCGTTTTATAGAGTTCATGCCCCTCGACGGACTAGGAATGTGGAACTACGAGAGAGTCGTGCCAGGGAAGGAGATTATAGATACCGTCACTCGGGTGTACCCGTTAGAGGCCCAAGGAAGGGGAAACAGTGAAACGTCTTCGATCTGGCGCTTCAAGGATGGCAGAGGCGACCTAGGGCTCATCACACCCATGAGCGACCCTTTCTGTGACGACTGCGACAGGATAAGGCTCACGGCCGATGGCAAGCTCCTTTCTTGCCTTTTCGACACGGACTATCACGATCTCAGACACATCGTCCGAAACGGCGGGACATATGAGAAGTTGGCAGATGCAATCCTCAAGGCCGTCTGGAAGAAGCCTGACGGCGTGGGGTATATGCCCTGGATAAAGGACGGATGGGCAAAGCCCAGGAACATGAATGCAATAGGAGGTTAGAGGGAATTGATAGTCAAGGTGCTGTACTTCGCATCAGCTCAGGGCCTGGCAAACCTGAAGAGCGAGAGTATGCACCTGCAAGAGGGTAGTTTGGTAAGGGACATGGCAGCCGAAATGCTCCGGTTACACCCGGACCTTAAGAGCATCGAGCCCATAATTCGTTACTCGGTCAACTTTGAGATAGCAGGGGAAAACGCGCCTTTGCACGAGGGGGACGAGGTCGCGGTTCTCCCGCCTGTCGCGGGAGGGTAGCCTTGAAGTCAATCCGCATCACGCGACGCCCCATCGATCCCGCCCGGGTACTCGCCTCGGTCAGCGACAATGGAGCAGGAGGGGCCGTTCTGTTCGTGGGGACAGTCCGACGAAGGAGCGGGAAGAAGATAGTAGAGTGGCTCACCTACGAGGTGTACAGGGAGATGGCGGAGAGGAGAATGAGCGAAATCGAGGCCAGTGTTAGGGAGAGGTGGCCCGTGGTGAAGATAGCCATGGTGCATCGGTACGGCCGCCTAGAGGTCGGCGAAGTAAGCGTTGCTGTGGCGATCTCATGTGAGCACAGGGCGGAGGCTTTCGAAGCGTGCAAATATGCCATAGACACCATTAAGAGAACGCTCCCAATGTGGAAGAAGGAGCTCTTCAAAGGGGGTTCCCAGGCGTGGGTGAAGGGCACGCCCATAGCAGCCTAGGCGCTAGCTTGGAATCTCCTTGGTTTTCCCTTCAGTTACGGCCTTGCGGAGCACTTCCTTGCCGTACTTCGCAGCCACAATCTCGGACAGAATACTAAGAGCGATCTCGCTCGCTGTCACAGCTCCGATGTCTGCTCCGATAGGCGCTCTGAGGGACATCATGAACTGCTCCCCAACCCCTGCCTCCCCTAGCTTCGCCAAGTCCTCCCTCACTCGTTGGCGGCTCCCCAGCATGCCCACGTATCTTAGCTTGAACTTCGATAGTGTCATCAGCGTCCCCACGTCCCTTTCTCCCCTCGTCAGCACGACCACCGAATCGGTGCCCATGAAGGGGAACTTCGCGATGTCGTAATCGACGTCTTTGATGAGATCATCGGGCCGCTCGCTGAGTACTGGGCTGTGATCGATAACCACGACGGCGAAGTCCAAGCTCTTCCCCATCCTGACCAGGGCGTCTTCCACGTCGTCCTTGCCCCCCTGGCCGATCAGGATGAGCCTCTGCTGAGGTAGGTAGGGTTCGATGTAGATGTCCATCTTGCCCCCGCAGTTTGTTTCCACATGGACTTCGTCCTCATTCTGGCTCTTGAGGGTCGCACCTACCGAGTTCTCGACCCCCTCCAGGTAGACCTTGACCACCCTGGGATTTCCGGTTCTCATCGTCATCTTCGCCGCCGACACTATGGCCGACTCGGGGCAGACTCCCCCCAGAGTTCCGTACAGTACCTCGCCCGCTCCAGAGATGATCACCTTGAAGCCCGGTTTTCCAAGCGAAGAGCCTTCGATGTTCACCACAGTAGCCACGGCGAAGGGAGCCCCTCTGCTCGCAAGGGAATCGATCATCTTCGCGAACTCTGCCTGCTTCATAGCCACCTCTCAGACAGTACCCCCACTTTATTACTTATCCTCATCCCGACAGCGTGCGAGAAGCGTTGATTGCGGCAGTTGTGCTCGCTGCTGGGGTCTCTTCTCGCATGGGGAAACCGAAGCAGACTGTCCCTCTGAACGGGGTGCCAATGCTTGAGATGGTCCTGGAGATTCTCCACAAATCAAATGTCGGAAGAATAGTCGTCGTCCTCGGAGCGAACGCAGCTGAAGTGAGGAAGCGCATTGGGTTCGCTGACGAGACTGTGGTGGTCAACCCGAGATTTGCGGAGGGAATGAGCGGCTCGCTGAAGCTCGGGCTCAGGCATGTCGGGAGAGGAGCGGACGCCGCAATCGTTGCCCTCGGGGATCAGCCTTTCGTTCTTCCTCTGACTATTGACGCGTTGGTGGCGGCCTATGAGGAATCGGGAGCCCTCATAGTCATCCCCACATACCACGGAGTAAGAGGAAACCCTGTCCTCTTCGACAAAAGTGTCTTCCCCCAGATCGCGAGGATTCGGGGGGATATGGGGGCGAAGTCGGTGGTACAGGAGAACGCTGCCGACGTGCTCGAGGTTGATGTGCCTGATGAGGGGGTGCTGGTCGACATCGATACGCCTTCAGACCTGGCCAGGAGGATGGAAGTCAGGCGAAAGAAAAGCCCTGCACGAGCCTCACGTTCACCTCGGCACCCTTCTCGAGCCTCCTGACATTCGCGGGGACGAGGATGTAACCATCGGCGCCAACAAGGAGCTTCATTGATTCCGTCTCGCCTGTAATCGGCTCCGCCACGGACGGAGTACCTCCCCTCAGTTTCACGTAGACGACCTTCTGAAAATCGGGGAACCTCCTCCTTGCCTCCCAGGGCGCGCCGAGTACACAGGAGACGGACAGTCCCACATCTCCAGACCCGGCGAGTTGTCCTATGATGGGAACTCCCAGGACCAGAAAGGCGTTTGCGGCTGCTTGAATCGGCCCAGGCAGCATCAGGATTGGCTTTCCCTTTACTAATGCGAGCCCTGTAACTCTGCCCCTATCCAACCGGATCCCATGGACAAGTACGTCGGGTCTCAGACTCGAAACTGCACCCACCACCAAGTCGCGCTTTCCCGCAGACGTCCCTCCTAGGGTCAGAACGAAGTCCGACCTCGCCAGAGTTCTATGGAGTGCTGTCTTCAGTTCCTCTGGATCGTCGCGAGCGATACCCACGTCCAAGGTATTGCACCCCAGAGCCTCCGTGAGCAGTAGGAAGATAGGTGAATGGCTTTCCACTTTCATGCCTTTCCTAGGTCTGGTCGCCGGTGTCAGCTCGCTGCCGGTGGCTAGCACAGCCACCCGTACCCTTTCTCTGACTCGGACCTTGCGGAAGCCGAGTGAGACCAGAATGCCCACATCTTGAGCTCGGATTCGATGCCCTTTGGGGAGGATGAGCTCTCCGTGCCTAATATCCTGCCCCGCCTTGAAGACGTGTTCCCCATAACTAGAAGCAAAACCAACGTACACCTTGCCACCTTTGAAGTTCGCAGACTCGACAGGGACCACTGCGTCCGCTCCAGCTGGGAGTGTGGCTCCGGTCGCGATCTGGAACGTCTCTCCGCTTCGGACATGGCGCCTGGTGTGTTCGCCAGGGCCGATCACCCCGACCATCCTAAGGACTGCAGGCTCGGAGGTCGTGGCGCCCTTCAGATCGCTGGAGATGACGGCATACCCGTCCATGTGGGAGGCCGGGGCTGGAGGAACGTCCATGGCAGCAATGATATCATCTTCAAGGACACGGCCATACGATTTCACCGTTGGGATGAACTCAGCATCTGTGGTCGCGTGGAGGCGAGCCATGACGAGTTCGAGGGCCTGGTCTACCCCCATGTACTCGCCGATAACAGACCCCAAGTTAACGGCCGCGCTCGTCGAAGGCGCTATTTAGCAACTATACCACTTAGGCAAGAGAGCAAGACTCGAGTTGACCATCAAGACATGGGGCCGCAGGGATTTGAACCCTGGATCGCCAGCGCCCCAGGCTCACCGTGAAGTTCGTTCACTCTGGTATGCTGGACCAAGCTACACTACGGCCCCACAGGTTGACCCGGCCAACGCTTCCTTAATCTTGGTTTTGGCGTATAAGGTCGAAAAAGGTGCTTCCGTGCAGCGTAGAACGCCCTGAATGCGGCTATTTGCGCCTTCCTCTTGCGAGTCCTAACATAAGGTTCGATAGCATCAATGATTTTCTTAATTTCTATAGGGTTGCGCAATATAATTCGATCTTCATAGACAAAGCAAGCCCGTGGTTCAACCCCGCAGAGATCCACCAGCCCACCTCTCACTTCCTGGTGGAACACAATTGTATCACGCTGAGTAATCCCAAACTGAGCCTTCTTGCAGTCTTCTGGCTTGAAGCCTTTCGGCAACAGCGCAAGGGTCCCTTCGGCCTCCCACCAAGCACACAACTCTTCCGGAACGAACCGTCTCGTAGCCTGCTTTTCTTGCATTGCGCGAAGTTAAACAGAATGCATGAATCCATTCCCCGAGCGGGAGGGGACTACGAAAGTGTCTCTCAACCTGGTGAAAGCTTCAGATACTCCAGGATTTTGGAGTACGAATAGTCTGACAGGTCTCTCTTGTACTCGCCTAGCAGCCCCTTCAGATTCTCTACATCGCTCAATCCAAGTGTCCTTCTCATCAATGGCGATATACCTCCCCCGACAAGCAGATACTGGGCGGCTGTGGTCACGTTCCTAGGCTTTCGCTTAGTTCCGGCTGACTCGAAGTCTATGATCCAAGGCTTGCCCTCGGCAATCACGGCATGCTTCCTCAGATTGCTGAGCTGACCATGATCGATCCCCATTATGTCGAGAGTGTGGCACTGGTTCAGGAGGGAGTGAAGCACATGTCTGGCTTCATCGCGGCGCCCCTTCCCCCGAAGGCCCTTCACCCAATCGACAATCTCCTCTGCCTCGAGTAGTTTCATTAGGATCATATCCTTGGTGTGTGCGTAGATCTCGGGGCCGACTCCCACTCGGTTCGCGAGCGTGGCAATCCTGACCTCGTCCTCCATATCCGGCCTGTTGGCGTCGGTCCTTCTAATCTTCAGGGCGCAGAGTCTGTCACCGGCCCGGGCCTTCACGACGATTCCGACAGTTCCGAGCCCGAGGATGCCTAGGCGTCCGACACGGGCGTGGCCCTCAAAAACGATCTCATCGACTCCGAGTCGTTTCAGTTGCCTGATTCTGGGCTTCGATTGACGGAGGGAAATACTGGGGTATGTGAGTATCTGGATGTACGGCGTCCTGGACAGGTCGTCCGGCCTAGCGCGTTCCGATTGCATCAGAAGTGATTTCCCTTATTCCATCGCGCAGCCATTTCGAGGAGGATGCAACTCTCGTGAGTGTACGCCCTCTCAGCACGACGCCGCTCTTCTTCATTCCATCTTCGATCTCCTTCGAAGCACCAATGGGGCCGGCCTCCTCCCCGATGATGTCTGATAGAAGATCAGCCAAGCGCTTGTATTTCCTCGGCCTCAGCAGCCGAACACGAGCGTCGTCGTCGACCCATACGAGGTGAGACTGCTTCGAGTTCGTGGAGATGAAGGCCTCGACGTCCTTCCTCCTGTCCACCGTAGGTCCCAGTCGTTGCTCGAATGTTGGGAGATCAGTGAACTCGGGTATCAGAAGGATTGCGCTTCTGGAAATGTTGTCCGATGAGGCCATTGCACGGGCGATCGGGAATCCCTGGACCTCCAGGTGCCGGACGACATGCTTGAGGGTCTTCCGAAGTTCCCCCCAGAGGGTGTCTTCGCTCATTTCCCTGTGGGAGAAGAGAACGGCGTAAACACATCCGTCGAGCGACGTGTGGACCCTGCCTTTCATTTCCCCGAAGTAGGCCAGACTGGGGCGCCTTAGAAACTCTCTGCAGGCCAGGACCATCCTCCCCAAGCTGTCCCCCGACACAGCTATCCCAAGATCCCGCCCCTCGTCTACGGGGTCAGGGAGGCTGAATGTCCTCCCGTCGGCAGGCATGTTGTAGTCAGCGAACCATCGAACCACGGACTCGAAGTCCCCCTGGTTAATCACCAAGACCTCGGCAACATAACCGCTGAACCCCTGTCGCTGGATTTCTGCCCCGTAGACACCTACTCCGTTCATGAAGAGTTTCAGGAGCCTGATCTGGTTCTTCTTGTCGTCTGGGAGTCCGCCTACGAGCTTTACATGGAACGGGGACCTGTCCGCCGCGCTCCTCCACGCTCCTGCTTTTACGGCGAAGCAGGGAACTATGTTCACCCGTACTCCTTCGACGGTGGCTTCGGTGTAGGGATGTTGGGCATACTTCTTCCCCATAGGGTAGCCCTTGGTGGCAGCCGAGCCGATTCCCAGCCCCACCTGCTCGAATCGCGCAACGGGCGTTCCTGGGTCGATCTTTACGAAGATATCGAGATCGACGTGCCTAGGCAACCAGGTCCCCTTTGCGAACGAGCCCCCCATCAACACGCCTCTGACTTCGGGGAATCCCTCCGCGGCCCGCCTAGTCCTCTGAAGGAGCTTATTTGCCAGTCTCCTGATTTTCGCCGTCTCGGCAGAGGAAGGGGCAATCACTCTGGTTGCTCGTTTTAGCACCGAGGACAGTTCGCTCACAGAAGTGGATACACCCCCTCGTCTTTGTAGATCGGACCGTTCGGTGTGAGAGTGCTTGACTTCAGTTTTATTTCCTTTAGACCGACGGTTCCGAATTCCATTCCCGCAATCCGCCGCAGGACCTCCGTGAGCTCGAGCATATTCCTGCCAGAGCGCACCCTAGCCAACGTGATGTGAGGCCTGAACGGCCTGTCGTCCCTCTCTCCCACGCCCTCGAGGGCGCCGATGACTTCCCTTGCGATTGGAATGATGAGGGGCTCGTCTTCTGGCGCGACGCCTGCCCAGACCACTCTTGGCCTAGCTGAGGAGGGAAACGCGCCCACGCCTCTGACATTAACTTCTGCACTTTTGAGTGAAAGTCTGCCGAGCCGGGACTTCGCCTCTGATACCTCCACGTCTCTAAGTTCGCCGAGGAACTTCAGGTTCAGGTGTAGGTTCTCCCGCTCGACCAGCTTGACGTCTGCCCCGGTAGCATCCAGCTCCTTCTGAGCCTTGATGAGGAGGTCGACGACATCTCCTGGGATTTCGAGGGCAACGAAGGCGCGCACGAGCCCAGCCAACACTGCTTCCTTTAAATCCGCTACCTGTCGGCCGGGGAGCGAACGGGTTGCTTCGGATAGTAGCGATTACTGGAATGCCAGGCGCAGGGAAGTCGACTGCCGCACAGGCCCTTGTCAAGCTCGGTTGGACGCGCGTTGTAATGGGAGACGTGATCAGGGCGGAGACTAAACGGCGGGGCTTGGAGCCCGATGCAAAGAACACCGGCGAAGTGATGAAGCTCTTGAGAAAAGAGAAGGGGGAATCCGCGGTAGCGGACCTCTGCCTCGAGACGATCGCGAAGTCGAAGGCAGAAAAGGTGGTGGTGGACGGAATAAGATCTATGGCAGAGGTGGAGGCCTTTCGAAGGAAGGCAGCGGTGCTCCTGGTTGCCGTGGACGCATCCCCGGAGAGGCGCTTCGAGTTCCTGCAAGAAAGGGGGAGAAGGGACGACCCTCTCACCCACGAAATGTTCATCGATAGGGATACGCGTGAGCTCGGGGTCGGCGTCGGAAAGGCGATCGCACTCGCCGACGAGACGGTCTCAAACCAGCACGCGACACCAGGAAGGTTGGCGGCCGAAATAACCCAGGTGGTCGAGCGGTGGGACAAGCATGTCGCCGCCTGAAGTCAGGACGAAGCTTGTTTTGGAAGCTACTGTTTCGCCGTCAGAGGACCCTGCGAAGGTGCTTCAGGCCATGAGGAATGTCGTGGGGGAAGCCGAGTGCGACATCGACGAAGACTCTCGTCCAGCGAGGCTCGTGTCCGAAGATCCGAAGGCGCTGGTCCACATAAGGGAGCAGCTCAGAGATAGGCACGTGCGTTCGGCGGCGAGGAAACAGATGCTCCTAAGGAGCACGGGACGCTCGACTTCCCTGATGCTCAACCGGCAGGCGGCCGCCGTCGGTGTGGTCGCCCTTTGCGGGAGCCCTGATGAATCCCCCCTGGGGCCCATATACCTCAATCTGGAATCGGAAAAGATCGATGCCCTGATAGAATGGCTGACAGCCTACGTCGGATAGGCCACTTCAATCGATAGCCCATCCGACGCTGCAATTGCATTGGGGAAGATCCTGCGGGCCTCCCGTACTAGGCTCGAGACACTGGTGTACCTTGCGCTGAAATGAGTCAACACGAGCCGTCGAACCTTGCCTTTCCTGGCTAGCTCTGCCGCCTCGAGGCTTGTGCTGTGCTTCCTCTCTATCGCTTTCTCCCTGTCGCTTTCTCTGAACGTTGAGTCGAATATCAGGAGGTCGCAGCCAGAGAAGAATCGGGTGAGCCTCGCCGTGGGTCTGGTGTCGCCAGAGTACCCAATCTTCCTTCCAGGCCTGGGTGGACCGGTCACTTCGGAAGATTCGATCCTTTTCCCCCCAATGGTGACCGCACCTCCTTTCTGGAGCCTGGACCAGAGCCTACCCTCTGGTACCCCGAGAGACTTCGCCTTCTCTGGGTAGAAGACTCCAGGCCGACCTAGCTCTTCTATCAGGTATGAAAAGGCCTCAACGGAGTGGGCAGCCCTGGCGACCCTGATGCGGAAGCCCCCCGTCCGGAGTACGACCCCGGGTCTGGCAGCCGAGAACCGGATGGGGAAGGTCAGGCCGATGTGAAGAAGCTCGGCGGTGACCTCCAGCCATCTCAGGAGCTTTTCCGGCCCGACAATGTTCAAGGGCTTGCGCCGCTGGGCGAGACTCATGGTCTGAAGGAGACCCAAAAGTCCTGTCACATGGTCGCCGTGGAGATGGGTAATCAGAATGGTCATATCGCTCCCCAGCCCCAGAGACTCAGAAAGCACCCTCCGTTGGACCCCCTCGCCACAGTCCATGAGGACCACCTCCCCCTCCCGCTTAATGGCGACAGCTGGGAGACCCCTGCTGACCGTAGGTGCGGCAGCGCTCGTCCCAAGAAATGTTACGACGAGCTTGACCAAGCTATCTCCTCTTCAGAACTGTAATTGTCCGAGTAAGGAACTTATGAACGTGGAGGTGATGCTCCTCTACAACCAAGAATTCGGAGGTGGGTTCCACCGCTACACTACTGGGGTGCATGAGGACGAGAAAAGACAGGTGTTCCATTGCGCCGGCAAGCTCTGGCAGCAGTAGCTCAAGCATAAGATCGGGGGGGCGTCCGCGGGTGCTGGATGCCCTCCCGTAGGGGATGTCTGTGGCTGCGGCCCGCACCCCGCGAATGGGGAGGCGGGTCGAATCTGCGCGAACCACTCCTAGCCAGTCTTGCGCATAGTGCCTCATGTTTGAAGATGCACCCCGGATCATCTGGTCAGCCAGGTCTATGGCCACGACGTCGGCTCCCACCAGCGTTGCCTCTATCGCTATGCTCCCGGTTCCTGCGAAGGGCTCCAGGAAGATGTCCCCCTGTCTGCAGCGGGACATGTTCACTAGGGCCCTAGAAAGCTTGGGAAAGATGGCTGAAGGGTGAAAGAAGGGTCGTGACCTGGGTCTGCGGCACGACCACCCCTGCAGCATTTGGGATGGCGCGGTGACCGCCAGGTAATCCCTCTGGCCCTTTACAAGGGTGAGTTCGTACTCAGGGTCGACGAGGTCGACGGTTGCGTCTATCCCTTCCAGATATTCGTCGGGGTCTGTTTGCGACCTCCTCGGGCTCAAATCGAATGATCTGAACCTGACACGGTGGCCTGACAGGAGCCCGCGCGCGTCAGAGGGGGACCGCAGGAAAGGTCCAACTCTCCTCGCGAATGCGATTCGTGCACCGATCGCGAAAGGGTCGGCCTCAGAATCAGCGATCAGCACCCTGGGCTCGGGTGCTTCGAAGGTGGACCGGGGGTCCGTGCCGAGGAAAAGTGCCTTCGCCTCGGAGGCCGGGAGAGTGATCCCCTCCCCCGACAGGAGCACCAGTGATTTACTCTTCAAGAGTCCTGAGATGGGACGCCAGGGCCTCGGAAACATCCACTTTGCTGAACCTGCTGGGGACGGTGTTAGTGCAGACGATGGGTTCGACTGAGGCTTTCTCCAGCTTCTGGAGCGCGTCCGAGACGAACAGGCCGTGGACGCATACTGCCAGAACCTGCTTCGCCCCCTGTTTGATGACGGCGTCGGCCGCGGCCTTTACAGTGTCCCCCTGGCTGATTATGTCATCGACGATGATCACTTCCTTGCCAGCCACTTCGAGATTCGACTCTCTCATGCTGACTCCGCCAGTCGCCCTGTCCCTTGTCTTGCTGAGTTGCAGGAACCTGGCACCGTAGAGCTGGGCGAAGGCTTCCGTCCTCTTCGAGCCACCGAAGTCGGGGGACATAACCACGGGGTCTTTCGGGCCAAGTTCTGCCTTCACATATTCGACGAGGCTCGGGATGGCGGAGACACTGTAGGTGGGGAAGGAGAAGAGCGCGAGACCTTCTGCGGAGTGGATATCAACTGTCACCAGCCTCCGAACGCCCATCGAGCGCATAAGGTGCGCCACTACGCCGAGCGTGACCCCCTCGCCAGCAAGAAACTCCTTGTCCTGCCGGGCGTAAGCAAGGTAGGGGACGACCGCCGTCACCTTGGCCCCCGCCTCGCTGAGCTGGTGGGATGCCAAGAGAAGCTGGAACATGTGCTGGTCTACGGGGTTGTAGGTCGACTGAACTACGAAGACGCTCTTACCCTCGACCTTTTCGTGGAGGGTGAACTTCGATTCTCCATCAGCGAAGACCTTGAACTCTGCGGCGAGCTGGGGGAGACCAAGTTTCTCCGACAAGGAACGCCCCAGATCCTCGGAGGCAGGGCCCGCCAGGACTAGCTTTTCGGCCACTGTCGCTCGAGCCGGCTCCGCCCCCATCGCTATTTAACGAGTGTGAGTAAGAACCGGCGGGACAGGGCGGAGGGAAAGCGTTAAGGACTCCGAGAGAGAGCAGGGACCGAACTATATTGGATCAGATCTGCCCCGAATGCCACGTCGGGATAATGCTGTATGACGCACCAACAAAGAGATACGGTTGCAAGAACTGCGGAGCTTTCCTCACCAGGGACCAGCTTTCAGACGCGAGGTTCAAGGCAAAGGCACCTGAGGAAGACGAAAGGCGGAAGCGCTCAAGGCAGCAGGCCGACTACCTCGAATGGTGGCTCAGCGGGAACAAGGAGAAGTAGCAACCTCCCACGACGGTCCTGACGCAGAAGGCGCCTAGCGTAGCCGATTTTCGAAAAACAACTCGAGGACGGATATCGTGCCCCTGCTCATTGCAATGCGCGCGAGTTGGCCTCGCGTGAACCAGCCGGAATCGGAAGATTCGGAGTTGAGCCTGAGCCTTCCAGAGATTGGCCTCGCCAGATAGTCGACCAGTATGTAATGAAACTCGATCCTCGAGCGCTCATCCCTGTGCAGGTCTGTCTGCACGTCGAGGAGCCCCTCTATTTCCACGGTGAGGCCTGTCTCCTCCCTTATCTCACGAACGGCCGCGTCCTGGACCGCCTCCCCCAGTTCCACCAAGCCTCCGGGGAGCGCCCACATCCCCTGGTTAGGAGGATTCCTTCGCTTCAGGAGCAATACCCGCCCTCTTCGATGGACCACCGCACCCGCGCCCACCAGGGGCCTCGTCGGATAGCGGCGGGGAGCATCCATGTTTGGAGATGGACCTTCGCACTCGTTTTAAGCCTGAGGCAAGGAGCGTCCCGCCGTGATCAGGGTCGAAATGCTCGCCGCGGGGAAGGAGCTCCTCATTGGAAGAACCATGAACTCGAATGCGTACTGGATTGGCAAGCGGCTCGCGAGGATGGGCACCATGCTAAAGGAGGTTACGACGGTGGACGACGACCTTGACGAAATAGCTTCCGCATACCGGGCAGCCGTGAAGCGGAATCCCGACTTCTTGATAGTTGTAGGGGGGCTGGGACCCACGCCCGACGACATGACCCTCAGGGGAATAGCCAACGGCATGGGTGTGACGCTTCGCAGAAACGAGCATGCGCTCGATCTGATCAAGGAACACTACGCGAGGCGGGGGCTAAAGGAGGTCGAGTTGACCCCTGCTCGTCTGAAGATGGCAAGGCTCCCTGCAGGGGCGGAGGCTGTCTTCAACGATTCGGGGACCGCTCCCGGCGTGAAGGTGGTCACGGGAGGGACGACAGTATACTGCCTGCCCGGCGTCCCCGTCGAGATGCGGGGCATATTCAGGAGGTCCGTCGAGCCTGAGATACGGGAGAGACTGGGGAAACTATACAGGAAGTACGTCACCATGAGGCTGGAGGGGATCCTAGAGTCTGCCCTTGCCCCTGCAATCGCGAAGGAGATGAGAAAACATCCAGGTGCTTACATCAAGTCTCACCCGAGGGGGATAAGAGACGGAATCTCCAGGATCGAGCTAGACATAGCCGTGGTGGGGGAGGACGGGAGAAGGACAGACGACGAAGGGGAAGAGATCGCGAGGGACATGCGGAGGGAAGTCGAAGATACTGGGGGGAGCCTGAAGTCTTCAAGGGGGCTTAAGAGTTAGCAATGGACGTGTCATTCGTAACTGGAACAGCAGGGTCGGGGAAGTCGCTCCTTACAGGGGCCCTGAAGGACTGGTATGTCAACAGGGGAGAAGATGCCATAGCAGTCAACCTGGATCCGGGTGTCGTCGAACTTCCCTACGAACCCGACGTGGACGTCAGGGAAAGCGTTCAGCTCCAGGACGTGATGGAAGAGTACGGCCTCGGACCAAACGGCGCCCTGATACTCGCCGCGGACATGGTGGCGACGAAACTTGCGGAGCTACAGGAGGAGATAGATTCCCACAACGCGGAGAATGTTATCATAGATACTCCAGGGCAGACGGAGCTTTTCGCCTACAGAGAAAGTGGAGAGTTCATCGTAAGCGAGCTGAAAGCAGACTCCAAGCTTCTCCTGTTCCTGGTGGACCCACTGCTTGCGAGCACGCCGTCGAACTTCCTTTCACTTGCCCTGCTTTCCGCGTCCGTTGGTCTTAGGCTGAACATCCCCAAGATAACTGTCCTGACCAAGAGGGACATCGCTAGGGACAGGGTCAAGCGGATAGCCGAGTGGAGCAGGGACAGCAGGGCCTTCGAAGACGCACTTGCGGGAACGAAGAACGGAGAGGCGTACTCCCTCTACTCAGAGCTCTTCCGGGGCGTCCGGAAGCTGTCTCTCGGAGCCGACCTCTATCCGGTCTCTTCGACAACTCGTGAAGGGATGGTAGCCCTCGTGGGAGAAATGTCGAGGATAGCCAGGGGCGGGGAAGAGTTCACCGAGTGAAACTCGCTAGGAAATCCTGGACAACAGAGGCGAGGGCATCTGGTTTCTCCAGGGGCAGCATGTGCCCAGAGTCCTTGATGAAGCGGAGCTCTGAGCCGGGGATGTTTGCGTTTAGGTAGTGCGAGAACCCAGGAGGGGTCATCCTGTCTTTGTCGCCGCACACGACCAGCGTCCTCGCGGAGATCGTGGAGAGATCCTTCCGGATGTCGAAGCCGGTGCAGGCTAGGTAATCGTTAAGGAAAACGGGGAGGTTCGAGACGGAAAGGGCCGCCCGTGACTCTCGGCCGAGGCTGAGGTCGATGGAGTTGAAGCTCCTGGGCGTGATTATGTTCTCTATGGTGCGCATGGGATTGCTTTTGAGTCCTTCCAGTATCTCGGGAGCGACACCAAGCTTGGCACCCGTCCCCACAAGGATGAGTCCGCCGATGTCGTCCGGATACGCGAGGGCGAGAGTGAGCACAGTCGCGCCCCCCATCGAGTGCCCCCCCAGGACAGGGCGGTCGAGGTTGGCGTCGAGCAGGAACTGGTGTACTGCCTTGGCATATTCTCCGACACTCCTGCAGGTTATCTCTCCGCTAGGGTGGCCCGGGAGGTCTACAGCCAGGGCCCTGGAGTTCCCGGAGAGCCCTTCAAGCATTCGTCTCCAAAGGAGGCTGTTCCCTCCGGCGCCATGGACGAAGACGGCATCATGGGGGGAGCCCTGTGAGATGAAGGAAAGCACTGGGCAGGACCCTCCCCTGCTCGATTTAATGGTGATGGGATCCGGGGCGGGGACAAGCATATAGCACTAGCCAGGAGCGTGGTCGCCTGCTAGTTTTGGCGACACACGCGGATGCCCTGCGGAAGCTCATCGGCAAAGGGATATTGGTCGCACCGGGCGTATTCAGCCCATCGGTGGCGAAGCTTGCCGATAAGGCAGGGTTCGGGGTGCTCTACTTCTCCGGAGCCGGGTTTTCCAACTTGCTCGCCCTTCCAGACCTGGGGATGACGACACTCACCGAGGTCGCCCAGGCGACAAGGCAGATAACATCGCAGGTGAGCGTGCCCCTGATCGTAGACGCAGACACGGGCTTTGGCGAGGCGCTCAACGTTGCCCGGACGGTGAGGGAGTTGAAGGCAGCCGGCGCAGCTGCCATCCACATCGAGGACCAGGTGCTCCCAAAGAGGTGCGGGCATCTTGAAGGGAAGGAGCTGGTCGATGTCGACGAGATGGTCAAGAAGCTCATCTCAGCAAAAGAGGCCGCAGGGAGGGGACTGTTGATCATCGCGAGGACGGACGCGAGGACGGTGGAGGGGCTGGACGCGGCGATCGAGAGGGCTGAGGTCTACTCCAGGGCGGGGGTGGACATGATATTCCCGGAAGCGCTTGAAACCACTGGGGAGTTCAGGGAGTTCAGAAAGAAGGTGAGACTGCCGCTCATGGCGAACATGACCGAATTCGGCAGGACGCCCTACATGTCGGCGAAGGAGTTCGATGAACTCGGGTACGACGTGGTCATCTTCCCGGTTACCGCGTTCAGGGCCATGATGAAGGCTGTCGAGAAGACCTTCGCGCAGCTCAAGGCAGTGGGGACGCAGAAGGGGATGCTCGGGTCGCTGATGACGAGGAAGGAGTTCTACCAGTTGATAGACTATTACGCGTATGAAGACGAGGACGCGAGGGCCCTGAGCGCCGCGAGGCTCATCAGGAAGGGAAACCGATGACTGACGCATCGGACCCTGTTAAGGTACAGAAGGGACTCGCTGGTGTCTCAGTAACAGACACCCGGATTTCGAGGAGCGGTGCGGATGGATCCCTGGTTTACAGAGGATATCCGATCTGGGAAATCGTGACAAACGCTGGATTCGAAGAGACCGCGTACCTGATTCTCAACGGAGAGCTCCCCGCAAGGGGAGAGCTCGAGTCGTTCACGGAAGATCTCCGGGATAGGGCTGAGGTGCAACCGAAGGTACTGGGTATAATGCGGGAGCTGGGGAGAGACGCTCATCCGATCGACGTGATCAGGACTGCGGTCTCGGCACTTGGGAGCATAGACTCAGAGAAGGACCTCCAGGGGAAGCAGAAGTCCTTGGAGGCGAAGATGTCAGTGCTGGCTGCCAACTGCCACAGGGTTCCGAGAGGAGAATCTCCCAGGTCACCCAAGAGTGATCTCAGGTTCTCGGACAACCTACTTCAGATGCTCACTACAAGAGAGGCAACGGAATACGAGCGCAGGGTGTTCGAGCGGGTCATGATGCTGTACCTGGAACACGATTTGAACGCTTCTTCCTTTACCGTCCGGGTTGTCGCGTCCACCCAGGCAGACCCCTATGCTGCCGCTTCGGCGGGGCTAGCCTCCCTCAAGGGTCCCCTCCACGGAGGGGCGAACGAGGCTGCCATGGAGATGCTGCTCGCCGTCAGGGACCCTGTGAAGGCGGGCGAGTTCCTTCAGGCAGCATTCAAGGAGAAAAGGAAGATCATGGGATTCGGGCACAGGGTATACAAGGAGTTCGACCCCCGCGCTCGACTCTGCAAAGAGTACCTGAGGGAGATGCTCGCGAGGAGAGGTGGCGACGACACCCTCTACAGGCTCTGCGACGCCATGGAGGCAGAAATGTGGAAGGTAAAACGAATCCCGTCGAACCTCGACTTCTACGCCGCGCCCATATTCTACTCCCTGGGGATAGAAATACCCCTGTACACCCCCATCTTCGCCGCTTGCAGGATCTTCGGTTGGATGGCACACTACAACGAGCAGCTGGAGGACAACAAGCTCATCAGACCCGACTCGACCTACGTGGGCCTTTCAGGACTAAAGTACGTCCCCATCGACGATAGGCACCCCTAGGCTGACAGCCGGGATGCTGCCTCCTCGATGGTTGTCTTTCCTGCGAGCACCTTCCTCGCTAGCTCCTCGGCCTTCGACTCTGAAACGCCTGAGAGCCGCTCCATGGCTGCGCCCCTTGCTGTCTCTATGATCATGCCTCGGATGCTCTTCAGGCGAAGTTCAGCGTTCCCAGCCTCAAAGGTTCCGCGGATCCTCTCTATGGCGTCGTGCAGCACGTTGATACCCTCACCGGAGAGCGCCGAGACCTTCAGGACAGGAGGGGACCTGACGGTGCCTCTGAAAAGAGAAAGCAGGTTGACCACCATGACGTCCGCCCCCTCGAGGTCCGACTTGTTCACCACGTAGATGTCACCGATCTCCATCAGCCCTGCCTTCGAGACCTGGATGTCGTCCCCGAGCCCGGGCATGAGCACAACTAGCACCGCATGGGAGACGCCGACCACCTCTATGTCCGATTGCCCTATGCCGACGGTCTCCAATAGAATGAGGTCGAAGCCCGCGGCGTCCATCAGCCTTATCACCTGTGAGGTGGCCCTTGACAGCCCCCCTGACCATCCCCTAGATGCCATGCTCCTGATGAAGACATCCAGATCCCCCGCATGGTCTGACATCCTGATTCTGTCCCCGAGGAGGGCGCCCCCGGTTATCGGGCTGGAGGGATCCACCGCGATGACGCCCACCTTCAGCCCGTCCCGGCGGTACGCTTCAATCAGCCTGTCAACCAAACTGCTCTTGCCTGTGCCGGGCGGACCTGTTATTCCTACGACGAACGCCTTCCCTGGAGACCCAATCTGGGCAAGCAGCTTCGAGGCCCCCGCGCGGTCGTTTTCGGCAAGTGTGATCCCCTTCGAGAGGGCAATCCTGTTCCCCTTCTTGATCCTCGAAGCCAGTTCACTGACCCGCAAAGCCGCCTCGACGCCCGTCAGCTGACCCCTTTTAATTGGTTCAAGCACTCTTTATTTCTGGGCATGGGTGGCGTTGGGGCAGGTTGCTCAGAGGGGGGAAGGATGTCTACTGGAAAAGGAAGGCCAAGGAAATCGTCGAGGCGAGGGCGCGCGCTAGTACCCTCTACGACAGGAAGGCTCTGGAGAACATCCGTAAGGGCCTGAAGCAGTGGCAAGGGGCAATATACAGGGAAGGAGGACAGGAGCAGGACGGGGCTAACGCACACTTCCAGACTGCCTCGGGGCTCCCTCTGAAGCCGCTCTACACGCCTGGGGACGTTTCAAATTCGGACTACTCCGACCAGGGATTCCCGGGGGTCTATCCGTTTCTCAGGGGCGTCTATCCGAATATGTACAGGGGAAGGAGGTGGACTATGAGGATGTTCTCCGGCTTCGGCGCCCCCGAGGACACCAACAGGAGACTAAAGCTCCTCCTTGATCACGGTGAGACAGGGTTGAGCATCGCCTTCGACATGCCCACCCTCTACGGCTACGATTGCGACCACAAGAGGGCCCACGGGGAAGTGGGAAGGTGTGGGGTCAACGTGTCGTCGCTACGGGACATGGAGGTGATTTTCGACGGAATCCCGCTTGATAAGGTGAGCACTTCGATGACAATCAACGCTCCGGCGACAGTCCTGACCTGTATGTACGCCGGAGTGGCGAAGAGGCAGGGGGTGCAGATAGCGAAGCTCAGGGGAACGGTCCAGGCGGACATGCTCAAGGAATACATCGCACAGAAGGAGTGGGTCTACCCACCCGAGGCCCACCTGAGGCTCGTCAGGGATCTGATGGTATTTTCCACCAAGCAAATGCCGCTTTGGAACTACATCAGCATAAGCGGTTACCACATAAGAGAGGCAGGTTCAAGCGCGGTCCAAGAACTGGCGTTCACCCTCGCGGATGGATTCGGCTACGTGGAGCTAGGCCTAGAAGCAGGATTGAAGGTGGAACAGTTCGCGCCCCGTCTTAGCTTCTTCTTCAACTCGACCATGGACTTCTTCGAAGAGATAGCGAAGTTCAGAGCGGCCAGAAGGATTTGGGCGAGGGTCCTAAGCGAAAAATACGGAGTAAAGGACAAGCGGAGTCTTCTCATGCGATTCCACACACAGACATCCGGAGTGTCACTCACGTGGCAGCAGCCTCTGAACAACGTCGTCAGGACCGCGATAGAGGCTTTGGCTGGCGTGCTGGGAGGAACCCAGTCCCTGCACACGAACTCGTACGACGAAGCCTGGGCCCTCCCGACGGAGCAGGCGGTGGAGGTGGCCCTTCGGACCCAGCAGATCATCGCTGAGGAGACAGGGGTGCCGAACGTCATCGACCCTCTCGGGGGCTCGTACTACGTGGAATGGCTCACCGACCAGATGGAGGAGGAAGCCTACAAGTACTTCGACAGAATCGAGGCAGCCGGAGGGCTTCTCAAGGCGATCAAGACGGGATATCTGCAGCGAGAGATCGCAGAGAACTCCTACAGACTGTCGAAGCGCGTGGAGGAAGGGAAGGACTCGGTGGTTGGTGTCAACAAGTACGACAAGGCTGAGAAGGAACCAATCGAGTTCCTTAAGATAAACTTCAAGGCCCAGAAGGCACAGATGAGGAGGCTGGCTGTCGTAAAGAGGGAACGGAACGGCGTCAGGGTGAAGGCGGCACTGGCGAAAATGGAGAAGGTGTTTGAAAACGAGGATGCAAACTCGATCTATCCTATGCTGGAGGCTGTGACACAGTACGCCACCCTCGGCGAAATCGTAGACGTAGGGCGTAGAGTCTGGGGCCCCTACGCGGAGCCCATGATCCTGTGAGACGAGGACGAAGCTGTAGTGCACACATGAGGCAGAGGAGGGTTGGATGTAAATGAACAGAGAATCCGTTCCCAAAGAACCCTTGTTACTCTGACGAAACTTGAGAAGAATTTCATCATATTCGTACTATCGCACGTTGGCATTTGCAACCCAGGCTGGCAACGCATCCAGCTCTGATGCCAGCAAAGGTTTTGAATCCCTCCGAGTCGCGCTGGTGATGGACATGGCGAAGAAGACCGCCGCGGTTCAGAAGAGGGTCAGGATTCTGGTCGCCAAGCCCGGGCTCGACGGCCACGACAGAGGAGTACTCGTCCTTGCGAGAGCTTTCAGAGACGCAGGAATGGAGGTAATCTACAGCGGCCTCCTCCCCTCCCCCGAACAGGTAGCCCAGATGGCCATAGACGAAGACGTCGACGTTGTTGCGCTGTCGCTCCTCAACGGAGCGCACATGACGGCGTTCCCAAAGGTAAAGAGGCTTCTCGAAAGGATGGGAGGCAAGGACATCGTCGTCGTCGGCGGGGGGATAATACCCGAAGAGGACAAGCCGAAGCTCCTCAGGCTCGGCATCACGGGGCTGTACGGACCGGGGAGTTCATTCGAAGAGATAGTGGAGCATGTGCGAGGCCGGGTCGCAAGAGAAAGGTGGAAGGAGTAGCTCCGTCATGTTGGAACAAGACGAGTTCATGAACCTGTCAAAGATGAACTTCGACATCTCCGAGGAGCAGACCATGATCCTGGAGCAGGTCGACAGGGCATGCAAGGAATTCCGGCCTATAGAGGACAAGTGCTATCTCGAGCACCGGATAAACGAGCAGGTAAGGCCATTCTTCGCCAAGGCGCACCTGCTCGGGCTCCCCGTTTCAAGGAAGTATGGCGACGGCCAGGGTGCGGACATGATAACCTACGCTCTTTCTGTGGAGAGGATAGGCCGAGAAGGAACCGGACTGAGGACTTTCTTTTCCGTTCACATGGCGCTTGGCCAGATGACGGTTCAGCACTGGGGAACGGAAGAGCAGAAGGCGAGACTACTCCCGCCTGCTACCAAGGGGGAGAGCATATTCGCCTTCGGGTTAACAGAACCGGGCGCGGGGAGCGACCCTGCGGCCCTCACCACGTACTTCGAGGAGAAGGAAGGGAAGTACCTGCTTACCGGACAGAAGATGTGGATCTCGCTCGGGTCCACTGCCAACAAGATCCTCATTTTCGCGTACCCGAAGGGGAAGAGGGAAGGAATGTGCGGCTTCGTGATGGACACGTCGACCCCTGGCTACAAGGCGGAAATCATCCCGCACAAGCTTGGGCTCCCCACGGCCGACACCTCTACCGTCTATCTCGACAAGGCTGAGGTCGCGAAGGAGGACATGCTAGGTTCTCCCGATAAGGGGATGTCCGTCGCCCTGTCGGGGCTCATGAACGGGAGGCTAAGCGTGGCTGCGGGGTGCGTCGGGGTAATACAGGACTGTCTCGACGAGGCCGTGAGATACGCCAGTGTGCGTGTCCAGCATGGCAAGCTCATAGGGAAACACCAGCTGATCCAACGGCATATAGGCATCGTGTCGATGAATCTCGACGCGGCGAAGCTCCTCCTGCTGAAAGCTGCGTTCATCAAACAGAAGTATGAAGAGAACCCGAAGAGCTCCGAACTCAGGGACGCAACCGACCTCGCGGTGACCAAGGCGAAATATTTCGCGGCAAACGCATCCTTCGACTCGGCCAACAGGGCTGTGCAGATATTCGGCGCGAATGGCTATTCTCTCGAGAACAGGCCTGCGCGGCACCTGGCTGACAGCAGGGTCACGATGATATACGAAGGCGCGAACGAGATCCTTGAGCAGAAGATGGCCCTGGGGTCCCTCGGGAAGAGCTTCGAAGCATACTCCTGAGCCGCGGCTCCGTGGTTGAGATGATCGGAAAGAAGGCGATTGCCGCCGTCGCGGTGCTTGCGTGCATCGCCGTCGCCTCGTTCGGGGTTTACGAGGCGTTCTATGCTGGTGGTTTACCCTGCGGAGCGATTCCAGCGGGGAGCGTGGCCAGAATCCAGACCTCGGAGTCCCAGTTCGGAGCTGTAACCGAGTACCAGCTCCCGGGGGTAGACAGGTACCCGAACGCCGTTGTTGCCGCCGCGGACGGCTCGGTCTGGTTTGCTGAAGACGAAGCACCGGGGGTGGCGCACCTGTTTCCGAATAATGGTACAGTCGTCGAATATGCATGGCCGAACTACCCTACGCCACAGCCCCCGGAGTGCGTCTTTTCGGCAAGCATCTCAGGAATCGCGCTCTGGAACGGTCGGGTGTGGGGGGCCGACGAGTATGGAAACGTCATAATCGGGGTGAACCCTTCTGACGGGCAGTCTGTAACGCTCAACACCTCCGCAAAGGCAGACTATCCGTACTGGCTCGCCGTGGGACCGGACGGCGACCTCTGGTTCACGTCGGACAACACCCCTGCGAGGCTAGGGAGAATAGCACCTGACATGTCGATGCAGGTCATGAACCTTTCCGGGATGGGAAACGACGAGCCACTGACCCTGGATTTCGTCAACTCCACCCTGGCTTACATCTCTTCTGTGAACATCTCCCAATCCCCAACGACTTCCATCTGCGTCTGCAGCGGGCACATCTACTCTTTCAACCCAGCCAATGCTTCCGCCACGATCACCCCTAGGGCTGTGGGCACGGGGTTCAACCTGATTTTACCAACCGCCGTGACATACTCTGACGGGACCCTGTGGGTCGCTCAGCATGACGCGTCGAATGTAGTGGAGTATGACATTGGTGCTGGAACGTGGACGACGTATCCGACATCGACCGTTTCCTACGTGCCTGTCACCCTCTCGCTCGTGACGGCTGCAGAAAACGGGACGGTATGGTTCAACGAGCACTATGCCAACAAGATTGGAGCGATAGACCAGGCGTCCAAGATTCTGACTGAGTACAGCGAGTCCAACCCGCCGGCAACAAACTACACACAGATACAGAACGACCTCTCCATTGCGGCCGCAGATGGAGGAGTGTGGTTCACATCGCTGACGGGGAACTATGTGGGGTTCGCGAATGGCGCCTACAACCCTGGCTGGAGAATAGCCACAGTTGGTACGGATTCCGTGACTTTGTCACCTGGAGGGAATGCGTCTTTCGCGGTGAGCATCGCCGGCAGCTGGAGCTCTCCCCTCGGGGTAACCGTGTCAGACACCGAGAACCTTACCTCTATACCCAAGCTCATTCAGATTGTACCGAGCGTAACGTCAGTGCCAGCAATGGGCACCACAACTTACCAGCTTGGTGTGAGGGTCTCCGTGGGTCAGGCAGTACCAACCGGAGACTACACCCTAGCTGTGACCCTGACGAGCGGTGTGACGCAGCAGTCAGCGTACTTCTTCGTCAAGGTCGACTAGCTGCCTAAAGACTCTCTTCATCGGAGAAGAGCCAGAGCCAGTAGGAATGCCGCGACCGCGAGAACGCTCGCGACGATCCCCTTGAGTATCGACTCGAGCCTTGCTGCCAAGGGAGAGGGTGCACCCGCCTGTTGCCGCTTCAGGTCCTTGTAGGGCCTTGAGGCGTTTATCTCGACAAAGGCCGTGAAGAACCCGAACAGCCCTCCGGCTAGGGCAGGTAAAGTGACTGCGTTTGTTTGAACGACGAACCCTGCTAGCACGGGAAGAAAGCCCCAGGACAGGGAAAACCAGTAGTCCGTGTGAAACTTGCCAGAAAAGAGCTCCAGGTTGTACGCGAGGAGGAAGAAGAGCTCAACAAGCCCGAGGGGAATAAGCCACAACGCATAGGAAACCGCGAGGTAGAGGCCGAGGGCGAGTGCCGGGACCATCGCTCCTACCGCCATGGCGAGTAGCTGCCGTCTCGACAGAAAATTACCCCATGGCTTGTTCGGGGACATCGCATCGAGGGAGTGAGCTGACACCCCCACCGCCAATAGATAGACAAGGGCCATCTCTCCCATCCTATAGTAGTAGACAGTTGGAGCGAGGAGAGACCCGATGAGGACGTAACTCGCATTCATGAGAGTGTATGGATAGAAAGAAAGACCAATCAGCAGCCGGAACTTCTTAGGCCCGTACCGAGGGACGTAAAATTCATTCTCACGGGTCTCTTCACTTTCCAAGTACGATGTACTTGACCCCTTCACTATTGAACTGTTCGCGAAGAGGAGAGAACGACATAAAGGAGCGGGATACTTTTCGCGGGGTCGATGTCAGACCCCGGTGGGGCAGATGAGGTCGCCCAGAAGCTCTTCCGCGGTCTCGCAGCCTCCTATGACAAGACGGTAGACTACGCGACACTTTACCAGGATAGGTATTGGAAGAGGTGGGCTGCGGAAAAGGCCGCTCTATCGGAAGGGGCCCTGGTCTTGGATCTCGGGTGTGGTACACTGCTCTTCGAGGAGAGACTACGTAGCTTCGGTTGCAAATTCGTGGGGCTCGATGTGACTCCTGAGATGGCAAGGACAGGCTGGACGAAGGGACTGGCCAACGTATGTCTGGTGATCAACGGCGACGCCGAAACTCTACCTTTCCCCGACGAAACATTCGACGCGGCTGTGAGCTGCTACGTTCCCAAGTACGTGAGCATCGCAAGACTTGCGGGTGAACTGGCCAGAGTCGTCAGGCCTGGCGCGAGGGTCGTGCTCTACGATTTCGCCAGGCCGGGTGGGGTCTCGGCGCCCCTCCTCGAGCCGTACATCCAGGTTGGGCTCCGCGCCATAGGTTTGGTGCTGGAGAAGACCAGGAAGGGAGCTGCTTTCGCCTTCCAAAGGCTCCCCCAAATCGTCGAAGGGACATCCTGGGACAAGGAAGTCGTGAGTGCCATGGAGGATAGGGGATTTGAGACTTTGGCGGCCTCTCCCCTGACTGCCGGAGCCGTCTTTGCCTACTGTGGGCGGAAGCGATGAAAATTGGCGGTGCTGGTCGGAGCGTTCCGCGGCTGATTTGGGGCGAGGCTTAAATCCAGAAACGGACCCCGGCCGTCCATGCAACCTACCCATGGCAGGGACGACCTTGCCGGCCCGGGAATTGGGACCTATGAAGAAGTGGAAAAGATTCTCCCAACCGGGTACAGGTCGCTCCTAGACAGGAAGGAAACACAAAAAGCGGTCTTCGAAGCGAAGGGGTACATAGAGAAGCACCTAAGCAGGGAGCTGAATCTGATGATGGTTACTGTCCCGCTGATTGTAGATGCGCAGAGCGGAATCAACGACATGCTGGACAGGGACGGGTCGCGCACGCCTGTTCAGTTCCACATATCGAATGACTACAATAAGCATCCGATTGACGCCCAAGTCGTACAGGCCGCTACTAAGTGGAAGCGCTTCGCCCTCAAGGAGCTGGGTATCGAGATGGGGGAGGGAATATGCACGGACATGAGAGCAGTAAGGAAAGACTATTTCCTCGACCATGATCACAGCGCCTATGTAGACCAGTGGGACTGGGAGAGGGTCATCTCCGCCGACCAGCGGAACCTCCCCTATCTGGAGCAGACAGTGGAGAAAATCTGGAAGGTCCTGAAGGGCGCCGAGACACACGTCCATGAGGTTTTCCCGAAGCTGAAAGAGAAATATCCTGAAATGGCTGACAAGATAGAGTTCATCCACGCCGAAGAAGTCCTCGAGATGTTCCCTAGGCTCCACCGAAAGGAAAGGGAGACCGCCCTGCTCAGGGAACACCCGGCAGTCTTCATAGTCGGAATCGGATGGGTGTTGAAGAACGGGCATCCACACGAGATGAGGGCTGCTGACTATGATGACTGGGTGACCGAGACGAGGACGAAGGATGGTAGAGTGTTCCATGGCTTGAACGGCGACATCCTTGTTTGGAACCCGGTGACGAAAAGGAGACACGAGCTGAGTTCCATGGGGATCAGGGTGGACGCGGCGAGCCTGCGCAAGCAGCTGGAGATGAGCGGTCAACTCGACTCGCTGAAGTTCGACTACCACAAGGGAATCATGAGCGGCGAACTCCCGCTCTCAATCGGAGGCGGAATAGGACAGTCTAGGACCCTGATGCTCATGCTGAAGAAGGCGCATCTCGGGGAGGTGAGCGTCACCGTCTGGCCCAAGGTCCTGAAGGACATGTGCGCTAAGCGGAACATACACGTACTCGAATGAAACCTAGAACTGAGCAAGCACCTTACTGAAGTCCCAGCCCGGAATCGGAGGACTTCCCTCTTTGGGCGAAAGCCAGGCCAGCCGTCCTTCCTCGCGAAGACTGTTTACCACCATGGCTGAGTAGGCAGGGGCGCCAGTGGCACCAGGAGAGTTAAAGTTAACAATGTGAGCCGATGCTTCACCTTTCAAAAGAATGGCTTCCGGGACGAAGCCGGAAGAGTCAATGACAGAGCTCCTCACCCCGAATACTGCCCGCCTGTTGAGCATCCCTGCCTTCAGACCTGGTACGAACTTTCGGACTCTGTCGCACATGGCCTTCTTAGAAAGGGAGCTCCTCCACTCCCCTGCAACCAGAGCCACGAAGTCTCTGTTCATCAGGAGCTTCAGCTTCGGCTTCACGGGCCTGTCGAGGAATGCGGCGAACTTCGATAGCCCCATCCCCGAATAAACATAGGGTCCCGGGACGAGCACCGCGTTCGGACCAATCTGCCTGGTGCCGTCCGCACGGACGACGAAGTGCGGGTCGAGGAACGGGTACTGAGGGAACCTAGGCGGACGGTAGATGTTCGACTCGACTCTCGAGCCGAAGGGCTCGTCCACTACCCAATATTCTCCCCTGAAGTTGAGGGACGTGTACTGCCCCGCCAGTCCGCAGTAATGGGCGATTTCCAGGGACCCACCACCTGCGGCGTTAATCAGAAAGCGGGAATGGAATTCGACGCGTCCTGAACTTGACCTCGTCTCCGTGTTAGTGGAACCGTTCCTCTCTTCGATCTTCACAACCCTCTGACCCCCGAAGAAACTCACTCCCTGAGAATCAAGACGCTTCCAGATATGGCGGGTAAAGACCCCGAAGTCGACCGAGACATCTGTCTTTGATACGAGCGCAGCTCTGCAATGCACCTCAGGTTCGAGGGCCTGCACTTCTTTACCGTCTAACAGGTCGAGCTCGTCCTCTCCCATGCCATTCTCCACGCCCCAACGCCTGTACTTCTCCAGAGTTTTGACCTCCCCTTCCTCTGCGGCCACATTGAACGTCCCAATGGGTCTCCACGGGAGGCCCTCCCTCTTTGCAAGGCTCTCCCACATGGGGTGGGAGATCAGAGAAGTCTTGGCGAAGACCCGCTTCTTCACGGGGTCCAGGTAGAATGGTCTGTGGATGACCCCTGTGTTGCGGGTGGAAGTGTGTGCTGCTGCCACCTGGGCGGTGTCTAGGAGTGCTACTCTGCACTCGTAGAGCGATGAGAGCCAGTAGCTAATCGTGACGCCGAGCACCCCCGCTCCAATGACCACGACGTCGAAATCGGCCTCCTTTTCCATAGACGTTGGGCCGGTCTATGGGGCGTTTTACGTGCTCCTCTTAGGGTCTTTCAAACGAGTGCGACAAGAAATGGGATAGGGACATACTCGCATCAAGGAACATAATGGCCTGCCCTCCAAGGGAACCTGTGAGTGGAACGAGGCGACGACGATTCTAATCCTCCGAGCAGATGGAGGGGAGGAAACACTCGCGGCTGAGGAAAACCTAGAGGGGGACCAGAACCTACGCTATTTGCCTAAATGCCCTTCAGATAGCCGTTGGCTTCAAGCCAGTCCATGTGTGCCCTGATGTATCTCCAGATTATGTCCGCCTTGCTGTTGTCAAAGTCCCACGGGGCGACGAGTACGATGTCCCCTTCTCTGATCCACATTCTCCTCTTCAGCTTTCCTCTGATTCTGCTCTGACGGGTAATCCCGTCGGCGCACTTGACAATGACCTGGTCCCCCCCTGTCATTTTGATGGCCCTGCCCAGAATCTCCCCCTGCTGGGGCATCACGAGCTCTTTCAGGTTGGCCTCGCTGAGGACCTTTCTCTTTCCCAACGCGTTTCACCCTGCGCCCGAATATCGTGCATATTAAGGGCTCGGAGACGTGCGATTGGCTGCATTCATCTGTATCTTCGGAAGTGGCGGGGGTTGCCTCTCCGCCTCTCCCCTCTGCCGTGGCGCCAGGGCCTGGGGCCGCGTGAGGATAGCGACGGTGTTTTTGGAGCCCTCGAATCCGCTTCCCGAAGGGGCTTGATGGGAGCCCTGGCAAGAGCCGCTATACGTGCGAAGTCCGCGCTTTCGTCACTGCTGACAAAGGTGTAGGACCTGCCGATGTCCCCGGCCCGGGCAGTTCTCCCCACCCTGTGGAAATAGACGGTCGGGTCCTCGGGAACGTCGTAATTGATGACGCAGTCGACCTGCCTTACATCGATACCCCTGCTGGCTACATCGGTAGCCACAAGTATATCCGCCCTTCCTGACCTAAATAGCCCCATCGAGTGGTCGCGTTGTTTTTGGCTGAGGTCACCATGCAGCGAGACGACGCTCATGAACCTCTTTTCCAGCTCCCTGGCCAACCTTATGGTGCCATGCCGTGTCCGGCAGAAAACGACCGCGCTCTTCCTGTTCTCCTTCTGCAGGATGTCTAGCAGGAGCTCCAGCTTCTGGTCCCTCTCCACACGCGCGTAGAACTGTTCCAGAGTCTCCGCCGACGGCTCGTTCTCGTCGACCATGACCCTTACTGCATCTGTCATGTACCGTTGGGAGAGTTGCACGATAGATCTTGGCATGGTCGCTGAGAACAAGCTCATCTGCCTCCCAGGAGGGGTCTTGCCAAGGATGTAGTCGACGTCGTCAATGAAGCCCATGTCGAGCATTGCGTCGGCCTCGTCTATCACCACGAAGCGCACAGCGTCGAGCCTCAGGGTCCCGCGCTTGATGTGGTCAATCGTCCTCCCCGGCGTCCCGACAACGACGTGTGCGCCACGCCTGAGGGAATCGAGCTGTAGGTTCATCGACTGGCCGCCATAGATCGTGACTATCCTCACCCCTGTGTAGGAAGCTATCTTCTGGAGCTCCAAGGTGATTTGGACCGCAAGCTCCCTCGTGGGCGCAAGGACGAGCCCCTGGACCCAAGGCTGGTTCTCGTCCATGGCCTGAATCAGTGGTATTCCAAAGGCGAGGGTCTTCCCTGAACCCGCCTTCGCCTGGCCGATGAGATTCTTCCCTTCCAGCAGAGGACCTATGGCCTCGGCCTGGATAGGAAAGGGTCTCCTGTACCCGGCGGCGTCGACTCCCTTCTTGACCACCTGTTTGAGCCTGAGCTCGTCGAAACCTTCCATAATCAGACCTCCTGGGACAGGTGCAGTCGCTCCCGGTGGATTGGTGACAAGATCATGTTGATGAACGGACCAAGCCCGCGCCTTCTATCGTGTATTTAAGACCCGAGAGCATCCAACCATCTGATCTGCATATTCGAGAATTCCCGACGTGGGGGAGACCTTCATAACATTGGGTGAAACTCACGGTCTTGCCTGGCTCCATGATTAGTCCAAGCGGCAAGCTTATCCGCGTCCTGCGCGAATGACGGCTAATGATAAACAGCATTGTAGACGTGGCCATTGTTGTCTCGGACTCGAAGAAGGCCTTGAAGTGGTACACCGAGGTGCTAGGGCTTGAGCCCAGGAGCACCCGAGGGCACTGGATAACGGTTGCCCCCAAGGGCTCGAAGACAGTGCTCCACCTATGCCAAAGCAAGGACCTTGAGAAGGGGAATACTGGTATCGCGCTGTCCACTAGGAATATCGCGAAGACCTACGAGGAACTCAGAGCCAAAGGGGTGAAGTTCCCCCACCCGCCCAAGGACGAAGGATGGGGGGTGTTCGCCCAGTTCGAAGACCCGGACGGGAACATCATTTGGCTGAACCCTGCGTAGAGAAAGGTTGGAACCAAGCAAAACCCGCAGACATGCTGGTCTGCGAGATGGACAGAAGGATTAGTCTGCTTACAAGTGGATATCGATATGGGACAATGTATGCGTGGCGCCCTCGCCGAGCTTAATCGATATACTGTAAGCGCCCGACCTTTGTTTCTGTCGTTTGAACTGAGCACTACGCTCACATAACAAACGAGAGCTGCCGTCGGGGAGAGGGCTTGCCCGAGAACATGGTCAGATAATCATGTCTAAGGTGGTTGCTTTATTAACGCGATTAACCCAAGCACTGCGACCCTAATATCAACAGTCAGCAGCCAAATCTCCTGATGAGTCCCTGGGATTGGACGAAACGCCTGAGACTTTGTTTGGCGTCGAGAAAGTGCGAATCACTAAAGAAGGGCAAATCATCAGTATTGCTGTCGCTGTTCTTATCGTTATAATCATGCTAGTTTCAGTGCCTCTAGTAATCGCATCTCATACACGAACGACTAATTGTGTTTCAAGCACAAACATGAATAGAAACCCGTCGCTCGCACTTGACTACGGGTCGGCCACTCCGAACCTGTGGGGCATAAGCTCCTCGTCTGGGAGCGTGAAGCAGTGCTTCAGCGGACAGACACTTACTGAGACAACTGCATTAACCAACATAGCATTATCCCCAGCGAACACTTCTGTTGCAGGCTATCCTGAGGTAGCTTATGGTGTAGATGAGTCGGATAACTCTCTGGGCACGACATCCTCGATTTTACCATTTCCTATGACAATCGGCACCTTGCTATCTTCTAACTTTATTATTACGCTCGCATATACGACCTCCGCAGCATATCCTTCGCACGATACAGGTTTTGATTTGTGGGTAGAGACTGGGGCTGATAATAGTAGTCAGCCAACCGAATATGGTTATGAAATATTTCTATCCTTCCAGATGAGTCCCACGTATATCTGTTCCCACTATAGCGGTGCCATTTCTCAGACAATAACTGTGAACGGAGTGTCAACCCCGGAGACGTTCGAATGGTGCGATTATACCAACTCTAATGGCAATCCGGGGTCGAGTCCGCCAGAGCTCCAATATAATCTGGCTATGGCCTCGCAGATCTATAATGGTACCATTTCGATCAATCTGAGCAATTTCATAAGTGCGATGGAGAGTGCAGGACAGTTCGATGATATGCAGAATCCGTCTGGTAGTCTAACCAACTACTACATGCAAGGCATTGAGTTTGGGAACGAGTTTTACGATGATGGTTCTTCACCATCGTGTACAACTCTAGGCTGCACAGCCACGCCTACTGGTACGGCTAACATGACTGTTACCATGACTAATTTTGTTCTCAGTGATAGTGCAGGTTCAGTGTCTTTGATTCCGGGGCCAGGTGGTAGCACGACCACGAGTAGCACAACCACTTCTACTTCTTCAACAACAACTCCCACAACGACCAGCTCAAGTTCCACTACAAGTACGACTAGCACTACCACGAGCACCACTGGCACCAGCACCACTAGTACAACCACTCGCACGCACACAAGAACATCAAGATCTACTACGACGACTTCATAATGGAAACGGCGTCTGCCATGTCTGAAGTCTCCTGATGAGCCCCGCCTTGGCAGCAACCGTCCAGCGTGCCCTCATAGTTGCACTGTCTTTTTGCTTGGCTACTTCCTGACTTCTCCAACCAGGTGGATATGATATCGGGTGCTGCCAATGCATAGGTGGCGCCCTGGCCGGGATTTTCGTCGGTGTGATTTCGAACCCGGGTCGCTGCCGTTCTGCCAATCACTAATTTGTTGACAGGGCAGCATACTGACCTTTGTACGGGTGTGACCCGCTATACGACCAGGGCACCTGCGAAGGCCGGAATCCTGGGGTGTTTTAAGCAATCACATGCGCATGTAGTAATTATCCTGTCCTGGTGGCATCGGCCGCGTTTTGTGCTTGTGCGTCTTCCCACAGCGCTCGATGTGGCGCCTGTACTTCTTCGGGCTGATGAGCTTCCCGCATTTCGGACAGGTTGGCACAGTAGTTGCGAAACTGATTCGCATAGATACGCATTTTTCCTTGATGGTGGAACCCCCGAACACTGGATGAATGAACTAAAGAGATGCGGCTGGGCGAGCCTTCAGGATTCATTATACAGAGAGTATCACGACAAAGAGTGGGGGGTCCCCGTCCATGACGACAGGGTCATCTTCGAATTCCTAGTACTCGAGGGCGCTCAGGCGGGGTTGAGCTGGGGGACAATCCTCAGGAAGCGAGAGAACTTCAGGCGAGCCTTCGAGGGGTTCGACCCAATTAAGATCGCCCGCTTCGACGGCCTGACGGTTCGGAGGCTCCTCCAGAACCCAGGCATAATCAGGAACAGGCTGAAGATCGATTCGGCTGTCCAAAATGCGAAAGCCTTCCTCGAAGTGCAGAGTGAGTTCGGGAGCTTCGATTCTTACATCTGGACCTTCGTGGGAGGAAGGCCCAGGGTGAACAGATGGAAGAGCATGAAGGATATCCCTGCGTCTACGCCCGAGTCAGAAGCTATGAGCAAAGACCTTGTCAGCCGAGGGTTCAGGTTCGTCGGGCCCACCATCTGCTACGCGCACATGCAGGCCACCGGAATGGTGAACGACCACCTCGTCTCTTGCTTCAGATACAAGGAGTTGGCAGGCCGGGGCGCCTAGATAATCCCAAGGCCTCTCAGGCCCTTGATCGTCCTATCTTCGTTGGCCTCATCCAACGGAAGGAACGGAGGTCGGGGAGCGCCGCAATCCACTCCCCGTTCACGAAGGATTGCGTAGTAGGCTGCGATGGGGCTTGGTTTGGTAATTTCCTTCACCTTCAGTACCGTCTTCTGGGCCCCTATGGCAGCAGTGTAGTCTCCCTTCCTTTCTGCCGCTACCATCGACTTGAACAGCTCAGGCAGTGCGCTTGCTCCTCCCGAGACCAATCCGTCGGCTCCGGCCATGATCGCGAAGAGGCCGTACTCCTCAGTGCCATTCATCACCACAAAGTCATCGGGGACTGCCCCTATTAGGTCCTCAAGTTGCAGTAGGTTCTGAGAGGAATCCTTGATTCCTTGGATGGTTCCATCCCTAGCCATTAGCGCGACCGTGCCAGGCAGAAGATTGTTTCCCGTGAACTGGGGGATGTTGTAGGCGAGAAGAGGGATGCTGACCTCGCGTGCGACCGCCTCGAAGTGCTTGAATATCGCTTTGTCACCTGGCTTGTAGTAGTAGGGCGTGAGGCTTGCGACAGCGTCCGCCCCGATTTTCTCGGCGTGTCTCGCCAGCTCGATTGCAGACTCGGTGTCGGCACATCCCACTTGAACCACTATGGGCACCTTGCGTCGGGCAGTCTTGACCACAGTCTCCGCAATCAGCTTCCTTTCGGGAAGGTTCAACATGGGTCCCAGGCCGGTGCTACCGCACGGATAGATGCCCTCCGCTCCTTTTGAGATCTGGAACCTGACGAGCTCCGCAAGGCATTCAGCGTCGACCCGGCCCTTGCTGTCAAAGGGAGTGATGAGTGCCGTGAACAGCCCGCCTATCTTGGAAGCCTCCTTTCTGGCCAATTAAAACAGCCTCCTCAATGGGAGAGTCTTATCTCTGCCGATAGGCAGTCCCTCGTTTTCTGTCGACTACCACTTCTTGCTGCGCGCGGCCTGCTGCACTGATTCGACTATCTGCGCATATCCGGTGCACCTGCAAATGTTCCCGGAAATCCCCTTCTTGATCTCTTCCTCAGTTGGGTTACGATTTCCCTTCAGCAGGGCATAGGCGGACATCAGCATCCCTGGGGTGCAGAAACCGCACTGGATCCCGTGCGCGGCGAGGAACGCCTCCTGGACAGGGTGTAGTTTGCCTTCCGTCGACAGACCCTCGACCGTTATTATCTCCCTGTCGTCCGCTTGGACTGCGAGGACCGTGCAAGCCTTTACCAGCTTCCCGTCCATGAGGACCGCACAAGCGCTGCAGTTCGAAGTGTCGCAGCCGACGTGGGTGCCGGTAAGCCCCAGGTTCTCCCTGATATAATGGACCAGGAGCAGACGTGGCTCTACCTCGGACTCTTTTTTGACGCCGTTTACAGTCACCGTAATCCGGATTCTGCCAGCCAACCTAAGTGACCCCTCCGGCCCTCTCGCACGCCCTCTCGAACGCTCTACTCACGAGAGTAGCGACGACCCGCCTCTTGTAGTCAGAACTGCCGCGAATGTCCGTCGAAGGAATCGAATCTTTGGCGGCCAGCCTGGCAAGCTCCCGGACGGCCGCATTATCCATAGCGGTCTTACCCCTCATCCAATCCTCCGCTTTTGTGGCTTTGATGGCCGTCGGGCCGACCGCTGTAAGGCCGACCCCGATTTCCTCGCATTCGCCTCCTTTGGTCAACCCTACCTGAACCGCCGCGCCGGCGGTCGCGAAGTCTGCCACCTTTTGTTCCAGCTTAAGATAGCAGCCGCCGCTTCTTGGCCTTCGCCTGGGAACACGGAGTTCTGTGAGGATCTCGTCATGATTCAGCGCGACCGTGAAAGTATCCAAGAAGAAGTCCTGCGCTTTGATGCTCCTTTCACCGGCCGGACCGATGGCTGTGAATTCCGCGCCGAGTGCCAGCATGACAGCGGGCATGTCGTTGTTCGGGTCGCCATGGGAGACGTTCCCACCCATTGTGCCAAGGTTCCTAACCAGCGGGTCTCCGACGACCTCGGAAGCGTCGTGTAGGGCGGGGTAGCGTTCTTTGATGAGAGTCGATGCTTCGACTTCGGCCATACGAGTTAGCGCCCCGATTCTCAGGAAATCCTCGTACTCCTTAATCCCGTTCAGGCCTGGTATTCTGTTGATGTCAACGAGCAACGAAGGGGAAGCAAGCCTGAGTTTGAGGAGCGGGATAAGGCTCTGGCCTCCCGCAATCACCTTGGCCCCTTCTCCTCGGCTGACAAGGAGTTCGATCGCCTCGGATAGGGTCCTAGGGGAAGCGTACTCGAAAGAGGGTGGTATCAACAGCGACAGGCGTTCTGGGTATCTTGGTTTATATTATTGTGGAGTCCGGTCGTCGGAAAATGCATTTCGAAGGACTCTTTGGCACCAGTGCTCCAAAATCGCAGGTCTATGCCTTCGTCACCGACCCCAAAGAAGTCGCTGGCTGTATGCCCGGCCTGCAGAGTGTGCATGTCAAATCCCCCGACGAGTTCGACACGGTTGTCAGGGTGGGAGTGTCCTTCATTAGGGGCGAGTTCACTTTGCATTTCAGGTTAATCGAGAAGGAGCCCACGTCAAGCACCAAGTTTGCTGTCCACGGGATGGGGCTCGGAAGCGCCGTGGACATGGAAATCGCTCTGGCGATATCTGCGGTGAAGGACAGCGGCGCATCCATGAAGTGGCAGGCGGACGCTAGAGTCAGCGGGAAGGTTGCGTCGCTCGGGCAGCGGCTCATGGAGGCTCAGGCGGAGAAAATCATCAGGGAGTTTTTCGACTGCTTCCGGCAGAAGCTCGAACGACCCTAGTCGCAGCAAGGGTAAGAGGAGCCGCCCAGAGTAGCTCGCTCTCGATAGGCAGGTCAGCGAGTCCCCTCCCCAGGACAAGCTCGAGCGCTCGGACTGCAGCCGGGGGTACACCGATGGTCGGACTCTCTCCTACCCCCTTCGCCCCATGCGGAAGGGAGGACCTGTGGTTCGCTGTCTTTACGTCGAACCTTGGCATCTCTGTTGAGTGGGGGACCCCTGAGTCTGCAAGGGTGGCGGTCAGGAGCTGTCCGTCTTCGGTGTAGGCCGCCCTTTCATACAGAACCTCACCAAGGGCCTGTGCCGACCCGCCGGTAATCTGGCTCCTCACCATACTCGGATTCAACACCTTCCCTACATCGTAGTAGGAAACGACTTCGGCGATGGACGCCATGCCCATCGCGTTGACCTTGGCGGTGACCAGGTTGGCACCAAACGAGTTCAGCGGTTCCTTGGTCTCGAAGAGAATCTCTGCTTCGTACTCGCCCCTTAGAAGAGCAGACACCGAGTAGCTATGGCCGAGCTTCTTCTTTGCTTGTGCCTTCAACTTCCTACATGCTTCGACTATCGCCCCTCCCCCGAGCA
Source organism: Nitrososphaerales archaeon (assembly GCA_035622475.1). GTDB lineage: Archaea > Thermoproteota > Nitrososphaeria > Nitrososphaerales > Gagatemarchaeaceae > UBA183. The sequence goes on from DASPVF010000004.1 coordinate 228,729, forward strand.
TGGCAGTCCTGCTACCCCAGCTTCCCACTCCTTCAGAAAGTATGCCCGTGTCCGCATGCTCGTAATCGACGAGGCCCTCTCTCACCCCGAGTACCTCCTTGACAAGGTGCTTGGCGAAGACATCGTGTCCTTGGCCCTGGGGGTTGCCTCCTACCCAGACCTTCACCCTCCCCCCTTGGATAGCTACCTTTGCAGATTCTCCGCCTTCAGCCGCAGGGACAAGTACGAAGCACGACAAGCCGACTTTCTCCTTCTTCCTTCTCTTGGAATATTCGAGAGCGGAGAATGCCTCTTTCAAGAAGGGTCTCGACGCGGGAATCTTCAACCCTAATGGGGATCTGTTGGGGCGGCTTGCAGCGTTCCTAATTCTGACTTCCGCCTGGTCCAGATTGGTTTCGTCGGCGAGTTTGTCCATCATTCTTTCCATGTAGTATGCCGCTTCCGGTCTTCCGGCACCTCTGTAGGGACCCATGTTGACTTTGTTTGTCAGTACGCCTCTGGCGACAGCGAATGCCTTGGGGACGGCGTAGGGGCCTGTGAGCTGGAAAGCAATCCACCTGGGGGACCACATGGCGCCACCCGACGGATATGCTCCACCATCCACGAGGAGGTCGGCCTTTAACCCCTTGACCCTCCCCCGCCGGTCGGCATAGAGCTTCATCTTGGCCCTTGAGCCGCGCCCCTGATCTGTCACCATCAGGTGCTCGTACCGACTCTCGGTCCATTTGATGGGGCGCTTCGTCTTCATCGCGGCATAGGCTGCGACAAGGTACTCTGGATAGATGCCACCCTTCGACCCGAAGGCTCCCCCCGTATCCATCTGTACGACTCTCACCTGGTCTCCCTTCAAGCCAAGAGACTGCTCGAACCCCTCCTTCCAGGAGAAGACAGACTGGGTCGAGGCGTATACCGTCAGGACCGAACCATCGTAGGCTGCCACTAGCCCCCTCGGCTCGAGAGGATTTGGAACGACTCGCGCCATGATCAGGGTTTCTTCGATTTCGATGGGAGTCCTGATAACGAAATCCTTACCGAGGGTGCTCTCTGAGGCGACGTTGCTTGACATGGTTGGATGGATGGGCTCCGCTGTGACCGCTCGCTCGGGGTCCATCACTGGCTTCAACGGCTCGTACTGGACGTCGACCTCCTCCGCCCTGTCCTCCGCCTCATACCTATCCTTCCCTAGGACAGCGGCTACAGGCTGCCCTACGTAATTCACAGATTCCGTGGCAAGGGCCGGAAATGGGACAGTCGCTTCACCTCCAGCGTCTTCGCCGACTGCAGCCATGTCAGCCCTGAACTCGTGTCCCGTTATACCTCCACTAACGGAAAGAACCCGCGCCCGGGCGTAGGGGCTTCTGACGACGTGGAGGTGCAGCATCCCTTCCATCTTGATGTCGTCAACGTATCTTCCTGCACCGAGGACAAAACGCTTGGCCTGGTCCGTCTCTTCTTCCCGCACCTTCTTTGTGGTCATCGGAGGAATCTAATCGGGAGTAGGCGTCGCGTCTAAGATAAGCATTCGATGGGCGGGGAGGCCATGCGGGTCACCCTGGGATGTCTTGGGGAGAGGCTGCGGCAAATCCCTTCCCGGGAGTTCGCGTCATGCGAGCCGTATGACATATCTAGCCTCTAGGGGGCCGCCTGGGATCAAGATGGAGTCTGAAGACCTGATTGGGAAGGTTGCATCGTCCGTAGATGGCGATGCGCAAGCGATTCAGGACTTTTTTGTCCGAATGCTAAGAATCAACGCAGTGAACCCGAGGATGGGTGGGCCCGGGGAAAAGGAAAGGGCAGAGTTCCTTGAGAGTTTCATGAAGGAGAACGGGTTCGCGGTGACCCGGGTGGATGTTGATGACTCGGGGACGCCTGGAGGAGTACGACCGAACTTGTCGGCAAAGCTGGAAGGCAGGGACGGAAAACGAAACCTCTGGTACATCTCACACATGGACACTGTTCCTGAGGGGAGCAGGGACCTCTGGAAGACAGATCCGTTTGAGCCCACTGTAAGGAATGGGAAGATATTCGCCAGAGGCGCCGAGGACGACGGTCAGTCGCTCGTGGCCTCTCTCTTTGCTCTTCTGACGCTGAAGAAGCTCGAGATGAAACTCCCGTACAACGTTGGCGTGTGGTTCGTGGCAGACGAGGAATTCGCCAGCAACTACGGAATCAAACAGCTCCTAAGACGCAACCTCTTTAAGGAAAGTGACCTCATTGTTGTTCCGGACTCGGGGTCGCCCCGGGGGACTGACATCGAGATTGCAGAGAAGAGTCTGCTTTGGATGAAGGTCACTACGAAGGGCAAACAGGTGCATGCAAGCCTGCCAACCAAAGGGCTCAACGCGCACAGGATAGGCATGCGGCTGGCCATTGAGCTCGACGACACGCTCAACGCCAAGTATAGGAAGCGGAACAACCTCTTCGACTACCCAGTTTCTTCCTTCGAGCCGACGAAGAAGGAGGCGAACGTGGGGAACGTGAACACCATTCCAGGAGTTGACGTGTTCTACTTCGACTGCAGGGTCCTGCCCGTATACAGCCTGGATGATGTGGAATCGGACGTCAAGAAGAAGATCAAACAGTTCGAAAAGAAGTACCATGCGACGATAAAGTTCGAGGAGGTGGAAAAGGAGCCCGCCGGCCCCGCAACTTCTGAAGGTAGCGAGGTCGCAACCCTGCTTGGCAGGGCGGTCTCCAGGGTCTCAAGAGTGAAGCCCCGGTTCGTAGGCATCGGTGGGCAGACGGTTGGCAATCTCTTCAGGAGGGAGGGTATCCCCACGGTCGTGTGGAGCACCATCGACGACCTCGCCCACGAACCCAACGAGTATTCTAGGATCGCAAATCTGGTCAACGACACGAAAGTATTCGCGGCGGCTCCCCTTCTCGGCTCAGCGTGACACGGAACCTGCTACCTAAGCAGCAAGGTAACAGGCAGGGCGGATTCCGCAGAAAGAAAGCGAATTCCTCTATTTCTCTGGAGCGGACACTTCCTTGAGGTTAGCCACCTTTCTGGCAAGCTTGATGTTGGCCTCAATTTCTGCCGCCCCGTTAATCATGAGCTTCGCGCCATCGGGAGAGCCACCACCATGCATGCAGCCAGGCACCCCCTCGCCTATGGTCAGCCACTCCATCAGCCTCGCAACTTTTGCACGCGTCTCACCATCCGTCCCAGCCTTCAGGTATTTCTGGAGTAGGTCGCCGTAGATCGGCGAATTGATGTCCTGCGACGACGGAAGGCAACCCGTCTCCGCAATCCCCCCCGCGATGTCCTGTGCCAGCCTCTTCGTCTCGTAGGGCAAGTTGGCCACGTGGACCTTGTTGACGTTCGCCAGCTTGGCATCCGGAATCCACACGCCCGAGGGGTGGAGCTTACCCATGACAGAAGCGGCTACCCCCATGCCGAAGGTGGTTTCGTTGTTCACGGTCATCTGGACGAGCTTGTCCCTGAAGACCTTCTCTGACAGCCCGTTGGCCCTCGCCATCAGCGCGGCCGCGCCCACAATCACGTCCCCCTGCCCGGCGACGCACCCTCCAATCGCGGACCTGTAGGGCGCGATGAAGTTGAGCACTGCTTTGAGGGAGTACTTCCACTCCCCCGCCATGAAGGTCCTTTCCCTGGGGATGCGAACATCCTGGAACAGAAGATACCCCTGCGTAATCCCGCCGAGCTCCACGGGGTTATCGAAACCCGATTCCATGTCCCGGCCGTCTGACGGGTGCCTCGCTTCGACGACGGTAAGCCCCTTGGTGTCTCTGGGAATGACGAATGATACCGCGTAATCGCTCTCCCCCTCCTTGTATCCTGTTCCGGGGAGAACGAAAACCTCGTTCGCTTCAGCGGCCCCTGCTATCATCACTTTCGCGCCTTTGACAACGATGCCTCCATCCGCGTCTTTCGCTATCATTCTTAGGGACATGTCCGGGTCATTTTGCTCGAGGGGCCGCTTCGACCTGTCCCCCTTTGGGTCCGTGAGCGCCCCTGCAAGCGCGATGTCCTCCTTCTGAGCGTTAGTGAGCCACCTCCTTATCCTCTCATGATAGTCCGTCCTCAGTTCGTGGTCCATGTCGTAGGTCGCGGCCCACATGGAATTGATGGCGTTGAAGCCAACGCACCTGCCACCAGTGCAGGTGCCAGTAAGATTGAACATGAGCCTCTTCATGCGGACGTTCTTGACCATTTCCTCAGCCGAGCCTATGACAGACAGGTAGCGCGAGACACGCTCCCCTGTGAGGGAAGAGGTTGTAGTCAAGATGTCTCTGTATTCCTCTCTCTGCGCCGCGTCGAAAATCTGGGCATGCCCTTCCACAGCCCTCCTCGTTGCCGGGTGGTTCGTGACATCCTCTATCAGCGCTCCAAACTTGTAGACGTTGGGCCTCATCCTCCTGAGGCTCTCCTTGTACTCCTGGGCTGTCCGCATCAGGACACCTGTTAGGGAAAGCTCCTATTCGTGCGATTTCCCTAATGCCAAGAACGCTTCATGAACTCTGAAGGGGGGAGGGGGACTAGTTGAAAGCAGCTGTCTTCCGCGATTTTTCCCCAGACCCGACGAAGGTCGTCAAGATCGAGGATGTCGAGACGCCCAAAGCGGGGTTAGGCGAAGTGGTCCTTCGAATCGAAGCTGCGTCGTACAACTACAACGACCTGTGGGCGATCAGAGGAGAACCAACCAAAGTGCCCCTGCCGCACATCTCAGGGAGCGACGCTGCAGGCGAGGTCACGGAAGTAGGAGAGAACGTGAAGAAGCTGAAGGTAGGTGACAGGGTTGTCTCGCACTCGAATATGAGTTGCCGCACCTGTGAGATGTGCACGTCGGGACGGGAGTTCGATTGCCCAGAAAGGAAGATCTGGGGGTTCGAGTCGGGACCGCTGTGGGGTGGCTTCGCCCAATATACGCACCTCCCCGAGGTCAATGTGGTCAAGCTGCAGGACGAAGTCTCCTTCAACGACGCCGCAGCGGCTTCGATGGCAGGGATGACGGCTTTGCATGCGCTTGTGGGGAGGGCAGGGATACATCCAGGCCAGACGGTCCTCATAATGGGAGGAAGAAGCGGGGTTGGCACCCTTGGAATTCAGATAGCGAAGTTGTACGGGTGTGACGTCATCACGACCGTAGGGAGTGACGACCAGGAGGAGAGGTGCAGGAAGTTGGGGGCAGACTTCGTCGTCAACCACAGAAAGGAGGACTGGTTCCAGAAGGTCAGAGAGTACACCAAGAAGAAGGGGGTGGATGTCATCTTCGAGCACATCGGGAAGACCCACTTCCCCCAGGAGGTGGGACTCCTGAGGATGGGGGGGACGCTGGTTACCAGCGGAGCAACTACGGGATACGACAGTAAGACAGACCTAAGGTTCCTGTTCTACAAGGGGACCAACCTGATGGGCGCCACGCAAGGGACAGCAGCCGAAACGCAGTCCCTGATGCGATGGGTGAGCAGGGGAAAGATAAGGCCGGTCGTCGACTCTGTGCTCCCCTTTTCCAACGTGGTCGAGGGACACATGAAGATGCTCCGCGGAGAACAGTTCGGCAAAATTCTGACGACGCCCCAAGAACTATAGCCAAGAGGACGAGATAGGGTCCCTCGGGCCGACATTACCTTCCCAGGCAGGCCTTAATTGCGCCCTTCGGCACGCAAGACCCGGTCTTGCAGGATATCGACCCGGTCTTCATGCTACAACCTTTTGTGGCGATCGTGGTCTGCACACTTCTGCTGGTTTACTGGAACAGACGACGAAGGTTCGACTTGGTTGTTCTCGCCTATTCGTTTGTCGCGTACGCGGTTGCGATTGTGCTGAAGTATGCCGTCCAGCTCCCCACCATTGAAGCAGTGACAAGCTACTTTGGACAACAGAGCGTCGGGCTCGGAATCTATTACGGAGCGCAGACAACGTTCTTTGAGGTGGGCATGGCCTATCTGGTTGCGGCATACGCCACAAGGAAGGGAAAGCTAGGGCTGAAAGACGCGGAAGGGTACGGCGCGGGACTGGCTTTCTGGGAAAACGCCGTGCTTCTCGGGGCTCTTCCGCTCATCAACTATGTAGCATACTACGTCATCCTCTCGACCAACTCGACGCTTGCGCAGACCGTATACAATCTGCTGAGCCAGAATTCGGCGGGGCTTTTCGAGCCGGTGTCGCAAGCCCTCGCCTCGGTAGCACTGGGTACTCTCGAACGGATCTCCTCTATATTGCTTCACTTCGCCTGGGGATACCTATGCATGATGGCCGCCGTGTACAGCAAACGGCGCCTTTTTCTTATAGCATTACCCATGGGATTCGTCGATTTCCTCGTTCCTTTCGCCAGCACGATTGGGGTAGTTGACTTTGAGGGAATAGTTTTCACTATCGGCGTCATTGCAGTCCTAACCGCATGGCAAGCGGTCAAGCATGTCCTCGCAGAGGCGGAAGTAAAGTCGCCCTTTGCCGGGTAGGGCCTACTGCATTTCCTGCAGGGCCTTTTGGTTGAGATAGTATCTTCCGTTGACTTCGACGAATATCCTAGTCCGTCCCCTTCGCCGCTTCATGATCCGCACGAACAGTCGTGACAAACCTAGCTCTTCGGCTGTAAGGGCCGTTTCTGGGCTGATGGCCCCTTTCGCTCGGAATGTCTTGATTATTTCGCTTATTCTTCCCCCGCCAAAGCCTTCCACCTCCACCTCCCCCAGTTGGTCGGAGGGTGAGGTCGAAGGCACAGGTTGGACGACGGCGGGAGCCGAACCCTGTTCGATAGGTCGAGTAACCGTGGCCCTAGGTTCCGATGGTTGGGGGCCAGGGGTCTGTGCGGTGACGCCGGGCTCTTGCAAGCCTGGTTTGATTTCGCTTGGGCCCATAACCTCCCCGCCAGGCACTGCTGGACGCGCATTGCTTCCGGCGACCGCCGAGGCACCGTACGTACTCCGCTCCAGTTTTACGATGTACTCTGTTGTCTTCTCCACCTCAACCTTCACTGGAGTTGAAGCAACGAATTCCTTCGCCTCAGCTTTGATGTAATAGTCACCTTTCTTAACGCCCTTGAAGGTAATTTTGCCATCCTTGTCGGTATAGCCCATCAGTTTCTCCGGACCATCGGCCGAAGCCATCGCCCCGATCACCGGTGAAAGTGATCTGGAATCCTGCACTCTGATCGTCAGGTTGCGCCGGCGATACCACAGGAGAATGATCAGAAACAGAATCAATACAACTGCTATGAGGATCAGCCAGACGATGTTGGGAATGCTGGATGTGGACTGGACAGGCGTTGTTGAAGTTGTTGAGAGTGTGGACGTCGTTGAGAAAGTGGTAGCGACAGGAGTTACCGAAGCAGAGAGCCAGTACGCCTGGTTGGGCCCGGGATGTTCAACGGGGGATCCTTCTCCCTGGTAGAGTATGAGCCAGAAGGGCCCTGTCCCGACTTGTTCGTTCCCAGCACCGAGCACCTGGCCGCTTTGGCTAACAGCGTACCAGGCGTTGCCTGAAGCGTTAATGGATATCTGCAGCGTGTAGGTGACGTTCACACTCGGCGTCAGGAACAGCTTCGCATGATGCGTCCAGCTGCTTCCGTTAGTTCCGACCTTCGCGTCTATGCCATAGTAGCACTGGTTCGCCGGGATGGAAGAATTGAACGAGATACCGCATGTAGTAGGATCGCCACAGTCGCTTAGATGGCTGCAGTTCATCGGGTTAAGGTTGCCGTAGATGGTGACACCGGAGGATGCGTTAGCCGAAGATATCGCGAAGCCGAACGTGTGCCCGTTCGAGATCGTCCCTTCGACCATAGCGGTCGCAGTAAAGGGCGGTGTGAAGTTTGCGTCGCTCTGGATCGTCCCCTCCTCCTGACTCTCGTTGACCTGATCAATCATCATTCCACTAGAAGAGAAAGCGGGTACCAGTGTGACCATGTTGATGCCCACTTCGTCCGGCCCAAACACCATTCCGACTGGTCCGTTGACCTGCCACAGGCTCGTGTTGAGACTGGTATCGTGGGTGAAGTCGTCGTACAGCAGTGAATTCGCCGGTGCGCCCGAAGCTCCGCGGGCAGGAAAGGCTGTTGCTACCACTGTCGCAAGGGCGGATACGACGAGCAGCAGGAATATGAGCACAGCTCCAGCTCGATGCGACCTAGGCCGCCTAGCCAATTTACCGGCTGAAATAACGTGATTGAGATTACTTACGGCCTGTCCCTAATCACCCTTACGATGCCTCCGAGCGCCGTCCTGTCCGGCGCTACGAGATCGCCCCCCACTCCGAGAATGTGGCTGGAACCCAGAACCGCGACCGCGACGGCAGGTTCGAAAGACCATATAGCGCCGGATTTGACGAAAAACAGGATGAAGGTTTGCGTCTTCGGTGGGACTGGCGCGACAGGTGGCAATGTGATTCGTGCCGCGATGTCCCAAGGTTGCGATGTCATCGCCTTCGCCCGACGACCCGAAATCCTAAGGAGCCGGTTTCCCGGTATCCAAGTCGTTCCAGGGGACGTCTTCAAACCGGAGTCCATCGGGGCTGCGGTTGTTGACAGCGACGCGGTGATCTCTACACTCGGTCCTGTGGGACGAGCGAGGAAGACGACTATTTATTCCGAAGGGGTCCTAAATATCGCGAAGGCGATGAGAGGGCTCGGCAAGCGACGGCTAATAGCGTGCGCCTCCTTAATCGCGCTAGACCCGCATCCCGACGCATCGATGCCAGCCGTAGCTTTTGCAAGGCTCATTCTGATACCGGTCCTCGGATATCAGTATCGTGACGCAGCGAAGATGAAGGAGGAGCTATTACAAGTTGAAGATTTGGATTGGTCACTCGTTGGTCTTCCGAGGCTTACGAATGGTAATGCAGCCGGTCGTTACAGGAGCTCGGTAGGTACTCCACTCCATCATCCTTCCGCCATATCTCGGGCGGACCTCGCTACCTACCTAGTTTCAATTATTGATGATGCGGCGACGTACAGGCAATGGACAGAAGTCTCCTGGTAAGTCACGAGTAGCCTGAAAACTTGTCCATTCTGTAAGGAAGTTTGCAGTCGCGTGAACACTTGAACGCAAAAATAGCATATTGCCAACGGTTAGGGCCAAACGACGTTGATAGAGACCAAGAACCTCACGAGGAAATTCGGGGACCTTACCGCAGTCGATGACCTGACCCTGCGCGTTGACGAGGAAGAGGTCTTCGGATTTCTCGGTCCTAACGGTGCGGGAAAGACCACCACCATACGCATGCTGGCGTGTCTGATATCGAAGACGAGCGGCACGGCCACTGTGGGCGACTATGACATTGGAAACGGTGCGGACCAGCAAAAGATCAGAAGGATTATCGGACTGGTTCCAGACAATGTAGGACTGTATGAGGAACTCACAGCTTACAAGAATCTAGATTTCTACGGCAGATACTACAAAGTCGAAGAAAACAGGAGACGAGAGAGGATAGAGTATTTTCTGAAAATGCTAGGTCTGTGGGAGAAGAGGGACGTCGCAGCAGGAACCTTCTCCAAGGGGATGAAACAGAAGCTAGCCATTGCCCGCGCACTGGTTCATGACCCCGAAGTCCTCTTCTTGGACGAGCCTACGGCCAACCTAGACCCGGAAGCCGCCAAGACCGTAAGGGACTTCATACTCGACCTCAAGAAGGAGAAGAAGACCATCTTCCTCAATACGCACAACCTTGACGAGGCCCAGAGGATTTGCGACAGGATAGCTATCTTGAACACGAAGTTGATGGCTCTCGGTACTCCTGCAGAGTTGGAGCGGTCCACAAGCGGAAGAAGGATCACGGTCCAGCTCGAGAGCGTCAATGACTTGATCGTGTCTGCCGCGAAGAGAGCCGGGGCAGGCGATGTCGAAGTGGTTGGAGGCAACAGGTTAGTCATCACAGTCGGCAATCCTGAGAAAGAGAACCCAGACATCCTGAGCGCAATCCTCGGTGCCGGAGGTCGCATCCAGTTCGTTACCGAGGTAAACTCGACCCTGGAAGAGGTGTACCTGAAGTTGGTCAAGGGCCAGTGACACATTTGGACTTTCAGAACGTATGGTCGGTGGCGTCAAAGGACTTTGAGACCTTCAAGAGAAGGAAGGGAATCATCTATGCGACTGTAGCCTTCCCTCTGGGAATCGCTCTCGGGTTCCCCGGGGTAGTTGCTGCGATCGCCTACGCCTACCCGAGCACCACGAGTGCCAGCGTCGCGTCCTTCTCCCCGTTCCTGAACGCGTTTTCATTTTGGTTTGTAATCGGAGCTGCATCTCTTCCAAGTGGGATTGCTTCCTACAGCGTAGTCGGCGAGAAGATCCAGAAAAGCCTCGAACCGTTGCTGGCAACGCCCATGACGGACGGTGAAATCTTGCTGGGGAAGAGCATCGCTTGTTTCGTCCCGCCAATGGTCTCCATCTGGATCAGCTCTGTAATCTACATGATACTGATGGACGCCTTGACTCGTCCCTGGCTGGGGTTTCTCTATTATCCGAATTGGACCTTCGTGACAATAGTCCTTCTGCTTGCACCACTCGCCAGCGTACTTACCATCGAACTGACCGTATTGTTGTCGGCACGGGCAAACGACATTCGGAGCGTCCAGCAATTCACCGGGGTACTGTTCTTTCCTTTCATTGTCATCTATGTGATGACTGAGCTAGACGTGATTAAGTTTGATGTAACGAACCTGCTAATCATGTCGGGTATCTTCTTGGTGGGTGACATCCTCCTCTTCTACCTCAGCACAGCCACTTTCAAGAGAGAAGAGATTCTGACAAGGTGGAAGTGACAAAATCCAGGACTTCTGACGTCTTGGGTCCCACAGGGCCGCCGGGATTCCCGTTTCTGCAAGCCCAGGAAGCGTCTACGAGATGGCGCCAGTCGTTGGGGTCCGGGCCCAGATCTTAACCTAATTCGGGCTCAAAATTGGAAGACCCAACCCTGTAAGGAAGCAGTTTCACCGGGGGCTGCCATCGCGAACCTAGTTCTCCGACTCCCGGCGAACGGGTCCATCATCTTGCCGGCGCCATCGAAGTACAGACCGGAGTAAGTTCCTGTGGTGAGTGTATTCGTGATTGATATACCCCATCAAGAGGAAAAAGCTCGTCTCGAACTGCCGTTTATCGTCGTTCTTGAACTTGAACAAGGGTAAGCTCCTGTGGGGTTCCTGCCACGCCGAATCGAAAGCTTTCAAAGGAGAGAGCTTTCCAGCAGCCTTGGCTCGGTCAAGGAGGATCTTCCGGTCTACATCCATCACCACAATAAGGTGCCTACTACGCCGGCCCTCGCTCAAGAAGAACTCCCGGGTCATGTGCCTCGGAGCAGTTGAGTCGATGATCACGGAGTGACCGTAGCTTAGCGCTCTCTTGCGAAGGTTCGACATGGTAATGTACACCAGGTCTTCATCATGGATTGGCGCGAGATCGTCAAACAGCATTAGTCGGAGTTCATCGGGATTGATTCTCACAGACCCCGTTATGTTCTTGAGTAGGCGCCGCGCTAGCTTGCTCTTCCCCGACGTAGGCGGCCCGATTACGAGAATTGTCCAGATAGGAGCCATCGCGGTCTCGACCTCACCTTACGACTTACCCTCAAGAAGCAGGGCGCGATAAATTTCGCTGTTTGGACGCAGAGCCTCACTCGGAACTTTACCTTTCGGAGACACTTCCCGGTCGGGGACGACAAGAGACGGGCAGGTCAGTCTGACCACTATAGGTTCTTAGAACATCCTTCTCAACTTGTCCAGAACTGCTTGGTACCTGGGGTCTTCCCTCGATTTCGCGAATAGTGGGTTATAGATTACATACCTATACCGCATCACGTGCTGGTCGGTGGCCTTGTCGATATACGTGAAGTATGAGTCGAGGTCCCCCAGAGCGTAGTGGACGAAGGCGATGTCGTTGAGCGTGGAGGTACTGGCCCACCCGCTCTCGAGTTCCCTGATGACCCTCATAGCCCCGTCCCTGTCCCCCGTCCTGGCCGCGATGAATCCCCTCATCCACGGCAGCCAGTTGCTGGTCGGTTCGAGGTTCTCCACCTTCGAGAACATTTCCCTCGCCTTCTCGAGGTCTCCTTTCCAGAGGTAGTACTCGGTCATCACCCTATAGGTGGCAGATGGGGCGAACTGGGCCGTCTTCTCCCAGTGCTGGAGAGCATCGTCATCCCTTCCCATGTAGAAGTAGAAGTCTCCCAGCCATTCTATGTACTGAGGCCTTATAGGATCCAGCCGGTAGCAGGTCTCCAGGGCAGACATGCCCTCTTCCTTGTCCTGTTTCAGGAATGCGACGTTGGACAGGACCCAGTAGGCGTCCGCGAGGCTCGGGTTCAGGCTAATTGCCTTCTTGGCTTCCATTGTGCCCTTGAGCACGTTGTCCTCAAGGAAGCCGATGTATCCGAGTATCGCGTGGGCCTCCGCCAAGTCGGGGTCGAGCTGGAGCGCCTTCGACACCAAGAGCTCCGCCTTCGGGGTAAACTTCTCGTAGGACTCGTAGCCGTCGTTCACCAGCGCCCAGTAGCATTCGGCGATCCCTGTAATGGCCTTCGCGAACGAGGGGTCGATGCTGGTCGCCTTCTCGAAAATGGCGGCGGCCTGCCTGATGGACGGCTCTGTCCTTTCGCGCAGCAGCTCCCTTCCCTGCAGGTAGTAGGTGTAGGCCTCCGTGCTAGCCGTGGGCTTCTTCTCCAGCGAGCGCCTCTCTTCCTGCACCAGGCGGATCTGGAGTTCCCCCGCCACCTTCTCCGCTATGTCGCTCTGGACGGCGAATATGTCGTCGAGGTTATTGTCATAGTGGGAGGACCAAAGGTGCCCTTCTGTGTTGGCGTTGATCAGCTGGGCGGTGACCCTTATTCTGTTCCCGGCCTTCCGGACGCTCCCCTCCAATAGGGCGCCCGCCTTGAGCTCCCTTCCGATCTGCGCCGCGTTCTTCTCCTTCTTTTTGTAGTTCATCACCGACGTCCTGGCCAGCACCTCCAGCCCCTTCACCTGGCACAGCTTATCGATGAGCTCCTCGGTGAGCCCGTCAGCGAAGTACTCGTCGTTGGGGTCGGGACTCATGCTCGCGAAGGGGAGGACAGCGACCCGGTTCTTGTCGAGCTGCGCAGGCTGGACCTCGCTCTCCCAGGGCATGACCATCCGGTACACTTCAACTCCCTCTGACACGTTCTTCAGCTCTTTTGCGCCCAGGCTGACCATCGGGAACTCGAGCTTGTTCCTGACCTGCCTTTGGACCTCCTCGCTGATGCAGATGCCCCCGGGGGTCGCCAAGGGCTCGATGCGGGATGCTATGTTGACCGCATCCCCGTAGACATCCCCTTGGCTGTGGATGACGTCGCCCAGGTGGATACCTATCCTCAGCTGGATCTTCCCGTCGGCAGGGCGGCTGTCGTTCAGCTCGTGCAAGGACTGCTGGATATCGTAGGCGCACCGGACCGCTTCAAGCGCACTCCCGAACTCAACAAGGAAGGCATCCCCGATAGTCTTCACCTCCCTGCCATTGTGCCTCGGGAAGAACCCGCGCACGAGGGCGCGGTGCTCCTCGAGCAGGGACATGGAGAGGGCTTCGTCCTTCTGGGTGAGGGCCGTGTAGCCGACGATGTCGGTGAACATAATGGCTGCGAGTCTCCTTTCGTTCTGCGCCAACGAAGACCCCTGCCAGAAAAAGGGCCATTCAAAAACTGTGCGCAAGGAGGGCTTGTCCGAAAAAGCGCGACTACAAGAGTCCAATGAGATCAGATCCCTTTGCCTCGTCTTGATGTTCAACCAGAGTGATACTACTTTCGAGTGGACCAGTTGGCCCGCTAAGTTTTCAACGGATGTGGTAGAACCTCAAAGCGGATCAAACCGCGTAGCGTTGAAACGTTGACGAATAATTCACACGAGTTCGATTCCATAATTGGTTTGAGCCCCTTGAGAGACCTCGTCGTGCGCAACCGTGCAGAGGTAAATAGCAGTGAACATTTCAAAGTCGGCGATGTCGCTCACATCCAAACCCCTCTCCCCCTCCACCTGGCCCGCCTTCGCCCGCCTCGTAGAGAAGCACAACGGGATCTTCGGCGGATGCTGGTGCATCTCGTTTCACCTCGACCCCGAAGGGGGAAAGGTACCGTCCAAATACTACCGCCCGATGAAGGAAGAACGGGTGCGGGAGGGACGGGCACATGCCGCGCTCGTCTTCGACGGCCGCGACGCGGTCGGTTGGTGCCAGTTCGGCCCGACAGCGGAGCTTCCGAACATCAGGAGCCGAAGGGCCTACGAAGAGGGATTGAAAGAACTCCCAGATTGGCGCATAACCTGCTTCTTCGTAGACCGAGAGCGCCGGGGGAATGGCATTGCGACTCTAGCTCTCCGCGGGGCCCTGCAGATGATTGCCCGGCTCGGTGGCGGAACGGTTGAGGCGTACCCTGAGGATTACACAGGGCAGAAAGTCTCGTCCTCCTTCCTCTGCAGCGGAACTCTGGGAATGTTCGAAAAGGCTGGGTTTCAGAAGACTCGTAAGATAGCGATGCACCGTTGGGTCGTGGAACGGAAGATTCACCGGGCAAGGGGATAGAACTACCCAGATGGAGTACAGACGCGGCGTCCACGGGTGTGACGGTCATGAGTCTGATCTAGTTCTTATGGGGGAATAGCCAGGGGAAGAGGCCAGGGGAACCCAGGGTTCTGCGGACACCATCGATGTCCGGGAAACGCTGACAGAGATAACAGTGAGTGATCTCAACATGTCTCGGGAGTGGTACTCCCGGCTGTTCGGGAAAGGCCCAGACCTTGTGCCATTCGAGGGTAACGTCGAGTTCAAAATCGGGGGACATTGGGTTCAGATTGTCGAAGGGGAAGTGCGCCCCTCGAGCTGGACCATCCTATTCGAGGTCCGAGACCTCCCTCGCGAACGTTCGAGGCTTTCAAAAGCTGGCATTCAGGCTCCTGAAATCAGGACAGCACCCGGCGTCATGAGCTGGTTTGACCTCAAGGACCCGGACGGGAATTCCATGCGGTGGTATCAGGTTCTGACCACAGACAAGAAGGTGGTCGGCAACCGCGCGTAGACATCAGCCATCTGGCGTTCGGTCATTCAACACGTTACTCGTTGTGTTCAGTGGCTGACACCAGCTAAATGCGCAGGACACAGGTTCGATTCCAGAATGCCTTAAATCGACTATTCGGCTAGAACAAGGCTCTGCTCACGAAACGGAACTCGAATCTTGTACTGCGCCCCGACAGGAACCATCACGGAAAGTGGCTATGATGAAACCGAATTCGAACCTTAAGACATACGCCTAGAAGATTAGCAACCCTTCGGCTGAATTCAGGGTACAAGACTATGCATCGTACCTTTCGGACGAATATTGTCTAACGTTCATAACAGCGGCCAAGCCAGGTAGTGCCCGATATCTGGTGGCGAGTGAGACAGCCTTCCTCCTTGATTTGGGGGTCCTCACAGCGGCCGCCCTTGTCTTCAGTCTGCTCTTTGTCAGGCTCAAGTTGCCTGTCGTCTCTGCTCAAATCCTGGCCGGGATGGTAGTCGGTCCCTATGTGCTCGGTTGGGTGGTCGACCCGACAATCATAACTCAAATTTCCTCAGTTGGAATCGTCCTCCTTCTGTTCATCCTCGGCTTGGAACTGGACCCCATAGAATTGCAGAAAGTCGCTGGCAGGGTGCTCCTCCTGACTCTGGCTGAAGTTGTCGTGGCTTTCGCATTTAGTCTTGCTGCATCATACCTGCTTGGTCTCGGGCTCGTCCAATCGATTATATTCGCGATGGCCGCGTCCATCAGCAGCACCGCCATAGTTGGGAAGATCATCCTCGAGCGGCGCATGTTCTCGGCCAGCGAGTCGAAGACCCTGATTGGTCTCATGATCATGGAGGACATCATAGCCGTGGGCTTTCTGATCGTTCTGTCGACCATCGCCCCCGGTACAGCGTCGACCGCCAGCGCAGGGTTGTCGGCTGTAATCGTCACTGGCCTCGGAGGAGTCTCCCTCCTCGTGGTCGGCTATGTCGTTGCCAGATTCTTCGCACCATTCGTCATCGATCATCTCGCCTCCTATGAAATAGAATCCGAAGAAATACCCTTCCTCTTCGCCCTCGCGCTCGGCCTCCTATTCGGCGTGTTGGCTTCAAGTCTCGGGTACTCGCCTGGAATAGGCGCATTCATTATCGGTCTGTCAATCAGAGGAAAGCAATCGAGGTTCCTCTTCGAGAAACTTTCAACATTGAAAGACCTCTTCCTCGTGCTATTCTTCGTTTCAATGGGCAGTTTGATCAATCCCTTCCCCGCACTCTCTCTAGGCCTACCAATCGTGGCCGTGCTCATTCTATTGGTCGGGGGGAAGTTCGTCGGAGGCTACGCCATTGGTGGCATCGTTGGGGGCGGGCAGACCGGGATTTCCAGTCCACCGACATCCTATGGGGCTTGGCTTATACCCAGGGGGGAGTTCTCGTTCGTGATTGGGCAGTTCGCGTTGTCCGTCGGATTGATAGGTCAGGATCTATTCTCCTTAATCGGGCTGTCTGTCCTCGTAACTGCCATAGTGGGACCTTTTCTCCAACGGTTCACTGGGCCTAGACTCGCTGCAGTCGACCACGCGATAAGACCGCAGGCTGACCCTTGATTGTAAGGGCAACTCACCACCCTGCTCATAAATGTCCAACGGGAGAGGCTAGAGTCGAAGAATTCGATTTCTTCTTCCTCCAATCAATACGGGGAGTAGGAATTAGCCTCATTCGTTGGACAGGGCTCGAATCAAACTCTGCGGGCCCGACGGGGTCCAGACCTATAGTGGGTTCGATTCCACAACCAGTAAACGTCCTTCCAAAGTTGAGGACGTTACCGCTTTTCTTCCGCTGTCACCGCCGAGTCATCGTTCCCTAATCTCTGACGACCACGAGTCCTGCTTTTCTCGCGACATCTGCCTGCTCTAAATCAAGTGAAAGCAATGGTGACTTCAGCCTTTGGGCGAGTGCGATGTAAAGCGAATCGTAGACCGTCAGGCGACTTTCAACTGCCGTCTTGACAGCGCTTCTCATCAATCCGGTTTGCGGGAACATCTTCACATTGGCCGAAGAGAGCCTCAACGCTGCTTCGATGACCCGGTCGAATGCACTCTTCTTGATGGTTCCACGTCGTTTAGCTGTCACGGCCGCATTGCAGGTTTCCTTGATCAAAAGGTCGATACTCGCGACGCCGCGCCTAAGGTAAGGTCCTACCCATTCTGACCCTTCTTCCCTTAGGCAGAAGGCGGCAAATGCAGACGAATCAATGACCGCGGTCTCGATCTTCCCTCACCAGTCGGGCCGAGGTTCCCTTTGGTACTGGGGTGACTCCCTGGAGTATCACTTCAACCTCCTTGAGGCTCGCCTGTCTTTGGACTTCTTGGAGCCTCCCTCCAATGAACATCCGAATTTCATCGGGCCAATCAATCTGCTCCCTATACTTCTCCATCTGTTCCTTCGTCTCTTCCTCGACTTTGACGCTCACCACAGGCATGGTCTACCTGAAGCAGCAACGTTCTAATAAACTTCTTGGTAGACCACCCGCAGTGCGTGCGACCAGAATCATCCTCCATTGGACGAAAAGAGTCTATTCCAAGCTCTGCGGGCCCGACGGGACCTGGACTGAAAACAGTCCTAGAATTGGTATCGCGGGTTCGATTCCCCGGGGATTTGAACTCGTATTCCGGTGTCAGTCCCGGGGCTCCGGACTTGTTTCAACCGAAGACCTGTGCTTCGGAGTTGTGACATGATTGGGGCTCAACCACCTTGGCTCTCCGCGGCTAATCGTACGCTTTGCTCCTGTGCCTAATCCTGAGTACTAGCACGTCTCGCCCTGACAGCGCATAAACGACCCTGTAGTCGCCAACTCTGAGTTTGAAGAGGCCTTCAAATTCTCCATGAAGCGGTTCCCCGCTTCTCGGCTCCGCCTGCAAGGTCGCTTCGGTTCCTCGGATGATCCTCTCTTTGTCCGCCGGTTGGATCTTCTTGAGGTCGTGACCTACGGATGATTTGTAGAGTACTCTACCGACCAATCTTGATCAGTTCTTTGCCAGAGACGATCTTATCGTCCTTGTCATTCAGCCTGTGCAAAGCAATCAGGTAATCCTCGTACTCCTCAAGGTATTCTCTGAGGGCCTTGGTTACTATGTAGGTCTTCGGACGATCCAAGGATTTGGCAAGCTCGTCGAGACGTTTGGCTACGTCCCCTGGCAATCTTACGGAAACAGCTTCGCTCATCACATGTCATACAATCCTGACATGTATTTATGCCTTCGTCTCGATTTCTTGGGGAAAGGCAATCTTGTTACTTCTTTGGCCAAACAGAGTTAATTTCAAGCTCTGCGGGCCCGACGGGACCCGGACTGAAAACGGTTCCAGAATTGGTATCACGGGTTCGTTACTCCATGGGTTCGAACCCGTTGGTGCTCAACACTATGAGCATTGTAAAGGAAATGGTATGGTGAGGTCGTCTCGATGTCATTCCTAACGCCCTTTCTGAGCGTAAGTGGCCATCCACATTGTTAGTCCTAGTGCAAAAACATCGCTCCAAGGACCGAAAGCACCCGCAGCAGACGCGTAGAAGGAATACCTCAGGGCCCTACTACGCGCGATGAATGGGTTCTAAATCTACAAGCCAGGACAGATTCGCTGGATATGAACCAGCGATAATGGCGGTCTTGGACACACCCACGTTACGTCGAGACGAAGTGGTCACAAGCGCATCCCTTCGTGCTACACCCGTCTTTCGACAAACGAGCCCTTCCAGCATGTGACGACCGCGGATGCCCGCAACGAGAGCAGATGTCTGCGCTGTACGCCACGGATCTGATAAAGGAATAGTCCCTGCTTTCAGCCTTTCTCTGTTGGACGAGAGGGTGAATGAGTGGACAGCGCCAAAACAGAATCCCAAACGCAAACGCCGGTAAGCCGTGTGAAGTGAATCCAACTGCCTTCAATACCATGGACTTTGGTTCCTAGAAGCGGGAAACGTGCCATACATCTATATTCATTCGAAGAGGAGTGATCTGTGACCAACCAGAGGGATAGAGAATCTTGGGAAGAGAAGGGAAGAAGAAAAAGAAGGAGAAGGCAAGGCAAAGGAAAGAAGAGAAGCAAGCGCGAAGAGGGAAGCAACCCTCTTGAATGTCAAGCCAAAGGAAAAACAGGAAAGCAATTCGTCATAACTTCGCATGGAATGGCCACGGCCAACAGCAGTTGATCATACCGGCTATGACCTGCCGCGGGCATCTTTAGTTCACCAATCACACTATTCATCTGGCGTTGGGCGCACCTTTCTATCCGTCGTCGCCACTCGCAATCGAGAAAATGCTCACGTTGGCGGGCGTAACTCCCGAGTCGATCATCTACGACCTAGGATGTGGAATTGGAGATATCGTTGTCGCGGCCGCCCGCGATCACGGCGCCAGGAAGGTAGTGGGCATTGAGCAGAACCAGAGGCTCTGTTCCATCGCACTCAGAAGGACACGGCATCTCAAGAATGCTATCATAATGAATGCGAACTATGACGACGTGGACCTATCTGAGGCGAACATAGTGACGCTCTACCAGAGTGCGAGCGAGAATGCGAGATTGAAGCGGAAGCTCCTCGAAGAACTGTCGGAAGGCTCCAGGGTAGTCTCGCACGACTTCGGGATTCCGGGGTGGCGCCCTATGGAGTTCCAGACCTTCAAAGAGGGCCACAACAGTCTAAGAGTCATCGTCTATGTCATAGGTTCCCACACACCATTGTAACCCCATTGACTGCTGGGGCGCTCGATCTGTCTGCATTGCGACTCTCCTCGTCACGGCAACGATGCTCAACTTCGCATTCTCCGACTTGCTTTGCCCGCCCTTCTCTGCTTCCTTGATGCAAAGTTGTACCGCCATAGGCTCGTCAACTCATTCCTGCCCTCCTCACGGTGACGCCGAGACCTCCTTGATTGGGCGCTCGCCTACATGTGACCTTGTCTGAAAGACATAACTACGTCGCCACGATTTCGTTATGAAGTTGTCCGAGTACGACAAGGAGGAAGAGAAACTGAGGAAGCTGTACGACCAGGCGCGCACGCAAGGAAACAAGAAGAAGAAAAAGGAGTACAGGGATAAAATCGCAGAACTGAACAGACTCCGCAAGACTGCTCAGCGAGAAAGCAACAGGTCGGAGAGCTGAGGTCTTTGCATCGGATCTATGTCAATTGAAGTCCGAGACAGGTGGCCTCGATACATCCAATCCTCATCTCAGGGTAATCTCAATGGTCCGTGGACAAATTGTAGTGAAAGAATGCCCGCGGGGGGAGAGGGGCGAGAAACCCTTCCAGTGTGCTCGGACCTCTATTGGGGCAGGGATACTCATCGCCGGAGTTCTTGTAGAACTCCTCTCGTGGATTGGGTCCGTGACTTGGGAACGGTAGTCTCGGCCTCCGACTTCCTGCAGGCGCCCTCTTCAGATGAAAGCGCGTCAATCAACTCCTAGATCATCCTAACCACGATGGGGCCTCTATGACATTGACAACAATTGATAACGCAGAGAACGGCAGGATCCCGAGACCGACTCCGTATATACTCACCAGGGAACATAAGCAACAATGACATTCGCACGCAGGAAGAAGTGGGCAGTAATTCGCAAGCGCAGGCACGCCTCTCACCAACATGCCCTAGAACAGCGTGCGTCCCGTCCATCGTAAGCCGCCCAAGCCGCATGGCATAATGTGCACAGATCGTCTGTGGAAGGTTCGAATCCTGGCCGGTTTGCGGGCACGGAGGCTACGAACCGACACCGTCTAGAATCCGACTTTCTTTTCGAGCACTTGGACATATTCTCTGTAAGCCGCATACAATCTCGACTTCTCCTCCATTAGGCGCTCAAGAAGAACGACCTTCTCTTCTGTCTGCTTCCGGGCTGACCCAATCGATGAGCCCTGTCTTTCTTCGTGTTTCCGCACAAAATCATCAAGCATCGCGAAGGCCTTGTCAACATGCGTCTGTCTTGTTTCTACTTCATGCTTCAACCTCGCGAATTCCTCTGCGTTTAACTTGTCTTGATTACGCCCCCCCAGTCGGCTCGAGACTCAAGAGCCGTCATGATTTTCATCGCCGAAAGGCATGAAGAGCCGCCTTCATGGCCTGTGTCCTTGCTTCGAGAGTCACAATCCCTTCCTCTAGCTTCCTGCATGCCTCGTTTGCCGATGAAAGAGCGGCGTCTAGTTCATCGATCTTGTTAGGAGCGCTGTCGAGGTCTTCCGAAATCTGACCGAGAGGCGTGTAGTCAAGCCTGCGAGGCACACTGGCGAAAAGCTCCCTCTGCAAGCTGTTGATCTCGCTAAGCTTCTTCTCGTCGGTTGCGGCGAGCCATTGCACCTCTCTGGCCGCCCGTAGGGTCTCGTACAGCTGGTCCTGAAGCACAACATAGGCCTCCCAGTACCTTTGATAGGACTGGCTGAACGAGTCGAATATCTCCTCCAGTTCACTCGGGTCGGCGTTCTTCTCATTGTTCAAAGTGAAGTAGCGCCCCTCTGGCGCACTATAGCCTTTGCCACCCTTAATAGTGAGCAACCATTGAGAAGACTGTGAACCAAACCCAAAATGAGCAATGCGTGATTCACAGAATAAGACTCACGCAGGACGGAACGAGCAGCCGTCTCATCTGCCCGGTTTGCGTACAGATGAGTACTCAAGAGCAGCTCCAAAGGCGTTCAAGGCGAAGATGATCCCTTGTCAGAGCTTTTGCCGCAACACCGCCCGCCAGCCGCGACGTGTCCCCGTTGCGGAGCGCCGCGCCGTCTCTGCCGGACCCCAGCGGGGCTGATGTGCGAAGATTGCGTGAGGAGAATGGATTCCGCTGGCCTGAGTTTTAGGTAGGTGGGACGAGATACCCTACGAGACGAGCTATTCGAGGCTACTGAGACAGGAAAGGACACTTGGGAGATGCCCCAAGTGTGGAAAGAGTCTCATCGTAACAGACGGACCCGGAGGTGAGCTCTGCTGCGGCAACTGTGGCATGGTGCTGAAGGACAAGGCTGTCGAGACTGGACCTGAGTGGAGGCAATTCTCTGAGGATGGGAAGGAGAGCCGCAGCAGGACCGGAATCCCCACCTCTATCGCGCAGCACGACATGGGGCTTGCCACAGTGATAGGTGCCTCAAACAGGGACGCGTCAGGAAGGTCTCTATCTGGGTCAATGAAATCCACAGTGGAGAGACTGAGGACTTGGGATAGGAGGAGCCAGGTCCACGAGTCTGCGGACAGGAACCTAAGACAGGCATTCTCCGAGTTGCAGAGACTCTCAGACAAGCTAGTGGTCTCGGAGGCAGTTACCGAAAAGGCAGCCTACTTCTATCGGAAAGCCCTCGAAAGGGGCCTGGTCAGAGGGAGGTCAATCAGCTCGATCATCGCCGCGTCACTGTATGCGGCTTGTCGTGATGGACAGATACCCAGATCTCTGAAGGATGTCGCTGCGGTCAGCAATGTCAAGAAGAAGGACCTTGCGCGGTCCTATAGGATGCTCTATAGGGAAATGGAGCTCACAATGCCGGTTGCCGACCCCGTACGGTGCGTATCTGGCATCGCTTCTCGAGCGGGGATGGCCGAAAAGACGCAGAGGAGGGCGTGCGAGATACTGAGAATGGCACAGGCAGCCAGGATATCCGCAGGCAAAGACCCGATGGGGCTGGCGGCTTCGGCTCTTTATGTGGCATGCACTCTGGAGGGAGAGCAGAAGACACAGAAGGATGTCGCGGAGGCCGCGAGGGTGACTGAGGTCACCATCAGGAACAGATACAAGAGTCTCAGACAAGCTCTCGGCATCTGAGTGCGGTCACGTGCCAGTGCTGTGAATATGAAAAGAAGGAATGGTTGACCCTTCTTGGATCAACCTGCATCATCACTGCAACGCATCTGACCGTCTAATTGCCGGTCTTCCCAGAAGACTCTGAGGTAGATGCCCTCGGCGTGTCTGGAGTCTGCACGACCTGCCCGGTAGCAAACCTGTCTGAGACCTGGGTGATCTTTATCCTTACGTTTTGGCCTCGCTGCGTTCCAGGTACAAAGACGACAAATCCTTCTATCCTGGTAAGGCCATCGCCCCGTCTGCTGACTTCAGAGATACTGACATTGTACTCCTTGCCTACTTCAACCGGTTTGTTGAAGGAACCGGAGCGACCTCTGTATCCCCCTCGGCTGCCATATCCTCCTCGCTGTCCGAAACTCATTCTTTCTCACACATCCTACCGCTGTTCCGTCTAGGTAGCAAATACGCTCGCAATGACCTAGTTAAAGGGTCGCAACCGGCCGAAGTGAGATTGGTTACTCAGGACACAGGCCGGGGTTGGTCAGGTTGACTTTTTCTTACTGAGCTTACCGCCCTTGACAATCCGCGATGCTAGCCACTCCTCATAGGAATCTGTTGGCAGGTGGGACTTCTCACCTTTGGCTGATTCTCTCAACAGGTCCCAGTGACCAGGGGGATGATTTAAGGACTGGAGTGAGATCATTGCTTGCATTCAACAAGCTCTGAGACCAGAGGTTTGGAGAAGGTCCCCGCAGATCGGAGAACTCGCGCCTCCCCTTAAGGTCGAATGAGAATGGAAGCAATGAACGACATCCATCCGGTTCCTTGTTCAAGGCGTTAGATATCGGGTCGAGGCAAACCCAACGGAAGGAGTTCAGTTCCGAGATCGCCGTTGAGTTCTAAGTAGTTAGAATCAGCCCCTGTTTGGCAGAACAGCCTCAAATTGAGCTCTGCGGGCCCGACGGGAATCGAACCCGTTTAGGGGCCATGGCTGACCCTCGGGTTAAAAGCCCGATGCTCTACCTGAGTTCTCTCCGATTCTGGATCTAAGCTACGGGCCCGCGTCAAATGCGCAAGGTCCCCCGTATTTGACTGTGAATAGACTGCTAGCGGAGGAGGGTGCGGACCAGCTTTATGCTCGCCTTCATCGTATCAACGTCTCTGTAGGGGGTCTCCATTATTATCGGTCTCTCTCGCACCCCCGGATAGTGAAGGAAGGCCCGTATCCCTTTGCGCCCTATCTTCCCCTCCCCTATGTTCTCGTGCCTGTCTAACCTGCTTCCGAGGGCCCCCTTGGAGTCGTTCAGGTGGACAGCCTTCAGCCTGTCGAATCCGACGACTTCGTCGAACAACCCCATGGTACTACGGACTGCGTCGTCGTTACCCAAGTCGAACCCGGCGGCATAGAGGTGGCATGTGTCGAGACACACGCCCACCCTCGCGCTTACCCCGACCCTGTCGAGTATCCCCCTGATCTCCTCGAACCTCGCTCCGACGCTGTTCTTCTGCCCCGCCATGTTCTCGAGCAGGATCATCGTCTTCCCCTCACTCCCGGCGATAGCATGGTCGCAAGCTCCGGCGACGTTCGTGATCCCGACGGCAGCTCCCTTGCCGAGGTGACTCCCGAGGTGCACCACGAGGTAGTCGATCCCCAGGATGTCGCAGCGCTTTACCTCCTCTTCCAGTGTATACCTGCTGATCTTCATGGCCGACTTCTCGGGGGACGCGAGGTTGGGGAGGTAGGGCATGTGGTCGACTATCCGTTGGAAGCCGGAGCTCCTCCTCTTCTCCCTGAAGGCCGAAACCGTCTCTTCAGGTATGGGCTTGAACTTCCACTGGTTCGGGTTGCGGGTGAACATCTGGAACGTGGTGGCTCCCAGCTCCAGGGCACGGTCGAACACCAGGTCAAGCGAGCCGGCGCTCGAGGTGTGAAAACCTACCATCGGCTCTGACATGGATTGATATCAAAAGAGGCGGAGTGTGGGTTTATCAACCCACGCTCTTCTTTCCGGTTACCGGCTTAGTGCTTTTTCGGCTTCAGGGTCTTCTTGGGACCGGCGGCGCTCCTCACCGGGGCTGTCCTGCGCCTGTAGGTGCGGGTCGGCTTCGTGAGAGTGGGAGCTCCGAGCGCAGGAGTCGAAGGGGTTGTGTAGAGCAACGGCGCAGGGGCCGGCTGGACTGTTTCGTACATAGCTGGTGCAGGGGCAGGATCTGGAGCTGGCTCTCGGGCTGGCTCTGGGGCTGCTGTCACTTCTGGTGCAGGGGACGGAGCAGGCTCGGCCACGGCAGGTGCCTCCGCGGCTGGGACCTCTGGTGCCTGCTCCGTCGTCGTAGCGTACGTGTCGAACGAAGTATATGGAGCAGCTGGTGCGGTCGTCTTCCGGTGTCCTAGATAGCCCTTGGATGCAGCGAAGAGCACGGCGATCGCGCCCGCCGCCACGCCAAGCACGATAGTGGCTATTACCTGGAACATAGCTGGACGCGATAAGACCTGCTAGGGCTCTTCAGAGCCCGAGTCAAACACAATCAACAATTCCATCATGTAATATCAACTAGCATCAGAGCCTGCGCCTCTTAGGTCGTATTTCGGCGCGTCCCTTATATCTCGGTCCGCGCGAATGAAGCGGACATAATGTTGCAGATTCAGTGGGACAAAATCTGTACGGAGATATTCAAGTTCGATAGAAGGGTCAGGTCTGCCATAATCCTAGACCAGTCGGGGAGACAGATAGCTGGAGGGATGAAGAAGGGCATCCCCTCCCTCGAGCCTCAGAGCGAG
Source organism: Nitrososphaerales archaeon (assembly GCA_035622475.1). GTDB lineage: Archaea > Thermoproteota > Nitrososphaeria > Nitrososphaerales > Gagatemarchaeaceae > UBA183. Next base: position 254,219 of record DASPVF010000004.1, read on the forward strand.
GACATCAGGCTCATAGCCGGGATAACCATCCAGATCAACAACGACCTCACCTGGGACAGGTACTTCGGGAAGCTCCAGTTCACCTACCAGAAGCGGGAGAGGATCAACATAATGACGTTCTACCTCGGTGACAAGCTTGTCCTCGTTTCGATGGAGCCTGACTTCACGCTGCAACAGGCCCAGGACCTTAGGAACCAGATAGTGACGAACCATTCGCAAGAAATTAGGTAAAAGGAGGATGAGCCGGGTCTCAGTTGAGACCTAGCTCAGGGAATTTCGCCTGGACCAGTCCAAGCTCGCTCTGTAGGGTGCGGATGCGCTCAGCGTATTTCTTCATGTCTTCAGTGTTCTTCTGGACCTTGGCTACCTTGTAGCCGCGCCAGGCCTTTTTTAGCGCACCCCAGCTCTGTCCCTTGGTGTACTGCGACATGAAACAAAGTCCTTTCGATGAGACGATATAAGCCTTAGCGTTTCATGTGGGTTCGTTGGGTCTTAATAAGACAATTAACGTGCAATTCGGTGTTAGATTCTCAAGAAGCTTCGGGTAACAATCAAGCCGGAGATGCACGCAGAGATTCTGGTCAGTATACTTCATGGGAGCAAGTAGCTGGTTACTTCGATGGTGATGGAAACGTTGGCGTCGAAGTCGTGAAGTACATCCTCAGATTCAAACTAAGGTTCAGCGACACCTGGAAAGCACAAATCCTGACTATCAAAATCTTCCTCAGCCAAGTGGGTATCTCAACCTCCGCGCTGTGGCATGAAGTACGTGAGGGCCGTCATGATGCATACCGAATTGAAGTCAGCTCTATTGCCGGCGTGCTCTCCGCGGCGAAAGCCATGCTTCCTTTCTGCGTAAAGAAGGCTGAAGACCTTCAGATACTCATAGACTACCTTGAAGGGACTATTACAGGGAACCAAGCAATCGAGAGATTCAACGAAGAGGTTCGAACAGGAAGAAGAAGTGGTTTCATCAGAGAACCGACTCTCCCCCAAAAGAGGATGGAAGGACTTCGAGTCAAACAACTGGAGAACGCCAAGAAAGCTAGAGCCGCACACGCCGTCCTTGTGAGCGACGCTATCCAGAAAGAAATCAGAAAGGACCACTGGAGGCACAAGCTCGGTCACATCCGGCTGAGCAAGAAGTACGGCTACTCCGTATCAGTAATCAGGCGGATACTCGGAGCGAGATAGGCTACCTTACTTCGAATGGGATCCTGTTCCCGTAGTGGTCATAGACCCCGAGGTTGTCCACAGTCGCGTAGGGATACCCCATGATCACCATAATCCTCCCTGTCGCGTGGAGAAGGTCCTGCTGCGACGGAGAGTGGTTCCCTGAAGGGTGGGAGTGTGCCACCCCCAGGTAGGAGAGGTCCACTGGGAGCATCCACCAGCTGAAGGAGGAGAAGGCTGCGCCATGGCTCGCCAGAGGGGGGATCACGACCCCCGTCACCTCGACCACACCCTTCTTCGTCTTTCCGCGCAGGAGGAGTATCCCCTCGTTTGGGTAGGCCATCCGAGAGTAGGTGAACAGGCTGTCCACGACCTCCTTCGGGAAAATCACCCTCTGGACAGGCAGGGCACTCGCCTACCTCAGCATGCGGACGAAGTTCCCCACGACTCTTTCTCCTTCAGGGTGCTCCCGCGTAAAGCGCTCCGGGTGGAACTGGACCCCGTAGAGTTGCCTTGTCGGGTGCTTCATGGTGGCGATTCTGCTGGTGGAGCTCCTGGCAAGGAGAGCGAAGCCGTCGGGGAGGGACTTCACGATTTCGTACCTCGACTCCATGAGCATCAGGGATCTGGGGAGCCCGTCGAAGAGCGTGTCATCCTTCAGGACGGTGGTCTTGACCATCTCCAGCACGTGCATGCTGTCCCTAACGACCTCTGCCCCGAACGCGTGGGCGAGGAGCTGATGGCCGAAACAGACGCCCAGGACCGGCACATTCGAGTCGAGCACCGCGTCCACCTCAGGTTGGAACTTCGATATCGTCCTAGCCTCGGTGAACATAGCGGGTGAACCGCTGAGCACCACGCCGTCCGACGAGTCGAACCTGGACGCGGAGACACTTTCGAGTTCTACGGGGACAACATGCGCACCGTTCTCCTCCAGGCACCTTTCAAGGGTGACTACGCGCTCGCGCGATGGGTAGTTGTTGACGACCAGGACCCTGACCAATGGCTCTGCGGGGGGGATAAGCGATAAGAACTTTCGGAGAAGCGACCGTCTGCCCAGAACACTTTAAAAGCCGACCAAATTCGTTGGCCAAAAGGAGCTAGGAAAGAAAATGTTTGCACCTTCGGCAGGGTACGACAGGGCCATCACGATATTTTCGCCCGATGGCAGGTTGTATCAGGTTGAGTACGCTCTTGAGACTGTCAGAAGAGGGAGCCTGGCGGTCGGCGTCCAGACCCGTGAAGGGGTGGTGCTGGCCGTGGAGGAGAAGGGAAGAAAGCTCCAGAGTGGGGACTCTGTCATCAAGATGTTCCAGATCGACGACCATGTCGGGGCCGTCGGGGCCGGGTACATCCCGGACGCCAGGATACAGGTTGACAGCGCCAGGGTCCTTGCTCAGAGCAACAGGCTGATTTACGACGAGCCGGTGGACATCGAGGCCATCGCCAAGAGGATCGCCGACATGAACCAGCAGTACACGCAGTACGCGGGGGTCAGGCCCTTCGGCGTGTCTCTGATCATAGCGGGGGTCGACGACGGCTCAGGGCCGGTCGTATTTCTGGCAGACCCGACGGGGACGTACTCAGGCTTCCGTGCCATAGCCATAGGGCAGGGGAGCGACCAGGTGAACGACTACCTGGAGAAGAACTACAACGAAGACCTGTCGCTTGACGCTGCCGTAACACTGGCCATCGAATGCATCTACCTGGTGAGCGAGGACAAGACGGGCACCGCTCACATCAAGGTCGCCGTGGTGGACGCCGAGACGAAGAAGTGGAGGCGCCTCACGGATGCCGAGATAGGGAAGAGCGCGGCCGGGGCCAAGACCAAGTCGGATAAACCTCCAGCAAAGAGCTCCTAGAAGAGCTGGCTCGATGAGCGGCGGTTTCGGGAGGAGCGGCGGCGGGGATTTCAAGCCCAGGACCCACGAGGCGTCGAAGTTCACCACGGTCAGGCTTACGATCGGGGGTGAGCACTACGAGATTCTTGTCAACCCCGACTCCGCACTGGCGTTCAAGCAGGGGAGGAACGTGGAACCATCAGCCGTGATAGCCGTGGACGAGGTGTACTCGGACGCGAGGAAGGGGCTGAGGGCAGGGAGCGAGAAGATGAAGCTGCACTTCGGCACTGACGACCACGCCAAGGCGGCCCTTGAGGTCCTGAGGCGGGGGGAGCTGAACCTCACCCAGGAGCAGAGGAAGAAGCTGACAGAGGAGAAGAGGAAGGCGATTGTGGCTGCAATATCGAAGAACTTCGTCGACCCGAGGACCCTGCTCCCGCACCCGCCGCTTAGGATAGAGCAGGCGATGCAGGAGGCGAGGGTGACGGTGGACCCGTTCCAGGACCCGAACGAGCAGATGAAAGCGGTCGTCGAGAGCCTCAGGATCATACTGCCGCTGAAGTCCGAGAAGATCAGGCTGCAGGTGAAGGTGGCGGCACAGTACTCGGGGCAGGCCATAGGGGTGCTGAAGAACTACGGAGAGATAGTCAAGGAGGACTGGCTGGCGGACGGTACCCTGTCCGCAATAGTAGAAATACCGGCTGGGGGACAGCCCGGACTGCTGGATCGCCTGGGCTCCACGACCAAGGGTGCGGCACAGGTCACAGTGGTGAAATAGAGAAATGCCCATGGTAGAGAGAAAGCAGGTGATACCGGGGGACGTCATAGCCCGTGGGAACCACAGGTATGGTCCCTACGTCGAGAAGAGAGGGGACGAGTACATCGCACTTAGGGTGGGGCTGGCGGAGGTGGGGAGGGAAGGGGTGAAGCTGAACCCCCTGACAGGGCCGTACATTCCGAGGGCGGACGACGACGTGATCGGGAAGGTGGTGGACATCAACGGCTTCGGCTGGGTGGTGGACATCAACTCCTGCTTCGACGGTTTCCTGCCCGCTTCATTCGTGTTTGGGAGGGAGTTCTCACCTTCGACGCACGATCTTTCGAGCAAGTTCAAGGTAGGGGACATGATCGGCGCCCGGATAGAATCGTTCGAGAGGTCCAGGGACCCCCAGCTAAGCATTCGCGGCCACGGCTACGGGAAGATAGACTCTGGAGAAATCATTAAGATATCACCGACAAAGGTGCCGCGACTTATCGGGAGGAGAGGTGCGATGATCAACTTGATCAGTGAAAAGACGGGATGTGACGTGAGGGTAGGCCAGAATGGGATTGTGGTGGTCAACGGGCCAGCGGAGGGCATCGTGAAGACCGCCATGGCGGTGAGGATGGTGGAGGAGGAGGCGCACGCCGCCGACCTGATGGCCAAGGTGGATGCGTACCTGGGAGGGAGCAGTGGTGGGGGAAGCTAAGAAGCAGCTCATAGGCGCCGACGGGAAGAGGCTCGACGGGAGGAGCTGGGACGAACTCAGGCCCATAAGCCTCCAGGTTGGGACCATGAAGAACGCAGACGGGTCCGCCTACATCGAGTGGGGGAAGAACAAGATCATGGCTGCGGTCTACGGGCCCAAGGAAGTCCACCCCAAGCACCAGGTCCTCCCGGACAGGGCGCTGCTGCGGTGCAGGTACCACATGGCGCCTTTCTCCGTGGATGAGAGGAAGAACCCGGCGCCTTCCAGGAGGGAAATCGAGATTTCGAAAGTGATCAGGGAGGCCCTGGAGCCGGCGGTGATAGTGGAGGACTATCCCAGGACCGCCATAGAGGTGTGGGTGGAGGTGCTTCAGTCGGACGGTGGATCGAGGTGCGCAGGCATAACGGCGGCGTCCCTCGCCCTGGCCGACGCCGGGATCAACATGAGGGACATGGTGGTCGGGTGCTCCTGCGGGTTGGTGGAGGACACGGTGGTGGCAGACCTGGACGACACGGAAGACAAGGAAGGGAGCGGGGACATGCCAGTGGCCATAATGCCGAACCTGGGTCAGGTCACTCTCCTTCAGGTCGACGGTATTTACACGAGGGAGCAGTTCCAGAAGGCGTTCGAGCTCGCCATCGAGAAGGGGAAGCAGGTGTACGGCATGCAGAGGCAGGCGCTCACCAACCGGTTCTTCGGCGGGGAGGCGACCAGCTCCAATGTTGAGGAGGGTGCAGAGTAGATGTCGATGAAGAAAAACTACGTCGTCGAGACGATACGGAAGGCGCAGATGGTCCAGCTCCTCGCCCAGGGGAAGCGCATAGACGGGAGGGCTCTCGACCAGGTCAGGCCGCTCAAGATCGAAACGGGGCTGATTCAGAAGGCAAACGGGTCTGCGAAGGTCACGCTCGGGAACACCCAGGTGATAGCAGGCGTCAAGATAGCAACGGGGACGCCTTTCCCCGACACACCCGACAAGGGGCTCCTCGTCGTGAACGCCGAGATACTCCCCATGGCCTCTCCCTACGCCGAGGCCGGCCCGCCAAGCGAGGAAGCCATAGAGCTGGCCAGGGTCGTGGACAGGGGGGTACGGGAGTCCGAGATGGTTGACCTGACGAAGCTCTGCCTCGTCCCTGGAAAGAGCGTGGTCACGGTGTTTGTGGACTGCAACGTGATGAACGTGGACGGAAACCTCTTCGACGCGACGAGCTACGCGGTCGTGGCGGCCCTCAGGACCTCGAAGATGAGGAAGTACGTCGTAAAGGACGAGAAGGCCGAGGCCACGGAGGAGTGGATCCCTGTGCCTGTGGCGAGGACCCCAGTGTCCCTGACGCTCGCGAGGATAGGGGACAGGATGGTGGTCGACCCCAACACGGAGGAAGAGGCATCCATGGACATGAGGTTAACGATCACCACCGACGACGAGGGGCACATCTGCGCCAGCCAGAAGGGGGAGGCGAGCACCATAACGCCCGCGCAGGTTCTGGAGGGGGCGGACACCTCCATCAGGGTCGGGAAGCAGCTAAGGGACCAGATCATCGAGGCGACGAAGTAGTGCCGAAGGCAAAGGAGAACGTCAGGGGCCTCGGGGCGAAGTACGGGGGCACCCTGAGGAAGAGGTACGCCAGGGTCTTCAGGACCCAGAAGCAGGCAAGGGAGTGCCCCGCGTGCTCGAGCATGAGGGTGAGCAGGACCGCCTCAGGCATCTGGAAGTGCAAGTCGTGCGGCTATACTGTTGCTGGCGGTGCCTATGAACTCGCGCAGGCGAAGGCAAGATAGGCCGATCGAGTCTCTCACGCTCAAAATTGCGTTCAGAGCGGAGGGGGAGTCGGCGGCGAGAATCAGAGAGCTGCTCCCCAGAGCACAGGTCCGTGGCGGAGTTTGCACGGTCGAGCTGGAGGCGAAGGAGCCCGCAGAGATGGCGGAGAAGGCGAGGGAGGTCCTTGAGAAACTTCGCCCCGTCATGGAAAGCTCGAAAGGCTTTAAGTAGACTCGGGGGTCGCCGTTGCGAGAATTGAGCCAGCCAGAGCTTCCGCCCGTCCTTAGGGAACAGCTGGCGAGGTACGACCAGGCCCAGCAGAATCTGCAGGCAGTCCTCGCACAGAAGCAGCAGGTTGAGCTGGAGCTTGGGGAGACGGAGAAGGCGCTCGAAGAGTTGAACAAGGCCAGTGACACCGAAGCGGTGTACAAGTTCGCAGGGAACCTCCTTGTGAAAGTAAAGAAAGAGGACGTGATGAAGGAGCTTACAGAGAGGAAGGAGCTCGCCAACACGAGGAAGATGGTTCTTGCGAAGCAGGAGAACAGGTTCAGAGAGAGCCTGAACGACCTGCAGACGAAGATAAACGAGGCAGTGAAGCCAAAGGCACAGCAGCCCACTCCCCCCGGAGACGCGTAGCCGTGGCGGAAATTGACCCTTGAAACGAAGCTGACGAAATTCCCATTTCTTGCGGCGAAGGATCTTCGGAGGGCGGCAGTTGTCTGCCACAGGAACGCAGATGCGGACGCGTATCTCTCAGCATACGCCCTTTCAAGGCTCATCGGGACCCTGGCGCCAGAATGCCAGGTAGACATAGTCACCCCCGGGGGGATGACCCTCCTGACGCAGAAGCTGAGCAGAAGTTTCCCCCACAGCACCGTGGAGAAGAGCGGGGAAGATTACGACCTCTACGTTGCCGTGGACGTAGGGGACGAGGAGCTGCTAAACGACTGGAAGGAGAAGATGCAGAAGGCGAAGGGGATCCGGGTACTGGTGGACCATCACCCGCTCAGGGACAACCTGTCGTACGACAGGGTGATAGTGGACGAGGGCGCGACGTCGGCAGCAGAGGTGGTGTACAGCATCTTCCAGGAGCTGGGGGTCGACGTCGACTCGGATACCGCCCAGGCGCTGTTGGAGGCCATTATGTTCGACTCTTCGCACCTGGCAATCGCCAGCCCCAAGGCGCTCAGGGCGGTGGTGAAGCTGATGGACGCGGGAGCCGACGTGGATGCCGCGAGGAGGGAGCTCAGGAGCGAGCCGGACTACGGGGAGGTGCTTGCCAAGCTGAAGGGGGCGCAGAGGCTGAAGATATACAGGGGAGGGGACTGGGTTGTGGCCACCAGCACGGTTGGCTCGTTCCAGGCACATGTTGCTCGATCACTTGTATACCTCGGCGCTGACTTCGCCATAGTCGGGGGGGAGTCCGAGGGGGAGACCAGGGTGAGCTTGAGGTCGACCCAGAGGTTCCTGGACGGGACCAAGATTCAGCTCGGGACGCAGGTGGCAGAGGAGATGTCAAAGAGGCTCGGAGGGCACGGGGGAGGACACGCGACAGCCGCGTCATTCTCCACCATGGCAGGGGAGGAGGAGACCATGGAAGCGACCCTGAAGAGGGGAGGGGAGCTCCTGGGCGATATCAAGGAGATAGACTAAGCGTACATCTTCGAGACGGGACTCCTGAGGAACCCCTCGAAGGTGAGCCTGAACCATGGGGTGTAGGCGTCCGGGTTAGATGCCAGGTCGGCCCTCACCTCCCCTATGGTCGCCCAGCGCACGGACATCATCTCGTCCGGGTTAGGTTTGATCTTCCCGTCGAAGTCGCCGACCAGTACCCTGCAGAACTCGTTCTCTGAGTTCTCTCCCTGGGGGGCGAAATAGACGAACGAGTGCACGTCCCTGAGCTCCCCCACCCGGGCGTTCAGTTCCTGGAGGGCCCTTCGGGAGGCCGCCTGCTGATAGGTCTCGCCCGGATAGACGTGGCTCGTGAAGGAGACGTCCCAGGCCCCGGGCCAAAGGAGCTTCTTCCTGCTCCTCTGCTGCAGAAGCATCCTGCCATTGTGAAAGAGCAGGGCGGTGTAGGCCCTGTGCCGCTTCCCCTTCCCTGCGTGGCATGCCTCGCGGGTATCGGTTCCAATCTCGTTGTCTTCGTCGTCCACGAGAATGAGGATCTCCTGGTCCGCCATCGAGGCCCCGATTCCTCCGATTCTAGATAAGGAAATCGTTGGTCCCACTCAAGGATTGGCAGCTCGGCTTAACCAAGCAGTCGCGAAGGCGGGATTCGATTCCGCTTTCAGAGCTGAATCCTTCTTAATCTGGGTTTGCAGAGCGGACCGACGGAACTGCAGAGTCCTACTGAACGAGCTACTTGGTTCCAGAGTAGGCGACAACGGAACATTCATCCCCGTCGCTGATGCCCAGAGCCCGTCTGAGATTGTTGGGAGAGATCAGCTCTAAGACTGAGCTGTCGTAGTGCGTTCTCTCAATTGCAAGGACCGCCCCGGCGTGATTTCCTCCGATCTTCGCCTTGAAGACCTTCACAGGACCGAAGGACCTCTTGCCGTCGGTGAAACCTGGAATGATAATGCCTTGCCTAAGGTCAAGCAGGCGACGCTGCTCTATCATAGCTTGGTTGACAAGCCTGAGATTAAGGGTCCCTGGAAACGGTTCGAACCCGAGAGCCTTGCGAAAAGACTTCGCGTACCCCTTTAACGAGATGTAATACGCACCCTCGTTCAGACCGGTGAACACCGTCCCCTTGAAGAGGAACTCGGTCTTCCCTCGTTCGAAATTGACGCTCGCTTCGGAGAGAAAGGTCCCCACGCTCTTCAGGCCAGAATCGGTCAGCCTTATCGCGAGCCCCCTCCCCGAATGGGCCCTTTCGATTAGGCCTGCCCTCTGGAGCTCTATGAGCCTCAATGAGGCCGCTTGCTGACTGAGGTCGATGGAATCCCCGAGTTCCTTGGTCGATATCTTCGCAAAAGAAGCCCCGGCCCCCAATCTCACGAGATGAAGCAGTGTCGTCAGCCGTTCGGCGCCGGACTTCGGTCTACGCTTGGCCATCTACAAGGAGGATGGTTATTACCAAACCATTAAAAGTATACCGGAATCGGGCCCGAACATGGCGGGGTTCTCACGGTCGAGGCGCCTCAGCCTGATCGCCCTGTTTACGGCACTTGCCGTAGTCCTGAATCTGGTGGTTGCTGTCCCCGCCCCCTACGAGCCCTTTCTGTTCTACGAGGTGTGGGAGGTACCCATACTGCTGGCCGTGCTCATACTCGGATTCGTGGACGGGACTACCGTTGCGGTACTCAACACGCTACTTCTGGAAGCGTACAGGCCGGGCGCGCTCCCCGTGGCCCCACTCTACAACTTGGCTGCGGAGCTCTCCATGTTCGCTGGTGTGCTCCCCGTGGACAGGGGAGGCAGGAGAAGAAGATGGAAAGGAACAAGGTTGATTCCGGCAGCCACCGGAGCCGGAGCGGCCCTGCGCACCGCCGTGATGACGGTGGTCAACGGGATAATCCTTCCACTCCCATATCCTGTCGGCTTCGGTTCCGGCCTGTTCCCGATTACCCAGGCCGAGGTGCCGGGGCTGCTGGTGCCCATAGGGATATTCAACTTCACAATCGCACTGTACACGGTTCCCCTCGCTTACACCCTGGCGAGGGCTGTCGAGTCAAGATACGGGAGGGTCTTCGTGGGAGCCGGGGACACGGCCAGGAGCCCCTGAGCGATCGTCAATTGGCAAGCATACTGGAGATATCCGGACTGAACTTCAGGTATCCTGACTCGCCGAAGAAGGCGGTGTCAGACTTCGACCTTTCGGTCCCTGAGCAGGAGATAGTTGTGTTGGCGGGGCCGTCCGGGTGCGGGAAGTCCACCCTGCTAAGGGCGGTCAACGGGCTGATACCACACATGTACACCGGGGACTACTCGGGGCAGGTCTGGGTAGCGGGGAACGTTGTGAAGGACTCGAACATGCGGGACCTGGCGCAGAGGGTGGGTTTCCTCTTCCAGAACCCGGAGAATCAGATATTCATGTTCACCGTGGAGAGGGACATAGCCTTCGGTCTAGAGAACCTGGGAGTCCCAAGGGCAGAGATGAGGAACAGGGTGGACGAGGCCATGCGCCTGCTTGAGATTGATGACCTGGCACTCAGGGCCCCCCACGAGCTCTCCGACGGTCAGAAGCAAAGGGTGGCGCTGGCCGGGGTGCTCGCCATGAACCCCAGGTTGGTCATACTCGACGAACCCACGTCCCTCTTGGACCCGAAAACTGCGGCAGAGTTGGTCGGCCTCGTCGCGAGGTTGAGGAAGGAACTCGGGACCACGTTCGTGGTGGTAGAGCACAGGCTCGACCTTCTTGTTAAGGTGGCGGACCGAATGGTCGTGATGAACGAGGGACGGAAGGCATTGGAAGGGACGCCGAAGGAGGTCCTTTTCGGGGACGAGGCCGAGGCCTACGGTGTCTCCGTCCCTTCGGTCACGAGGGTGCAGAAGATGCTCGCCGCGGATGGCGTGCTCGCGGCGGACAGGCTGCTGAACCCGAGTGAGCTGGCGAAGGCCGTCGAGGGGGCGAGAAAGTGATAGAGTTCCAGGACGTGACATACGTGCACCAGAACGGGGTGAGGGCGCTGGACGGAGTGAGCCTGAAGATCGAACCCGGGGAAACCGTGGCCATCGTGGGGGAGAACGGAGCAGGGAAGACTACCCTCGTCAAGCACGTCACGGGGCTCCTGAAACCGGCGACTGGGAACGTTCTCGTGGACGGCCAGAACACACGGGAGACAAGCACAGCCCAGCTCTCTAGGAAGGTGGGGGTGGCCTTCCAGAATCCAGACCACCAGCTCTTCTCGGAGAGCGTCGAGGAGGAGATTTCTTTCGCTCTGAGGAACTTCGGGTTCCCGCCCCCTCTCGTGGATAAGAGGGTCAAGTGGGGGCTGGAGCTCTTCGGGCTCGAAGAGTACAGGAAATCCTCCCCCCTCGTCCTGAGCGGTGGGGAGAAGAAGAGACTGACGCTGGCGTGCATCCTCGCATGGGACCCGGAGGTCGTAATCCTGGACGAGCCGACGGTGGGTCAGGACTCGATCCAGAAAGAGAAACTGGCTGGCACGATAGGTATGCTGGCTTCGTCCGGGAAGACCGTCGTGGTCGTCTCCCACGACATAGAGTTCCTCTGGCCGATCCAGCCGAGGGTTGTGGTGATGAAGGCCGGCAGGGTGCTGGGTGACGGCCCCGCATCCGAATTGATGCAGGACAGGGGCCTCCTCGACTCGGCCCGGGTGGCCCAGCCGCAGCTCGTCGAGTTCTTCGAGCGCCTGGCGAAGAGACCCAGGGCACCCTTTGCCGACCCGCTCGAGGCCAGACGCTGGGCGGAGGGTGAAGCGGAATGATGTGGCTTAGCAGCGGCTTCGTATTCAGACGGGGCACATCCGTCTACCACAGACTTGACTCCCGCGTGAAGCTCCTCATCTCCGTCCTCATGTTCGTAACGACCCTGCTGGTCAGGTCCCTCTACGAGCTCGCGGCTGTCCTCGCGTTTATGATCGTCGTCGCAGCCATAGCAACCGTGCTCAGGAGAGTCGCCAGGACCATGCTCTTCACCGCCGCCTTCTCCCTGATCATATTCGTGCTCAACTTCGCAATCACCAGGAACCTGGAGACTTCCCTGCTGTACGCGACGAGGTTCGTCGCAATCGTTGTGTCTACAAGCCTCTTCTTCATCACCACCTCCCCCGACGAGCTGGAGCAGGTCATGAAGACATTCAGGTTCCCCAGGGACGTGGTATTCGCATTCGTCACAGCAGTCCGGTTCATCCCCGTGATGTTCCTCGACACCATCCAGATAATGGACGCCCAGAAGTCGCGGGGGCTGGAGCTGGAAAAGGGGAACGTGTTCAGGAGGGTCAGGAACATGATCCCAATCTTGATCCCGCTGGTCGTCAACTCCGTGGTCAGGAGCGGGGAGCTGGCCGAGGCCATGGAGTCAAGGGCCTACGGTGCCGTACCGAGGCCAACCTCACTGGTGGAGTACAGGGCGAGGGCAACCGATAAGGTGGTCGCGGTAGCGGCGGTAATCGTGTTCGCCATCGCCGCCTACTCCTTTTATTTCGTCCTTCCCGCTCGTATACTGTGATCCCAGCCAGGGTTGTAGCCGATGAGAGGGAGAGGGCGAGCGGCGTCCCCGAAGAGCTGTCGAAGCTGAACGTGAGGGTCTATTTCAGCAGGCTACCTGTGGCAGACTACGTCCTCAACCCTGAGCTGGCCGTCGAGAGGAAGTCGGTGAGGGACCTGGTCTCGTCGGTATACGACTCCCGGCTGTTCTACCAGGCCGCGAAGCTATCGGCCGCCTACGCCATGCCGTTCCTCCTTGTTGAAGGGGATTCGAAGGAGGTGGAAACCCTGGCCAAGAATCTGAAGTCTTTCTACGGCGCCATAGCGAACGTGACCATGGCCTACGGCCTCAGGGTGCTCTACACCGCAAACCCCAGGGAGACCGCGACCGCCATAGCGGAGTTGCTGAGCCACGCGAGGGCAAAGCCTCTGGCAAGGATGCCTTCCGAGCTCCCCCCTAAGGCGAAGAGCGTTCCTCAGCAGCAGCTCTACCTGGTGTCTGCTATGCCCGGCATAGGAAGGAAGCTCGCAGAGAAGCTGCTCTCCAAGTACGGCACACCGAGGAGAGTCATGGGCCTGACGGCGGGGGAGCTCGCCATGACCCAGGGCATCGGATGGAGGAAAGCGGAGAGGATCAAGAACATGATGGACGCAACGTTCACAAAACACCAGCAGGGCGCTCCCCAGGCGAGGCTAGAATCTGGATGAAGGTCGCAGTCATAGGAGGGAGCGGAGCCATGGGGAGGGCGCTCGCGAGGCACCTCTCGAGAGGGCACGAAGTGATAATCGGCTCTAGGGACCCTTCGAGGGCCGCGGCCGTGGCCGCGGGCATCGGGGGCGCTTCGGGGGATGACTACAAGGGCGCCTCAAGGGCGGCAGATGCAGTGGTCTTCACGATACCCTATGAGGCGATGGGCCTTGTGGCGGATTTGGACGGGGAGGTGACGTCGAAGCTCGTCATCTCGGTCATCAACCCGATGGAGCTGGAAGGGGGACTGCTGAGGTACTCCCTGAAGGAGGGCTCGGCGGCCGAAGAGCTCGCACGCACTCTCCCCCACAGCAGGGTGGCCACGGCCTTCAACAACGTCCCCTCCGGGTTCCTCAGAGACGACATCGTCCCCCCGGTTGACATCCTTGTCGCAGCCGATTCGAAAGAGACATACGAGGAGGCCGCCAGGATGGTCTCGAGCATAAGGGAAATGCGCCCCTTGTACGTGGGGCCCCTGACGGAGGCGCGAATCGTCGAGGAGATTACACCGCTGGTGCTCAACCTGGCGAGCCTCAACGGCACGAAGGCTCTGGCGACGCGTTTCGTCACCCGCAGGGGATGAAGGAACCGTGAGATTCGGGTACATACTCCCGAACTACGGAGACAGGATACGCGCCGAGCAACTCGTGGATTTATCCAGGACGTGCGAGGAGGTCGGATTCGACTCCGTTTGGGCCACGGACCACATCATCATGCCGACGGAACTCAGGGAGCCCTATGGTCAGCTGCTGGAGCCACTCATCACCCTGACGTCCGTCGCCTCTGCCACAGAAAGGTTGAGGGTCGGGACTTCATGCATCGTCCTTCCGCAGAGGAACCCGATACTTCTCGCCAAGCAGGCGGCCACCCTCGACGTGTTCTCGAAGGGGAGATTGATACTGGGGTTCGGGGCCGGATGGGCCGAGCCTGAGTTCCGGTTCCTGAACGCCGACTTCGATAGGAGGGGGAAGGTGATGGACGAGAGCATCAGGCTGATGAAGTCGCTCTGGAAAGACGAAGCGGTCAACTTCGATGGCGAGTTTTTCCACGTAAAGGACGCACTCTTCTTCCCGAAGCCAGTGAACAAGGACATCCCCGTCTGGATCGGGGGAAACGGCGCGTCGGCCGTAAGTCGGACAATAAGACTCGGGGACGGGTGGCACCCTGTGGGCCCTGAAGTAGAGGGGTTCAGGAAAGGGGCAGAGGAAATCAGGCGCTCTAAGAAGGGGGCGACGCTGTCGATGAGGATGACGACAGACGTGAGGAAGAGAAGGACGCTTTACGCAGGTCCAAACAACGAGAAAAGGGTTGCAGTGTCCGGGAGTCCAGCGGAGATCAGGAAGGACATCGACGCCTATGCGAATGCGGGGCTCGAATACTTCTGCGCCTCGATCAACCACCCGACATCGGCGGATATTGTTGCCGACCTGAAGTTCTTCTCGTCTGAAGTGATGAGCTCCTATTCCTAGGTGCCTGGCAGGGTCGTCAAACCCTCGCGCCAGCCGGTGTAAAGCAGCGGCCTGTATCTGGCAAAGTCCCAGAAACCGTCGAATGCCTCAGTCGCCCAAGCCCCCCTGACCCCGCCGACAAGCAGGAGGTGGTCGCCGAACTTTCGCCTGGCGACCAGGGAGCACTCGAGGGTCGCGGCTGAGCCCCTGATTATCGGGACCTTCAGTTTCTCCCCGCTTGAGTACTTCAGGCCGGCGTCCGCGAGCTTGTCCTGTACCTTCGCACCGCTCACACTCGCGAGCCGCGCGACGGCGCCCGCGTGATCCCTGTCGAGGATGCAGAGAGAAAAACAGCCGGCCTCCAGCACCAGCTTGCAGGTGTAGTGTGTCGGCACGCTCGAGACGGCGACCATAGGAGGAGAGTCGGAGACAGAGGTATAGGAGACGACGGGCATGGCTGAGACCCTCTTCCCGGCCATGACAGAAAGGATGGCGGGGACCTGTGGGTAGAAGAGCCTGTGAATGAGCGACGGTTCGACCTTCAAACAGTAGCGCTGGAGGAGGCTGGCTAGTTAAGGAGGTCGCTAGGTAGCATAGAAGTTGGCGGTGAGCACGTCCCCCCACTCGTCGGCTAGCACGGCAGTGTAGACGCCGGGAGGCAACAGGTACCCGGGTGCGGTCTCCGTGAAGTTCAGGACTGTCTGGATACTCCAGAAGGTCGGCGTACCCCCCAGGACCACGAGGGCCTTTGATGTCTGCGGTTCGAACACGAATGAGGTGGGGGAGTAGGACGTCCCGGTGCACTGGGGCTGGCTGAGATTCATCGGCAGCAGTGTCCCCAGGGTGTAGTTATCCTCGGTGTAATGTCCTTCCATTACTCCGATGCCTGTGGGCCATCCCGGTGTGCAGGGTCTCGTGAAGAAGCCGTTCGGAGGGAAAGCCCAGGAATCTGCAGCCGTGACGTTCTCAATCGAGGGCGAGGTGCTGTTGACCCAACCGTCGAGCAGGACGCTCCAAGCTGAGGGGCCCGAAGAATAGTTGATTGTCAGGTGCATCGAGAACCCGACCCCGGAGTCAAAGGATACGGACTGCGGGAAAGTGGTATGAGGAGGGTTGACGTACGGAGGGATGAAGATGGCTGCGAAGATTGTTATCACTATGGCGGCGAGGACCAACACCATGTTCCTGACGCTCTTCCTGTATGCAATGTCGTCGGAATCCATCTTGGCTCGGGACGGAGGGGCGCCCTCTTAATCCTAGTTCCCTGAACGGAGCAGGCGCTTCCGAAGACTGGCTTTGATATGCAGCACTTCCAGGATTCGAGTAACGCTCGATCCCCCATTCTTGAGCCTCCGCCCGGAAAGAAAGCGCCTGGCATCTGCCTCGTGTTCGACTGCACAGATGGGGATGACGGCACCGATATCGATGTAGAACTGCTGCGTTCCGGCATACATCTTCCACATGGTATCATAGTTTTTCTTGACCCATTGCCATACGGTGTCTCTGGCAGCAGGATTGTGAGCGGCAAAAATCATGCTGTAGCGGGAGTCCGACCTGCTGACTCGCCCGCTGAGGCCGAGATTGAGTGAGTTCTCAATCAGGTGAGGGTCCCTGAAGGCGCTAAGTCCTCTGTACAGGATATCTCTATCAAGCTCACTCTGGGAAGTGATCACCATTTCCTGAAGGGTCTTTTCTGCGCGTGCTCCATTCGTGACGGCGAATCCAATCGCGGCGGCTGCCTTTAGGTTCGGATTCAGATTGGCATATTGGCCGAAGAGGTTTGCCATCTTTTCGGCATAGGAGTCGTCCAACTCTGCGAAGTAGGACATAAGTTGCTCCCTTGTCGTGCTGACGGATGGGGCCTCCCCGGGCTGGGGAACTTCTCCGAAGTATTCCAGGAGAGGAGGGTAGAAAGTGCGGATGACCTCTTGAACGATAGGAGAGTTCGGGGCTATCGCTTCGATCGTCCTCAGCTGCTCCGACACGATTTGAATGGTTAGAGGGTCCGGGCTCGAGCGGCAGAGCGAAACGAAACGGGCGAATAGTTCGGGTTTCACAAGACCTGCCTGAAGCAGAAGGTAGAGGTCGTTCATTAAGCCAGCCCTGTCATGGGACGAGAGCCGCGGGAAGTTCGAAGCGAGGAGATCGTAGGCAGCTTCGTCGTACAGGGTGACGTAGAAGCCCGTCCGCCCCACGTTGAGGAGGAGTTCAGTCGTGGCTGCAACATTGAGCCGGGCTGACTCACGTTTCAGGATGAATGATGTCTCCTTCCCGTCGGCACGTATCTTGATGGGGATTGGCCAAGTGCCTGTGGTCCTGTCTCCGCTTAGGAGAAAAGGGCGTTGCGTCAGCTCGATCTTGTTTCCGACGACCCTGACTCTGACCAGGGGGTAACCAGGACGAGTGAGCCATGCCCTGGCCATGCTCGCGACCGGGAGACCTGACCTTCCGCCGAGGGCATCCCAGAGGTCCCTGCCAGCAGCGTTGGAAAAGCTGAATTTCTTCAGATAGTCGGACACGCCCTTCCTGAAGGCCTCCTCGCCGACGTAGCCTTCCAACATCCTCAGCACGCAGGCACCCTTGCCGTAGCTGATCGAGTCGAAGGTGTGCGTCGCTTCGGCGACGTCTTTGATGTGAGCTTGAACGGGGTGTGTTGTCGAGAGGGCGTCGAGGGTCATAGCGCCGCTCCTCAGATAGACCTCGTCCCTGAGGAAGACCCCCCACATCTCCCAGTCTGGATGGAGCTTCTGGGTCATCTTGTACCCCATGAGAGTGGCGAAGCTTTCGTTCAGCCACAGGTCGTCCCACCACTTCATGGTGACGAGATCTCCAAACCACTGATGGGCGACTTCGTGGACAATGGACATCGCTCCCCTGTTCTTTAGGCGGAAGTTGGTGTCGTCTCTGACCAGAGCGTAGCTCTCTCGAGAAGATATGGCCCCCCAGTTCTCCATCGCCCCGGTGTGGTATTCGGGGAGGGCGACAACGTGCAGCTTCTTTAGAGGATAGGGGACGTCGTAGTAACTCTGAAACTCGAGGAGGGAGTCCGCCGATATCTTGAGTGCAACCTGCGAGTCCTCAGCCTGGCCCGGACGGGTGGCCGTAATCACGTCAATCCCTCCAACAGTAAGCTTCGTCTCCTCGAAGCGACCTATGGCAAAGAAGAAAAGGTAGGTTGACATCCTGGGGGTCTCCTGGAAGGTGTAGGTCGTCCTCCCCGCCCCTGCACGCTCCTTGCGTACTATGGGCGTATTAGCAATGACTCCCAACCCGTCCTCTGTGGTAATCTGCAGCCTGAAAGCAGCCTTGTAAGCGGGCTCGTCGACGCAGGGGAAGACGGTCCTGGCTTCTGCGGGCTCTAGGTCTGTGACCAGTATGTAGTCAGCGCCGTACTTCGACTTGTAGAGGCCGAAGATAACGTCATCGGACACCTGCTTGGAGTACTCGATTTCAACGACGGACTGCCTTGCTGGGACCCCGCGTATCACCAGCCTCGCACGCTCCTCGTCGAAGACGAACCGGGCAGGGCGCCCGTTCACCGAGACGGAGGCAACAGAGAGCTGGGAGGCGTCGAGTGTGAAGGCCTTGGTGGCCCCCTTGATGGTGACCGCAAGCTTCCCGTCCAGGTGGGCTTTCGCGAAATCAATGTCCAGCCTGAGGTCGTAGGAAACTATCTCCAGAATAAGTTCGCCTGCTTCATGGGGGCAAAAAAAGGGAGATTAAAGGCTGGAGGGGTTCGCCACCAGCCGCCTTCTGCGCCGGATGAAGAATGAGGCTCCGGCTGCCGCTACCAGTAGAATCGAGATAACTGTGATTATGAGTACCGGGTTGAGCCCGAAATTGGCCGAGAGCGTCTCGGGGGAGCTTATGGATAAGGAAAGAAAGGACCCACCGGAGGAGGGGCTCCACCCTGCGAATTTGTAGAGGGAAGAAGTGGCGACGGCGCTTAGCGTGACGGTCGACCCCTGGGGAAAGTAGATCGTTGTGCTCATCCCAGCAGGGACGGTTCCGTTCGTGGTCGATGAGGAGTAGAAGACCACACCGTTAGAGCCAGCTCCAATCGTAAGCCCGGGGTAGAAGGTAGCGTTCTCCGAGACTGGTCCGGAGACGACCACGGGGGGAGTTTCGAGGAACCCTGAATAGGACCCGCTCCCGGACCCGGTCCACCCCTCGAACTCCCACCCCGTTACGGGGATCTCGGAAAGCTGGACCGTGGACCCTGCGGAGGCCCAGGGGGATGACAAGGACACATATCCGCCCGCGCTTGGGTCGCCCCCGGTCGTCAGCACATACTGGTGCTCGTATACGACCGCCACTGACTGCGGCCGGGTGGCGTTCCCGGAAGTACCCCCAGGCGCGAACCACCGTTCCAGTGCCCCGCTACCTGGCAGGAGAGAGGAGATGGACCACCCCGTTCCCTCGTCAAGGAAGTTTACGCTTGAATTTGAGATTGGCTCTGAAAACTGGTTCCCGAAGCGGGTCGCGTTGAGCGACGGAGCCTTGGTCGTTCCTCCCCCGGTGACGAAATAGGTGATGTTCAGCGCGACCTGGTGATAGTACACGACCTGGACGGTCCGCACCCCTGTTATTGTCAAGTTGGAGTTCTGGGCAGCCCACCTTTCAGAATCAGTGGAGCCCGGCAGAACCTGGGAGAAGTGCAGCGTAGAGTTGGCGTCCACCCAAGCAGACGCGTTTCCGCTGAAGGAAAGGCGAGAGCCGAAGGATATCCCGCTCCACTGAGGTGGGGAGGGGACGGACCCGCCTCCGGCCACTGTGTAACCGAAGGTGTAGAGAAACTGATGGAAGTAGAGGATGCTTTCGTCGACAGGCATGGTCAGGGTTCCATTCGCGAGCTGAGAAGTTTCCCACCTTTCGGTGGTCGAGCTCCCGGGAAGACTCGCCGAGACATACCACAGGCTCCCGCTGTCCGCAAGGTAGGTTGTCGGCGTTCCGGTCAGGACGGCGGTCATTAGAGTCCCGTTCTCGATGTAGCTGAGCAGCGGAGGGGTGAATCCGGTCCCTCCCCCCGCCACGGAATAGCTGAGTGTAATCTGCGTCTTGCCGAGTGAACCTGTGATGAAGGCGTACGCGTTGGCGTATTCCGTGGCACCGTCGAGAGAGAACTGCCTGAGCCTGTCAGGGGTGGAGAAGGCATAGGTTTGCGAAGAGCCGAAGAGCGATGTGGAAGTGTTAGCGTCGAACTCGTCCACCCAGAGCGTTGCGGAGCTCAGCCGGGTGGTGGAGTTGGTGTAGGTGACCTCTGCCTCCGATCCGTAGTAGGGGCTGACGTGATACCACTCCGTCATCAACCCCGTAAAGAAGCCGTTTGCCCCTGACGAGGAAACCAGTCCGACAAACCTAGAACCAAAAGCGGAGAAAGACTGGTTGGCTCCGACCCCCGTATTCCAGTCGTAGGCACGAAAGACCACCTGTCCGCTGTAGAAAAACAGTTGAAGAAGGACAAGATCCCCGTTGTTCACCGTGCCCGAAAAATTCCCCAGGCCCCCGCCCCCACCAGAAGGGTAGACGCTGGCCCCTGAGCTGTTAAATGCCTCGTACAGGAAGCCGAAGCCTGCGTTGTAGCTTCCCTGCTGGTATGGCCAGTTGAAGGCCACCCCCACCTGGTACCAGTAGCCTGCGTTGGTAAGGCCGTTGAGGATGTAACCGGGCCCGAAGCCCTGGGCATCGGTCTGGGCTACCGCTGTCACGTTATAGGAGAGATTGGAGAAGTCCTCTGCGAATGTGATCCCCAGCTGCTCGTCGTACTTCGGTTGTGGTGAGGAGGGCATGCCTGCTTGCCCGGAGGCAGGCTGGGCGCCCGCTGGATGAGGCAGGCTGCGACCTGCTGGAGGGGGCAGGGCACGGGCTTGCGCTGTAATCAGCAGGACGGAAGCTGATAGGACGAAGATTAGGATGAGCCCCTTTCTCAAGCCGAACTCAGAAGGCCCAAACAGACTCTTAGGTATTGTGAACCTCTGGTCTGGGGGATGAGCTCCCGGCAGCCTACTCTTTGTCGACGAACTCTTCGGCCTTCGGAGGCTCAGGGGGCAAGCCTTTCCTCTTCCTGATCTCGGTAACCAGTCCCCAGAGCATGTTCTGTGGGACGGCCTGCCAAGTCTTGAAGTGCGTGTTCCAGACTGCAGCGCCAGCAGTGGCCCCCCTCATCTTCTCGCTGAGGTCGAACGTCTCGGAGGCGGGGATTTCGCCTTCCACTACCGTCAGCACTTCTTTCTGGTCTACGCTCACAAGCTTGCCCCTCTTCGCGCTGATCACTCCGGTTACAGCCCCGATGAGCTCCGACGGCGCTTTAACTTCGATTCCGAGGACAGGCTCCAGCAGAGTCGGGTTGGCAGAAAGCATGGCCCCCAGTATCGCTCTCCTTGACGCGGGCATCAGTTGGGCATACGTCCTGTGGGCGGGGTCCTCGTGCGGGACGAAGTTGGTGAGCGCGACCTTCACCCCTCTCGTGAACTCGTACGCCAGGGGGCCGTTTTTCATTATGTCGTCGAAGCCTGCACGGATTGAGTCCATGGATTCCTGAAGGAACTGGACTCCCTTGGTCACCTCGGTCAGGACATCGCCGCGTTCATCGATGGCTTGGAAGTTTCGGGCCTGATCCGGATCCCAGCCGTGGTCACGGAGTGTCTTGATGACTGTCTTCTTCTCCACGTTCTCTCCGATGGTCCCGTTGCGGATGAGCTCGATAACCTCCGACTCGAGCGGTTCGACCTCGATGAAGATCTTGTTGTGCCTGTTGGGCGACCTGGCCATGATTGGGCCGGCTCGGGAACGGATAGTCTCTCTGTAGTTGATGATGGGCGGGGATGTTATGATATCTAAGCCAGCCTGCTGAATTAGTGTCGTGGCGATTTCCAGGTGTAGGACACCCATACCGGAAAGGAGAGTTTCTCCAGATTCCTGATTTATCGTGACTACTAGATTGGGATCTTCAATGTTGAGCCTTCGCATCACCTCAACGAGCTTGGGAAGGTCACGAGGGTGTTTCGCTTCCACGGCTATCGTAACGACTGGCTCGCTGACATAGTGAATGGACTCGAAGGGTGCAACCCCTTTTTGGTTTGAGATGGTTTCCCCCGCCCTTATGTCCAGCCCCAGCAGGGCAGGGATATTGCCCGCAGGGAGCGAGTCAACTATCTCCCTCTGAAACCCCATGAATATCTGGACCGACTGGATTTTTCCTTCCCTCTTTGAGTTAAGCAGGTAGACGGGATCCCCGTTGGTGACACTCCCGGAGAAGAGCCTCCCCGTAGCGACAAGACCGGCGGCCGGGTCAACTACAACGTTGGTAACCATCATCACGGTAGGCCCTGTCTCGTCGCATGTGAGGAGAGCCTTTCCTACGTCGCTCGCCAAGTCGCCCTGGGGCCATATCTTGGGGATGCGATATGCCTGCGCAACGTGGGGGGGCGGGTGCTGCTTAACCACCATCCCCAGAAGTGCCTCGTGTAACGGAAGTTTTTCACCCAGCTGACCTGCAGTCGAGTTGGTATAGGCGGTGTAAATGTCCTTGAAGGACATCCCAGCGGCCTTCAGCATGTCTGCAGTGAAGCCCCACTTGTCCTTTGACGAACCAAAGGCTACCTGATTGTCTTGGACTGAAACTTTCCACTTCTTGTACTCAGGTTCAGCGTATTGATCGATTACGTTGTTGAAGTCCTGGACGATTCTGAAGAGCCATTCCTGCATCCTTTCGGGGGTGAGACGGAGCTCTTTGATCAGGCGGTCTATCTTGTTGATGTAGAGAACGGGGCGGACGCGCTCCTCCAGCGCCTGCCTGGTTACTGTGGTAGTCTGGACCATGACCCCCTCCACTGCGTCCGCTACCACAATCGCACCGTCAACGGCTCGCAAGGAGCGTGTCACGCGTCCGGTAAAATCAATGTGTCCAGGCGTGTCGATTAGATTGATGACGTAGGGTTTACTCTGTTCTTCATAGTAGAGTGTCACATTCGCCGCCTTGATGGTCATCTGCCGCTGCTGCTCGAGCTCCATGTAGTCCAGAGCTAGCGCTTGGCCAGCCACCGAAGGTGACAACATCCCAGACGCAGCCAGAAGGGAATCCGACGTCGTTGTTTTCCCATGGTCAACATGGGCAATTATCCCTAGGTTCCTAATCTGATCCTTGTTGTGGACTATCTTCAGAGCCTCTGCGGTTGTCTTGAATCTCGGCATGTTTCTTTTCCGGCTGCTTAGGCCACCCTTCGATAAGCGGATAAGAACGTTTCTTCGGATGAGAAATAGAACAGCAAGTCCTTGGCTTACACAGGGAGTTCAAACTAGGCAACCCATCGAGCCTTTCGACCTAGGGATTTTGCTCCGGCCTCACCGATAGATCATCGACAGTGCTCGTAGCTGTGGCCTGGTAACCCCTACCGGTGCTCCGCCCGTAGTTTCGACCAACAACTTCCCTTCCTTTTCTCCCTTCATGACAATCCTGTCGGCAATTGGCTCTGCCCGAGAAGCGTCAAGGGCTGCAATGAATGGGGAGAACTCGTCCGGCCCCGGCCAGCCGTGCCTCTGGCCTATCTCATCGACCACCTCGGCCAAGAGGGGCTGTCTGGTCCCGGAAAGGTCTGGGCATGGGATCAAGGGAGTTCCGACTGTCTCGGCTATCCTGAACGCCCTGTGCGCCACGACAAGCCCGTCCCTTACCTGCAGGGCGATGACGTCGAAGGGGAGAGATGTTACGGCCTCAAGGTCTTCGGTCCCGATGTTGAGCCGGTCAAGCTCCAGGGACAACCTTTCCTTTGCGTCTTCGCTGTCCAGAGGCAGGAGGTGTGCCCCCCTCTGCGAGAGCAACCTCGTCTCCCTCCGCAACCTATTGACGACCTTCTCCTCAGCTTGTCCGTAGCCCAAAGCGAAGACACTCACCACGCGGAACGCCGATGGAGTCTTGCCTGCGAAGACAAGGAGCCTGCCGTCCATCGCGGCGACTCCCCTCGTCTGGTCCTGCGATTCGAGCTTGACCTCGGCCAGGGCGTGCCAACGAAGGGGGAATAGCCTGCTCCTCAATAGGACTGACTCGCGCACTGGGACGACGTGGCTTGCCAGACTGCTCGTCCGTAGCCGGGGCCAGGAGAGAACCACGATGCCGCTCAGCAGGAAGACGACGGGCGAAAGGGTCCCTCCCGCCCCCAGCGCAGTCGAGGCGAGCAGGAAGAGGAATGCTCCCAGGACGTAACGACCCCAGGCTCGCTTTGGCTTCGGGAATAATTCCTGCCGAACGACTTTTGCCCGCCGCGGCTTGGGCTTCATGAAAGAGAAGGCGAGATACGCTGCAACCAGCAAGAATACGGGCCACGCCCCGAGGCCCAAGGCTACGACGCCGACAAAGCCTGCGAACAGCCGCAGTCCCCACCCCATCAGTGGAACCCCTCGTCATCCTGGCGGGCGTAGGCGAATCTAGTGTACTCTTCGAGAGCGGGATGTCTGGCGGCCCAGAACGCCTTGGTGCTCGCCTCCCTCTCTGAGGGGTTGATAGCTTCGGGGTTTCGGTCCTTGTTCCTTGTCGCGGTAGACTTCGTCAGTTCGAGGGAGAACTTCGCGTCGTGGCCGAGGATGACCCCGCCGTAGGGGACCCTGTCCCAGGGGTTGATGGGGTCGATGGAGACGTGGCTAGTCACGAGGACAGCGATCCCGAACTCGACACAGAGCCTCTGTGCGTGGGCCAGTAGCATGGCAAGACCCGCACTTCTGGCTGGCAGGTCTTGGGTACTTGGGAAGGCAGACTTGAATGGGGCCGATATGGAGTCGTAGACAAGAAGTCTTGCCCCCGTCTCCCGGATGATGTGGTGGAGCGCCGACTGGTATGTCGGGGTCTGCCTCATCCTTAGCTCGACTCGCCCCCCGCTCGAGACCTCCCTTGCCGCGTCAATCCCGTGGAGGTTCAGCAGGTCTACCACTTCAGGGGTCTGGAAGATAAGGACAGAAGGGCTCTTCGGCGGGAGCTCGACGACGAAGTCAGGGGAGAAGATGTCGGCCACAGCGCTGAGATGCGCGTCGTTGTACGACACCCCGAGCTGGCTCAACGCCGCGTCGACGGCAGTGATGAGCTGCCCTCTCGTCACTGGCTTCCGCCTAGGCGACACCTTCGGCGCCCTCTCCAGCCTGATGTCGGCAACATTCAACTCCTTCCCGAAACGCTCGGCCATCCGCTGCTGCCAGTAGGGGACAAGGTAGCTAGAGTAGGACTGCTCCGTGTCGAGAATGATGGCGCCCCCGCCAGAAGCGGCGACTGCGCAACCTGCCTGAAAGGAGATGATGCTCTTGCCAAGCGCCTTTTCTCCGAATATCTGGGTGATGGTGCCGGTCGCTAGGCCACCGTCGGTAAGCGAGTCGACAGCTGCGCACCCTGTCTTGAGGTGCTCCATTACTCCGTCAACTCCTGCAAGAGGCGTCTCCCGGACTCGGTCAGGGTGTAGGCAAGAATCTTGGGTCCGCTCCCGACCTGCTTCGGCTCGAGGATCAGGTACCCGTCTGAATGGAGCCTGTCGACCTCTGCCCCGACATCAAGTCCGAGGAATGCTGGAGCCAGGTAGGACACGACGGACTGCCTGTTGGCCAGGCCGTAATTGTTGATCTCTTCCAGAATCGTCTTGGTAAGTTCAGGGCTGGCTCTACCTGAATGTCTCAACGCTGGAGCGACGGTCGGACGCTTGGGTCTGACAAAACGAGGGACGAATGCGATTGAAGCACCGGACCGGTCGTCACAGATGGTGTAGGAGTACGCGAGGGCGGCCGCCTGTTTCCAGCCCTTCCGAGCGTTCCACGCCTCGCTCGAGTAGATTCTGACGGCCATCGACTCCGCCAGCCTGTCGTTGAGAAGGGCGGGTATCGGTGAAGCCAGGATCAGAGGAACCGGGGCCTCCAGCAGGCGGGCGACGAGCCCTTCGCTGTGCTGAAAACGGGTTGAATTCTTGAAGAGGCGGTGCGCGCCAGTTATCAGAAGACCATCGGGGCGTCTGGACGATGAGGCCAGCAGATACAGGATCTTGGCGATGAAAAGGCAAGCAGTGAGTTCTGAAGCCTGGGGATAGGGAGCGGAATCAAAGCTTAGCAGGATCCCTCCATCCATGACCTGGGCGAAGGATTCTACCCGTGTCGTCTCCAGGAGTCTCAGGGCTCCTATCCTTCCCTTTAGCTTGTCAACATAGAAGCCCCGGAACCCCTCGACGCCCCCAATGACGTCGAAGAGGGAGGATGGAGAGGCCAGGTCGTTTTGTTCCGAGAGCTTCTGAAGGGCAGCGCCCATGATCGCCTCTTCTTCTGACGTTAGATCCAGGGCCGCCGTGTAAGCTGAAGCGACCAATTGACCATGCGTGGCACCATCCCCCTCAAGATGGAACGCCTCGTACAGCATGGAGCGGTAATCGAAGACACTGAAGTAACCGCTGACGTCGGGGGAGATTGACCCGTCTACGTCGAGCAGGGTGATCTTCTTGCCTACCTCGGCGTGCGCATAGGCCACCAGGGTTGCCAGGTTCCCCGCCCCTTTGCCTAGCAGCAGGACCCGGTCGCCGATTTCCTGGACCCCTACCTGTCCCCGGGACCTGTCGAGGGCGTATCCAAGCCATCCAGTCTTTCCCTGTGGTTCCAACCTGTGGCTGTGCACAATTTTGATTTAAAGCGCTGACGCACATGTTGAGCGAACAAGTTGTTCTATCAAGTTGTTCATATCAGACCCGTTTCACGCTGACGGCGGTTGAAGAACAGGGACACGACGATAATATATTGGGAGCTCCTGCGGACGATGGCGTCGGGTCCCGAACTTCCCTCGAGGCTTGCGCGCGTCGCGAATGTTCCATACAACAGGCTCGGTGATTACCTGCGGTTCCTTACTTCCGGAGGATTGGCGAAGATGGAATCAAGCGAAGGACACGAAAGATATTCTATAACCCCAAAGGGGATGGAAGCCCTTAGCCACCTCGATTCCGGGCTGAAAATATTGTTTCAGGTCCTGAGATGAACAACTTGTGAGCATCCGTTATAAGCTTCGGGCGAGATGAGTAGGACCGTGACAGAGGACAAGGATCCGGGCGTTTCGGTTATTGAATTGGAAGAGGAATTCATCAAACACATGGAACGAGGGGGGCGCAAGATAAGACTGCTTGCTGCAATCGCCATTTTGGCGGGGGCGTACTTCGCCATCAACTACTTCGTTCAACTCGTAGTCCTGCCATACGGCATGGGGATAAGGAGCGAGACGGTGAACCTCGTCGACCCGGGACTGGTGGTCCTAGGCGTCTTCAGTCTCGTCATATCCCTACTGTGGTGCTATGCGGGCGTGCGGGACCTCCTGTTCCAACGGCGGCTTGCGAAACGGATCAGACAGGTCAGGGAGCTACAGGCGCAGGTAGCTCAGGAGTACGGGTTAGACAAGTAGACCCGATGGTCCCGAAATTCCCGTTCGGTCCTCGTTGGAAGTATCTTCGGACCTCTGCACTTGTCTAGTGATAGGTTGGGGGGACTTAGGCGTAGGCTTCTTCGCCGTGCTGGCTCTCGTCGAGGCCCAGCTCTTCCTCCTCTTTTGTGACCCTCAGGGGAGTGATGAAGTTGATTATCTTAAGGAGGAGGAATGACCCGAAGAAAGAGAAGCCAGATACCACTGCGATGGCGAAGACTTCGGTCCCGAGAAATGCCGGGTTACCCGCGAGGGCCCCGTTGACCCCGCTTACGGCAGCTGTAGCGAACACACCAGTTGCGAAGACCCCCCACATGCTCCCCGCCCCGTGGCAGGCGAAGACGTCGAGCGAATCGTCGAAGATGTTGCGACTCGCCCTCCAGTTGGAGACGAAATTAGAGGCAATGCCGGCTCCGAGCCCGATAATCATGGACGAACTCGCGGTCACAAACCCTGCCGCGGGGGTGATTGCTACCAGCCCGGCTACGGCCCCGATAGATATTCCAACGGCCGAAGGCTTACCTTTCCTGGACCAGTCCACCAACATCCAAGTAACCGCCGCAGCGGCAGCCGCCAGGTTTGTGTTCACGAGAGCCTGGACTGCCACGTCATTGGCCTGAAGAGCGCTCCCACCATTGAATCCGAACCAACCAAACCAGAGCATCGCGGCACCCAGTATGACGAACGGGACGTTATTGGGCCTGACTTCTTCGGACTTCGTAATCCCTGTTCGCTTCCCCAGGACGATCGCGGCTGCCAGCGCCGAAACGCCCGCAGAGATGTGTACTACCAAGCCACCTGCGAAGTCCTCAACGCCCATGGCCTGCAGCCAACCGCCCCCCCAGACCCAGTGGGCTATCGGCGCATAGATGAAGGTCGCCCAGGCGACTGTGAAAATAAGAAGGGCCTTGAACCGGATTCTCTCAGCGAAGGCGCCTATGATTAGCGCCGGGGTGATTGCGGCGAATTTCAGCTGGAAGGCGAAGTACTCGAGCTCAGGGATGACTTGGCCGGGAAGAGGGTTGTAACCGACACCATTGAGCCCTACCTTCGAAAGGTTCCCTACGATCCCGTTGACTGAAGGTGCGAAGGCTAAGCTGTAACCCCAGAGTGCCCAGACGAGACTAACGACGGCGAATATCGTGAGCGTCTGGACTATGGTTGAGATGAGGTTCTTCCTCCGCACGAGACCTCCGTAGAAGAAGCCGAGGGCCGGAGTCATCAGCATGACCAGAGCGGTAGCGGCGAGCACCCAGGCTACTGCGCCAGAGTCGATCACGCTAAACCCCTATAACCTCGCCGGCTTCGGAATCGAGTATTTAGCCGGATAGGGTAATTCTCGGTTCTTGGAATCGAAGTGACCACCGGAGTCCAACCGCTTTTTCAAAGCGGTGGAAAATTCGTTCATGCCCTTCCCGTCTTCTCGGCGATTAGCCTCATGGTTCCGGGGTGGAGCTCTTCCTTGATGATCGCGTAGCCGTACCCTTCGATAATCGCCTTCAAGAACTCGGCTGAGCACTGCGTCGTCTCTATCGCCTTCCCCGCTCCCACGAGGTCCACTTGCACTAGGCCAGGCTTGGGGGCCGTGAGAGCGAAGTGCTTTATCGGGATGATGAATCCGAAGTCTTTGGCAAGGGGCGCGAGGTCCTCTATGTTCTCCGCCGCCATCTTCAGGAGGCCTACCAGAGACGCCCCGAGCTCCCGGAATCTCGCTTTGGTCGCAGGACCGTCCAATCTGTAGAGCCTTTCGATGAGGTCATCGACGAAGTCGCTGGGAAGAGTGATCACGTCCACCTGCCTCAATATCGAAAGAACCCTCCAGATCTTGTAGAACTCTTCCGGATCCCCGCCCTCCCTCGATATCTTGGTGATTGCAGAAAGAGATTCGTTCGCAAATGCGAACAGCGTCATTTTTCTTCTGTCCGCTTCTGCTGCGAACTCCTCGAAGACCGCCTTGTCTATCGAGAGGTTGGTCCGGACCATGGCACGTCTGGCCGGATGACGAGATTTAATCATTGACACATATAGGTTAGGCACCCCGCGCTTACGGGCTTCTATGCCGCCTTCGTGAGAAGGCGGATTTCCTTGCAGCAGTCTCGGACGCTCTGCTCCCCCACCCCGGCTGCCTCGGCCACCTCGGCCTGGGTGATGATCTCGCCCAGGTTGCAGCATGCTATATAGAGCGCTGCCGCCGCGAGAGTCATTGGATTCCTCCCTCCGAGCCCCTTGGAATTGATGCTGTGGATGATCTCCTGCGACTGTTTCAAGGCCTGTTCCGATATGGGTCTCTTTAGCGTAAGACGGTAGACGTAACCGTTTTCGTTCAACTCGGGGCGTGAGATGTGCATTCGCTCCATGAGCTTCACATAGCACCTCCCCACCGCCCTGGGGTCAGAGTGGCTCGCATCGGCGAGGTCCTTCAGCGTCACTGGTTTCTGTGCTTCCCTGCACGCCACGTACACCGCTGCCGCCGAGAGAATCTGGGGGGGCAGGTCCTGCCCGATGCGCATCGAGAATGCGTTGCCACAGATCCCAGAAGCGCGCCGGACGACTCCTGAGTTAAGGTGCAAAACAGTAGCGAGTCTCTTTACGTCGTTGATCGCCTCATTGAAGCCTTCCTTCTCGCGAGCTTCCAAGCTCCCTACACTGAAGGCTGCAGCCTGTTTCATTCGAGTGCCTGACCACGGACTTGACATGCCCCGAGCCATTAAGGCAATCCGAACAAGTGCATGCACTTGCACAGATGGCGTGAGCCGCACAGGTAGGGGCCGGCTGCAGGATGGCGATGCGCGGAGCTCCTTTGCCGTATCACGCCTCGGGCAACGTGACGCCTGCGTTTAACACGTCGACGTAGACCTAACCTGTACGGGTTCTACCCAAAAAGCGAGGGCTTCATTAGATCGGGCACTCCAATTGGTGACCGACGAATGGCTACACCGCGGATAGATCCGGGTAAACCGCTCTGGTACAGAAGGTACCGCGGAGCTGCGTACCTCAGTACCTTTGCGGCTCTGGTCTGGACCGTAGTGATGGTCCTCCCCTTCGTTCCTTTCTCGTACTTGCCGCCCATAATCGTCGGCGGAGGTCCGGGAATCTGGCTGGTCCTGGGATACATGCTGTTCATCGTGGTTGGCATCGGGGGATTTGGCTGCCTATCCGCCTTTCTTACGACCGTGGAGCTTGTTGAGAATCGCGCCATCAACCCCCGTATCATGTGGCCAGCGTTAGTCTTTCTGTCAATTGGTGTTGTGGGGAGCTGCCTGCTACTGGCAGTGGCAGGGGCAGTCGGAGGGTATGCTTCCACCTATGGGACCTCATCTGCCCAATCAATCCATGATATGCTTTTGCCGTATGTCAACCCCATCATCACGCTGACTCTGATCGCTGTCGCAGGTGCCGCCCTAGCGGTCCTCTCGATGGTTCGCGCTAGGTGGCCCTCTCCTTGAGAGGATTGCTGAAACCTGTACTAGCTGTTCTCGTATCTGTCTGCCTGTTCCTCCCCAGCTTCGGTGTGACGCACGCCACCGGTACAACGCCGTTGCAGCTGGCTCCGGCCTATCCAAATTCGTCGTGGGCCATTGGAGTCGTTGTACCAGAGGGAACGCATACACTCGGGGGAGAAGGTGTGCAATGGGGGGACATATCGAACGTCACCGCCTCTCTTTCCCTCCCTGACATCGAGTCCCCGGACGGAATCATCTATGCGATCCTGTCTGTCATGACCGACGACGGGAGCGTGCTGCAAGCTGCAGCAGGTGCCCCGCCGAACAGGACCGGGTGGCTTGTATTCGCCTGGTCTGTCCAGGAAGCCGGTTCCGTAACACCGGTGTATCAGTGGGTGCTCAATGCGAGCGCGCCGGAGATGAGCCCCCTCGCGAACATCTCCATTTCGATATTCCGCTCTTCTGGCCAGTGGGACCTCAGAGTTGTTGACGCAGACGACGGCTCGTCAGTGGAGAGATCGTTTCCTCCTGGTCCGGCGCCCGCCCTCATGGCGGGCGACCAGGAGGTGTTCGCCCTTGAGTCATACTCTAGAACCCTGGCCACGTTTGCAGGAATGGGAAACATGACGTTACATTCCATCTTGTTGAACGGGAACAAAGTCACTACCGGATGCTATCTTTACAACGGGTGGGACATGATCCACAACCCCCTCTTCGTCGTGGGGAGCTCGGGCTCAAGCCCTCCCACCTTCATCAATGCGGGAGAAGGCTCGGGGACCTCATTCTTCTGGGACTACGTGGCGATCTGGGGAGTGCAAGGAAATCCCTTGGGCAGTTTGGTCGAGGTTCTAGCCGTGGTGTCAGGGGGAGGTGTGATTATGCTGGCGGGATTGGGCGTTTGGCTTTCTAGGAAGAAATCTGATTTGAAGCCGGCGCCGTAGCCGATTTCTTGAAGACGTAGTTCTTCCCCGTGAGTGCCAAGACGACCACCGCTACCATGCACGTTATCGCGAGGTAGAATATGTAGTTGAATGCAGTGGCGGTTGGGAACGACATCGAGAGCGGACCCGCCGGCGTGGGTATCAGGACGGTGACCGCATAGGTGCTCATCAGGGTCGTTGCCACAACTGGACCGATGGCGCCCCCCATGTTTCTCAGCATCGTGTTGAGTCCAAGCCCCGTGGCCACGGTTTCGTCTGGGAGTGAAACGCTGATCATGTTCACGATGGGGATTATGATCCCGACTGCACCAATCAAAGAGATGGCGGTGTCTATCACGACGTCCGTGGTCGTTGCCCTGTTGAAGACAAAAAGTGCGAATCCGGCTATCGCTATCAGGCCACCGAGGACCATGGCTGGCTTCGGACCATTTCTCTGAACGAGACGTCCAAGCCCTGGCCCCCCAACGAGCATTAACACCGTTGCTGGAGCGAGGCTGAGCCCCGCAGAGATGACATCAAGTCCGAGGCCCGTGGGAGCCGGAGGCACCTTGAGTTCGGCGTAATATATCACCGCAAAGAAGAGCATGAACATGCCCATGCCGGAGAGTATGCCGGTCAGGTTCGCTACCAGAACGTTCCTGATCCTGAGTAGATGTAGTGGGATGAGCGGGTTGGATTTCCTGCTCTCGACCACGAAGAACCCCGCCGTCAGCGCCACTCCGACGACGAGAGCCAGTAGGTTGAACGCCGAAGTCCACCCTTCATAGGGGCCTTCGCTCAAGTAGAGCAGGACGAGTGTGACGCCTGCCATTAGAAGGAGCACAGACTGGTAATCTACCTTCAGCCTGGTGCCAGGAGAACCCCTGGGGAGGAACATGGCAATGACGACGAAAAGCACGACGCTCAGTATGAAGGCGGAGTGGAAAGCCCACTGCCAGCCGAGATCCTGGACGACGTAGGAACCGATGATAAGTCCCAGCGAAGCCCCTATGGCGAACGTGGCACTGACGACACCCTGGGCTGTGGCTATCCTCTCCTTCGGGAAGGTTTCCGCTATGATAGCCAGCGCCAAGGGGACGATGGCGAAGCCTATCCCCTGGACAGCTCTGGCTGCGATCAGGAAGTAGACAGAGTTCGAGAACCCGGCGATGCCCACCCCGCCGATGTAGAACGTTAGAGCTGCAAGGAACATGCGCTTTTTGCCGTAGCTGTCGCCCAGCTTGCCGAAGAGGGGAGATACTGCGCTCCCGACGATCAGGAAGGCCGATGTGATCCAGGACATGGTACTCGAGGATACAGGGTTTGAAGGGGTGGAGAAGTATGACTGGATCGCAGGGATTCCTGGGATCACCATCGTCTCGACGTAGTTCAGGAGAAGAGCGACGCCCACCATGGCCATAAGCGCCCTGAGTTGATGGTTTGGGGCCTTCCGCTGGCCTGACACCGGCATAGAAGCAGCTGGGGTGGGTTGCAACTTTCGCCGAGGCCGGCGGGGCGGAGTTATAAATTGCGCTGGCTGTGAAGTCTGGACAAAATCAAGAAGGTGGTCAAGAGTCGGACCTTCACCCTGCGACGAGAGGGTTCAAAGCCTCCCCTTCAACGTGTCGGCGAGGAGCTCAATCATGGCGGTGTTGCTGGGCACTAGGGTCTGGAAGTATACCCGATTGAACCCCGAGTCTGCCATCAACCGTACCTGGTCGACGAAATCCTCCACCGTTCCGCAGGGCGCTGCCCTTGCCTTCAACCGTGCGATGACCTCTTTCGAAGAAATCCTCTGGCCGAGGGTGGAAGCGTGGAGCGCGGCGTACTCCTCTAGCTTTGATTGGCTCTCAGCGATCAGGTAGGGTCCCATTTCTGTGACGTCTACGACGCGCCCCTCAGATTTTTCAGTGAGAAGGGCCTTCAATCCCGCCAGGTCGCTGCTCGAACTGCGGAAAGTGTTCCACTCGTCGGCGAATTTGCCAGCCAGCCTCACGACGGGCTTGGTTCTCCCTCCGATTATCATGTGCACGTGCCCCGCGGGCCTCGGCATGCAGTCCGTGTGCGCGGAGAAGTGTTTTCCGTCATAGTCGACCTTCCCATTGTACACCATGCCGTGGATTATCTCTAGTGCCTCTGCGAACTGAGCGACTCGTGTGCGGAAGTCTGGAAAGGGAAAGCCGTGGGCCCTGTACTCCGCCTCGTACCACCCTGCGCCCACACCCAGTTGGAGCCTGCCTCGAGAGGACGAGTGAACAGTACACGCCATCCTGCCTAGCAGCGCCGGGTTCCTGAAGCCTATGGGGGAGACAAGGGGTCCAAATTTGATCCTGCTGGTCGACGAGGCAAGAACTCCGAGGCTGGTCCAACACTCTGGGGAGTCAATCCCCCTCCTTTCGTCAGTCGGCAGAACGTGATCTGACCGGAAGAAGTATCCGAACCCCAGTTCCTCCGCCTTCTTCGCGATACTAACCAGCTCTTCCATGCTCATTCCGAGCTGGGGTTCGACCATTATTCCCGAGTCATCAATGCTGAATGTCAGCTGACTACCCGGGGAGTGCTAGGTAAGGGGCGATTAATATCCATCGGGGTGTATTTCGCGTCTGTTCGCTCCGACACACGCAGTGAGGTTCCTAACCTCGGAGCTCCTTTCCAGCATAAATAATGCAACAAGTGGGAGGATAAGGTGCATAGGTCAGCCATTATCGGAGCCCTCATGATCATATTCGGCGCGATCATTCTCGTTCTCTTCGTCGGGTTCATACTGAGCGTAATCATCACACTCCTGAAGGTTCTTGCGATAGTGCTAGGAGTCGTTCTGGTCATCGGGGGAATCGCCATGGTGCTGTTCGGATGGAGATGGTGGAGGGGCAGGCCTTGGAGGTGGTCCCCGCCGTCTAGCACTTAACGCTCGCTAGCAGAATCGTCTAAATACGGACGAGGGATTGGCCTTTTTCGATGCCCGCCATCGAAGTCGATGGACTGCTGAAGAAATACGGGCAGCTACGAGCGGTCGACGGAATTTCATTTGCTGTTGAAAAGGGGGAGGTTTTCTCGCTCCTCGGACCGAACGGGGCGGGGAAGACGACGACAATCGAAATCCTCGAAGGGCTCAGACAGCAGGACGGCGGCAAGGCCAGCGTCCTCGACCTCAATCCCTGGAGCAAGGGGTACGACCTTCACAAGAAAATAGGCGTGATTCCCCAGGGATTCAAGTTCCTCGACTATCCGACGCCGAGGGAAGCCATAGCATACTACGGTGCGCTCTTCGACAAGAAGGTGGACCCCGACGAGATGCTAAAGAGGGTAATACTCGAAGAAGCTGCTAACATCTGGTTCCAGAACCTTTCAGGAGGGCAGAAGCAGAAGCTCGGGATGGCACTGTCGCTCGTGAACGATCCCGAGGTCGTCTTCCTCGATGAACCGACGACCGGACTGGATCCGCAGGCCAGGAGGGCCGTCTGGGAGGTCATCAGGAAGCTGAAGAACGAAGGGAGAACTGTAATGCTCACGACACACTATCTGGAGGAGGCCGAAGAGCTGGCGGACAGGGTCGCTATCATGAACCACGGCAAGATAGTGGCCATGGGCACCACCGAACAGATAGAGACCAAATACGGCTCGGGGCAGAAGATGATCGTGAAGGCCAAGGATGACCTCCTTAGATACCTGCAGGAGAATACGCGACTGAAGACGGAGATGGGTGAAAATGGGACCGTGGTGATCTACCTCCGGGACAAGGACGACGCACTGGTAGCGCTTGGCTCGATTGAGGAGTCAGGGGCCCAGTGGGGGGACCTCACGGTGAAGAGAGACAGCCTGGAAGACGTGTTCCTTCGCCTGGTCGGTCCCGAGGGGAGTCAGGAGAAGGAGTAGTAACTGCATGGCCTTCAGCCCTAGGAGGATGATAGCTGAGCTCAAGGTCTACGCTAGAGGGAACTTCAGGAGCAGGGAGGGTTTCTTCTTCACCCTCGTATTTCCCATCATCCTCATTCTCCTCTTCGGAGCCATATTCTCCGGGGGTGGTGTCAGCCAAGTCACCGTCTACGTCCAAAACCACGACACAGGTCAGGTGGGTAACGCGTTCATCTCGGCGCTTAACAGCACCTCGAACGACTGCAGCTCCTCCGCTTCTTCAGGCCTCTGCCTAAGAGCCGTGCCTCTCGACCAGAACTTCTCCCAGTACCTCTCGTCGAAATCTGCCTCCGATGGCATAATCATACCCAGCGGGTTCTCTGCCGCGTACCTGGCGAACCCGAGGCAGCCAATCAACGTGACCCTTTTCGGCAACCCAGCGTCTACGACTAGCGCCATAGTCTCCGGAATAACGAGGGAAGTTGTCAACGCGTTCAATCTGAACGGGAAGCCGGGTTCGGTGGGCGTCTCTTCGAGAACCGCGGCTTCATCTGCTTACAAGTACATCGACTTCCTGATTCCTGGGCTGATCGGGTTCGCCGCCCTGACGAGCCCCATGTTCGCGATGGTGAACATAAGCTCGACCTATCGGAGGGACAAGGTGTTCAAGCTCCTTTCCCTGACCCCGCTTACGAAGACAGAGTGGCTCCTCTCCAAGATAATCTGGTATACCGCGACCACCATCGTGTCGTTCATTCTCATGTCTTTGGTCGGAGTGTACGCTTTCGGTGCCCACATCTCGCTCTCCTGGGGAATAGGAATGTTCTTGGTGATAGGTCCGTTCTTTTTCGTGTCGCTCGGCATGCTGGTGGGGAGCGTCTCCAACAGCCCAGAGTCCGCGGCTGTTGTGGGGAACCTCGTGACCTTCCCGATGATGTTCCTGTCCGGGACCTTCTTCCCTGTGTCGTCGATGCCCATGTATCTTCAGGGGGTCGCGCACGTGCTCCCGCTCTTCTATGTGATCGACGGTCTCACCAATGTGATGATCTACGGGAACTATGGGCCGGCTCTTTTTGATGCCGGACTTCTTGTGGCGCTTTCGGTTGTGGTGTTCGCGCTGGCGGTCAGATTCTTCCGCTGGCGCGAAGACTAGGGACCTCCTTTACTCCCCTCTAATCGTCCCGGCGTGCTGCCGCTAACGCCCGTAGTCGCTCTGGACCGGTGGCGCCTCGGTGGGCCTAACATCGAAGATACCCCTCCGCCCCGCCCTGCTCACGTCCAACTTGATGCTTCCACCCGCCCCCACCTTCGAAATGGCAAGTAGTAGGTCCTTGGTGTGATTGATGGAGTTCCCGTCTGCGCCGAGGACTACATCGCCGTTTCGGAGACCCGCGTAGTCTGCCGGGCTTCTGGGCACCACCTCTGCCACAAGGAAGCCGGACTCCGACTGCAGGTTGTACCTTCTGGCGAGCTGCGGCGTGACATCAACGCCGGAGATGCCTATCCACCTCCTGGAGACCTTTCCGTTCTCGAGTATTTCTTGGGCGATTTTCTTCACGGTGTTGATTGGGATGGCGAACCCCATTCCCTGGGCATAGGGGATCATCAGGGTCGTTATGCCTATGATCCGGCCATCGAGATCGGCCAGCGGTCCTCCGCTGTTGCCTGGGTTTACAGCGGCGTCTGTCTGGAGCAAGCCCTCGAAGATGAAATCCGTACCAGGCAAGGGCCTTCCCTTCGCGCTCAGCACCCCCATGGATACGGTGGGCCCTCCCGGTAAAGCGAGGGCGTTGCCTATGGCAAGGACGAATTGGCCGACCTTGAGCATCTCCGAGTCGCCTAGTTCGGCGACCGGGAGGTCAGTCGCATCCACCCTGATTACTGCCACGTCGGTGGCCTCGTCCGCTCCGACGACCTCGCCCGTGAACGTTCTCCCGTCCTTGAGGTTGACGTGGACTTGGTTGGCGCCGTCGATTACATGGTTGTTTGTGATTATCAGTCCCTTCCCGTCGAGGATAATCCCCGAACCCTGTCCTTCGCTCGGGATTATCCCGAAGAAGCGCCGCTCAAGTCGCATGCTGCTGACGCTCACTATGCTTTCGCTCATCCTCTCCACAGCCTGGGTCACCTGATTCTCGAGTCCTGATAGTGCCATGCTCAGACCTCCAGGCCCCAACTCCTAATATTGAGCGGGATTACCCTAATCATGCTCACACCATCCTTCGGAGTCACCAACTCCGCTTTCCCCCTGATCTCTATGCCCCTTACTTTCCAGGGCTTCGTGGAGACGACATCGTCCACGACGAAGGCTACCTTGTGGTTGGACATGAGGTTCCTGTATTTCAGGCTCTTCGCCAGGTTCCAACCGCCGAACGTGATGGTGCTTCCATCGAAACGGTAGCCCACCGGGACGACGTGTGGTTGCCCCGAAGATGAAGTGGTCGCAACCCTGCCGATGAAGTTCTCTGCGAGGTATTCAGCCTCGGCGTCACTGAAGCTTATTTCGCTCTTGACCGTGCGCTCTTTCTCGGTCATCGCTAGGGCTATTTGTCGAGACAGGTTTTTAAAACCGGTAGTTTTTCCTGACTAACTAGGTATGAGCAACCTCACCAAATCCGAGCAGCTTGACCAGAAGACACTCGATTCGTGCGCCGGCGTACACCAGACCTGGAACCAGATAACAAGGACCTGGACCCTCCCCACTATCCACATGCTGGGGCAGATGGAGCCCGCGAGGTTCAACCAGCTAAAGAACCACATCAAGGGGATAAGTGCGACCTCCCTCGCCGAGAGGCTGTCGCAGCTTGAGAAGTTCGGCGTCGTCCAGAGAAAGGTCTACGCAGAAGAGAAACCGAGGATTGAGTATTCGCTGACTGTGAAGGGGCACGAGGTATACAAGATCCTCTGCGACCTGGCCAGCTGGTCAAAGCGATGGGAAGGCAAAGAGCCGAACAGCATGGAATACTTGGTCCCGAAGTAGATTCCTCGTGAAGTAATTTCTGGACTAATCTTCGCTAGACCTTTCCCTCTCCTGTACCGCGACCCTGTATAGGAAAGCCCCGAGAAGGAAGGCGACCAAGACCGGGGCAAGGATTTCAGCCTTTGACGCGATGGGCTGTTGGGCGATATTGGCCAGTTGGGTCGGCTTGTTAGTTTCGGAGGGCCCAAGAGAGCCGTACGGGGTTCCGTTAGTGGCGCTTGTGGCGCTCGTCCCCGCAGAATGGCTAGCAGGTATCGAGCTACTGATTGTGCTTGAAATCGAGCTAACTGTGCTCGTTACGGTGGTGCTCGGAGTGCTGACGGAGTAGGGGTAGGTCGCATTTGAATTGAGGGAGTTCCCTGAACCTCCGGTCGTCGTCGTGGCGCTTGAAATTGTGGCGGAGGAAGGGACGGTCGAAAGAACGGTGGTCGTCGATGAAGTGACAGCGATGGAAGCTACTGTCGTGGTGGACGAAACAGCTGCCGCAGGGGCGAACGTGCCCAACGGTGATGAACCTAGACCCCCCGAAACCGTAACGACGGCTAGGGCCAGGAGTACACCCGCTGCTAGCCCGATTCCGAAGCGCTTCCCTTCCATTACCGTATATCCTCCATGAGTGGGTAGATAGTTCTAGTTCTCAGAACGGTTTGCGCCTCCATACCCGCCATGCCTCATACCAAAAGACTGCAGCCCCGCCCAGGGTGCCGATGAGAGCGTACAGGTCTAGGGACCCCCTGTTGACTGATACGTAGGCCGCCGCGATCGTCGTAAAGAATGCAGCGTAGAACCCAAGCCGGGGGAGGGTGAGACCCCCTATGCTTACAAAGGAATGAAGTATCCCTGCGTCTACCTTCTTCGCCAGGACGTATCTTTCGTACTGGTCTTTCTCAACGACATTCAGCTCCACCAGCTTGTCAAGATGGTGAAACGCGACGGACGGGCTTGAAAAGCCAAGTGCCTTCTGGACTTCCCTGACGCCTGCGGCTTTGCCGTGCTTCAGGAGATAGAGGTATACGGCAAGGGTCTTACCGCGGAGTGCATACTCGACCTTCTCCCTGGAGGCCTCCGACATCGGCCGGCGTTCGCTAGACTCACGGAGATAAGTGTGTGTTCGCGTTTTGAGAACAGCACGTTCTCCACGCTGGGACTAACTCGGCCGCGGAGAGACCTCCTGCCGTGAACCGGCTCGGAGGCGTAACGAAACGGAGGGCGATTTACGGGCTTATCGCCCTCATAGTCATCGGCGGCTTCGGGCTGGCTCTGCTATCCAACTTCAGCCTTTATGGTACCATGGCCCCGTCGAATCAGGGCGTACTTGGTAATCTGACATCGGCCGGAAGCGCCGCAAGCAACGTGGTCGGTGGGGTCACATATTTCGCCGTCACATCCAGTACCACGAGCTACGGGAACCAGGGGATCAGTCAGGTCATAGGCGTCCAGACAACGGCGACGGTGACATCGACGATGTCAACGACCACGGCAAGCCCTCTTCAGGGGTCTGGAATGGGTTCCAACGTAACCCAGGGAACACCGAGCAGCGGAGGCGGGATGATCGAGTTCTCTACCGACCTCGCAATCACCGCTTCTGCTCCAGAACAGGCAGCATCCGCCGTCTCTGCCATCGCGTATACATTTGGAGGGTATGTGGCGTATCAGTCCACCTACAGCACATCGGCATACGTTGTCATCAGGGTCCCGGCGGCAGACTACCAGACGGCCCTCGCGCAAGTCATGGCCTTGGGCACATTCGTGAGTGAGACCTCCAACTCGAATGACGTGTCTGTCCAATACACGGACTTGAATGCAACCCTCGCTTCTCTCCGAACAGAGCAGGCTTCCCTCCTAAAGCTCCTTAACCAGACCGCCTCCATCAACTCGACGCTTGCGGTCGAGTCCCAGTTACAGCAGGTAGACTCGCAGATCAACTCAGTGGAGAGTGAGTTGCTTCAGACGAAGACCCTCGTCGACTATTCGACCATCGACGTCACTATAACCCAAACTGCCCAGAAAATACCCCTCGCGATGACGCTCAGCGCCACCCCTGCAAATGGGACCGCTCCACTTAGCGTGACCTTCAACGCGATCGTGAAGGGCGGAGCTCAGCCCTACGTGGTCAACTATAACTTCGGCGACGGAACCGCCACTCAGGGACAGATAGTCATACACACTTACTACCAAGCCGGCGACTACAGGGTAGTCGTCAGCGCCACCGACCAGAACGGGACAGTTGTCCAGCAGACCGCCACAGTCGACGTGGTCGCGCCCCCATCTCCTTCTGGAATCGGCGGCTTCCTTGGATACGTGGGAGGCCTGTTCCTCAACGTCATAGAGGGCATCGTCGAGGTAGCGGTCGTAGTCCTCCCTCTTGCGGCAGTCGGGGCCGCCATAGTAATCCCAATCCAGAGGCGCGGAAGGTCTCAGAAGAGCGTCAAGCAGAGCCAGTAGGCGTAGCCGCCTTCATCCTTTTGTTTTTCCGCCAATAGTAGTAGGTAATAGAGGGTCCAGAAATCAAGAAGATGGCCACCATTGCCAGCATAAGATAGGAAAGGGCGTTGGCTGTGCTAAGGGGCACGTTCGATAGCGCAGAGCTGAACATCAGGGCGGGTCAGAGGGCGGGGCTTTTAGGCTTTAGAGGCCATCTTCACCTATCCTGCGTTTCAATGCTGGCTGCAGAGTGGAAGCGACAGTCCCACAGCCACGGTTTGATGCACACGAGGGAGTGTAGGGCCCTCGACCGATACACCCAGGCGTAAGCGGATTCCCCAAATCCGATTGGCTGGAGAACTCGTATTAGGCGGGCATCGTGGCACGGGCCTATGCCAAAGTTCACAGTCAGCCCCACCGAAGTCATGCGGAGGTACAAAGTAATCGCAGTGGTAGGTGCTTCGAAGAACCCCGATAAGGAGGCCTTTACCGTGCCCGCGTACCTTCAGCAGCACGGGTACACAATCATCCCTGTGAACCCTACGACAAGTACGGTAAACGGGTTGAAGTCGTACCCCTCTCTTGCAGACATACCTGCAGAGCTGGCAAGGAAGGTGGATGTGATCGAAGTTTTCAGACCGTCCGAAGAGCTCCCTGAAGTCGCCAGACAGGTCGCGAAAATGAAGGAGAAGACGGGCAGGCCATTCGTCTTCTGGGGGCAACTGGGACTCGAAAACGACGACGCGAAGAGAATACTTGGAGAGGCAAAGGTCGACTATGTGATGGACAAATGTATGCGAGTCGAGCACCAAATGATTGGGGCGGGCACACTGTGAAGCTGGTCATGCCAGGGCAGAGGCGATCAGGATGAACAAAAAGTGGCACGCCGCCCACGTGATGCCCTCGAATCCGACGAGGGATCAGAAGATCGCCTGGCACGCTGAGCACGCAGCTGAATGCGGCTGCAGGCCCGTCCCCGAGGACCTCATGGCCGACGTCGAAGCTCTAGGCAGGAAGAGGTCCAGACCGCACATTTAGTCACAAGGGCAAAGTCCATCGGCGAGAAATCTCCTTCGCGTGCTCGGGTACACGTTCGTTGAAGTGTTTGCTCCAGTTTCTAGGTGGCCCCTTGCTTCCTTCTCGAGTGTCTCTAAGTTGCTTGGGTCCCCCAGGAAGAAAAAGGGCTCGTAGAAGCTTTCGTACAGGATGAAGCTGATCTTCCTTCTTTCACGCCTGTGCCTGGATCTGGCACTATGGAAGAGTACCTCGTCTTCGGATCCACTCAAAGTGGTTGATAATCATGGATTGGGGGTATAGGCTTAGGGTTCCTCGATGGGTCGCCTGATTGATGCAGGTGGCAACCTAGCCTGATGGGGGGGCGAAGCCGTCCAGAAGAGACTCACCTAAGGTTTCCACCGATGAAGCTCTCGTTATTCTCTGTCTTCAGGAACACCGGGACGTTACGCTGTTTGGCCGCCTTGAACGAGACGAAGAGCCACTCCCCGGTCCCCAAGTCCGCGGTCCTCTCTAGGACCTCGTAGGGGAGGGCGAACGCGTCTGCGATTACCATCCTGTCGTACATCCTTGGCAGGGTACTTACGAAGTAGCTGTGGAGTTGTTGCAACGCATTGACGTTGAGGCGGGCGACCCTCTGTGTGGCCATCCAGCAGTGGAGCCTGTATTTTCTCCCCTGTCTTAGGAGCTGCTCGACGGCCCGGTTGGACTGGGAAGTATAGTCCTTGTCAATGGGGTTGTCGGGGATGTACTCCTGCGCCTCATCCAGGAGAACCACCACCCGCTGCTTGTTCCCGAACTTCTTCTTTAGAAAGAGAAGCCGTCTGATTAGGCGTTCCGTCACTGTCCTGGCATGCAGTGGATCCGGGAGGTAAAGGACGTTGAGCCTTGGCGCCTGCCCCTTCACGAGCTGCTCCGCGAGCTTCTCAGGGCTGAGCTTTGACGTCAGGCTAGAACCGAAGTCCCCGGATGCGAGCATCTCCAGTATGAGGTCGATCTCTGATTTCAAACCGGACTTTTCATGCACCTTCTGGCTGAGGTCAGTTAGTATGGAAACAAGCACCTTCCTAGTCGCTTCGTCCATGTCCGTGAGCTTGGTGCTCTGCCTGTAACCAGCCTTCTCGTAGAGCTCCATGGTGAGTTTTGAAAGTGCAATCTTTGCTGCCGTCCCCCCCGCTTTAGCGCTTTCGACTGTATTCTCGAGGAGCTGCTGAATCCAGGCCAAGTCTATCCCTCCCCCTTCCTGTATGGACAGCCTTTCCACCCCCCTTTCCCATACCTTCGCGAGGCCACGCTCTATGGCCTTGCGCCCGACGTCGGCTTCGAGACTTTCCGGAATGGCCTGGGAAGCAATGAATTCCTCTTCGTTTTCGAAAGACTCGGTGGAAACGACGCGAGCGTCCCTGTCAAGCATGTCGAGGAGGTTCACGACGTACTCCCCCGCAATGTCTACCACGACAGCGGTCAGGGTCGGATCGTGGCTCAGAGCAACCCTCAGGAGCACGCTCGAGAGGTTGGACTTGCCAGTTCCACTGAATCCAAAGAAACCTGTGTGGTAGCGGACGAGGTTGTCCATATCAACTGTAAAAGGTAGGTCAAACCCGACCATCGTCCCGATCTTCTCCCCTGGCTTGATGCACAGGAACTTTTCCACAGCAGGCCTAGAGAGCAGCCATGCCTGAGCTCCCGGGAGGGGCACGTAGGGCGCCCTCGTGAACTCTATTTCCCCCTCTTTGACTTCCGCGAAATAGTTCGTAGGTACTGCAGCAAGGTCTATCCAGGTTTCCTGGGATTTACCCCAGCTTTCCTTAATCGTGTCAAGGTACTCCTTCCTGAGTAGTGTGGGCATTGACGAGTCGATGCCAGAGAGCTGGTAGTGTGTGGGGCTCACTCCCACTACCTCGTAGAGGACGTAGCGCTTCGCGCCGTTAACCTCCCTTTCGATGCCCACAAAGCTTGGAAAGTAGAGCCGGTCGAGAACCTTGTAGCTGAAACGCGCTTCGATTATGGCGAGC
This sequence comes from Nitrososphaerales archaeon, assembly GCA_035622475.1. Lineage (GTDB taxonomy): Archaea > Thermoproteota > Nitrososphaeria > Nitrososphaerales > Gagatemarchaeaceae > UBA183. The sequence continues at coordinate 297,843 of DASPVF010000004.1, forward strand.
GGATTGGAAACGGTAAGCTCTCTCCCCTCGCTCGTTGTTGTCCGGGTGGTGACTGTGTTCCGCTTGAGGCGGGCGTCGAACTCTCCACCCATGGTGTCAAGGAAATACTTCTCCTGCTCTGTAATCATACTAACTGCCTCGTCCTGGCGTGCTCTGCCTCGGCCCGCTGCTGTCTATAAGGAGTGACGAGCCCGAAAATCTTCCGCCTGCTTGTCACCCCACCCACTCGCAGGTCGGCCACCCCGCGGAGCGAGCTCCTTAACATCCTGACCTCTGCCTTTACCGCCTTGTCAGCGAGGTAGAGGAGCTGATTGTGTCCGAACGCCTCAAAAACCTCGGGGTTGTCATTCATAGAGAGGATGAGAAGGGCGAGATTAGAGACCTGGCTCATATCGTTGCCCTCGAAATATCCGTCGATGCGGGTGGGGCCAGAGTTCTCTCTGACACTGAACCTTCTCACAGCAGGCGTGTCGTGTTTCGGGTCGAACGCCCTGTCAAATAGGAAGACCTGCGAGCGGACTGTATTGTCGCTCCGTAGGGTCCTGAGCTGGAAGTAGGAACGGACGAAGAGCTGCTCTCGGGAGACAATCTTTCTCGCGCTCCGAAACTCATGATCCAGGTCGACTATGGTGGAGAAGGCGGCGTCGTACCCCATTGTCCTCCAGGGGGTCAGGATGTCCTGATTCTCAGCGCTCAGGATGGCAAGGAAAGCCCTGTCATTCTTCAGCATCGGGGCCGGGGAACTGAGCTTGACGAAGCCCCCAGTAGACGCGAAGGGGAGCACAGACCGGGCAACGTCCGTCGCCGTGGTGTCCTTCGCAATGCCGATCAGAAGACACCCCCGCTCCCCAGCCTTCTCGAGGACCCCTTCCAAGAGGAAGAAGGCGACCGTGTTAACGTCCAAGATTGTGAGGTACTCGTCCCCCTTGAGAGCGAGAGGGTGACGCGTCCGGGAGAAGACATCACTCGCATATTGCAGGGAAAGCGAACTAGCACGATCCCAGTAGCCTGCCAGCTCGTCCCGGATCTGGAGATGGGATTCGGATGAATCGGCGAGTATTGCACCGTCCCACTTCCCGTCCAGCTTGGTCAGGCGGGCAACCCCACGGCGGGTCTCCGACTCCGACGTGCCTAGGCGAGCCGAAAGCTCGGCGACGCTGCGAGGGGCTTCCATCAATTGTCTGAGAATAGCGAATGGGATGTAGCGCGGGCGCGTAGGAATCCTCATCGATGGCGATCCGAGGTAGACCGCTAGGTAGGCGTCCAGGAAGGATAGGGGATGGTCTGCCGACCATTTCCCGAGTTTGTTGTCTTTCCGCCTCAGCATCAACCTCGCGTCGCGCGCCAGAGTGGAGTAGGTCCCGGACAACGGACGGTCAAGGAAGACGAGCTTCGACTTCTCGCATGAGAGGTAGACGAGGAAGAGTTCCCCCAGGGTCATGAACGAGTTGGGAATCCGCTCCATCGAGTGTTCTAGGTCTATGTCTATCTCGGGTTCGCTCATTATCACGCTTGACAGGTCCTCAGCCCAAAGAGGGACGGCCGCCGAGGCCGCCAGCTTGGTCTCACGGTGCGCGGAGGCCAGATCGAACACCATGTGTTCTCCAACGGTAAAGGGGCAACTGTAGGCGGTCGCGTTCGCATAGAAGAGGATCATCTGCAGTCTTTCGTCGAAGTCCATCGAACCGTCGATCCCCGTGGCGACGTGCTCCCCGCGGCCGAAGATTTCAAGCGCCATTTTCTCGGCGGCTCCCGGATCCACGGGAACGGTTAGTGTTGCAAGGTCCCTCCTGTTAGAGAAGGAACTGGCTCGACTCTCAAACCTAGAGATTAGGTCCCGGGTCTGGCGCGAAAGATCAGCTGCCATTTCGGAGGACAGGGCGTCGCCCGATGAGGAGGCCAAGTGACCTTGCGTAGCCCCCTCGCGGGTGGCTTAAAGAAGAGAGTCGCACTTATTATTAACCGGGAGAGGCGTCTCTGAAAGTAATGAAGTTCCTCCTCGAGCACAAGTTGCCGAGGAAGCTGAGGTATGCCAAGGTCTACTTCCAAGCGGGACCCACCTCCCTTCTCTTCTCTCTCGACGGGACGAGCGCGGACTGGCACGCCACCATCGGACGGGGAAAGGCTACCCAGCTCACTGACGCGCAGTATGCCAGGTTAAGGTCGGAACTCCCTGCCGTGGAGATGCTCGACGACGACGGCCACAGGATCCTGATACGAAACGCCGCTGGCTATGAGGAGCTGTGGGAGAAACCCCGCTGGGTCCTCGAAAGGGCGCGCAAACGCGGTGGCTGAAGGCGCTCCGTGGATGGATGTCGTGAAGAAGTGGTTCAAGAATCAGGCTAGGTAGGCGTCGAACGCCGACTAGGCTAGGGTGTTCTGGCCGGAACCGGTAGCTCCCCCTTTATCCCTGATCGACCTGAGGACGCTGATCGCTTCTTCAACGTGCTTTGTCGCATTGAACTGTGAATTGAAGATGTGGCGAACCACGCCCTGGGTGTCTATCACGTACGTTACGCGCCCGGGCAGAACGCCGAGCGTAGCAGGGACACCGTACAGTTTTCTTACCTTTCCGCCTGGGTCGCTGAGAAGGGTAAATGGCAGGTCGCACCTTGACGCGAAGTCTATGTGCGAATCGACAGAATCGGAGCTCACCCCGACCACCTCGGCCCCCAGTTCCCTGAAGACCTCGTAGCTGTCCCGGAATGCTTTGGCTTCCGCGGTGCACCCAGGCGTGTTATCTTTAGGGTAGAAATAGAGCACGACCTCACTCGTCTTTAGGAGGTCCCGGAGGTTCACCTCACCCCCTTTCTGCGAGGGGAGCGTGAAGTCCGGTGCCGTGTCCCCCACGACCAGCTGCTTGCTCATGCGTGAGACCAGGGGTACGCACGCATTGATTAGTTTTGTTCCAGATTAGTCAGGATTCCTTGGTTCGGGCTAGGACTTGCGGATTCTCACAACGGCGCCGCCTTCCCTGCCGACCTCGTAGTAGACCTTCAGGTTGGAGATACGGACTGTCTGGCCTACTCCTGAAACAGCGGCGCCAGTCACCTGGTTGTGTTCGTTCTCAGTTATCAGAGAGACTGTCGAGCCTTTTCTCACGTGCAGCCTCGCAGCCATCTCGGGCTTGAGGAAGACTCCCTCGTCCTTGTCGTCGAACTCAAGCTCGACCGTCTTCCCTTCGTATTTCGTCGACCCGACAAAACCCTTCTTCGTGAGGGACGAAACGTCCACGACGAACACGAGTTCGGCCTCGCCGGCCGAAGCCACGCTAGTCTAGCTCCTCTTCTGGGTCCCCGTCTTCGGGCATCTCAATCGGAACCTCCTCTTCGATTATCTTTTCGCCGTGCTCGCCGGCGAGATCCTCGATGGGGTACCAGTGGTTGCGGCCGTCCATCTTCTGCATATCGACTTCGCAGAAACCTATCAGCGTGCGGCCCGTCATGACCCCGGCGTTTGCTCCGTTGTCGATTGTGACCTTCTGCACGGAGACAGACTCGTCGCCGAACACGGCCTCCCGGTGTGCGTTCACAACGACCTTGAGTCCCTTCGATGGCTTCAGGTCCATCGAGTGCGTCGCACGGCTCGTTCGGATAATTAAAGGCTGAGGCTTTGAATGTCTCGGAGAATCTTCCTCGTCTCGGCCGCTATGTCGTCTAGCTTCGCCGGTTCGTTGTGTTTCGCCGCGTAAGATGCAGCAATGAGCGCGACGCCTGGAACAGCAGTGACTGGGTCGGGGGTTACGACGATTAGCGCGACGCCCGCCTTCTTCAGCGTGGAGCTGGGAGAACTGGGTTTGGAGACGTTGTTCAAGCGATGTGCCACACCTTTAGGGTCAATGCTCGAGGCGATGTCGCGCTTCGCTTCTCCCAATCTCGAGAGAGAGTCGGCGACGGAACGGGCGATTCGTTTCTCTTCCATCGGACGTCCCTGCTTGCTCGGCACACACGTTAATTGTTGCAGTCAAAGCGAGTTGCCGGTTCGGTAAATTAATTACAGAGGCGATATCATCCGTACTTGTGCCCAAGCTCCTGAGTGACAGCGAAATCAGAACACGCCTGAAGGATTTGGACGGATGGAAGCATGAGAGGAAGTTTATCACGAAGAGCTTCGAATTCGATCATTTCATGGACGCCATCGCATTTGTCAATGAGGTCGCCGAGGCTGCCGAGAGAGAGGAACATCATCCGGACATCAAGATCAGATACACCACCGTCAAACTCTCGATACAGACCCATTCTGAGGGGGGAGTGACTGAGTGGGACACAGCCTTGGCCAAGGCGATTGACGTTGTTGAGAAGGCGGTCAGAAGGGAGACAGCTGCGTAGCCAGGACGATGTGCGCCTTACCTGGCCGACTCACCGGACCAGTTAGCTCATGCCCTAGCCAGTTGCTTGACCGATTACACTCACTTCGAGGGGAGCCTTTCTTTGATCCTCCGCTCCCATTCGCTGTGCCTTACGATTCCTTTCTCTTCGAGGACGTCCACGAGAGAAGAGAGCATCAGTTTGTTCATCTCCTCCTCCACCCGAAGGTCATCTATCTCCCTGTCGAATCTCCTTACTCCTTTGCTTCTCATGTATCCTCCCCTCAAGGGTGGACTTGCTCGCTTAGATACACTATTGCTGTCGTCCCTGTCGCCCGTCCCGCGTAATACTCATATACCCCATTGGTTGTATACCACCAAGTGAAGTAATGTGTCTACAACCGCTATTCCAGCGATGACGTCGTCCGGACAGCCCGTCCTGATTCTCAAGGAAGGGTCGAACCAGAGCAGGGGCAGGGAGGCCCAGAGGAACAACATAGCAGCCGCGAAGCTGATCTCTGAGATCGTAAAGAGCTCCATCGGTCCACGAGGCATGGACAAGATGCTCGTCGACTCGTTGGGTGACGTTACGATTACGAACGACGGGGCGACGATGCTCAAGGAGATCGACGTCCAGCACCCGGCCGCAAAGATGTTGGTCGAGGTGGCGAAGACCACAGACAACGAGGTGGGAGACGGCACAACGTCGGCAGTGGTTCTTGCGGGCGCCCTCCTAGAGAAGGCCGAGGAGTTGCTCGACAAGGACGTCCATCCGACAGTCATCGTCGACGGCTACTCGAAGGCCGCGAAGAAGGCCATGGAGGCGCTAGAGGACATCGCCGAGAAGGTCAGCCCAGAGAACAAGGATTGGCTGGTCAAGGTGGCCAGGACGAGCATGCAGACCAAGCTCGTCTTCAAAGAAGCGGAACCGCTGGCAGAAATGGTGGTCGATGCGACCTTGGCGGTCGCAGAGAAGGCAGACAGGGGGTACAGGGTCGACATAGACAACGTAAAGGTCGAGAAGAAGCCGGGTGGCTCCCTGAAGGATACAAAACTGATCCAGGGAATTGTCCTGGACAAGGAGGTCGTACACTCGGGCATGCCCAGGGTCGTCGAGAAGGCGAAGATTGCACTTGTCAGCGCTCCGTTCGAGATCGAGAAGACGGAGTTTGACGCCAAACTGAACATAAACGACCCATCCATGATGAAGAAGTTCCTGGACGAGGAGACTAAAATGCTGAAGGGGATGGTGGACAAGGTTGTTGAGGTGGGTGCCAACGTAGTTGTCTGCCAGAAAGGCATCGACGACATCGCCCAGCACTACCTCGCAAAGGATGGAATTCTCGCGGTCAGGAGGGCCAAGGAGTCGGACATGACCAAGCTCGCCAAGGCGACGGGTGCGAGAGTGGTGAACAACTTCGAAGACCTCTCCCCCTCCGATCTCGGATATGCCGCCCACGTAGAAGAGAGAAAGGTCGAGGAGGATAAGTGGGTCTTCGTCGAAGGATGCAAGAACCCGAAGGCTGTGACCATCCTCATCAGGGGAGGGACCCAGCGCATCGTCGACGAAGGCGAGAGATCGCTCCACGATGCCCTCATGGTGACCAAAGACGTCATCGAAAAACCCGCGGTGGTTGCGGGCGGAGGGGCGGCCGAGGCCGAAGCAGCATCTCAGGTCCTGAAGTGGGCTGACAAGCTCGCAGGAAGGGAGCAACTGGCGGCCCAGAAGTTCGCGGAAGCGCTCGAATCAATCCCCATCGCGCTGGCGTTGAACGCGGGCATGGATCCCATCGACGCACAGGTGGAGTTCAGGGCCAAGCACGCAACAGAGAACGGCAAGTGGTACGGCATCGAAGCTGCTGACGGCAAGGTGAAGGACATGTACCAGCGCCAGGTGTTCGAGCCTCTGGCAGTGAAGGTCCAGATCATAAGGTCGGCAACGGAGGCGGCCTCGATGATACTAAGAATCGACGACGTCATCGCCGCTGGAAAGACGAAGATGCCCTCTGGTCCGCCTGGAGGCGGAGCGGGTGGCATGGGCGGCGAAGGCGGCGGCGAGTTCGACTGAGCTACCGCTGACCTTCGGTCGCGAGTTCCTCGTTCACCTGCCTGACCAAGACTTTATAGCGGAAAGCAGCTCATAACAGACATCCGTTGAGTGACTCCGGGCTGATGGAGGGCGAGCGGCGGCTCGCCGCCATCATGTTCACCGACATGGTCGGATTCACATCCCTGGCGCAGGAGAACGAGGGGCTGGCAATGAGGCTCCTTGACGAGCAGCGGAAGGTAGTTCGCCCGATCATAACCAAGCACAGTGGATGGGAGGTGAAGACAATAGGAGACGCCTTCCTCGTTGAATTCGCAAGCTCATTGGAGGCCGTCACCTGCGCGGGTGAGATCCAGTCGGCCCTGAAAAACGCGACACCAGGGGATCCACGGACGAAGATAGCGCTGAGAATAGGAATCCACCTCGGGGATGTCATCCACCTGGCGGGTGACGTGGCCGGAGACGCCGTCAACGTGGCGTCGCGCATCGAGCCGCTGGCACCTCCAGGGGGGATATGCGTGAGCGCACAGGTAAGGGACAGCGTGCTCAACAAGACCCCGTACGCGTTCAATTCTCTAGGAACTCCTAAGCTGAAGAACGTGACAGCGCCCATCGAGGTGTACCAGATTGCGGGATTCGGTGCACGGTTGGAGAGGGTGTCACCAGCGCCTCTTGTCCAGAAGGATCGGATCGCAGTGCTCCCACTCGCCAACATCTCCAGTGAGGGCGAGGACGACTACTTTGCAGACGGGCTGACAGAGGAACTCATCTCTTCTGTCTCTCGGACACAGGGCCTCAGGGTCATTGCCCGCACGACGGTCATGAAGTACAAGGGAACGAGCAAGCCGGTCTCAGAGATTGGCAGGGAGCTGCGCGTAGGGAACATCCTCGAGGGGAGTGTCAGGAAGGCGGGGCAAAGGGTGCGAATCAACGTCGAGCTTGTCGATCCTTCAGACGAGGAGCCCAAGTGGTCTGAGCAGTATGACAGGGAAATCAGTGACATATTCGCCATACAAAGCGACATCGCAAAGAGAGTGGCCGAGGCTCTGAGGCTCCAGATACTTGGCACGGCGGCGGCAGAGACGCACACACACAACCCCGATGCATACGTCGCCCACCTCAGAGGGAGGCAATCGTGGAATAGCCGGACTGAGGCTGGCATCAAACAGGCCATAGGGTTCTTCCAGAAAGCGCTTGAGGAGGATGACAGATTCGCCCGGGCCTACTCAGGCCTCGCGGACTGCTACTCCACCCTCGCTCTCTTGGAGTTCATCCCACCTAGCGAAGCGTATCCGAAAGCGAAGGATGCCGTCGGCAAGGCGTTGTCCCTCGACCCGATGCTCGCAGAGGCGCATACGTCGCTTGGGTTAATCAGGTTCCAGTACGACTGGGACTGGAAGGGGGCCGAAGAAGAGTTCAACGAGGCCCTGAGGATCAACCCGAGCTACGCGCCCGCGCACCACTTCTTCGCCGACTATCTGAAAGCCATGGGCAGGTTCGACGAAGCCCTGGCGGAAATAGGGAAGGCGCAGGAGCTCGACCCGCTGAACCTGGCCATAAACACGGGCGTGGGGCACGTGCTCTATCTCTCGAAGCAGTATGACAGGTCGATCGAGCAGTACAAGAAGGCCGTAGACCTCGACCCGAACTTCACGCTCACCCATATCTGGTTTGGGAGGCCGTACCTAGAGAAGGGAATGTACAAGGAGGCGATCTCCGAGCTAGAGACTGCTGTCAGACTCTCCGGGGAGGGGACGTTGGCTCTTGCAATGCTTGGGCATGGCCTGGCCTCGGCAGGGAAGAAGGAGGATGCGCAGAAGATACTCGACCAACTCATCGAACGCTCGAAGACACGCTATGTGCCTTCCTACTGGGTGGCTGTGGTCTACAACGGGTTCAAGGAAAAGGAACAGGTCCTCAAGTGGCTCCATAGGGCGTACGACGAGAGATCAAGCTGGCTTGTCTGGTGCAACGTCGAGCCTAGGTTCGGCTGGCTCAGGAGCGACCCCGAGTTCAAGTCTCTGATGGATTCGATGAGGTTCCCGTAAGAGCTTCAATCGTTATATACGCTCCTGAAGTGTTTCAATCCCGATGCAGGCCCAGGAGACCCACGCGACTGCGGAGAAGATACTACAGGTTGCTTCCAAGATGTTCGCCGAGAAGGGGTTCGCCAACGTATCTGTGAGGGACATCTGCAGGGAGGCCGGGACCACTCCTCCCGTAATCTACTACTACTTCGGGAGCAAGAAGGGACTGTTCGAGGCCGTAGCACGTAAGCAGATCTCGATGGGGGACTTCATCGGGAAGCTTTCCAGGGCAGCGGAGTCGAAGGACCCCCGGAAAGGGCTCGAATCTTTCGTCTCCACGTACCTTTCGTCCTTCCCTGAGCACACCTTCGATGTCGGGCTCTACATGCGCGACTCCGCCACCCTCGACAAGCACAGTGCGCAGATGGTGTCGGAAGATCTCGAGAGGATAAGGGCGCTGGCAGTCGGTCTCGTCGGCAGATCGATGGGGATGGGGCTCTTCCGCAAGACGGACCCGGACCTTGCCACAGACTGCCTTCTCGGTATGCTGAACCGAGTGATATTCCAGCACATACACTTCGCTAAGATCTCGGACAGGGAAGCGTACGGTCGCTTCGTGACGGACTTCTTCATGCGCGCGATGAAATGATTGCCTCAACGGGGGTCCGGATTGGCCAAAATTGGCCATCAGCAAGGAGCGGTCTACTTCAATTTTGAAGCGTAATCTCTCAGCATCTTCCCATAGATGCTCCTCGGCGGGAAGCCGATGCTGCAGAGATAGGTCGAAAACTTCACCCTCTTTCCAGGGTCCCTGATCTTCTTCTCGATGTCTCTGATCTCCTGGCCGACGACGGCGTAGCTGGTGGCGTAGCCTGGGAACATGCCCTCGTGCGCGGGGAAGAGTTGGAAGTAGATGCTGCTCCGGGGTACCCCCGTGTACCTATGCGCCCAGTCGACGAACTCGAGGAGCGACTTCTTGCCTGTGTTGACCCAGACGTCTCCGACGACCCTGAGGAACCTGACTATCCTCCAGCGCCGAGTCATGAATTCTAGCTCCAGGTTGATTTGCTTTAGCCCACCGTACTTCTCCATGAGCCTGACATAGGCCCTCTCCGTCGGCGTAAGCCTCTTCTTGGTCTCGAGACCCTTTGAGACGTCGAAGAACTCCAGCTCCCTATTGAAGGAGAGTCCCTCGCTTATTGGGGCTTGTGTGGGAGGGGTAGGCATAACCTGGATGATGGGGAGCTCCCCCACGAATTCCAGGGCGCTGTTGGAGTGGTGGACACAGTGGCCATACTCCTCGTGGACAAGGAGGTTGATGAGGGCGGCGACGGACCTATCGGGATCGCGCTTCGGGTCGGTGGTCTGGAAGAACACCTGGAAGGGTTTCTTCGTGTAAGTGTCGAAGAACTGTGCAGCCCCCGTCGGCATCGTCCCCGTAAGGTAGGAGGGTGTTTCGATCACACGTGTGTCGTACTTCGGGTTGATCCTGGCGACCTCCTCGTCGACCAGCTTCTGGATGGCTTTCCTGATCCCAATGGTGAGGGAGACAAGCTTCTTCGGGTCGAGGGCGTTCCTTTCGATAATCTTCGCTTCGACCTCTTCAGAGGTGGGTTTGCATTTGAATTGCCTCGCAAGGGTCTGGGTGACCCTCCTGAACTTCGGCAACTCCTCATCAATCCACCTGGTTGCCTTGGCCTCGAGCTGCTCGGGTGACTCGCCGTGGTCGAACCCCTTCTTGAGGGCTCGCGGGTAGAATCTCTGCCTCCCGAGGTCGAAACCCTTTTTCTTGAAGATCCGTTCGACGTTCGGGAACTCCCCGTTCCCCCACCCTTCCAGCTCAAAGAGCCTTACATAATCAGAGACCTTCTCCTTCAGGGCGTCGCAGGCGCCCTTCACCTCCGGGCTCTTGCATTCAGCCTTCACGGTGTCCAAGATGTCCAGGACACCTTCGAGCCTGTACAGCGTCAGCGCCTTTACGGCAACGGGTATACTCTTCTTCGAGTACCTAGCCTTGCAGGCGGCAACGTCTTTCATTGCGTAATCCAGGAGCGACAGCATGTGGGCATCGTTGATACCCTCCTTCGCCAGGTGGGCGAAGATCGTCCCCACAATGTCGTCCAGGACGGGCTGCGGCTCGTCGAACATGATGGTGGTCTCCATTGAGTCGAGGATCTTCCTCTGGAGCTCCGTCTTCGCCTTCGCTCTTAGGGCGCGGACCTTCCTAAGCGCGGCGCTGATGTTCGCCTCAGACGCTATGAAGAGCTTTCCGGCGTAGTCGTTGAACCCCAAGAGGAACGCGCCGGACGGTGTGACCTCCTTGACGAAGTCCATGATCTGCTCATCAAGAGGATCGGAAATCATGCGCGAAGCGTCCGGGACGGGCTATTTTAGTTCGCGAGAATGGAGCACCAGGAGAGGTGCGCTTGCCGCCTGGTTCGGAACAGTGTCAATGTTCAGGAAGCAGGGATTCGAAGTTGTCGCCCCCTTCTGCAAGAGCAATGTCCTGACGAGGCGGGAACTATGACCCTTGATGGAGACTAGGCCGCAGCCACGTCAAGTGGCTTGAACTTCTTGACCGTCTCCGTGAGCTCTTTCCCGAGGCGTTTCTGCCAATCGGCGAACCCCTTGGGCGACTCGGGGTATGAGAGGTTGATCTCAACGAGGGCTGCGCTCTTGGACACCGTGTACCTTAGCCCCCTCGCGAGGGAGAGCTGACCGAGCACCCTGAACCACATGGCGGGGTTCATGAAGCGCGCCTGGTTGAACTCAGGGTGTTTCCTCTCGGTTATGGCTGTCACATCCTCCTCTGAGAGGAAGTGCTTCATCCCATAGTTAATCTGCTCGTTCGTCACCGTCTGCAGGTAGCGCCTGAGAACTTCGAAGCTCGCCATCGGGTAACCGTGGGTGTTCATGTACTCCATGTTGTACTTCCAGAGTCCTGTCTCGCTGGTGTCCCTCGCCTCGAGCGCCTGCGCCACAACCTTCCCCAGGATGGTCCCCCCGTAGATCGAAGGGCTGATCCCTCCGGCGTCTATTGGCCTCGGCATCCAGGCCGAGTCGCCCACCACCGCGAACCCATTGGCGACCATGCAGTCGTTGTGGCGCCTGACAGGGACCTGCCAGTTCCCCTTCGTGTTCCCTGAATCCGCGTCTTCCGAGGGCTGAGAGTAGTTCTTGATCACAGGGTTGTCTGCGAGGTACTTGTCAATCAAACTCTGGAGGTTGTCATTCAACCCGAACCTCCTGTTCCTCCTCGCGAGACCGGAATGTGACACCCCCAGGCCAATGTTGACCTTCTTTGCTCCCTTCGGAAATACCCATGAATACCCGGCTGGGGCGATGAACTGGTCCAGGTGGATGATGCAATAGTCGGGGTCGAAGAAGGGCCTGTTCTCCATTGCAGGCTCGAAGTCCAGTATGTACCTGCCAGTACCAACGACATCATCTGGGTCGATTTCCTTCTCGATCATCGACGGAATTGGCATGAACCTCCTCAGCGTCGAGGAGGACCCTGTCGCGTCTATGATCATCTTCGCGTGTAGACTGAATGGCGAGCCGTCGGACTTCCTGCCGGTTAAGCCTGTGATCCATCCGTCGTCAGAAAGCAGCCTCTCCGCGGTGGCCCCGAACATGAACTCTGTGCCATATCTCTTCGCGTCGTTGACCTGCCTCCTGGGAAGGACTTTCCTGTTGAAGAGATATCCCTCTCCCTCGAAGAGGACCTTGGTCTTCCTGTCCGGTGAGTAAACGTAGACTCCCTTTACCGGGTGTTCCAGGTCCGGGGTCCCATACCTGATGCCTATGTGGTCAGCGAGGTAGTCCAGGGACCTCTTGCTGGTAGCGTCCCCGCACGTCCAGCCGTTGTTCGTCTTCTTCCCTGGCTCGTTCTCCTTGTTTCTGTCGACGATTAGAACGCGCGCATTCCCCTTTGAATGGTAACCTATGGACGCAGCTGTGATGAGGCCAGCCATCCCTCCTCCCGCTATGACCACGTCGTAGTCGGGATTGACAACGCCGGGCAAACTCTTGGGCGGTCTGAATCATCCATGTATAACCCTTCGGTAGTCATGAGACGCACCGCCCTCTCGCCACGTGAAAACAGAAAGAAAGGCCGCCCGGCCAAGGCCGAGCTGCCTGGGGTTTGCCTATTCGCTTGTGAAGACGGACTGGCCCGTGCTGTTCGGCACTTCAGGGAGTGATTCTGCCATGCGCTTCTCGGCTATTGCCGAAGCCTCAGCCAGGATCTTGTTGGCCTCCTCGCTGTTCTCCGGCTGGTAGAACGAGGTGCCAGTTATCTGGCCGACGTCCACCATTATGGAGTTGAGCTGGGCCCCGATCTCTCCGAGTGCTCCCTGGGCGTCGGGCATTGCCTCACCTAGGGTGGCGCGCACGTTCTTGATCACCCCGATGGCCGGGGCGATGGTGGAGGCGAAGTCTCCGATGTCCGTGACCGTCTGCAGCCTGGTGGTGATCTGCTCCAGGGCGATCTTGGACTGCGTGACGATCTTTTCCATCTTGCGGACCTCCGAGAGCTCGTTGGAGTACGCCTTGCTTGATTCCTGGTCGTGCGCTTGTACGGAAGTGACCGTCTTCTTGAAGATGGAGCTTTCTCGCTGCTTCAGCCTGTTCATCGCCTGGTCCAGCCTGTTGATCTCCCCAGTGAGCTGCTGGGTAGCCTTCTGGATCTGGGGACGCATGGGCTGAGGGCCGCGGACGGTGTCGCGGACCTGCTTCGCGAAGGGCTACTTGTCCTGGGCCTTCCATCCTTTTTCG
>DASPVF010000005.1:0-8879 GCA_035622475.1 Nitrososphaerales archaeon
CCTCAAAGCCCAACTTTCTCTCGACGGCTGTACTTTCAGAGATATACAAGTTGACTCTGGAAAGAGAGGGAAAGGATGTCGCAGAAATCAGGGCAAATTCTCTCTCCAGGGATTTCAGGCTTGTTGACGTCGACAAGGACATCGCTGTCCAAGCTGCCCTTATCAAACACAAGACCGGAATCCCCTTCGCTGATAGCCTCATAGCAGCAACGGCCAGAACCCTTGACGTCCCATGCTACACCGATGATCCCCATTTTCGCGGAATAGAAGGGGTCGTTGCGAAGTGGTTTGGATAGGAAAAAGCAAAGAAAAGATCCACAGCTCAAAACCCTGCCCGCATTGCTTTTGATCCAGGGGTGGTCACCATCGTCCGTCTCCAACAGCTGTGCCTGCAAAGAGAAACTAAGCGCGAAACCTCGGTCAATGGACGTAGGTGATGGTCTCGTTGGCGATTGCTGCGCTGCAGCCAAGAGGGCCACAGCTTTTGATATTCCCGTGGAACCACGTGTACTAGGCTTGAAGGATACGACAAAACGCGGATAGAGAGCATGAAATGGGACCAAGAGTCATGCTCAGAGAGTGCCAAACAGTCAAGCCGAAGGCGGCCGTCGCTACATCTAGAGATATTTCGAGGGATAATATCGATTCGTTGATAGAGAAGATTCGCGAGCGCGAGGCCCTTCTTAGGGTTGTTGCCTATCCTTGGGGGGTAGAGTTTGATGTCTGCGAACTCGCTGTCTCGCCTTGACGAGCCCGCCTCTCTGACCTCTGGTTGAGAAAACCAGGCGGTAAGCAGCCTTAAGCCCGTGAGAGCGGTAGAATCACTTCGCCGAGATCCTCCCCGAAGCCACCAAGACCCTGAGGGCGTTCAAAGTTATCATCTCGTTCGGTCCGTCCCGTCCCCAGTCGACTACTTCGGTGCCCGGCCCTGGGATTCCTCCGGGAGTTGAGCTGCCCATCGGGCGCCAATAGTAACCTCCTGGCCGCCACGTCCCATTCTTCAAACGCTTGGATTGGAGTACGTCCAGCGCCTCGGAGGTTCTGGTGTCCCCCAGCTTGCCAGCCAGAGAAAGCACCCTGAGCGCCTGGAGAATGTCATAGTGCCAGTACAAGGGGTAGTGGAGTTTCAGCCACTCGGGGTTGATTATCCCTCCTCCCTTGCAAGATCTGAACAGTCGATGCTTCAGAAAGAACTCGGCGGCCCTGTCTACCGCCCTACGCGCATCTTCGTCTCCGGCGGCCCTCTGGTATTCGTCCAGTCCCCATAGGGTGGCCAAGCTTTCGTAGAATGAGGAGTGCCTGGCATCCTTTGTCGAATCACAGTTCCACCCTCCGTCGGGCCACTGCCATTCGATCAGGGACTCTACCAATCGTCTGACCCTCGGGTCTTCGGCCAGGCCGAGCCTACTACAAACGGCGATGGCATTTCCGGGTTCCGACGCGTGAGCCCTCCAGAGCCCATCGATCTTGCGCGGCCGTGGTCCTTCCCATCCACCCTTTCCCGTGAGCCCAGCGAGGACATAATTCGATGCCTTCAGCGCGACCTTGTTTGAGGGCGGAACACCCAGCTCAACCGCAGAAACGAGCCGCCAGTGCGCGCCGGACCACTTTCGATACCAGTGGACACCAAACCCTCCGTCCGCTTGCCCCCCTGCAAGAAGGGCCCTGAGGCGCGGTCCCTTGGGAATCTGTCGCCTTGCTTCTGAGACCTCGCGGGAACTTCCTAACTTCCCCAAGACCTCTGTGAGAGTGAAGTAACGCACAGAAGGATCCTTCGAATGCAGGAGCCAGTTGACACCTGGATCATTCTTGCCCAAAAAACCTTCCTGTCCTTGCGCTTCCGGTGGCGTCTTCCTATTGATTAATTATCGCTAGTCTCGGCCCGAGCCGGCTGGATTCCACCCATCCTCCCGTCCCTCCCTGAATTGGACTTACCCTGGTGCTGTTTTTTCTTTTCTCCCATCCACGACTAGCGTCTCCGTCTCGGCAATCTGGTCCAGATACACCTTCCTGTCGCCCTTGTCCAGGGTCAAGCTGTCGAGACGCGTTCGAGCCCTCTCCAAGTATACCCGCGCTTCGCGATAGTTCCCCCCTACTGCATAGGCTCTAGCCATTGCTTCATCAGCCGTATGTAGAATGTCCGAGAGGTCGTTCTCTTTGCAGCTCGCCAGACATAGCTTGGCAAATCGAAGTGCAATCCGCGGTTGCCCTAGTTCGGCATAGATCCTCGAGAGTTGCCACTCTCCAACGGCGCGGTTCTTGGGCGTGCCTACAAGACCCCAGTGATAACGGGACGTGTGTGCCAAATTCAACATTTGAAGGTCCTCCCCGTCCGTTCGACGCTTCTTGTCTAGAAGGTCCCAAGCTAGATTGAAGCAATCGCGTGCAACCTTTCGATGGAACGCTCTTTCACTTTCTGGCATAGTCATAATGCATCTACCCTGAAAATGACACAGTTAAGCCTGGACAGGAGACTGTCTTTCACTTCAATTCCAAGCGATGCTTTAGTCCCAAGATGGTGATGCCTACGAGTTCGCCTTTCCTCGTTCTTAGGACAATGCCCTCCTGAGGTTCCATGGAATCATCGGCCTCTCTCGGACTCCCCACCGAGGTATACAGAACGTCGCTTTTCTTATCGTAGTCTACGTCCAGCTTTTTTGGATTCAGCACTACGCTTTCCATTCTACCTCACCTTACCCAAGTCAGGATTGAACTAGTGTCTATGATCAATTCCAATTCCTTCGTCGCTACCTTCCCCACTATTGTGATCGACGCCTTGGTTATCCCCAAGCAGAAAATGACAGGGAGGCAGCTCCTATAAGCCGTTTCAACACGCTAAACCGTAGGGGTCGGGGCGACCCCAGCTCAAGACTGGCTTCTAATGAGTTCAGTTTGGTGAACGTGGCTTGGTTTTGGCTACTTGAGCTTCTTAGGCGGTTGGAAGACTAGCCGACCCCAACCACGCAAACCACTCTATATCCTTCAAGGGGTCTTGCCTATCTTGTCATCGCCCTTCTGAAGACGGGGACAGCGATGGCCGTCATCACGATCCCGAAGGCTACCAGGATCGTGAGTTCTGTAGAGATGTCGGATATCCCAGCCCCCAGCACCACGACCTTGCGCAGAGCGTCCGTGGCGTAGGTGAGAGGAAGTAACTTCGAGATGTCCTGCATGTACCAGGGCATCTGCTGAATGGGGAAGAACACCCCGCTGAGGAACATCATCGGGAACATCAGTGTGGTCATGAGCATGGTGGCGGTCTGCTGGTCGCTCGTGATAGAAGTCAGGACAATCCCCAGGCCCACGAAGCTGAACACCCCGAGCAGTAACAGCCCGAAGACGAGTATGATGTTCCCCTGGATGGTAACGCCGAAGAGAACGATGGCCAGAGCCATCAGGATGACTCCCTGGAGCAGCCCTCTGGCCGTCTGGGCCAGCGTCTTCCCGAGTATGATAGAGAGCCTGTTGATGGGTGCTACCATCATCCCGTCCATGGTCCCCACCTCTTTCTCTTGCGAAATCGCACCCGGGAGCCCTGTCATGACGCTCATCATGACCGTCATCGCCATGATGCCTGGGGCAACAAACTCGAAGTAGTTGGAAGAGCCCGGGATGATCCCCTCTGTCTCCACCTTGAGGGGCTGCACCACTGCGAGGGCGCCACCGGCGCTCACGGTTGGGCTGAGTTCCATGACTTTCTGCTGGGCCATCGCCGTGCTCATCTCGTTGAAGACAGCCGAAAGGAGCGTCTCGATGGTGGCCGACACCTGTGGGTTCGACGTGTCTGTCATTATCGTCACCGAGCCCTGCTCTCCGCTAAGGAGGCTCGAAGTGAAATTGTTGGGTATGATTATTCCTCCTTCTAGGTCTCCCGCCTGTATCGAACTCCTCAGCGCGGAGACGCTTGTGACGGTCGTGAGTTTGAACATGCTCGTCTTGTCATTAATCTGTTGCAGGGTCGAGACGAAGGTCTGACTGGCCACCGTCGAGTTATGGTAGCCTGTGTCCAGGTTGACTACCCCGACCGGGAGGTTGTTTCCCGAACTCGCGCTGCTTGGGTAGATGAAACCGATCATCCCCATCATGAAAAGGGGCATGACAATGAGGAGCACCAGGCCGAACTTGTTCCTGTAGAGCTCGACCATGTCCTTCCAGGCGATCCTGAAGGTGTGTGAAAGCAGAGATTTGGTTCCCATCACCTTTCACCTTATCCTCCCGCCGCCCCCCATGAAACCGCGGCGCCTCTCCATCGGAATCTTCCTGTCGGCGCTGTCCCTCACCTCGTGGCCAGTGAGGTGCAGGAAGACGTCTTCCAGGGTCGGCTGCACGTTCTCCATCGACGCTATCCTGCCTCCGCTCGTCCGCACGGCGTCGACCACGTTGTCGAAGGCGTCGTCCCCGCTCGCGATCACCTTGAGGTGGGTGGAATCCTCCTGGGAGACCGAACTCACGCTTCCCACCGCCCTGACTGACTCCACCAGGGCGGGGGTGAGGTTGGGCACATCCAGTTTTAGGACGGTGCCGTTGCCCCCCGAAACGAGCCTCTTCAGGTTTGCCGACGTGTCGAGTGCAACGACCTTTCCGTGGTCGATTATGCCTATGCGGTCGCAGAGTATGTCGGCGTCCACCATGGTGTGGGTCGTCACGATTATGGTGGCCCCCCTCTCTCGGTTGAGCTTCTTCACGAACTCCCTGATTTCTACCGACGATTGAGGGTCGAGGCCAAGGGTCGGCTCGTCCAAGAAGAGCACCTGGGGCATGTTAAGCAGGGCACGGATCACGTTCATGCGCTGCCGCATCCCTGTCGAAAAGGTCCCCACGAGGGAGTTCTTCCATTTCATGAGCTGGACAAGCTCAAGGAGCTCGTCTATCCTCTGGTTCAGGGTGTCGGCAGGGATGTCGAACAGGCTCCCGAAGAACCAGAGGTTCTCCTTGGCCGTGAGTCGATCGTACATGATCATCTTCTCCGAGACTATTCCCACGAGCTTGCGGACCTCGTTGTCCTGCTGCACGATGTCATAGCCCCCGATCGTCGCCGTCCCCTGCGTGGGCCTTGCGAGCGTCGAGAGTATCCTCAGCGTTGTGCTCTTCCCAGCCCCGTTGGGGCCGAGGAGCCCGAACACCTCCCCCTTTTTCACGTCGAAAGAGATGTCGTCCACAGCCGCGAAGTCCCCGAACTTCTTCGTGAGATGATTCACATTGATCATCGCCTCTCCATCATGGACGATTGAAGTCGGGACCAGGGTTGCCTTGCTCATTCCCTTTCTCTCCCCGGTGAGGGCTCGGCTTCACGTCCCGACCTGCTCTCCAGAGCGCTGACTGAAGCAGCGGTACGGGTCAGCTCTCTGTCAAGGTTGAGTTTGTAACGACGGAGGACGAACAGCCTGTCTTCGTCACTCAACCCGCTCTTCTCCGACTCTACTATCGTTCTCACGAGTCCTGTCTGGAGTTCGAAGGAACTCAGCGCGAACTTCACGAGGTCATCTGGTTCCATGAGGTCGATGAAGAGCGAGCTCATCATCCGCATTCGTTCTCCGGACGACTCCATCGCCTTTTTGGAGTTGGCTATGTTTCGGAGGCCTGCGGGGGTTATCTCGTAAGATACCTGAGTTGACCCATCTCCTGATTTCTTCCGTGCCTTGATGTATCCCTGCCTTGCGAGTTTCTGGAAAGTGGGATAGACCGCGCCGGGACCCGGGCGCCACGCGCCATCCGTCTTTTCATCAATCTCTCTCATAAGATCATAGCCGCTCATCGGCTTCCTGCCAATGCTCAGGAGCGCGTAGAAGAACAGCAGACCCCTAGGTGCCACATGGTACCTGGGAGAGCCCTCCTCCTCTGTCACTTGGCCGACTTCGGGGGAGTGAGCAGTTGTCCTTCGCATGTGGCACGGTTCAAGAGATAGACGTTTAAGCCATTTCCCTAACTATATCGCCAGCGATATGGTTACAGTCATGTCTCTCTGTTACCCTCAGAGACATAGCGGCAGACCTGGCCCACGAGACATAAGCCTAGGAGAGACGGCCCGCCTCAGGCTGTAAAACCAGAGGAGTCTTATGAGCTCGAGAAACGCCTTTGCCCTTTCCAATGGGAAATTGGGCTCGGCGCTGACTAGGATTGTTCTCCCGTTGCTCGCCAGCACGGCTATCAACATCAGCTTTTCTCTGTGAATGATGACCTAATTCACCCCGCCAAGGTAGCTCTTTGCCCCTTCGGTCATCCCCCTGATCAGGGCCATCTGAAGGTCGACCTTGTCAGCCTCCTCGTCGGGTTCTAGAGACAGCAATCCTGGCCTCATCCCTCCCTCTATGGTCCCCCATTTCGTCGAGGATCGCAACCCATTTCAAGACAGTTTGTTGCAGGCGCCATTTGTTAGAATCCAGGCACCATTCGGGCATGCTCTGGACCTCGAGGCTACCGATCAGACGAATATTGCATCAGTAAGGTCTTCGAAATGCCTGTCCCCTGTCACGACCTTCGCAGACTTGACCCTCGCGGTGGCGAGGATGAGGGAGTCTGCCATTCCCCATCCTTTCTTCTCAGCCTTCCGCCTGTGATTAATCTCACCTGCGAGAATGGCTATCTCACGGTCGATTTGTGCCAATGAAGTCCGCGACGTGATGTATGCGGCGTCTTCGCTGAATGTCGACCACTTCTCTCGGAGATACTTCTCCCTGAGTTCAGCCAGGGTCAGAACGGACGTCGCGGCCGATTCCCCCTCCACATAGAATCGTACCTTCTTCCCGGACTCTGTGCCCCTGAAGTATTCGATCCAGGCGTATGAATCTATGACGTACTCAGAGGTCATGGAACTCGGCTTCATCGGTGGCACTGAATGGTTTCATCTTAGGATGGGCTCCAAACATGGTATCCGGTATGTTCTCTGCCTTATCGATGAGTCGCCGCACGGTTTCGTCCATGCTCCTAGTACCGTATCTCTTCTTGAGCTCTTCCAAGACCTTGGCTGTGTTCCTCTTCACCTCGATGGTGGTGGACATCGCCATAGTCCATAGGCTATGGATGATAAGGCTTGTGGCAGTGCGGTCCCACCTTGCCGAGAATAGTCTTGCCTTGAGTGGTTATGAACTTGCGCGGTAAACCGTGGTAAAAAAATCGCTAATGAGCGTCCAGTTAGTGCCGAACCGCCGCATTCAGAATGACCAGTGTCCACTGATTCTGTCGGCGCTCACCAAAGGTGTCCAAAAACGACTTCGCGTCTTCTCTTCCTTGTGAAGAAGAGAACCAGCAAAAGCGCGGGATAAGTATGACGTAGAATCCGTAATCAGGTGGGTTTCCCCAAGGGTTGAGGATTTCATTGCTGACGAAAAGAGCGAGGAGCACGATGAAGAGATTGAAGATTTCGCGTTCGTTTACCGTGCCGTCCCACCCCTTGCTTGACGACTGGCGTTTCGAATCAGGGGCCGCCATTTGTTCTCCCTATCGACCAGATTTTCGCTATCTTGGATCACTTACGGATTGAGAGATACCGCACCTGCCGCACGCCTACCCTTCGGGGCGGTGTTAAGCTTCGGTTCATGGCCGGTCGTGCCATTCCCTTTGCCATTTGCGGTATTCGCTGAACGCTTTCCTGAATACGAACCAGACGTAGACCCCAAAGGATACGATTATCAGACCTAACGTCAATGAAAAAGGGAAACCAAGAAACGAACCACTATACAGAAACAATAGCTCGACAACTCCGATGGCGGGTGCGCCAATCTGAATCGGTCTCATCACTCGTCTGAAGCTAGCTCGCTTCTCCTCTGACCAGCGTGATTCGCGTTTTGAATTGGCTTCAGCCAATCGTTCTCGCTTCTATGCTGGATGCCTGCTCCTCTGGAATACTTACGGATTGAGAACTGCGTCCGCACCTACCGCACGCCTACACTTCGGGCCGTTCTCACGAGTAGGCGAAGTCAAGTTTCGAACTATCTTGTCTTCTGGTAATCCTTACGTGGCCCCCTTTTCCCACACTTTGGGCAGACCACCTCCCCCGTGTAAGGAACAGTCTTGTTCCAAATACCAATTCCGATAGTCCTTTCTTCCCAAAACGGGGCCTTGAACACGGCATCGCACTTGGAACACTTCAGCATCGTCACAACCCATACCTACGGATTCGTCTCTATTTTCCGTTCTCATGAGTAGAACTTTACACCCCTTAGGGCTACCCTCTGAGGCATGAGGGGGTATCGAGCGTATCCCGTGTGGGTCTCCATATCATTCTGTCTACTCTTCCTAGCAACGTTTCCTTCAACCACACAAGCAGAGAGCATCGGGTCGACGCCTCTCCAAATGAGCACATCGGCCGGTTCTTCAGCCCAATCCAACTGCGGCGCGCTGGCGTTAGAGTTTGTAGGGAACGCGACCATAACCTCCTTGGGGGACTGGATTGTCTTGAACCAGACCGTATTCAATTCGTGCGTAGGAAATGCTGACGTGGTTATGTTCGCCGTCTGGAAGATAGCCAGCGGACAGACTGTGGCGGTCGAGACGGCTGGAGCCTACATGACGGCCCGTGAGACGTTGAACTTCTATGTGCCAGTCTACAATATCGCCCCCGCAACTTACACCGTCTTCCTGTTTGGAATCAGCGCATCCAACAATGTGCCAGTGTCGTCGGAAGAACAGGTCGAAGTCACCGTAGTTTAGCACAGCCAAGAATGCCGTTACCTGCTGTTACTCGCCCAACCCCCACCAAGACCGCTCCGCACCACCGCCTCCCCGCGCCTAACTCATTCATCGCTTTCAATCCTTGTTCGTCCTGTCATCGTCACGTCAGCCTGTCACGCTCCTGCAACAGACCGACTACCTCTGAAAACCTGCACTCTCCCTTCTGCCTTCTTTCCATCCTAATGCCAGATTCCCGCGAGCGGCGAACA
>DASPVF010000006.1:0-45033 GCA_035622475.1 Nitrososphaerales archaeon
ATCCATGTTAATACCACCTCCCTGTCCGCCGAAGATTTCGTTTCCAATGATGGTCGAGTTGTGAGCGCTAGTAAGGGTCATTCCAATCCCTCCCCATTGGGGGCTGATTTGTATCGAATTGTTGAGAATTCTGTTGCCAACACCATCCAATATGTACAAGCCAGACCCGATACCGACTTCGAGGCGGTTTCCCGCCACTGTGTTGTCGGAAGAGCCTCCCTGCAACCAGACGCACATGGCAGCATTGGTAATGCGATTGTCTAAAACTACGTTCTTCCAAGCTCCGCCCATTTCCAGCCCGAAGCAACTCACTTCGTCGCCGCTGATGAGTTGCTCCCGGCAGGATATCGTGTTGTTGCGAAACAAGTTGTACTCCGACCAGCCAGAGACCTGGATGGCAGGGTTCGGGAAAGGGGTGGTGTCGTTCACAAAATTCGACTCGATTGTTGAGTTCGAGACGCTTTGTAGGGAGATAGGAAGTAGGGGATCGGATTCAATTGTGTTGTTCGCAAGGATTTCGTTCAATCCAGATAATCCGATTCCGCCGACGTTCATCGAGACCACATTACCTTGAATCAGGGCATTGTTGGTCAAGACCTCGAGACCGTACGGATAGGTTGTACTTCCTTGTTGGTACCGCCCAGCATTGTAGCTGCAGGTTTCCAAGCCGGCCAGGCACCAGCCGACCCCGTGGATGCTGCTCCCCTTCATCACGAAATGGCTTCCAGATACGACGAAGGAATATCCATCCTGGAGATTGGCGGCGGTGATTGTGCTGTCGTAGATGTAGAGCGAGCCTCCAGGGGCTACATAGATCGAGTACTGCCCAGGCGAATGCCCGTTTACCGTAAGCACGACGTTGCTTAGGGTGAGGTTTCCTCCGCTCTCAACAGTAAGATTCCCGTTGAGAGTGATCGACTCGTTCTGCACCACCAGCGTTCCGGTGACGACCCAGTTTCCCTGCGACGGCTGAGAAGCGACAGGGGAGACAAGAAATGAAACGGAAAGCAGTAAGAAAACGGTCACAGCCTGCGCTAATCTCCGCAAGTCCCTCAACAAGGGGATCAATTCTCAGGACATTACGTCGTTACAAAAGGTGGTAACACGATTCTCATGAATAGGAAGGCACGCTCGGACGGGTCGCCGTTCTGAACCCGTTCGTCGAATGGAGTTAGTAATGGGCTGATTGGACGCGGGCCTGGTGGGATTCGAACCCACGGCATGCTGGTCTCCCCGGGAGCTGCCTAAGAGCCAGCCGTTCTAGGATCTTACTCTCTAACCTGGCTTCCCGCCGCGTTAGCTCTGAGCCACAGGCCCACGGAACGGCCGCCTCACCGTGGTGCATTAAAGACTTGCTTCGGTGAAGTCTTGTATCTGGGCCTGATAATCTCGAAAAACTTCTGAATCATTGCCTGCCTTGTAATACGCAGAGTGTATACTCCATCTCTTGACCCCAGTCTGTTAGTCGTGATTCCGAGTTTGAGCAGTTCCTCGTTCACCTGGTGCATTAGGGTTGGCAGCTTCATTCTGATTTGAACCACGAGAAGGTTGTCGTAGACCCTCTTCATCCTATTGTACATCTTGGAGAGGCGCCTGTAGATTGACCCTTCCGCATGATACAAGCCTCGGATGAATTCGACCGCTCTGCCGCTCTCGATGACTGCAAGCGGAATGCATGCGTCATGCTTCTTCCCGAGTGGTATGCCCAACAATAGGAGGGCTGTAGCAACCTTTCTTCCACTGATATGGTATCTTGTCGTGCCATCCTTTCTCAGATACAGACTCCCTGCCACGCCAAATTCGGTTCTGCAAGTAGGTTGGATCACTTGTTCGTAGTGCCAATACTCGGAAGAGCTGCCAGTGAAGGCAACAACATAATTGTCCCGGGCCCTATACGTATACTTGGAAACGCACCCGTCCCCGAGTAGCACACCTAGAATTTCGGCCAGTTCGCCATTGACAGTCAAGCTTCGGATGGACTGTGAGCTTCAGGCTCTTGAAGACGAGCCTCCATGTCCAAGAATGGAGGGGACGGTGGACCGAAACTGATTCTTGATTCAAATACCGCTGGTATGGGCGTGCGAATATGGGGCGCCTCAGCTTCGTAGGCCTCGGTCTAGGAGCCAAGGGCATTACTCTCGAGGGAGTGGAGGAAATGATCGCGGCAGATGTCATCTATCTCGAGTATTACACCACTCCTCATGAGCCCCAGCTCCTCAAGCAGGTGCAGGTCGCGACTGGGAAGAGCTTCACGATTGTCGACAGGCAGTTCGTCGAAGACGGAAGCAAGATCCTCTCCGATGCCGAGGGCGGGAAGGTGGTGCTCGCGGTGCTGGGCGACCCCATGATAGCAACGACCCACAACGAACTCAGGGTCAGGGCGATAAGACGGGGAGTAGAAACGAGGGTTGTGCACTCCACGACGATAGCCTCGGCCGCTGCGAGCGCGTCGGGGCTCCATTCCTACAAGTTCTCTCGGACAGTGACGGTAACCCGCGAAGCGGTTGGGAAGCTGGCCCAGGCGTACCACCTTCTGCATCAGAACCTGCTGGAGGGCGCTCACACACTCCTTCTTCTGGAGTACGACGTTCAGGGAGGACAGGGAGTGACCCCTGGCGACGCCATCGCCGGGCTCCTACTCGCCGAAGCGAACTTCAAGCGTGGGGTGGTGAGCGAGGACACTTTCGCCATTATGCTGTCGAGGTTGGGGAGAGAAGATTCTGCACTCGCGGCCGGGAGTTTCTCCGAGCTATCGAAGAGGAGCGCCGGGATGCCCCCTCATTGCATCGTAATCCCTGGGAAACTTCACTTCACCGAAGAAGAAGCAATCTCCGCCATCTTCTCCGTGGACCCGGCAAAGGTCAAGAGCAATTCCGACAGGGTCCAAAGGACTGCACAGATACTAGTGCCGAAATACGTTGCCAAGACCCGGCGGGCTCTCGAATCTGTCAGAGCGAAGCTTCTCCCTCAGTATGAGCATGTAATCGAAAACGCCGAGCTCTACATGAAGGACGCAGAGAATTTCCTCGCCAATGGGGAGGACGAGATGGCGATGCTAAGCATCGGATACGCCGAAGGGCTTTTGGACTCGCTTTCTTTCGCCGGAGTCATCAAAATCGACTGGTAGGCCATGGACAACAAGCACACATTAGCCGCGATCTTCTCTATGGGTATCAAAGGCGAGACCGCAGATGCCAGGGGCCTCGCGAACAGACTAGGTCTGAAGGTCGAAGAAGCGACGAAGGAAATCAACGATCTTAGGAAAAAAGGGGTGATAGAGATCGATGGAAAGTCCGCCAGGCTTACCGCGAAAGGGAGGAGGTCGATCAGGGTGGTGTTCATAGGGGGCGGGTTCGAGCTTATACACTACGGGCACGTCTACACCATCTCAAAGGCAAGGAGCCTCGGGGACGCCCTGGTCGTGTCCGTGGCCAGGGACAGCACAATTCGGAGGAGGAAGAAAAGAGAGCCGCTCATCAGCGAGAGGGACAGGGTGAGGCTGCTTTCGTCGTTGAGGGATGTGGACGCGGCAATATTGGGCGTAGAGGGCGACATCTACGTCACCCTGCAGAAGGTGAAGCCCGACATCGTGGCGCTTGGCTATGACCAGTACCACATGGAAGACGAGGTGAGGAGGGAGGCTCGGAAGAGGGGGATGAAGCTCCAGGTCGTGAGGCTCGACTCCCCCTACCCGCGCATCAAGACGACAAGGATACTTAGGGAACTCTAGGCTCGGGTCCTCAGTTTCTTCTCGAGCCTGGCCATGGAGGTACTAACAGACTCCCTCCCCATCTCTTCGGCGAGCAGGCCACGCGTGTCCTCCACGAGCATGCGGGCGACGTCTATCTTGCGCCTTGCGCCGTTTGCCACGTGGTCATAGACTGCCAACGGAGAGCAGAGGGAATAGAGCTCCTCCATCACCCCGAAGTATCTCCTGGCTTGATTGAGCCTCCTCTGGAGAATCGAATCGAGCACGAGCCTCTTCAGCTCCCCGACCGAGTCTAGGAGGCCAAGGAGGTACGCCTCAGGCGAAGCACCGAGCCTCTGCATGGAGGGGATGTCCTTCTCCTTGGCAAGTGCTATCACCGCAGAGGCCTCCACATATTCGGCTTCGGGGGATATTAGATAACGCGACGCAGAACCCTCTGAAGACCCCTTGAGCGTGGCCAGTAGTGACCTGGCGTTTGCGTGCTCCTTCTCCGCCTCCTTCATCTTTCCGGTGTGTACGTTGATTATGGCCCTCGAGCACGCCGAGATGACGTCCCGACTCTCCTTCAGGACCTTGTCACGGCGCTCAAGCTGGCTGGCGAAACGAGACTCCATTGATTTCAGGGACTTCTCGACTTCTTCCAATACGATTACGGTGGCGGACTCGAGACTGTGATAAGCTTACCCTCCAGCAAGGGATTCGTCGACAGGGAGTCCCTTCGGTACGAGAAACTCCCTGCATAAGAAACAGGCATACAACGGGCACATCGACCATCGACAGATTCATCCCGTTCGACGCGGGCGCGACGTCCAAGGGGCAGAGGGTACTAATAGACGCCATAACGGGCCAGACAAAGGACATCGTGCGGACAGGACAGAGGCAGCTTGCAGACGCGCTCTCCACGCCCATTTACGTTCTTTTTGCTAAACCCGATTTCTCCAAATACCAGCTCAAGCCATGCCAGGGGTCTAGACCGTGACGGTGCGAATCCCGGAGCTCGTTCCAATTTGAACAGGAATTATACTAGAGGTCGGGAAAGGGAATATCGTGCCATGATAAGTTTGAAGGAAGAGGGGTGGATGGTCTCTCGAAGTGCGGCCTCCCACGGGGCGGTAGACGTCTTCGCAGCGAGAGATGGCAGGGTCCTGCTGGTGCAGGTCAAGAGCGGGAAGGCGCGTGCCACGAAGCAGGAGCTGGAGGAGCTCGTGAAATGGGGGAAACATTCCAACGGAGACGCAGAGGTCTGGTACTACAAGGGCCGCGGGAAGGTAGTGAAGAGGAGAGTGTATGCCGCCAAGCGAGGTGGCGCTTGAAGCCAAAGTGCTACTTTTGCGACACCGAGCTAGACGTTGTATTGCACACTTTCAGGGTCGGGCCAAAGGACGAGCCTGTCTGTGAGGAATGCCACCTCAAGACGATAAACAGACAGAAGGCGAAGGCAGAGGAAGACAGGGGAAAAGGCTCAAGCTGACGCACAGGCGCGTTTCAGTTCCCCGATCAGGGTTGATACTTCGGTGAACTTCTCCTCGTCTTCTCCCTTCCGATAGCAGTCAAGTGCCTTCTCGTAGTCCCCGAGAGCGCTAAGCGCCTTGAGGGCGGGGGTCACGCTCGTCTCCGAGAGAATGAGCCTTCCCGCGGTCTCGTACCAGCCCGCCGCATCGTCGTACTGCTCAAGCTGGTAGAAGCAGGTTGCGATAGACTCGCACGCATCCACCTTCTGAGGCGAGGTGGAGAACTTCTCGAACTGCTCTTTGAGCGCGTAGACAGCGGCATTTCCGCTTCGCATCCTGTCGACGCTGAAGCCATGGGCGAAGTCCCGCATTTGATGAACAGTCTTACATTTGTCCTAAGAGGAGCGTGCTCTAGTTTTGTTGAGCCGGGAATCAACCAGAGGCCAGCGGGTCATTCCTCAATGAGGACGGCGTTCTCGGCTTCTCCGAGTCTTCTGCGGGCTTCTTCCCCCTGAGGTTCACCAACGTGCGTCCGCACGCCGTCTGAACTTGATAAATGTGGACTTGGCCCCGGCGAGGCGGCGACTCTGATGATGTTGGAGCAGATACTTGTCGGGCCTACGGCGAATCTTGTCTACCTGGTGGATGAGGGAGGGAGTAGATGGCGGAATACCTTTCTCATGACCCGGGACCCCGGGAGCCTCCTGCCGTTCTTTTCGTTAGGATTGTACGCAGCAGGTCGACCGATATGTTTCCACCGCTGATTACGAGCACCAGCTTCTGCCCGGGTTCCCCCTTGAGGGACCCTTTCATTACGGCGAGAGGGGATGCACCAGCAGGCTCTGCCAGGACCCTGGCAAGGGTCAGAAGCTCGTAGATAGCGTCTTCGAGCTCTGCATCGTTGACGAGTCCTACCTTGTCCACGTACGTCCTAACCGACTCGAAGGTCAACTCCCCGGGTATCGCGGCCTGCATGCCGTCGGCGATGGTGGGCTTCGGTTGAACCCTGAAGAGCGAACCCCTCTCCAGAGACTCGTACATTGAAGGGATAGCAACCGTCTCCGCCCCGTAGACCCGGACATGAGGGAGGGCCCCCTTTAGGGCGATGGCGACCCCTGATATCAGTCCCCCGCCCCCAATCGCGACGACAGCCGCGTCGAGGCTGGGGAGCTGCCGGGTGATCTCGAGGCCGCAGGTCCCCTGACCAGCGATTATCTCGGGGTCGTTGAAGGCATGAATGAAGGTAAGCCCCCTCTCCCGGGCGGTAGCCAGGGCATGCTCGTAGGCCTCGTCGTACCCCTTCCCGTGCCGTATGATCTCGGCGCCCTGCTCCTCAATCGCTTTCAGCTTCTGGGGGTTAACGTTCTCGGGGACGCAGATGGTGGCGCCGACATTCAGCAGCTTCGAGACGTAGGCAATGGCAAATCCATGATTTCCTGATGAGGCTGTTATCACGCCTCTTCTCAGGGCCGACTCTGGGAGCGTCTGGAGCTTATTCAGAGCCCCCCTCAACTTGAAAACACGGATGGGGAGGGCAGTCTCCAGCTTGAGGTACACTTCGCGTCCGAGAAGTTCCGAGACACCCTTCGAGTATTCTAGAGGTGTCGGAGCGAAGTATTCCCTTATGCGACCCTCCGCCGACTCGACGTCCCGGAGGGAGGGGAGCTTGGGCTGGCTCAGCCGAACCACTTCTCAAGCGTCTCTGATTGGGCGGGCCCGCTCGACTTTATTCTTGCGATTGCGGCTTCAACCCTCTCGCGGGAGAAGGAATGCTCGCCGACAAGGAAAGAAAGGAGTTTCTCCCTGTCCATTGGCGCCCACTGGGGGTGTATTCCCTTCTCTACTGGCGGGTTCAGATACAGGTTCCTAATCTCCTGGTAGTTCATGGCCTCGAGAGGCTCCCTTAGCTCCTTGATTTCTTCCAGTCTTCCGTACTTCTTGAGGTACTTGAGGGCGGTAGCCGGCCCTACGCCTTCAAAGCCGTCAGGGTTGAAATCTGTTCCAAGGAGTATGGCGAAATCGACCAGCTGCTCACGGGTCAGTCCAGTCGCAGCGAGGACCGATGACAGCTGTATTCGTTCGGGGACGACATTGATCACAATCCCTTTGCCGGGGAGCCTGCGCTTCCCGGATATGGTGACATTCCGTATGAGGACCGGCGCTCCGAACACCAGGGAGTCGTGATCCTGGGATGCCACAGCACCGACCGTCCCTTCGATTGCCATCTCGGATGCCTGAGCCTCCCCCTCCGACGGCGCGTCCACCCAGGGAATCCCCATGGCATCAAGGAGTTCCTTGGCGTCAGCCACCATGTCCCTCCTGAGGACAGTCGACGCTTCTGCGTACTTCCTCGCCTGGACCATGTCCCCGGTCTGGAGTGCGCGGAGGTACTGGTCTTTCGCCTCCCGGCGCTGCTCCGATCGCCTCCTGATCTCCCCCATTTTCAGCTCGGGGGGCTTGCCGTCGAACACATAGACCAGCTTCATCCCGAGCTCGAGGAGGTTGATGTTCCTGTAGAACAGGCCGGAGATATGGGATGTGACCCTCCCCTGGGAATCCTTTAGGTGGCCGCCGTCCATGCCTCTGATGATGGCGAGGAACTGATACAGGGTGTTGTAGCCGTCAACCGCAAGCTTCCAGCCTGAAATGTCTACGAGCTGTATCTTCTCTCTTGGGATCGAGTCGCCGAAGTCTACGCCCATCCTTGCACTACCCGGAGCTCGCTCGATTTATCGCTTCGGTCTATTCGCTGATGCGCGGCATCCGCGGTTCCTCGGCGGGCTTCTCCTGGAACTCAATTCTTCTCTTGTCCCTAGCCACCCACCTTATGGTGACGAGCCCCAGTATCTCAAGCTGCATCAGGACCTTGTCCAGTTCTGCTGGGGAACACCTGCCCCCATTCTTGTTCAGAGCCTCCAGCAGGTCATCGTCCGTCGCGCTTCTTTTCTCCTTAATCCATTCGAATGCGGTGTATGTGAGGGGATATCTCATTAGGTCCACATCGTATGAGAAACGGCAAGGGCATGCTGCGCCGCAGAGGTATAAAAGGAATGCCGATTGTCGATTCTGCCGACATATCATCGAGGGGGGAGCTTGCCCGACATGCGGCTGACGGCTATCAGTTCGTACTGGCTCACCAGAGGCGCCTTTGAGACGATCTCCTCAATCTTGTCGATTTCCCCTTCTTCCTCTGGAGCAACCACGTCCACAATAACCGCAGACAGTCCGAATGCTATTGGCTCAACCTTGTGGCTCCTTATCTCGGCAGGACTTGGGAGTAGGCCGGCAACAGTGTCTACTATTTTCTGAGGATCAGTGGTTGTGTCCTCGGGGAGGAGCTTAAGCCGAATCACATAGGAACCCATGGAGGCTACCTTCTACGGCCCTTCGAACCCACAGTTCACGCATCTGTATCGCCTCGAGAACTTCCTGCACTTCTCGGAGCGCCAGATGACTGACTCGTGGCAGTTAGGGCAATTGAAATGGACGGCTCTCTCGGCGGGTTTGATGGGCCTGTTACAGGAATTGCAGAGGGGGAGTGTGACGGTTCCCTGGGACATTTCTCAGGAGGCCCTTTTGCGCCGGCAGATATAGGTTGCTGAGACAGCCGCGAGCTAGCCCTCGACCAGGAGCGACCGAACCTCGGCGGAAGCTACTACTTTCGCTATCCTAAGGACACCGGGGACCCCGAGCGTACCCAATATGGCCGTGCCGTGGAAGTCAAAATCTGTGCCAGACAGCTTCCGTAGGAATTTCGGTGTTGACAGGGTACCCAGCATAGCCTCCAGATCGGCGTTCGACAACTTCTCCAGTACCCCCCTGAGCCTGAGCATCGTCTTCATCTCTCGAAGGAACGCGCTTTCCCATTCCGTCTGGTAGTTGGCCAGGAGCTTTGGCTGATTCTTCTCGAGGCTGATGGAGGCCCACTTGGCAGCGATTGCTGCTCCCGCGACAGAGGTCATTATCCCCCCTGCGGTGGTCGGCTTGACCTGTCCCGCGGACTCCCCCACGAGAATCCGCCTCCCCTCCACGAACCTTCCAGTTGGGCCCCCCACATAAATCGGCGCAGAGACCTTGCGAAGTATCGTGCTTGGCCTGGAGGAAAGGAAACCATCAAGTGCCCTGGAGGGGTTGATACCATGACCGGCCGCCCCCACCTTGGCGACCTGCTTCCCGTATGGGATCACCCATGCGAAGAACCCCGGATACCTGTCAGCATCCATGTACACCTCGACCACGTGCTCCCGTACCCATTCCCCCTCGAGCTCGTACTTTGCAGCGGGAAGAATCCCCTGCTTCGGGCTGGATGACGGCCCGGTCGCGTCGACATAGTATTTCGAGAGGACAACCGAGTCCCCGACCATCACCTGCATGGAGCCGTTCCTCTCGAGGGCGGACGACACCCGGACACCCGTTCGGACTTCGGCACCCGCCGCCACCGCCGTCCTCGCGACCTGCTTGTCGAATCCGCTCCTGTCGAGGACCACTACTTCGAGAGAGGAGGCGTTGACCGCCAGTTCCCTGCCTCCCGGTGAGTGGACAACGGCGGAACCGATCCTGTCCTGGATGACCCCATCGTCTGGAGGGTAGCCGTACTTACGCAACCCCCGGAGGCTCACTAGCCCGTCGCACTTCTCGGGCTCGCCCACTTCTGCGTGCTCCTCAGCCACAAGGACTTTGTGGCCGCGTCTCGAGGCCTCTGCGGCGAACGCAAGGCCCGCGATGCTCCCTCCCGCAACCACGATGTCGTAGGCTTCGGCCAACGTCTGGAACTGGCTGCAAACCCTTAATCGACCCGTATTAACGGTTGGCTAACGCCTCTATGAAACAGGCCATAGTTGTGAGGTCAGACCTAAGGATGGGGAAGGGGAAGGTTGCTGCCCAGGTTGCCCACGCTTCCCTAGCATCGGCGGAAGCGGCCAGGGAAAGGAAGACGACTTGGTACGAAGAATGGAAGGAGGAAGGACAGGCAAAAATCGTGCTCAAGGTCGAGTCTGAGGCGGAACTGAGTGAACTCTTCAGAAAAGCGAAGAGCGCAGGGCTGCCCGCAACTCTCGTACAGGACAGGGGGTTGACTCAGGTCGAGCCTGGGACCGTCACCTGCCTAGGAATAGGTCCAGGCCCGGACGCGGCCGTAGACGAGATAACGGGAAAGCTCAAGCTGCTATGACCTCAGTGTGAAACAGTTTTTTGTCCGGATTCAGCGTCATAGCCCTTAGTCCCGCCAAAAGATGTGGGTGCGCCCGACCTTCTTGTGCTTAATCATACCCTGTAGGGCTACTTCCATGAGTTCGTTTTGAGCCGTATGCTGATTGCACTTGACCATAGTCGCAACTTCGTTAGGCGTTCTGGGCTCCGTTAGAATTTTGAGTATCTCTTCTCGATATTGGCCCACAAGTTTCGCTCTGTTGGACGACCGATAGCGCTGACAGTCAGTACTTATTGACAGCATGCCGAGTTTGTCCTGACTGCTTACCGTAAATGCGGATGGTTGGCACTATCCATCGGCGAGAGGATGTGAAGTGTGACGCGTGTCTGGTCATACTTCGGGCGGGACTTCACAGTGGACATCATAAGGAAGATTGGCTTCGTGTCTACGATTTTCACCTTGCCTTGGCTCATGGTAATCGCCTTGGCACCCAGCTTAGGGATCTCACGACTCGGGAGCAGCTTCGGGAATTCTGGAGGACGTTCAGGCTCCCTGAGAAAACCGAGGCGAAGTAGCACCATTCTTCAGCAGACGAGCTTCGACGCCCAATCTAAGGTAGCTCGCTTGCCAGGTTTCGTTCGGACGCCTTCTCTGCTCCCACATAGCCTAAAAGTGAATTGTTCGTCGCCCCGAAGGTGCTTTGATACCCGTCCCCGAAGCTGAGCAGGCGGTAGGCATTGAATTCTATGCCAGTGGGGGGGCCCCATGCTCAGGGCGAGCGAAGTCGTCGGCGGACGATTTCGTAGTCGAAGAACGGCTCGCTGACTTCACTCTAAGCCGAGACAAAAGTCATGACGGCTTACCCCTTTACAGGGTCCAGAAGCGTTCCATTGACACACTCCACATGGCGATGGATCTCGCAGGCGAACTCAGGTGCAATGTGAGCTATGGCGGACTGAAGGACAAGCGGGCCGTAGCTGTCCAGTACGTGACCCCGACGAGTCGCAGATCGCTTCGCCCCCAGCGCGTCGCCAAGGAGAACTACACCGCAGAGCTGGTGGGGTATGTCGCTGAGCCCATGTCCAGGGCGAGGGTCGCCGGAAACAGTTTCACAGTGGTTCTGAGGGACTGCTGCACAGATGTAGGTGCAAGGGTGGAGGAGGCGGTGCACCTTTCGGGACAGAGGAAGGTACCGAACTACTACGGGCTGCAGCGATTCGGAACCTCCGGGGCTGGTACCCATCTGATTGGGAAGGCCATCGTGAAACGAGAGTTCGAAGCGGCGGTCAGGTTGCTGCTAGGAGACACCTTCCCCGGGGGACCCGAGTCGGGGTGGGATAGCAGGGAGACAACGTTGAAGCAGAGCTACGAAGAAGTCTTCAGGTCGCCGCAAGCTGGGCGAGACTTTGAAGGGATGGTCGCAGCGGAGCTGATCCGGCATCCGAGAGAGTTTGTGAGGGCGCTTCGCAGAGTTCCAATCAAGCTGAGGAGGCTCTATGTCCAGGCGTACCAATCGTACATCTTCAACAGAACCCTCAGCAGGGCAATCGCAGAAGAAGTAGACATCTCGAAGATGGAGCCAGGAGATAACTGGGCCGAAGCCTCCCCTGATGGGCTACTCACCTCAGCACCTCGAGGTGTAAGGGACAGTCCCACCGCGAGGGCGGTGCCGATGGTACAGGTGGTAGGGTACGCCTTTAGAAACTACGGTTCGAGGTTCGACAGGCGCATAGGGGCCGTCCTTGAATCGGAAGGGGTCGAGCCGTCCTCCTTCTATGTGAAAGAGATGCAGGAAGTCTCTGCGGAAGGGGGTTTTAGGCGTCCGCACCTTGCCATGGGAGATGCGTCCTGGAGAGTTGACGGCGACACAGCCGTCGTCAAGTTCACCCTCGGGAAGGGCCAGTACGCGACCGTACTCCTCAGGGAAATCCTGAAGCCGAGAAATCCAGTGGCTTCGGGGCTCGCGTAAACTCGCGAACCCTTATACGCCATTTGCAGATGGCCAGCCAGAAAGCCCATGTCCGGCGATGTCTATGACCTGACCATCATAGGGGCGGGTCCGACGGGCCTCTTCGCGACTTTCTACGCCGGCCTCAGACAGATGAAGACCAAGATTGTCGACGCGCTCGAGGAACCAGGGGGCCAGGTCGCCGTCCTCTACCCAGAGAAGTACATCTTCGACGTCCCAGGGTACTCCAGAATACTTGCCAAGGACCTGGTGAAGAACCTGGTGGACCAAGCTTTCCAGTACAACCCCACAGTAGTCTTCGGCGAACGCGTGACTTCACTGCACAGGACGGATGGGATCTTCGAGCTCACGACGGACAAGGGGACCAGGCACCTTTCAAAGGCGGTCTTGGTGGCGGCTGGAGTGGGGGCGTTCTCTCCCAACAAGCTGGAAGCGAAGGGGGCCTCCGACTATGAGGGAAAGGGGGTCTACTATTTCGTCAAAGACAAGAGTGTGTTCAAGGACAAGAACCTACTGATCGTTGGGGGAGGAGACTCGGCGGTGGACTGGGCACTCAACATCAAGGACATAGCCAAGAAGATCACGCTGGTCCACAGGAGGGATGTTTTCAGGGCGCACGAGGGTAGCGTCACAGCGATGAAAAATTCGAGCGTTGATGTCAAGCTCTTCTACGAAGTGAGAAGCGTCAGCGGGGACGGGACCAAGCTCACAAAGGCCGTCATCTTCGACAACAGGACTCAGGCCGAGGAGACGGTCGATGTGGACGACATCCTCGTAAACATCGGGTTCAGAGCAGACCTTGGGCCCATAAAGGACTGGGGACTGCAAATTGACGGCAGGGAGATCAGAATCAATGGGAAGATGGAGACTAACATACCCGGCGTCTACGTCGCAGGTGACATCGCCGGACCGCTGGATGGAGTGAAGCTGAACCTGATCGCCACGGGGTACGCACAGGCGGCCCTGGCAGTCAATGTCGCCAAGGCATACGTGGACCCCAACTCGAAGATATTCCCAGGCCACAGCAGCGAGATGAAGAAATAGACTAGTCGACTAGGCCGAGAGTTCGCCTATAGTTGTAATCTTTCCTAATCGCCGGGTGCATAGGGTCGATTAGGATGCATTCGTACCAGGCATGGATGCCGTCTTCCCAGACGGGATAGGAGCCAAGTAGTCTCATGTTGGGGTGCCTTTCGGCAGCCCTTCTTTCCGCGACCTTCTGGGAGGACATGGCCGATTTGATCCTCAGGACACCCATGTGCTTGGGTCTTCTCCCGGAGGTCGGTCGCTTCTTCCGCATCCCTCCTCTCGAGACACGCATCCTGATGATCACCACCCCTTCCTTTGCCTTGTAGCCCAGGGCCCTCGCTCTGTCGAGCCTCCAGGGCCTGTCGACCCTTAGCATCGCAGGCTGCTTCCTCAGCTCCACTGCCCGGGTCCTCATGTCGCCCCCCTTCTGATGGAAGATGTCCTGCCACGTCTTTGAAATCTGGCTGTACATGGGCATCGGGGCGCCTCGTTTTCGGTCAGCAAATAAACGTTCTTCGAGTCTCTAGCCCGATGAGAAGAATTCCCTGACCTTTTCTCCCACGATGACGATTGCGTTGGTCTGGGCCTCTTCCGTCTGTCCCCCTATGTGAGGTGTGAGGATGGTGTTCGGAGCGCCGAGTATGGGGCCTGCAGGTGGCTCCTTCTCGAATACGTCGAGTGCAGCACCGGCGATGGCGCCGTTATGCAGGGCTGCGGCAAGGGCCGCCTCATCGATAACGCCCCCTCTGGACGTATTGATGAGGAAGGCGGTCTTCTTCATCTGGCCGAGCCTTATGGTGTCTATCATGTGGGCGGTGTCCGGCGTCATGGGGACGTGAAGGGTGATGTAGTCCGAGTCCCTGAAAAGCTCGTCCAGGCCGACGACCTTGGCTCCGAGAGGAGCCACGACTTCGGGCGGGATTAGAATTATGTCGTAGAACAGGACAGACATTCCGAGCGTTTTCGCCACCTCTGCGATACGCTTCCCGATTCGCCCGAGGCCAACGATTCCTAGGATTTTGCCTTTCAGCTCCCTCCCCATCAGTGCGTTCTTCTCCCACTTACCTGCCCTGGTGCCGACGTCCGCCACCACCAATTTCCTGCTCAGTGCTAGCATCATCAACACGACATGCTCCGAAACGGCTTCGACCAGAGATTCGGGGCTGTTGACGACTGTAACCCCCTTCGACTTCGCATATTCTACGTCTACGTTGTCCAGTCCCGTGCCAGGCCTAGCAACGAGCCTCAGCTTGGTGGCCCTGTCAAGGACGGCGCGGTCAATCTTCGTCCTGCTCCGGACGATGAACGCGTCGTATTCACCTGCCACAGCGAGGAGCTCTTCCTTTGTTATGGTGGGCTTGTAGTCGACAACTACGCCCGGCCCCAGGGAGAGCTTCTCCACCTCTACGTGATCACAGATTAGGACTTTCGCCACTCTCGCAACCCCAGCCTAGCGGTCTCCGAAATCTGCGATATATCGCTTGAACCTAATCCAAAGGCAAGGGCCTCGAGGGTAGCTCCGGCACCGAGCGGTGGAAGTCCAGCGGGGGAGGACGTGGTTGGTTGAACCGATTCCACCCCGACGACCCTTTCGTTGAATCCCTCATGCATAATCACGCAAGCGGAAGCAGCCCCCCAGCGCCGGCTAACGGTCTCCACTCGGTTCCTGAATGCCAGGCGGGCGCCGGTTCTCCTTCCTATCCGAGACCACCCGAGACCGAACACGCGCAGCTGTTCTATCCTGGCCCCTTCAATCGAGTGGGTCGAACCCATTGAATTTGAGCCTGCGATTCTTCCGGAGAGGAACGGCTCAGCTGCGAGGGTCCCTGAACCCAGTATGTCACCCTTCAGCTCCGCGCACCCTCCTGCGGCGAACATCGAAGTCTCGCTTGTTCTCATGGCACCGTCGACCTCCACTCCCCCCGTCCGGCCAAGCCTCAACGAGGAGTGGACAGGGTTGGGCACGCGAAATGGGACGATTACAAGGGTGTCACAGGGAATGACGGACCCTCCGGCCACTACAGC
Source organism: Nitrososphaerales archaeon (assembly GCA_035622475.1). Lineage (GTDB taxonomy): Archaea > Thermoproteota > Nitrososphaeria > Nitrososphaerales > Gagatemarchaeaceae > UBA183. The sequence goes on from DASPVF010000006.1 coordinate 15,333, forward strand.
TTCGACCCTTCGACTCCCCACCGCCCTCGAGACCTCCCCTCGCTGGAATTCGACACCCCTCTCCCGGGCAGCGTCTTCAAACACATCAACAACGACTTGGGCGGGAGCCTCGTACTGCCAACAGGATATCACCAGTAGTACTCGGACGCCGAAGCTGCACAGCCTGTCAGCCACTTCCAGCCCTCGGTATCCCTCTCCAACGACGACGGCGCGGTCCAAGGAACGACATTTACGGCCTAGATCTTCGTACTTCTCCGCCCCATCCAATATGAGTACCCCAGGCTTCTGCGCCCCGAGGAGCGAGACAGGCCTGAAACGGCTGCCGGTGGAGACGATTATGGAGTCGGTTCGGAGTCTGTCGCCATTGGAGAGAGTAACAAGGGCAGGCCGCGCGCCCTTCACCTCCGCCGTAAGCACACTTAGGGACGAATTCCTCCGGCTATAGAAGGGGGCCTCTTTCGCGGGAGATTGAGAGATCAGGTCTGGCCAAGACTTCCAGGGCGGCTCTTGGTCTGGTCTTCGTTCAACGACGGTGACTTCGGCCCCTCTAAGGCGGGCCTCGAAGGCCGCTTCTTCGCCCGCAGACCCTCCACCCAGGATGCATACCCTGACCAATGGGAGCATTGCCCAATGAGACGGTTATAACGGGCCTGAGTTTTGGCCGAGTCGTGCTCGTGGGAGTCGTCGGCAAACCTAATGTCGGGAAATCGACGTTTTTTGCCGCAGCGACCCTAAAGGACGTCCCCATCGCCGACTACCCCTTCACCACCATCCAGCCGAACATAGGCGTCGCCCACCTGAAGACACAGTGCGTGTGCAGGGAGATGGGGGTCACTGACAACCCGAGGAACTCGGCCTGCGTGAACGGTATCAGGCTCATCCCTGTGAAGATAGTGGACGTCGCGGGCTTGGTTGAAGGCGCGTCGAAGGGGAAGGGCCTGGGGAACCAGTTCTTGGACGACGTGAGGCAAGCGGACGCCCTGATTCAAGTTGTCGACGCTTCAGGCTCAACGGACCTCGAAGGGAGGAAGGTCCCGCCGGGCACCCATGACCCGGTCGGGGACATAGCCATGGTCGAACATGAGTTTGACCTGTGGATGTTTGGCATCATCAAGAAGGACTGGGAGAAGGTGTCAAGGTCTTTGGAGCAGACAGGGGGAAAAATAGTCGATCACTTGGCCGACAGGCTTTCCGGGCTTTCGGTCACCTTCGGGGATGTCGAGCAGGTGGTGCTACGTCTGCACCTCAGGACGGAGAAGCCCACGACCTGGACAGACGAACAGATAATGCAGTTCGTCGTGGAGACCAGGAGGCTCACGAAGCCGTCTCTCGTTGCGGCGAATAAGGCAGACCTCCCCGCGTCCCCGGCGAACATCGAAGCCCTGCGAAAGACTGGAAGAAAAATCGTCCCGTGTGCCTCGGAGGCAGAGTTGCTTCTGAGAAAGGCCGCGGAACACGGGCTTGTGGAGTACACGCCAGGCGACCAGAACTTCAGTGTGAAGGACCCGCAGAAGCTCACCCCCGCCCAGGGAAACGCACTCAGGATGGTGCAAGAGAAAGTCATGAAGGTCTACGGAGGGACAGGGGTCCAGGACGCCATCAACCAGGCGTTCTTCGACCTGTTGAGCGCGATAGTTGTGTTCCCGGTCGAGGACGAGGCGCGGCTTTCGGACAAGGACGGTCGAGTGCTCCCCGATGCGTTCGTCATGAAGGGTGGGTCCACGGCCATAGACCTGGCCAGGACGGTTCACAGCGAGCTGGCCGACACGTTCCTTTACGCCATTGATGCGAGGACTGGAAAGAGGCTTGGATCGGACCACTTGCTCAAGAACAGAGACATCGTCAAGATAGTCTCAAGTGGCAAGAGGGGCTAGAGGTTCTGCCTTCCTCGGCTCGGGCCGGGAAATCAGCTTGCTCTTCCTCACTCCCACGTGCCTGAGGTGGGTCACCTTCTTGGCCTCGTTGTACACGTCGGAGGCGACTTTTTGCAAGACCAGCTCCTGCACGAAGCCCTCGTAGTTCATGCTAGCCGCCTTCTCCCTGATCACCGTGTCCATGATGAGTCTCAGGTCGTGCTTCTTGGAGCTGTTCATCTTACCTTGAGAGAGGGCGGTGCAGTAGACCCTCACGACGAACCCATCCTTCGTCGTGTAGTCCCGTATGAAGTCTGACATGGACGATCCCCGGCGAATGAGACTTCTGAGGAACTCCCGGGAGTACTCGTGCCCCTTGAACACAGTGTAGGCTGTTTCCCCCTCGACCCTGTCGACCTGGAAGAAGAGCTTGAACGCGTAGTGCTGAGGGTCCTGTTTCAGGATGTCGTAGAGGGTCGTCTCTATAACCCTCCCCTCGGGCTTTTGGACATCCGTCAGAGGGATGCGCGCTATGGGGGCGTTTCCGAATGAAGGGGATGCGGTGACCGTGACCCACTGCTTCAGCTTCCACTTGTCCCGCACCTTCGCTACTTTCTTTGGCAAGCGAAGGCGCCCCGTTCGGTGCGGGCATTTAACCTCAGCGTTTCTGCAGTGCCGTTATCCCGTCCATGTAGGGGACGAGTGCCTTTGGGATCTTGATGGAGCCGTCTCTCTGCTGGAAATTTTCAACCAGTGCCACGAGTGTCCTGGTGACAACAGCCGTTGAGTTCAGAGTATTCACCAGAATGGTAGGATCGCTCTGTTTCTCGCGGTAGCGGATTCGGAGGCGCCTGGATTGGTAGTCTGTGATGTTGCTGGCCGAAGCCATCTCCCTGTACTTGCCCTGACCAGGGAGCCAAGCTTCCAAATCGTAGGTCTTTGCCGACATGAAACCGGTGTCCCCGCTGCAGAGGAGGACGACTCTGTGTGGTATCCCCAAGGCCCTGTAAATCTCTTCAGCGTTGCCGATGAGTTCCTCGTGGATCGTCCAGCTCTGTTCAGGCTTGCTGAAAACCACCTGCTCCACTTTGTAAAACTGGTGCACGCGGAATATTCCCTTGGTGTCCTTCCCATGGGCCCCTGCCTCAACCCTGAAGCAAGGGCTGAAGCCACAGTACTTGATCGGGAGCTTCGAGACCTCAAGGATTTCGTCCATGTGCATCGAAACGAGAGGGTGTTCCGAGGTGGCAATCAGGTGGAGGTCTTCCCCCTCGATCTTGTAGATTACCGGCCCGAAGTCCTCGAGGTTGACGACTCCCTCGTAGGATTCCCGGTTGAGCATGAACGGAGGCTCGACGGTCGTGTACCCCTTTGCGCGCAGGAAGTCCAGGGCGAACTGCATTATGGCGTGCTCAAGCTTGACCGCGTCCCCCTTCAGAAAGAAAAAGCGCGCTCCCGCGACCTTCGCGCCCCGCTCCATGTCCACCATGTCGAGGGCTGTGAGCAGGTCGATGTGGTCCTTGGGGTGGATGCCAAAGTCAGGGCGCTCCCCCCATGTCCTGACCGTCACGCTCTCGTTCTCGTCCTTGCCTGTGGGGACGCTCTCGTGCAGGATGTTCGGGAGCTTCATGAGGGCGCTGTTCAGCTTCGCGCTCGCTTCAGCGGACTTCGCCTCCAGGTCCTTGATCTTCTGGGGAATGTCCTTGACCTCTTTGACCTTGTACTCGATGGGGGCCCCCTTCTTTTTCAGAGACGCCACCTCAGCTGTCAGCTCGTTCTGCCTGTGCCTGAGCCTGTCCACTTCTGTCTTGTACCTCCGCCAGTCTGAGTCTGCCGTGGTCGCTTGGCTAACCAGGGGGATTCTATCGACTGCACCCCGGCGTTTCAGGTTCCCTACAACGACCTCGGGGTTCTCTCGAATAAGCTTGACGTCCATCAACCTAGGTCAGGGTCCTCTGGACCCGGGCCTCACTTCTGACGCGATAAAAGCCATACCTCCTGATAGAGGATGATGTCCCGCAGGAGGGAAAGTATGGGGGAGATGGATGCGGGCGGAGAATCGGCCGAGACCTGTAATTCTAGCACCTTCCCCCTTGTCGCCATTGAAAGGAGCGTCCCTTGGGGGAGACCCTCGTTGTCGGGGGCGAGCACGGCGGAAAGGCTCTTCGCCTCAGCCGCGCCGGATAGCATGACCGTCAGAGCTGCGCTGGCTTTCAAACGGAGACTCTATCCAAGACCGTTCTAGAGAATGTTTCTGCCTTTGATGAAGGTATCTTTGCTCCCGCGGCCATGGCATGGCCACCCCCAACCCCATCCACGGATTCGGCTGCTTCGCGCATGATGACCCCCAGGTTCACCTTCCCAGCGAATGCGTCCCCGACCCTTGATGATATTTTCAGGGTCGAATCTCCGCTTTCTGCGCTCCCGACGACCACCTTATCTTTGAGCTCAGGCAACGAGGTGAGGATGGAGATCACTGGCCCCAGCAGCTTCTCGTCCACGACTCCTTCCCCCCTGACAAGAACCACGGTTCCGTGCTGCTCTAGCCGAGACGGCTCTGAGGTCAGCGCCTCGAGGGCCTTGTTTATCCCGGACCTGTAGTCGCCCAGGGTCTTCATCGCGGCCTTCAGCGCTTCTGTTCGATCCCCGAGACATATCGAAATCCCTGTTCCCGCCGCCCCCATCCTGCCGCAGGCGTTCAGCAGGGTCCCAAACTCCCTGGCATCCCTCAGCGGCGTAAACGGATCTTCGAACTCGAATGTGTAGATCTCCCCCACCAGGTTCGCCACAGCCTCGGTTGCTCCATCAGAGGACCCCAGACTGCTTGCAATTACTTCGGTCAGCTTCATCTTCTCCTCCGTGGACAGAGATGATATCGTCCTCCACGTTATTCCGTCCTTCAGAGTGAGCCCCGACTGGTGAAGGGTGGCAAGGACAGCGTCCTTACTTCCTGTAAGGCCCTTCAGGAACGGCGTGGAGGTGAGCGCAATGGCCTCGTGAATGGGCCGTGTTTCCCTTCCGCTGAACATCAGGTCTTTAGTAACCGTAAGGAGCCCACGGGCCTGGGCGTCCTCCATCGCTGCCCTGTTCAGCCCAGTCAGCGACCTTCCAGGGCCGGCGTCCTGCCTGTCGGCAAGGGCTCCGACAATAGCGAGTGGAGAGAGATCGTCGTTCGTAGGATTAAGGACAGAGGCGAAGAAGTATGCCATGGCGGAGGAGCAGGCTTCGTTTCCCCCGTCGAAGCCATAGCTCCAAGCGTTCACCACCGAAGGGTTCTCGGCATCCCTGTCGGGCATCTGATGGTGGTCCAGTAGGAGATATCTCCTCTTGAACGATGCCTCGATTTCATCTACGAGGGTGGACCCGAGATCCGTGAAGATGTAGAAGTCGAAATTCTGGGAGCCGAGCTCGGCAATCTTCTTGGGATCCAGGTCGGGGACGGTGCGCAGGGTAGCGTTGGCTCCTTCCCTCATAAGGGCCGCGAAAATTATCGAACCGCTGCAGAGACCGTCGGCGTCGATGTGAGTGACGATCAGAATCCTCCTGCCGCCCCGCACGATTCTCAACACATCGGGGGTCAAGGACCTGTATCTCGCGAGCAGGCCTTCGAGGTCGGCCATGGGCCCGCCTCCCGACTAAGCGAGCTGTGCGACCACGGCCGTGTACTTGAAGTCGCTTGGCAGAACTCCCTTCTCCTTGTAGTACTTCGCCAGACGGTAGATTTTCGCCTCGACAAGCTCGAGGGAGTGAACGTTCTTCCTGTCGCTCCTGTGAGCCTGAAGATGCCTCTGGATACGCTGAGCCCGCTCGATAAGGTCCTGCAGGTCCTGGGGGACCTTCGGCGAAACCTTACCGTCTGCGAGTACCCTCCCGAGAGACTTGCCCATGAGAGGCTTCAGGAGGGGGACACCATAGTCATCCCGGAGCGTCTGCCCTATCCTGCTTGGAGTCACCCCTTCTTTAGCGAGCTTTAGCACAACCGCCTTCGCATCGTCAGCGGAGGTTGAGACCCAGCTAGGGACGCTCTTGCTTGGAGGTCTCGTCTGGTGCGACTTCCCATGCCTGTGTGAATGTATGCGTGCCATACCGTAACCTTTCAGGCGAGTCCTGAGAGTTCGGCTGATAAAGGTTGCCTGACTAAGACTCGTTTCATGCGACCCGGGCGTATCGTCCCCTTCTTTCGATGTTCTGCAGCTGTTTGAGGACAGCACGGGACCGCACCGGCCCGACCACGGAGGCGTACCCAGTGTTCAGGGCGTCCAGCGCCCTTACCGATATGTCAGGGTGGGCTCCGACAAGTGTCTCCTTGATGAGCCTCAGGTCAACCGCTTGGTCCTCTAACCTCGTGGTCCGAACAGAAAGGCCGAAGTCGATGAAGACTAGCCGTCCGTTACTGCTAATCACGTTGGCTGTGGTCAGGTCACCGTGCATGATGCCGAAGCTATGTAGTCTTGCGACGTCCTGGCCGAACGCAAAGAACACGCCGAACAGATGAGCGTTGTCGAGCGATGCCACCAGGTCCTTTACGCGGATCCCTCGCACGAACTGCATGACGAGCGTCGAAGATTCGATTTCGACGTTGAAGAGGAATGGAGAGGCGACCCCAGCTCTCTTTGCGAGATTTATCATCTCTGCCTCGCGCGCAGTTCTCTGTCTGCGTATGGCCTCGTCTAGGACCTGGAGTCGGTAAGTCAGGGGCTTCCTAATCTTGAACACAGCCTCGAACCCCTGCCAATCTCCCAGAACAACGTCAGCTTCGGCCCCCCGGTAGAGGAGGCGCCCTCGAGGAGGTCTAGTTACGCCAAGGGATATCGACGTGATCGAGCCTCCACGATTGTAGGACCTTGGACTCCGGGATTGGAACTTCAATGCCACAGGTGTGGGCGAGCCAGCCAGTCCACGCTATCTGCGCCCCGCAGTCCCCGCTGTATTCGAGGGGTGTCATGGTTACGACTGCCGAGTGCCTCCCCACCATGTCGCTAATCATGCCGCTGAGCCGTCTGTTCGCAGCCACCCCTCCCACAATCATCGCTTCCTTCTTCCCTGTGAAGGCCAGTGCCCTTTCGGTGACCTCTGTCACCATCGCGAATGCCGTCTCCTGCACAGAGTACGAGACATCGAAGAAAGTCCTCCCGCTGTCCAACAGGAGCTTTGATGCGGTGAGGAGTCCAGAGAAGGAGACGTCGTTCCCTTTTACCGAGTAAGGAAGCCTTAGGTAGTTGGAGGAGGCTTCGGCAGCTTCCTCAATGGCCCTTCCGCAGGGGGAGGCTAGGCCGTGGTGCCTCCCGAACTGGTCCAGCAGCTGGCCCAGGGTTAGGTCGAGGGATTCACCGAGGACACGCCATCGTCTTCCTGAATAGGCCAGAATCATGGTATGCCCGCCGGACACAAGGAGGACTACCGGGTCCTTCGAGCCGGTAAGCAAGCAACCAAGTTCAATGTGCCCCACTGCGTGATTAACAGGCACAAGGGGGACTCCGAGCGAAGAGGCAAGGGTCCTGGCCACCACGGCCCCTACCCTCAGGCAGGGCCCAAGCCCTGGTCCCATGGCATAGGCGACGGCGCAGAGCCCGCCCATCGGAACCCCCGAGGAGTCGAGTGCGTCGGCGACCACCCGTGGAGCAGCAGCCAGGTGGTTCTGGGACGCCTCGAAAGGATGTATTCCGCTACCTTCGGAGGGCTTGTACACCGACTTCGTATTGGACAGGATTTTTCCGTCTGAGGACACGACGGACACCGAGAACGTGTGGGCCGTACTTTCGATCCCAAGGATGTAGCGTCTCAACGTGGCCTACAGCTTGCGGGTCTGGCGGTAGAGGTCGCCCAGGAGGTTGACGTAGGGCATGACCTCAACCAGGAAGTCGTCGAACTTCCCCCTTTCGAAGGTGACCTCATGCTTTTTTCCGTCCACGACTATCTTCGCCGCCAGCACGATGCCGCCGCTCCTGTCAGGGTTTGCTTTGATCTTCGGGAAATGAAACAGTGTACCGTAGCCGACCTTCTTCTTTCCCCTGGTGAAGACGAGGTTGTAATACATGCTGAGCGTCCTGGTGAATTGGGCGAGCTGCTTCTTCCTGCTCTCGCTCCGCTTCACGTTGTCGAAGTCCTGGGCCGCAAGCGTGTTCACCATCTCCTTGAGCAGTTTCATGTCAGCAATCTTGTTCGTATATCCCGCGAACTCTATGGGCATCTGGTACACGCTGTGCATTACCGAATCCCAGTCGTCCAAGACTGCGAAGGTGTTCGTGTCCATGTTCATTTCGCGCTTTAGCTCATCCGAGAGAATGTCCTCTACAGTCAGCTTCTTCGGCAACTTGGGAGGGTGTGCCGAGGGGTATAGTTAATCTTCTCTCTGACCCGGCCACTGTTCGTCGTCTGCCGTTCCGTGCGCCCTAATCCGCGGGTAAGCGATTATCTTATAGTAGAACTTCCACAGGCGGCTAGAATTGAAGGGCGCAATCCAGTCCTTGGACGTGTCCTACCTCCTGCACGCAACGGAAGACGCTGAGAAGGTGGCTTTCGCGGTCAGGGAGTTAATCGATGTAGAAGCTCCCTTTGAGTTCGTGGACATGGCGGGGCACTACGGCAACGATATCAGAAAGGTGAGCGTCCACCTTCACGGGGAGGACGCCACGAAGGCGTTCACCCGTTTGGCAGGGAGGATGCCACGGGAAATGAGGGAATTGGTGGCTAGAGACATCGACAGGTTTGTCGACGAGCACGCGTCCTTGTACATGAGATTCGACAAGCAGCGGCTGGTCGAGGGTGAAATCTCCATCGGCTACGGCGAGGCTATCCGGCTGAAGGTCAAACCAAGGGCGTATCTCACCCGCGGGCGCGGGAGGGACTTCTTCCTGGAACAGCTGAAGGCAAGGTAAATGTCGAAACGATACGTGCTATTCTACGCGAGCTCTGATCTGTCCGATGATGAAATCAAACGTTTCTCTGAAATAATCAAAGGGCGCTTTCAAACGGCGAAAGTCATACCTGTAAAAAAGAACCCGAGGGCAGTGGTCATAAGAACCACGAACCAGATCGCCCCCATTCTGCGGGACATGAAACCGAGGATCGAGGTGGACGGAGTTGAGTTCATCTCCGCTCTGACTTCGGGTGCCATAGGTAACCTCAAAAAGCGAGCCTCGGAGGCCGCGGCCAATGGCAAAGTACCTTAGCGATGAATACTTCTCACAGGTGCTGGCGGCCCTCATTCAGGACGCGAAATGGACGGAGAGCACTAAGAACCTCAAGACAAGTGTGTCACTGAACGTCAATGACATAGGGCAGAACTACCTGCTTGGCGTGGACAACGGAACGACCACCCTGCAAAAGGCCGCACCGGGGACGACTGCAGAGTTCACTTTTGAAGGGACTTACGAAGCCTGGTGCAGGATAGGGAGGGGGGAGATTGACTTGCAATCAGCAGTCCTAAAAGGGCAAATGAAATTCAAGGGCTCGCTTGTGAAGATACTCGCGCTCAGGGACAGGCTGAACCGCGTGGCAGATGTAATGAAGGAAGTCCCGAAAGAGTTCTAGGCTCTGACGAAGACGTAGTAGGGATTCCCCTCCGCGCCGGTGCGGGGTTCGATCCTAAGCTGCATCCGTGGTTTTGTATCCTCCGGCCTGACCCCTTCAAGCCAGGCGAGGACTTTCGTGCCTCCCGCCATCTCCCCGATGCAAATGATGTAAGGTTCGGTTTCGGCGAAGCTCGCCGGGACCGTGCGAACATGAGTGAACGTCACAAGGGTGGCGTCCTTACCAAGGTCCACCCATTGGGACTCGCTGCTCATGCACTTCGGACAGTCGGCCTGCGGAGGGAAGGACACGTTACCACACTGTTTGCACTTTGTAGTCACGAACTTCCCGTTCTTCAGGGAGTCCCAGAATTCGCGGGTTTTCGATATTGGGATGTCGAATCTCAGAGTGAGCGAGCGGCGCGAGTGTAGGGATGGTGCCTCTGACATGTTCAGCTCCTCGAGAGAATTGTCACGTAGGCGTAGTGCCCCGTGCCCCCTATGTTGTGGACAAGCCCGTTTCCCTTCCTTATCGGCGCCTGGTGCCTCCCGGCCTCCCCTCTCAGCTGCTTCGTAATTTCCACCGCCATGGAGACCCCAGTGGCCCCTATCGGGTGGCCCTTCGCCTTGAGACCGCCGTCGAGGTTCACGGGTATCCTTCCCCCTATCTCGGTCTGGCCCTCTCGGATCATCTTTGACGCCTCCCCCTTCTTGCAGAAGCCGAGGTCCTCATAGGCCATGAGCTCGGCTATCGTGAAGCAGTCGTGAGCTGTGGCGACGTCGATGTCATCGGGTGAGACTTTCGCCATGGCGTATGCACTCCTGGCAGCCGTGACGGCGGCTTCCAGGCCGACGTAACTTCCCCTTCGGCTCATGTTGGCAGTATCTGACGAGTAGCCGACCCCCCTGATCCAGACTGGAGTGTCGGTGAGCTTCTTGGCCACATCCTCTGACGCGAGCACGACGGCCGCAGAGCCATCAGTGAGCGGACATGCATCGTAAAGCTTGAGGGGCCATGCGACCACCTGGGACCCAAGGGCCTTTTCTAGTGTTATCTCCTTCTGGAATTGTGCGAGAGGGTTCATCGCCCCGTAGTGGTGGGCTTTGACGGCAACCCTAGCCATGTCTTCCTGTGTGGTGCCGAACTTATCCATGTGGGCGACTGCGTAGAGGGCGTAGTAGCCTGGAAAGGTCATCCCATAATTCTCGAACTCCCATGTGTAGGAGCCTGCCCTGCCTATCAGCTCCACCGAGGTCGAGCTGTCGACCTCCGTCATCTTCTCGACTCCGACTGCCATGGCCACATCCCCTTCACCGCTGCGGATACTGTTGTAGGCAGATTTCAGGGCGGCGCTCCCGCTGGCGCAGGCGGCCTCCACCCTCATGGTTCCTGCGCCACTGAGACCAGCGTATTCGTTAACGACGACCGCGGGGAGGGACTCTTCGTACCAGGAACCCATGCTTCCAACTACAACATTGCTTACGTCCTTTCTCTCGACCCCTGCGTCCTCCACTGCTTGCCTAATCGATTCGAAGGCAAGTTCGCCGATGTTGACGTCTGTCCTTCTGCCGAACTTGCTGTGGCCTACGCCGACGATCGCGACCCTGCTCATGGTACCCTTGTCTCGATGGCACCGGTCACCTGCATTTCAACTTCCAAAGGCCGCGGGCGGGACCCGCTACAGGACCCCCATTTCCTTTGCCACTTCTTTCATTATGACAAGACGTTGGATGTCGTTGGCTCCTTCGTAGGTCTTGATGATCTGCGAGTCCCTCAGTATCCTCTCCACGTTCATATCCGTGGAGACGCCGTAGGCCCCCATGATCATCATGGCCATGTGCGCGTTCTTTTCGGCGGCCTCGGTGGCGGTAACCTTCGCAATGGATGATGCCTTGATGAAGTCTTTCCCCTTCTTTGTCAGCATGGCGGCCCAGTAGGTCAGCAGCCTTGACGTGTGGACCGCGGCTGTCATCTCCGCTATCTTGAACTGGACCTGCTGATAGCTAAGGAGGTATTGGTCAAATGTCTGCCTCTGTGTCGAATAGTTCAGAGCAGCCTCCAGGGCGGCTTGGGCAAGCCCGGTCCCCTGGGCCGCGACCCCTACTCTGCCATGGTCGTAGGTGTTCAGGGCGATGTTGACCCCTCTTCCCATCTCCCCGAGGACGTTGGTCTCAGGCACCTCGAGGTTCTCGAATATCAGTTCCACGGGCTGATCGCCCCTGAGCCCTATGACGTCAGTGCGCTGTCCGACGGTGAGGCCGGGCATCCCCTTCTCCGCTATGAACGCCGTGACCCCGCGGTGCCTCTTCTCCGCCTCTTTGGGACTCGTCCTGGCGAAGATGAGAAAGATATCCGCCTTGTCGCCGTTGGTGATGAACATCTTCTTGCCGTTGATTAGGTATCTGTCTCCGCTCTTTGTCGCCGTTGTCGTGATAGCTGCCACGTCCGAGCCTGTCCCCGGCTCGGTCATCGCGTGGGCGGCTATCTTCTCTCCTCTGGCAATGGGGGTCAGGAATTTCCTCTTCTGCTCCTCGTTGCCAAATGCGAAGATAGGGGTCGAGACAAGGTAGGTGGCTCCCACCACCGCCGAGAAGGCGGCAGAGAAGCGGGCGACTTCCTCCATGGCAATTACGAGTGAAAGGTCGTCCCCTCCACCCCCACCATACTGTTCGGGGAATGGGACCCCGAAAAGGCCCAGCTCAGCCGCCCTCTTGACCAGTTTCATGTCCATCTGGTTTTCCCTGTCGATCTTCTGGGCGACAGGACCGAGCTCCTTTTCGGCGAAGTCCCTGACCGCCCGCCTGAAGGCTTCCTGCTCCTCCGTTATCGTGATCTCGTAGTCTCCCGAGCTGGGCGTGAGTGTGCTCAATTCAGCCCACCGCCATTCCAGACCCTACCGTGTACCACAAGCCAGTTACCTCGCGGTTACCACCGTTTCCAGTGAGATAACCTTTCCTCCGGATTGATTTGTTCGGGAAGGGGCGGGCGACCATGTGCGCAGGTCTCGAACAGGTTAGGGAATTGTATTGGCGTCGTTCTGCCCCACAAAACGTAAAGCGAACAGGAGCTTAGCCAGCACTCGGAGACCATGGAGATCAGGAACGTAACTGTAATCGGAGCAGGCGACATGGGGCACGGCATAGCCCAGCTTTTCGCCTCGAACGGATACAACGTGGTACTTGAGGACAAGTACCCAGAGATGCTGGAAAAAGCGAGAGAAAGGGTGGCTGCCAGTCTCCAGAGATGGGTGGAAAGAGGAAAAGTAACGAAGGAGCAGGCAGATGCGACCATGTCCAGGATCGCCTATACGGGGGACCTAGACGCGGCTGTCTCGGCAGCAGACCTTGTGGTGGAGGCCGTCCCCGAGTCCCTTCAGTTGAAGAAGTCCATTCTAAGCGAAGCAGTCGCGCACGCTCCTGACGGAGCGATATTCGCTTCGAACACGTCCAACATCAGGATTTCCGAACTGGCCAGGGCGACTCCCAGGCCTGAGAATGTAGTCGGGATGCACTTCTTCAACCCCCCTACCGCAATGAAGCTGGTCGAGGTGATACCGGGGGAGAAGACGGATCCAGCGGTGGTCGATGTGATTGCAGGGATTAGCGCGAAGATGGGAAAGACCCCCGTCAAGGTGCTGAAGGACAGTCCCGGTTTCATCGCTAACAGGATCAACGGTGTCGATATGCTCTTCTTCTGCCTGATAGCCGACAGGGGGATTGCTACGCCCCCCGAGGTGGACACTCTGTTCAAGAGCCAAGGCCTTCCCATGGGCCCCTACGAGCTCATCGACTTCGTCGGGATAGACATCCCGGCCGAATCTCTGACGTACTTTGCCAAGACCCTCTCACCTGAATATGGGAAGGCAACGACATTTGCTAAGATGGTTCAGGAGAAACGGCTCGGAAAGAAGACAGGCAATGGGTTCTACGACTGGTCCAGCGGGAGAGCTGCGATACCTAAGGTAGAGCCGACGGAGAAGGTCTCCGTGATGGACATGTTCGCAGCTGAAATCAATGAAGCAGTCAAGCTGGTCGAAGAAGGCGTCGCGCACCCCGATGACATCGAGAAGGCAGTGACTCTGGGCATGAACAGGCCTTTCGGTCCGATCTCTGTCGCCAAGGACCTGAGCAATGCCGAGGTGAAAGCGAAACTTGAAGAGCTATCCAAGACGTTTGACTGCCAGATTTTTGCTCCGACCCGCTCCATAGACGAAGGGAAGATGAGAGATGCAATCGAAGGGAGGCTCGCTCCCCCCGCGATCGCAGCGGCTCCTGCTGCTCCGATGGTGCCGCCAGTGAAACCCAGCAGCGAAGTGGGGATTAGCACAGACCCCATCCGGCTCGAAAGGCCTGCGGGAGGAGTTGCGAGAATCGTGCTTAACAGGCCACGGCTCAACCTGATCAGTGAAGAGGTTATGGACGGTCTTGACAAGATCTTGACCGAGCTTTGGACCGACCATGAGATTCGGGTGGTCATCGTGACGGGTGAGGGCGGCGTCTTCTGCGCCGGCGCGGACCTCTCGAAGTACTTCAGCAACTCCATAGCATTCATGGACTTCACAAGGAAGGGAGAAAGAACATTCAGGAAGCTGACCGAGATTCCGAAGATAACAATGGCCGTATTGAAGGGGTACACTCTCGGTGGGGGACTCGAGCTCGCTCTTTCCTGCGACCTCAGAGTCGCCACAGAAGGGGTGGAATTGGGATTCACAGAGGTCGGAATCGGGCTCGTGCCTGCTTGGTCTGGGAGCCAGAGGCTCCCCCGGCTGATCGGGACTTCGCTCGCCTCCTCCATGATCCTGACAAGCGAAAGAATCAAGGGGAAGAGGGCCTCCGAAATTGGGTTGGTCCATAGGCTAGTCACCGAGGGGGACCCTGATGAAGCTGCTCTGAAGTGGGCGTCGGAGCTTGCCTCTTCCCAGGCCCCCGTGGCCGTCATGATGGCAAAGAGGCTGATAAACAAGGGAGGAGAAGTTCCCTCTGATGTGGGGCTAGACATGGAGGCCATGGCCGCAGGTGTGTTATACGGCACTTCGGACCTCAAGGAAGGGGTTTCCGCCATGCTCGGGAAGAGGAAGCCCGAGTTCAAAGGGAAGTGAAGTGGGGTGACAGAGCTCAAAGAAGTATACGTCGCTGATTACATCAGGGTCCCATTCTCCCGGTCTAGACCGAATCAGCCGGAGAAGGACGTCTACAATTCCATCCGCATGGACCAGGCCCTCAGCCACCTCATCAAGAGTCTGCTGGCCAGGACCACGTTCAAACCCGAGGAAGTCGGGGACGTGATCACCGGTTGCGCGTTCCAGACTGGGGAGAACTGGCTTTATGGGGGGAGGCACCCTGTGCTACTGGCCGGGCTCCCCGTAACTGTTCCGGCGCAGGCTCTGGACAGGGCCTGTGCCTCGTCAATGAATGCCACAGCAGACGGGGCCATGGAGATAATGACTGGCAATTCGGATATCGTCATAGCAGGAGGGATGGAACACCTAACTCACATCCCGATGGCAAACAACCCGGCCCTCCTCCCCAACACGAGGCTCCTGACTCGGCCCGAGTTCATGAAGTACCAGATGAGCGTGGGGTACTCTATGGGCTTGACCGCGGAGAAACTCGCCGAGGAAATGGCGTGCCCAAGGGAAGAGATGGATCGATATTCGTACGAGTCGCACATGAAGGCGTCGAAGTCAGTCGACGATGGCTGGTTCAAGGGGGAATTGCTAGAGATGAAGGTTGAGTTCGAAGGGAGTGAGAAGGTGATAGACGTGGACCAGAGCATAAGGAGAGACACAACGATGGAACAACTCGCCAAGCTCCAGCCCTCGTTCAAGGCGGGAGGACTAATCACTCCAGGAAACTCATCCCCCCTAAACGCAGGGGCATCGGTGGTCGCCCTCGCTTCGAAGCCAAAGCTGGACGAGCACGGCATCAAACCCCTGGCAAGAATCATTTCCATGGGTTGGGCTGGGGTGGACCCGAGCGTGATGGGGAAGGGACCGGTACCTGCTTCCCAAAAGGCACTCGGAAGAGCGGGTCTTAAGGTGGACGAGGTGGACCTCTGGGAAATCAACGAGGCGTTCGCCGTCGTACCCCTTTACGCCATAAGGGAGCTCGGTCTCGATCCCTCAGGGGTAAACATCCATGGCGGAGCGATATCCATCGGACACCCGCTTGGGGCGTCGGGGGCCCGTCTTGTCGGTACGCTCGCGAGAGAGCTACAGTCGACCGGGAAGGAGTATGGGATGGCGACCCTCTGCGTCGGCGGCGGCCAGGGCTTTGCTATCCTGCTCCAACGCGCCTAGGCTCTGTCCCTGCGGCGACGACCACTATTCATTCGATCGCGCCCCTTGCCCTGAGGTCGGCCACCTCCTTGCGGGAATATCCCAATGATTTCATTATCGCAGGTGTATCTTCGCCAAGGGAAGGGGCCCCGGTGAACGGCCGGCTCCGGGGGGGAGGACGCGACCTCACGGGGCCGTTCAGGAGAATCTCCCCGTCAGGGAGGTTGACGAGCATGGAAAGCCCCCTGCTCCAGTCGCTCGTCAGCGCTTCCTCCACAGTGAGGACCGGTGTGGCGCAGGTGTCCCTGTGCATCAGGAGCCGAGCCCACTCGTCTCTGCTCTTGGTTGCAAAGATACGGGTGAGGGCGGCCGTGACGCCGCGCCTCTCTCTTGCCGTCCCGAACCGCCTGTGCTCCAGCTGAGGGACGCCAAGGACGGTGACGAGGTTCCTCCAGAACTCTCCTTCTATTGCGGCCACTGCCATGTGCTTTCCATCGGATGTCTCGTACAGGTTGTAGTAGGGAGTCGAACCGAAAATCAGGCTATGCCCCTCTCTTGGCGGGCGCCCGGTGGCGAGATAGGCGGACGCAGGCAGGACCATCCATGAGAGGAGTGAGGCAACTATGGGTATGTCGATGTACACTGCCTTCCTTCGGCCCGCGAGCGCCCCAACGATGGCAAGGGCTGCGTACATTCCAGAGGTCATGTCGCTCAGCTGGAGGAGGGGGACCTCCGGCCCCGGGGAGTATCCTAGCGTCCCAGCCATTGCCTGGAAGTTGATGTCGTGACCGGGCATTGAGCTGAGCTTGCTCTTCTGCCCATAGGCGGAGATGGAGCAGTACACGATGTGCGGGTTGATCTTCTCCGCCTCCTTGAATGAGAAACCGAGGCGGGACATGGCGCCGGGCCTGAAGCCTTCGATGAAGACGTCCGCCTTCCTCAGAAGGCGCTGCATCACTTCCTTTCCGTCCGGTGCTTTCAAGTCGATCCCAATGCTGAGCTTGTTCCTGTTCACTGTCGAGTGCACCGGACTCCTCCCATTCTTGGTAGGAGGGGTGGCGCGCATGTAGTCACCGAGTCCCGGCTGCTCGACTTTGATGACCTCGGCTCCCATGTCAGAGAGGAGCATTGTACAAAACCCTCCAGGGAGAAGGCGTGTGGCGTCAACCACGCTGACGCCGTCTAGGAACCCCACCCACCGGCGGGCCCGGGTTCCGCAAATAAACCTAAATCGCAGGTGGAATCTCGAACTCCGACGATGAGGTGAACGCCGTCCCAGTCATAGCCCGGAGTAAGCTCCCGGGCAGATGATGAACTCGCGACGAAACTGAGTCCCCAGAATCTTGGGCGAGGAGCGTTGGTGCCCAAGCTGCGGGAAATCGCAGACTTAAGCGCCATGATTTTGGGTAGGTGCGAAGGGGAGGTCGATGGCAAAGTCGGTAAGAGTCCACGACGATACTCATCGGGCGCTGAAGCTCCTGAAAACTCGGCGTAGGAGTCGGAGCATCGATGAGGTCATCCGCGAGATGATCAGAGCCTCGACAGGATTGAATGTGGAGGACGCTCGTCCGTCGTCAAAGACGGTCGAATTAACCAAGTACCTTAAGGACTGACTTGGTAAGACAGAAATACAAACACAGGCGCCCCGAATATAAGCATGGCAAAGTTTGACGGAATAGTAGGGAAGGCGCTGCTCACGGTCGAAGAGAAGGAGAACGAGCTGACGCTCGTCTTCGCCGACAACAGATACCTCTTCGTGAAGCTGGAAAATGGGGAGCTGAAATCCGAGAGCGTGCCGGAGTGAGAATTACTCCTTTCGGAGTATCTCGACAGTCTTGGAGGCACCGACGAGTTTCCTGAATTTCTCGGCATCTGCCAACGTGCCGATGCCTGCCTCGATGTGCATGGGAATCACGACCTTCGCTTTCATAGCCTTCGCTGCTTCGGCGGCCTCCTCGGGGGTCATTACGTAGATTCCTGAGACAGGCAGGAACGCTATGTCCACGTCGAGTGCCTTCATCTCAGGGGTAGCGTCGCTGTCCCCGGCGTGATAGAACCTCACGCCATCGAGCGTCACCACATAACCGTTCTTCTCGTCCGCCTTGGGGTGGAATACCTTCCCGGGCTCCCTGAACTTGTTGATGTTGTAGGCGGGGACGGCCTCGATCCCTACACCCTTGACCTCTACCTTCGACCCCGGAGTAATGAATCTCTTCTCGTTACGGTACTTCTTCAGGGGCTCTTCGCACATCTTGGCGGCGACTATGGTTGTAGCGGGATTACTGAACCGCTTGATGTCGTCGTCACTTAGGTGGTCGTAGTGTTCGTGGGATATCAGGATGAGGTCGGCCTTGTAGTCCCCCTTGGCCTTGAAGGGGTCGAGCACGACCGTCCTCGAGCCTTGGAGTACGAACGAGTCGTGACCAAGCCAGTGGACCTTAACCCCCTTGTACGTCCACATGCCCTGGCCCTATCCTAGAGGTCGACCCCTTCCTCCTTGATGCCCGACTCATCGATGGTCAGGATGTCAATCCCGTTGCCGCTCATGGCATCCCTAGCTATCGCCGCTTTTATTGCAGAAATCGCGAGGTCCCGAGCCTCTTTCTGAGTCATGGTTGGACGGTATCCCGCCTCCACCACACCTATGGCCGTCTCCTCCCCCGTGCCAACGGTGGCATACTGGTCCGAGATGACGCTCCCGAGAGGGTCTAGCACGTATACCACGGGCTTGCCTCCCATCCCGCCGAGTATCACCTGTGTCAGGAGGGGGGCGTACCTGTTCTGAAACATCAGCGTAGACATCAACTTCGCCACGGAGTTGGGCTTCAGCGTTTTCCTCGTCTCTAGTTCTTTGAGCTTTGAATAGACGGCAACCTCCTTTACGAGGTTCTGCATGTCGGACACCATGCCAGCGCAGACCGCACCGACGCTGGCTGTCACGCGGAAGACCTTCTTGCCCGACTTGCTCCTAACGAAGTTGCCGAGGGTGATGCGCCGCTCCGCTCCGAGTACGACACCATCCTTGTAGGCGATCCCTACTGCGGTAGCCCCTGGCATGTATTGCTCGAAAGCCATCAGGAAATCAAGTGGCCCGCGCATACCCGTGCTTTTAGACGTTGTGCCCGTCGCACTTCTCATCCGTCCATACAGGGCGAAACGGTTACTATGGATGCGGCTTCGCCTTCATCGACAGACCACCTGCACTGGGTGAACTGGCTGGCCAATTCGAGCCCCGAAAGCAGGTGGGGGGTTACTCTTGGTACTGCAGCACGCGACGCCTTGGGAGCCAGAGACAGGAGAGGAAGAACCATGTCTGCCACGTACGAATCGAGACACGCGCCTGACATGGCGAAGGCGATGAAGCGAGAGGCCGCCTCCCTCCCCACCTCCTCGGCCGGTTTCCCCTTCGACCCTATGCCATCAGCACCGATGCACTTGGAAGGTCCCACATGGTAGACAAGCACGGACGATCCGGGCGAGTCCGAATCCTCCTCGGATAGTTCTGTCGAAGAGACTCCGTAGCCCGCCTTCACCATCTCCGTCCTGGCTGAGGCAAGCTGTCTTTCGGACACGTGCCTCGGCAGCATGCCGCATCGGCTGATAAGCAGCGCGTCCTGTACCCGCTGCCCATCGGCAAGGTCGAGCGGCTTGACCTCCTTGCACGGTGCTATCGAAGCCGAGACTTGGCCGCCCCCCCGTGGATAGTACCCTCTTCGTCGGGAGACCACTTTGAAGTCGATGCCGATTCTGGCGTAGGCGTCCCTCGCGACACGCTCGAAGTAATCGTAGGTGGGGCTCCATGGGACGTCGGTCCCTCCGATGAGCTCCAGATCGAGCCGGGAGCCGGTCAGCGCGACTGCGGGAACAACGGCCTGCAGGACAAGGGTGATACTGGCCGCTGTCCCCATGTCAAGGGCGATGGCATCCAGCCGCTGCCTCCCGGGAACGAAAGTGACCTCAGACGAACCCTCCGTGACGCCCTCCAATTCACCCCCGAATACCTTCGCGATAACCTGAAGGGCGGAAATGTGCTGCCTCTTGAGTCCGGGGACCTCCCTCCCGGCACGTATCCTGTGAATCTTCACGGGCCGGCCCTGAATGGCCGAAAAGGCAACGGCCGTCCGCAGAATCTGGCCTCCACCCTCCCCTCTGGAGCCGTCCACCTGAACGAAGTCCACGGCCGGGCGTGCATTACAGGGGTGATAAAGCGGTGAGGCGTGCTCTCTTAAATAGACCCTGAAAGGCCGCGGTTTGAGAACGGCATGAGGGTCGGTCTTCTTGTCGGCCGGTTCCAGCCATTCCATCTGGGCCACCTGGAGGCTGTGAGGTACGCCCTGAGGAGGGTCGAGTACCTCTACATCGTGGTTGGGTCAGCCCAGAGGAGCCACGAGAGGGATAACCCGTTCACAGCGGCAGAACGAATAACTATGATCAAGAGCGCGTTGGACGGTAACAGGGTGGACCCGTCAAAGTGGATGGCAATTCCAATCGCGGACGCTGATTCCCATTCGCTCTGGGTATCTACCGTGGAGTCCATGGTGCCGAGGTTCGATGTCGTGTTCACCAACGATGCTCTCACATTTCTCCTTTTCAAGGGAGAGAAGACAGACGTCGTGGCCGTGCCATACCTGGACAGGAGCAAATACTCCGCCACCAACGTTAGGGACAGGATTTTAGAAAGGAAGGACTGGGAGAGCCTTGTGCCTGAGCAGGTTTCGGAGCTTGTGAAGAAGTTCGGGGGGGTCGAGCGGGTGAGAGCCCTTATGCGCAAGGACTTGAAGGGTAGTGAACATGTCTAGTCAGCAGAAGCTCATAATGCTCCCGGGGCCGACTAACGTTTCTGATCGGGTCATGCGCGCCATGCTCGGACCAATAATCAACCACCGAGGGGATGCGTTCAGGGAGCTGTACAAGGGGATACTAGAGAAGGAGAAGCACCTCTTCCAGACTGATGGGGAGGTGCTCGTGCTCTCCTCGTCAGGGACGGGGGGAGTCGAGGCAGCCGTCTGGAACATCATCAGGCCGGGGGACGTGGCCATCGTGCCCGTCTTCGGGGAATTCAGCACCCGACTCGCAGAAACGGTCGAGCTTGCCGGCGGGAAGGCAGTCAGGGTGAACTCCGAGTTCGGTAAGATCCCGAGCCTGGAGCAGCTGGCGTCGGCCATGGAAGCCCAGGGGAGGTTCAGGGCGCTCTTCCTAGTTCACAATGAAACAAGCACAGGCGTGAATGCCCCCTATGTGAGGGAAGCGACGGAGATGGCAAGAGAACACGGAGCGTTCGCGGTCATTGACGCCATCTCCAGCCTCGGAGGCTATGCCATCCCTGTAGACAAGTGGGGCGTCGACATGTGCATAACCGGGAGCCAGAAGTGCATCGCAGCTCCCCCGGGGCTGGCCCTTCTTTCGGTCGGCCAGCGCGTTGTTGACTTTCTGAAGGGGTCACCGCCGAAAACGAGGTACTTCGAAATACCGAGGTACCTGGAGTACGGGGCCAACGGGGAGACTCCCTACACGCCCGCGCTTCCGCTCTTCTACGCCCTGGATGAGGCGCTGAAGGAGCTCCTGGAGGAAGGGCTGGCGAACAGGGTCCAGCGGCACGATAGGATGTCTGCGCTGCTGTACGACGGGCTAGCGAAACAGGGGCTCAGTCCCGTGGCAGAGAAATCGGTTCGGTCGAAGACGGTGGTCGCTTCCTACTATCCGCAGGGGGTGGACGATTCCAAGTTCAGAAAGGCCCTTTCCCGGGACAAGGGCGTGGTGATCGCAGGGGGCTTCGGTCCCTTCAAGGGGAAGGTGTTCAGAGTGGGGTGCATGGGTCAGATTAACGAGGGCATCGTTGACACGACGCTGAAGGCCATCGGTGAAACGATGGCCACCTTCCGAAACCCGTAAGTCTATAAACCCAACAACGGGGCTGGTCGAGTCCAATGGCTTTTGAGAAAGGGACCCTGATTTTCGCCAACTACACTGCCCGGGTCAAGGATACGGGCGAAGGTATCGAGTCAACAAACGAGGAGGATGCGAAGAAGCTCAAGATCTACGAGGAGTCGAGGAAGTATGAGCCAAGACTGGTGGCTGTGGGGGAGGGGTGGCTTATTTCCGGACTGGATGCAGAGGTCGCCAAGCTTTCGGTCGGAGAAAAGAAGGAGATCGAACTCCCTCCCGAGAAAGCCTTCGGCGCAAGGGACCCGACCCAGCTCCGCATGATACCCCTCCGAAAGTTTGGGGAGAGGGAGCACGAGCTCTCCACAGGGGACTCGGTTGAGATCGACAACCGCGTCGGAATCGTGAGGTTCATCGGGTCTGGGAGGGCCCAGGTGGACTTCAACCACAGGCTCGCCGGGAAGTCGATAATCTATGACTTTCAGGTCCTGAGGACCGTCGACACGGACGAAGACAAGGTAAGGGCACTGGTCGACAGAAGGCTCGCGGGGGAGGGGAGCAAGACAACCACAGAGCTTGCCAACGGAGCGCTGACGGTGACAATCCCGGAGGAACTTTTCCTGATGGAGGGGTTGCAAATAATCAAGAGAGGCGTTGCCAACGACGTCTTCAAGTTCGTCCCGAGTCTGACCACCCTGACCTTTCTGGAGAAGTTCGCCAACCAGAAGCCTCAACCCAAGAAAGAGGAGCCGAAGGCCGAAGCGGCGAAGGCTGAGCCGAAGGAAGCTGTGCCGACGCCGAAGACTCGGAGGAAGAAGGCGGCGGCAACCCCACCGACGGCCTAGATAACGCCAGTCGACTTCGCCAGAAGCGCGGCACTCTTCCTGCTAAGCTTCCTTTTCGATAGGATTGTGTATCTGTCGGGGCGGATGGTGCTTGCCTTCGTCAGGGCTTCAATCACCATCGAATCTTCTACCCCAATCTGGGCGGCTTCGACGGGTGCCCCCACGTTCTTCAGGGCCGATCTCACCCGCCTCCAATCGATTCTATGGAGCTTCGCCATCATGATTGTACCTATGCCGCACTTCTCCCCGTGGAGCCCCGACTCTGGCGAAAGCACGTCCAAGTAATGGGAGAAGAGATGCTCCGACCCAGAGCAGGGACGGGAGCTCCCCGCTATGCCGGCGGCCACCCCAGTGCTGATCAGCCCTTCCACAAGTTCTCTGACGCTTTCCTTGTCGAAGCTCCCAAGCGTCTTCGAACGATTCAGGACCGTATTCGCGCTCATCAATGCGAGACTTGCGGAGTAGCTGCCGAAGTACTCTCCCGTGACCGTATGAGCCAGCTCCCAATCTTTCACAGCCGTCAGCTTCGAGACCAGGTCTCCGCAGCCAGAAGCGAGAAGCCGCCTCGGGGCGGAGGCTATAACGTCTATGTCCGCCAGTATCCCCACCGGGGGCTTGGCCATCATCGAGTAGGGCCTGTCGAGCCCCCTTAGGGAGGCGAAAGGGCTGGAAATCCCGTCATGAGAGGCGCTCGTCGGGACCGAGTAGAAGGGGAGGTGGAGCCTGAATGCGGCCAGCTTCCCGACGTCGACGCTCTTCCCCCCTCCGACCCCTATGATGCACCTTGAGCTCGCAGCCTCCCCCATGACCCTGTCGACGTTCTTGATGTCTGCCGCGGTCACTTCCACCCAGATTGGTTCCTGAGGTAGTGCCGCCTCCACCGCCCTCCTCACCTTGGAAGCGACGTTCGTTCCGGAAGCGACGACCACCATCCCTCCACCAACCGAGTCCTTGACGAAATCGCCGAGCTTTGTGATGACTCCTTCGCCGATGAGCACCTTGGTGGGGAGCTCCATCAGATGGTAGCCGGGGTCCACGTGTCTCGACGCCCTCGGGATGTGATTTAAGGCCACTGCGGGAATTGGCCCACATCGGCCAGATATCATTGAAAGGCTCGAAAGATTAAATAACTAACTGGCTCACACTCGGTTTGTCCGTTCTAAGGAGGTCTGCGAACCCTAATGTCAGGAGATTTCAATCGTGCGGGAGGAAAAACGGTAGGCTCTGCTGTGTACCACGGAACAACGACGGTAGGCCTTGTGTGCTCCGACGGCGTGGTCCTCGCTACAGACACCAGGGTCACGGCGGGAGGTTTCATCGCCCACAAGAGGGGGAAGAAGCTCCTCAAGATCGACGACAACATCGCGATGACGATATCGGGGGGTGTGGCTGACGCCCAGAACGTGGTCGACACCCTGAAGTACTATTCCAACCTGTACAGGATCGAGAAAGGACGCTCGATGCCGGTGAAGTCGGCGGCCCAGGTGGTCTCGAACATGCTTTTCTCATCGCGCCTCTATCCCTTCATCGCGGACGTCCTGGTGGGGGGAGTTGACAGGAGCGGGGGTTCGCTCTTTAACGTAGACTTTTTCGGGTCGATGAACCAGGAAAAGATGATTGCGACAGGGAGCGGCTCCCCGGTCGCCTACGGAATCCTGGAGGAAGAGTTCGAGGAGAGTATGACGACAATGAAGGCTTACCCTCTCGCGGCGAAGGCGATCATCGCGGCGACTCGACGCAACGTTGCCACGGGCGACCATTTCGACGTGGCCATCCTGGACAAGCAGGGGTTCCGGGAGCTCTCAGAGCAGGAGAAGGACAAGCTCCTGGCTCAGTTCAAAACTGAAAATTAGACTTGGAACAGAAAGCGAACGGCGCGAGCCTTATGGGCGCCATTCTGAACAATATCCCAGCGGAGGCTCAGATCACCAGGATCGAGTACGAAGGGCCGAGGATAGCACTCTACACGAAGAACCCCGCGTACCTCCACAAGAACAGCTACGTGATATCGGAGATTGTCAATTCGCTGAAGAAGAGGGTTGTCACAAGAACGGAGAAGTCGATCCGGAAGCCGGAGAACGAGGCACGGGCCGTCCTTGAAAGGATCTTCCCACCCGAAGCCGGAGTCTCCAACTATTTCTTCGACGACGCGCTCGGAGAAATAACAGTCGAGGCCGAGACACCCAGGCTCCTATCCCAGGAAGCGGGCTTCGACCTGGGCGCAGCGATGGACCAGACCGGGTGGAAGATCAAGGTCAGAAAGGCGCCCCACATCAAGTCGACGGCAATCCAGAACGTGTACTATGCCCTGAAGACAGGAAGCGACACCAGGGAGAAGTTCCTCAGGGAACTGGGGGAGGCGATATTCAGGCCGAGGATTGCGGCCGAGGAGCATGTTACGATAAAGACGCTGGGAGCCTTCCAAGAAGTCGGCAGGTCTTGCATACTCGTGGAAACGGCGGAGAGCAAGGTGATGCTCGACTGCGGAATACACCCCGGTTCGCGGAACACCTGGGACGCCTACCCGAGACTCGACTGGGCCGACATTGGGCCGAGAGAAATCGACGCCATAGTGATAAGCCACTCCCACCTCGACCACATGGGGTTCCTGCCCGCCATGTACAAGTACGGCTACGACGGGCCCGTGTATTGCACCGAGCCCACCCTACCCCTGATGACGCTCCTTCAGAACGACTTCGTGAAAATCGCTCAGATCGAAGGAGGGAGGCTCGTATACGACCAGAAGGACATCAGGGACGTCATCCAGCACGCCATCACGCTTCCATATGGGATGGTTACTGACATATCCCCGGACATCAAGCTCGTGTTCAACAACGCGGGGCACATACTCGGGTCTGCTACGGTCCACCTACACATCGGCGAGGGTGCTCACAACATAGTCTATACCGGAGACTACAAGTACGGTAGGACGCAGCTCTTCGATTCTGCGACGTGGAACTACCCGAGGGTCGAGACCCTGATCACGGAGAGCACCTACGGAGCAAAGGAGGACATCATGCCGGTAAGAGAGGAGGTGGAGATGAATTTCGTCAACGCCATCAACGGGACGCTCAAGGACGGAGGGAAGGTCCTCATACCCATACCTGCTGTGGGGAGAGCACAGGAGATCCTGCTCGTCATCGACCAGTACATGAGGAACAAGGTGCTCGTAGAAGCACCAGTGTTCACCGAGGGGATGATCTCTGAGGCGACCGCAATCCACGTCTCGTACGCCGAATACCTGTCCAGGGAGCTGAGAAGCAAGATACTGGACGAAGGGGTCAACCCGTTCAAGTCGGAGTATTTTACGGAGGTCGAGCACCCGACTGACAGGGAGGAGGCGTACCGTGAAGGGCCGGCAATCATCATGGCGACTTCAGGCATGCTGGAAGGCGGGCCTGTCCTCGACTACTTCGAGCACCTCGCGCCCTCCGAGAAGAACAAGATCCTGTTCGTCTCGTACCAGGTTCAGGGGACCATAGGCCGAAGGATACTGGACGGGGGTAACCAGGCCAGCCTCATGGACACCAACGGCAAGATCAAGATAGTCGACATCAAGGCATCGGTCCAGAAGATCGAGGGGTTCAGCGGGCACAGCGACTACAACCAGATCATACGCTTCGTGGGGAAGGTCAGGCCGAAGCTCCAGCTTGTGCTGGTCAACCACGGGGAGAAGCGGAAGACAGAGAATCTGGCATACTCAATCCAAAGAATATACCACATCCCCGCGATCCATCCGGCAGTGCAGGAAGCGATAAGGGTCTACTAGCGGGAAGCCCGTTCTGTCCAACCCGCAGGAACCGTCTGATACAAAATCGGCTGACCTCGTTAGTGTTGGCAGATCCGCTGACACCGGCAGTTCTAGGAAGAACGTTGCCTACTGCAGCCCGCGCCAGATCTTCACGCCAGGGGGTGTAATCACAACCCTCTCGTCCCCCAGCCTGGCGATGTCCCCTCCCACCGATGTAGCGAACTCGTAGAGCTGCTCCACGGAGGACTTCAGTTCTTCTAGGCTCTTCTGGGCGAGGGGAGTCACCTTCAGGATAACTATCGTCTTGTTTGTTACGTCCTCCTGGATCTTGGGGATGTCTTCAATGCTCCTTAGCGCCAGCGCCTTGAGCAGGATTTCCTTGCTCTTGCCCTCCAACTTCCGTTCCTGCATTACTCCAGCCAATCTTTTCTGTTCCTCCTTGAGCCTCTGCCCATTATTAAGCGTAGGGCGCCTCAGCAATTCTATGATACGACCGATTTTGTTAGACAGAGTTGTAGAGAATAGTTCAGAACAGGCTAATTTCGTTCTCGGCATATAAGGGGAGGGTTCTGTGAAACTAACCGCGCCTAGAGGGACTTGTGCAGGTTCCAGTATTTGTCCCCAAGGTGGTGCATGTTCTTGATGCAACCGCCCCTGGTCATCATCTGGGCTTCCGAGCTTGCCACCGACGAAGGGCCGACCGCTATCCCCCTCCCCTTCTTCTCCTCCCGCACGACGACCATTCTCCCGGCGGGCCCCCAGTCGTCGAACTTTCTCATACCCGGCCGCATCACGTCTGCCCCGTTCAGGAGGTACTTTATCGCACCCTCGTCGACGAAAGCCTGGGGGAAAAGGGCGAGGGTCACCTGAGATCCGAGGTAGGGGAAGTAAGTCTCGCCCGCCTGCACGAACTCGAAGCCGTCAAGCACCACGAAGACTGTTCCCTCGCCCGGCTCCGAGCACTGCACCTGGGCGGACTTTGGCAGGTCGAGTGCCAACCCAAGTGAAGACTCAATCCTGGATATCGTCTCCGCCGAATCCCTACGGGACAGGATCCACTTCTTCAACTGGCCCGCGGGAGATGACACCTTAAATAAATCAATTCGAGAGGCCGGCTCAAGGATAACACTTGTCAGTAGACATGGCTGTGAAGGTTCTCGACGAGAGCGTCGGGAAGGTTGTCCTCATCAAGCTGAAGGGAGGGAAAGTCATCAGGGGAAACCTTCAGGGCTTCGACCAGCACATGAACCTCTCTCTCGAGAAGGCAGAGGAGGTGGCGGAGGACGGGACTTCTGCTTCGCTCGGCACGCTCATAGTAAGGGGAGACAACATAGTCATGATCTCTCCGCCCCCCAGCTAGGCAGCTTACTTCCGGCTCGGGTCGCAGGGATAACTTACTTTTATACCGAATGCGGGGGCACACCGGCAAGGAACAACCTACATGGTCGACGTTCTTACCGCCGTGGTCTCCGGGGTTGTGGGTCTCGGACTGGGAGGCCTAGCTTCCTACTACGTTTTCTACTCGAGGGCGAAGCCCGAGAGGGTAGTGGTCGCAAAGGCCGAACCGGGGTCAAGGCCCACCGAGGCGAGTGTGACGACGGCAGACCTGGAGCGCTCCAGGAGGGAGATGCGGACCATCATGGTGGAGAGGGACCTGCTGTCCTCGGCAATGATGAAGCTCTATGAGGCGGAGACTGAGGGGAAGATAACTCAGGAGGAGAGGGAGATGATTTCCAAAAGGTACAGCGACCAGATCAGGGACCTGCAGTCCAAGCTGAAGGACGTCGAACTGATCGTGGAGGTCGGGGAGCTGGAGTCCCTGAGGAACGACCTGATCAGTCTGTTTGAGGGCAAGATCCAGAACATAGAGGCGAGGCTCGAAGTCGCGCGGCAGAGGCTCGGCCCTGCTGCGCCGCCGCCCCCCAAGAAGGAGGTCGCGCCCAAGGTGGAGCGGGGGGCCGAGTTGGAGAAGGTCGTCGAGAAGCGGGCCAAGTCGGAAATGACGGAGTCCGAGAGGAGGAGGAAGGAAATCATGGACGATGTGATGGGGGAGCTCGCCCGCCTGGAACAGATAGACATAGAAAAGAGACAGCAGGAAAACTGATGGACCGAATAAGAGAAGCTCTGAGAGGCGTTGCCAAGGAGCTCTCGAAGAGCATCGGTCCGGACACGATTCTTGGCCTCGGGAGCGGCTCCACCGTCGCCGCTTTGCTCGAGGAGCTCTCCCCCCTGGTTCTGGCTAAGACGAAATCGATCAGTGGCGTCCCAACGTCGACGCAGATCGAACTCGTGGCTGCGCGGAGCGGAATCAACCTGGTGCCTTTCAGGGGCTCGGTGGACCTCGTTGTTGACGGGGCAGACCAGGTCGACCGGGGACTAAACATGATCAAGGGGGGCGGAGGGGCGCTCCTAAGGGAGAAGGTAGTCATGGGGAGCGCGAGGAGCATAGCAGTGGTGGCGGCCGAGAACAAGTTTGTGAGTCAGCTCTGCGATAACGGAGTGAGAGTCCCTGTGGAGGTTTTCCCCATGGCCCGAGAGAGCGCGAAGGTCAAACTATCGATGCTCGGAGGCGTCCCTGAGGAGAGGCTCATGCCGAAGGGGTACCCCTACTTCACGGAGAACGGGAACCTCATCCTCGACACGCTCTTCGAGCCTGTGGAGGACCCCCGGGAACTCGAAAAGAAAGTCAGATCAACCCCTGGGGTGGCCGAGGTCGGAATCTTCACCTTCAAGCCCATCAGGGTTTACAAACTCGGGAACGACGGGAGCTTCGATGTCCTTGAAGAGGACGCATGACTTATAACCACCTAAACGGACGGTTTTCAAAGCACCATGACTCGCGATGTAGGCTACAAATCAGCGCCGATAGACCCGAACTTCCTCTCGAAGCCCGACCAGTTTCCTGTGACTGGAGAGCACACCGGCCACAAGGTGAGGGCCCAGGGGACGGCGAGGATGGACGGCGAAGGGAAGCCGTACCCAACCTCTAACGGCATCCACGGAACCCAGGTGGCGATTGATTGGGAGTCATGCGTGGCTGACGGCGTCTGCATGGACGTCTGCCCCGTCTTCGTGTTCGAATGGAACCTAAACCCGGGCCAGGCAGGCACAGGGAAGGACAAGGTCCTGGAACAGGGGTCGGAAGAATGGAACCAATACAGGAGCGACAAGTGCGACCCAGTGCGGGAGAATGACTGCATCTTCTGCATGGCGTGTGAGACGAGCTGCCCCACCCTCTCAATCAAGATAACTCAGCCATAATGCGGTGGTCCTTAGGGATATCCCGCGGCCCTTTGAGCTTGTAATCATCACGCAGCTGGAGCTGGATGACGCCTTAGATAGTCTATTTCCGCTTGTTGGACGAAAGCGTCTCTCTCTTCCCTGATCTTGGTCCTCAAGGTCTTGATTTGCGGTTCGACGGTGTCCCATGCTTGGCCAAGCGATATGGAAGTAGCAAGTCGCATCCGTCTTACCTTCTCGTCATGCTTTATGGGGAGTCGTTTGATTAGTTCCACCGCATCACCGAATTTTTGGAGGGCCAACTTGTAGTAATCTTTCTTGCGTTCAATCCTGTATTTCG
>DASPVF010000007.1:0-9082 GCA_035622475.1 Nitrososphaerales archaeon
CTTCCTATTCCTCGGGCTCTTCGCGTACGTCTCGGCGGCCTCCTCGTCGTCCCAGAGAGAGATTGCGACGAACTTGTCATTCTTCCCCACCGGACGGAGGAGGTAGAGCCTCCTCATGCCTTCGATTTCGCCAGCCGTGGACGCGACGCCTTCCCTGAACCTTTTCAGGAACGCGTTTCCCTTCCCTGCCTTCGCCTTCATCGTGATTATCCGTACGAACCTCGTCTTCGCCATGCGAACGGCAACCCCTATCCACAAGATAAGCGTAACGAGGGAGGCGTTGGGCGAACGCCAGCCCGCAAAAGACGCAAAAATATCCGTTTCATTTTTCTTGTCATTTCGGGACATTTCTTATTAATCCCTCAAGCGGTTCGGGGCGCGTTTGTAGTTTGTCCGTCAGGGTAGCCATAGATGTCGGTGGCACTTTCACCGACCTATGCGGCCTCAACGAGGCAACGGGCGAGTACACGTTTGTGAAGGATTCCACCACCCCGGAGAACTATGCCGCGGGAGTGATCAACGTCGTCGTCAAGAGCGGGATAAATGGGGAGGAGATGAACAGGTTCATCGGGACGGGATCAACCATGGTGATAAACGCTCTAACCGAGAAAAAAGGCGCCAAGACAGTACTGGTCACCACCAAGGGATTCCGCGACGTCCTCGAGCTTCAGAGGTCCAACAGGACAGACATCTACAACCTGCTGTACCAGAAACCGATACCTTTCGTGCCCAGGCGTTTCAGATACGAGGTGGACGAACGGACCAGCTACGACGGGAAGGAGATGCGTCCCCTGAACAAGGACGACGTGCTGAAGATTGCCGAAGCGTGCAACGAGGATGGCGCCGAAGCGATAGCCATCGCGTTCTACAACGCCTACGCCAACCCCAAGCACGAGATGGAGTGCTACGACATTCTCAGGAGCAAGGTGAAGACGCCGTACATTTCGATGTCTCACGACCTCTCCAGAGAGTGGCGCGAGTATGAGCGGATGAACACGGCCGTCATGAACGCCTTCGTACAGCCGAAGGTCTACCAGTATCTTACGACCCTAGACAAGGAGCTCAAGAGGCTGGGCACCCAGGTGAGGGCCCACGTGATGCAGAGCAACGGGGGAGTCTCAACATTCGAGCAGGGCAGAAAGACACCAATCTACCAGGTGGAATCGGGGCCCATAGGCGGGGTCATAGGCGCGCAGGTGATCGGAAAGACAATCGGGGTGGGCAACCTGATCACGTTCGACGTTGGCGGAACGACTGCGAAGACGTCCCTGATAGACTCGGGCAAGATGAAGATAAACACGGAGTATCACATCGGCCGGAATCAGTTCTTCTCCGGCTACCCTGTCAAAGTCCCTGTGGTGGACATCATCGAAATAGGAGCAGGAGGAGGGAGCATAGCCTGGGTTGACGAGCTTGGTTCGCTCAAGGTAGGGCCACAGAGCGCGGGGGCAGACCCGGGTCCCGCATGCGAGGACAAGGGAGGGACCGAACCGACGCTCACAGACGCGTTCGTCCTCACGGGCGTAATCGATCCCAACTACTTCCTGGGCGGGGAAATCAAACTCACGCCTGAACTCTCGGAAAAAGCATATGGAAAGATCGGAGCGAAGTTGCACATGAAGCCGATAGACGCAGCCGTAGGTTCAATCGAGATAGCGACCGCGAACATGGTCAACGCCATCAAACTCGTGTCGGTTCGTCGGGGGTACGACCCGAGAGACTTCGCAATGGTGGCCTTCGGAGGGGGTGGGCCGATGTTTGCAGTTTCTCTCGCCGAAGAGCTGGGAATCAAGAAGGTCATTGTGCCGCGGGTCCCTGGTGTCTTCTCGGCCTGGGGGATGTTGATGACAGACCTCAGGCATGATTTCATCCGCACGAAAGTCATTGGCCTAGAGCAGGCCAACCTGAAGGAGCTACAGGGCATCCTGGACGAGATGAAGGAGGAAGCCGCAAAGCAGCTGGAGCTCGAGGGGATCGAGGAGAAGGACATGAAGTTCGAGGCCCTCTTCGACATCCGCTACAGGGGACAGGAGCACACGATCTCCACCCCCGTCCCAATCGAAGTCACGGCATCAGGCTCGCTCCCGTTGATCCACAAGCGGTTCCAGGAGCGACACTACAAGGCCTACACGTTCAATCTGAAGGACCCGACGGAAGTGGTCAGCACGCGCATCGTGGCGCTCGGTAAGGTCAAGAAACACCCGCCGAGGCCCATGAGGGCGTCGGGGAACAAAAGGGCGAAGTCGGCGAAGACAAGATCAGTGTATCTCGACGAGTCGGGCTTCAAGCGCCTCCCCGTCTATCGCAGGGATTCAATCCCTGTTGGAGCGAAGATACGCGGGCCGGCCATCATAGAAGAGCCGACGGCGACAACGATAATCAAGAAAGGGAACGTCATGACCAACGACAAATACGGGAATCTTGTGGTGGAGGTCTAGAACGTTGCCTAAGATATCCGACTTCACTCTCGACATAATCGAAAGCAACCTCATCGCGTCCGCCGAAGAGACTTTTTCCGCCTTCGGAAGGGCGAGCAAGAGCCCGGTCATCTACGAGGTCCTCGACTACGCGGCGGGCCTCACCGACGGTGACGGCTTGCTTGTCGCCCAGGCGAACGGGGTGCCGGGTTTCCTCGGCACCCTTGACCTGGCGGTGCAGGATTGCATCAAGAAATTCGGGAAGGACGGGTTCTCCCCCGGGGACATATGCATAGTCAACGTCCCCTACAGCAGCGGGACCCACCTCAACGACGTCAACCTGATCATGCCTGTCTTCGTCCAGGGACGGATAGTCGCGTTCTCTGCCATCAAGGGACACTGGAGCGAGGTCGGGGGGATGCATTTCGGGAGCTGGACTTCCGACTCCACCGAGATCTATCAGGAGGGCCTCATCTTCCCTCCGATCAAGCTGTTCGAAAAGGGGAAGGTCGTCCAAGCGATGGTCGACGTGATTAGAGCCAACGTCAGGACCCCCGAGATGACCCTAGGAGACATGGAGGCTCACGCGGCGTCTCTGAGGGTGGGGGCGAAGAGAATCGAGGACATTTGCAAGAAGTACGGCGTCACCACCGTCCTGGAGGCGATGGAGAGGATTCAGGAGAAAGGGGAGAAGCTCACCAAACTCAGGCTGAAGGAGCTCCCTCACGGCACCTTCGAGGTCGAGGACACGGTCGACGATGACGGCATAACGGACACGCCGATACCAGTGAAGGCGAAGGTCACAATATCAGATGACGAGTTCATCATAGACCTCAGAGGGTCTGGGAAGCAGGCAAAGGGGTCGATCAATTGCCCGTGGTGTGCGACTGTCTCGGCCGCTAGGGCCATCTTCAAGTCTGTCACCGATATTCACAGCCCCGTCAGTGAGGGGTGCTTCAGGGCGCTCAAGATCATTGCCGATCCGGGGAGCCTGTTCAATCCTCTGCCCCCTGCCCCGACATCGACCTACTGGGAGTCCATGGCGTTCATCACCGACCTGGTCTGGCACGCCCTGGCACCACTCCTACCTGACAGGCTGCCAGCCGGTCACTTCCTAAGTGTCTGTGGGACCATCGTGGGGGGCGTAGACGACAGGACGAAGCAGGCTTTCGCCATAGTGGAACCGCAGCCCGGAGGATGGGGAGGAGGGAGGAGCAAGGACGGCGAAAGCGGGCTCGTGTGTTCCGGCGACGGGGAAACATACATCATGTCGAACGAGGTGATGGAAGTGAGGTATCCGATAGTCGTCGAGCAGTACTCCCTGAATGTCGAGGACGGATCCGGGAAGGGGAAGTTCAGAGGGGGCTATGGCGTCGTGAAAGACTACCGAATAAACAACTCCAATGCGAGCTTCACTTCGTCCATGGGGCGTTCCCTCTATCCGTGCTGGGGGATCAATGGCGGGGGAAATGGAACCTCCAACTACTTCGTGATTGAGAAGGGAAATAATGCCCCGCGGAAGCTGCGCAAGGTGGCGGCCGAATCGCTGCAGATGAATGACCTCATCCGTCTCAAGACAGGGGGAGGGGGCGGGTTCGGGAACCCGATGGAGAGAGAGCCCGAGCGGGTGCTCAAGGACGTAATCGACGGCTACATCACCGCCGAGCAAGCGAAAAATGACTACGGCGTAATCGTCGACACCAGCACAATGCAAGTCGACGAGCAGGAGACGGTCAACCTAAGGCAGGCGGCTGTTCGAGGCTGACTGGCTTCAAGTAGGCATCCGAGCGCCCACAATTCGGTTTCAGTTTCGTAGACGTGGTAAGCGTTGCTCCCTTGACAGGGCAAAGATCCTGACAGGCTCTAATCTTGGGTCCTCGGCCGATTCTTAGCCCCCGATTTTGACCTTTAGACCTATTTCCTCCAATTTCTCCCTGATGTGGTCCAGTTTCTCCGCTGAAGGAGCTACATGTGCGCCCATCCTGTAGGTCAACCCGAGTCTCCTGTACTTTTCGGAGACGTCATGGTAGGGCAGAAGGTCGACTTCGCTGATTCCCCTGAGACCGCGGGCGAAACTCTGAAATTCTTCAACATGCTTCTCAGTGTCGTTTATTCCCGTAATCACCGGGAACCTCAAGATAACGTCCCTCCCTCTCCTTTCTGTGAGTGTCCTGAGGTTCTTCTTGATGACCCTGTTGGAGACCCCGGTGTATTTCTCGTGATCTCTCTCGTCGACTATCTTCAAGTCAAAAAGGAAAAGGTCGACAGAGTCGATGATTGATTCAAAGGTTCTGGCGGAGGCCTGGCCCGACGTCTCCAGGGCAGTGTGTATTCCTCTTTCTCTGCATAGAACCAAAACTTCCTTGAGAAAAGCAGGCTGGAAGAGTGGCTCTCCGCCAGAGAACGTCACACCGCCTCCCGAATTATCGAAGAGAAGGACGTCCTTCTCGACCTCCCTGACCAGTTCTTCTGCGTCTATTTCTCGCCCGGCTATCGACAGAGCTCCTGAGGGGCAAGCTTCGACGCACAGAGCGCACTCGTTGCAAGCCGAATGATCTATTACCAAACCGGCTGTGTTGAATGATAGTGCGTTCGTCGGGCATATTGGGATACACCTCTTGGACTGGATGCACCTGTATTCGAAGTACCACAGGCTCTTCTTGGAAGACAGTCCCTCCGGGTTCTGACACCACCAACACCTCAGGGGACAGCCCTTCAAGAACACCAGAGTTCTTATTCCAGGGCCGTCGTGTATTGCGAACCTCTGGATATCAAAGACAACTCCCCTGGTTCCTTGGGTGGCAGCCGACCTCCGCTCGAGTGTCGCCTTCGTCAGCGAGCTAGAATCCCTTATGTTCGGTCCTGGCAATTATCTCATCCTGGAGCCCCTTGGGCAGATTCACAAAGTAGTCGCTGTAACCTGCGACCCTGACCATCAGGTCCTGAAAGTCCTGAGGCCTCGCCTGGGCTTCCCTGAGGAGTTCAGCGCTCACGATGTTGAACTGGACATGGTGTCCCCCCATTATGAAGAAGGTCCTGATCATTTGTGCCATTTTCTCGACGTCTTCGTCTCCCACGAGGAGGTCTGGCGAGAGTTTCTGGTTCAACAGTGCCCCTCCGGTCTGATCCCAGTCGATCCTAGCGACCGAGCCGAATGAGGCCGCTATTCCTTTCCTGTCCGCTCCCTGCACGGGCGAAACGCCTTCAGACACTGGCAGACCGGCGCGCCGGCCGTCGGGCGTCGCTCCGGTGACCCTCCCGAAGTAGACATGGGCGGTGGTGGGGAGGAAGTAGACCCTTCGCGAGGCTCCTCTTATCGGGGTCGGCGGATAGCCTTCGATGATGTCGTTTGCAGAATTGACTATGCCAATCGCGATTGTGTCTGCAGCCGGGTCGTCGTTCCCATACTTGGGGGTCTTGTTCAGGAAAGTCTGCCTCATTGCTTCGCTACCTTCGTAGTCACTGGCTAGTGCTGCGAGGACCTCTTCCATCCCGAAAGACTTCTTCTCGAAGACGTTGTACTTGATGGATGCCAGGGAATCGGCAACCGTACCCAGCCCCACAACCTGGATGTAGCTGGTGTTGTATCTGGTTCCGCCAGAATTGTAGTCGGTCGCCTTGTTCACACAGTCGCAGAGCCACAAGGAAAGGAAGGGCACGGGCAGATGCTTAGCGTAGAGGGTCTCTATTGTGTCATTGCCCGCGATCTTGACGGAGACGAAGAACTTCAGTTGCTCAATGAACGCCCCGAAGAGTTCCTCGAAACTGCCGTAATTCTTCGGGTTGCCCGTCGGGACACCAATCCTCTTTCCAGTTCTCGGGTCGACTCCGTTGTTAAGTGCTATTTCCAAAATCTTCGGGAGGTTGAGGTAGCCTGTCAGAATGTAGGCTTCTTTGCCCAGAGCCCCCGTCTCGATGCATCCACTTACTCCGCACTCTCTTGCGTCCTTCAGCGATTTCCCCTGCCTCAGCATCTTGACCACCACTCCGTCGAAATTGAAAAACGGAGGTTCCCCGAACCCAGGGGTGACGACCTTCAGGGCTTCGACTACGAATCGTTCCGGACTCCTGCTGCTGACCAGAGCGGCAGTGTTGGGTTGTAGCGTCCTCATCCCGCCCAGTACCTCAAGAAGCAGGTAGGAGAGCTCGTTGACGGCGTCAGAACCGTCGGGCCTCAGACCGCCGATGTTGATCTTTGCGAAATCGTTGTACGTGAAACTCTCCTCCAGAGTCACTCCCACTTTTGGAACTGCCGGCTGATTGTTGAACTTGAGCCAGAACGCTTCCAGAAGCTCCTTTGCCATCTGCCGGGTCATCTTCCGACTCGCTATGTCCTGTTTGTAGAAGTCGTAGAGATGCTGGTCCAGTCGTCCGGGAGTGAGGGAGTCCCAGGGGTTCGTTTCATAGGTCACGCCAACATGGACGAACCAGTAGTGTTGAAGGCCTTCCCAGAAGTTTCTAGGCGCGTGCACCGGAACCCAGCGGCAGATTTCGGCCATCCGGGATAGTTCTCCTTTCCTCAACTCGTCCGGCTCCGCACTTGCCATGTCTTCGAGCTTGGTAGCGTATCTGTTCGCATACGCTACAATGGCATCAGCAGCAATTTCCATTGCCTTCAACTCCTCCAGTCTGGCGCTGTAACTTGTGTCGTTAGGATTCAGACCTGCCGCTGCGAGATGGATCTCGTTCTTGATGTCCGTGATACCAATCTCATAGATTCTTCGTCCCCCTGCCGTGTGTCCCGGTGCTCTCTGTTCCATGAATTCGGTGAAGATTCCTGCCCCGTAAGCGTCGAGCCACTCCTTGGAAAGGCTAGAGAAAATCAGGTCCCTCATCGAATTGCCTTTCCAGAAAGGAATTACTGCACTTCTGTACAGCTCCATTGTCTTGGTGTCCACCCTGTATGGCATTTTGCTCCTCGAGTCGAGGGCCTCAAGATCGGCCATGGTGTGCGTAGAAATCTCCGGAAAGGTCGGGACCTCGTTTGGGCCAGTCCCTCGCAGGCCGACAATGAGCTGCCCGTCCTCAACCGGGATACTGACTCTCTCAAGGAGGTACTTGAACGCGAGGGCACGTTGAACAGGGACAGAGTTGCCTTCGGCCCGTACACTGTTGTAGAACTCTGTAATCAGCGCCGCCCTTTCCCCCGAGACTCTGGCGGCCGTCCCCACACTCTCCTCCCTGAGCTTCGCAATCCGGGTGTTGAGAGGTCTGACAGCTTCCCTTCTTCGCGCTATCTCCCTCCGAGTCTTTTCCGTCGCTCCCGCTTGGCGAGATTCCTGCAATTTCTTACCCTTGACGGTGAGCTCAATGCGCCCTTGCGTTTTGAAAACCTTGCTCCTAACCCCTTAGGCATCCACTGACAGTCTGTTCTTAGGAACCTGCGGCGAATCACCAGACAAGGAGTCTCTGCCCAAGAACAGTCCAAATTGAAATTGAAGAAGTAGCCTAAGCGGGAAAAGGATTAAGAAGCCGAATCGGGCAAATTCCCTGATTGCCAGCCCAGTACGATATCATAGTGGTTGGGGCTGGAATAATGGGCGTTGCATCTGCATACTACCTCAAGAAGAACAATCCCAGTAAGCGGATCCTGGTAGTCGACAGATACGGCGCTCCAGGACAGGGCAACACCGGAAGGAGCAACGCCACCTTCAGGAACACCTTCTCTTCTCCAGATAACCAAGTCCTGTCGAACAGTGCCATTGATTTCTTCATCCACGTTCAACAAGACTTGAAAGTGGACATAGGTCTCCAGAAGATTGGTTACCTATGGTTGATGGACGAAGCCCAATTCTCCCGGAGCGAGCCGTTCCTAAGGGGCATGGATGAAAATGGGATCAACGCTGTGAGGTATGGGAAGGAAGACCTCAAACGCCTCCTCCCAAGCATGGTGTCAGATTTCGGGTCTAACGAAGATGCTGCTCTGATGGACCTTCCTCCAGTCGAGTGGGGCGTCTTCGGACCCAAGTGCGGGAGGCTCGACCCTGACAAGCTCGTCAGGTTCTACGCCGACGAGTTCGTCAAAGCCGGC
Organism: Nitrososphaerales archaeon; assembly: GCA_035622475.1. Lineage (GTDB taxonomy): Archaea > Thermoproteota > Nitrososphaeria > Nitrososphaerales > Gagatemarchaeaceae > UBA183. The sequence goes on from DASPVF010000007.1 coordinate 8,449, forward strand.
GGCATGCTTGCTTTCAACACCAATGTGGAAGCACTCGCCCTCGGGCCGACAAAGAGGCTGGGCATCGAAGGTGAGCCCTTCGCCTGGCAAGACTTCAGGGTCGAAGGAGTGGTCGTTCATGGTCCGTCCGAAGAAACGCTCCAGGCAGAGACCGTCGTCCTCGCGGGTGGGGCCTGGGAGAACGAACTGCTGGAGCCCGCAGGGATGTTCGGCAATGTGAAGGCGAAAAAGAGACAACTCTTCAGTGTCCAGGCAAACGGAGCGAAACTCGACGGGCTCCTCCGCTCGAAGGGCTTCAACCCTCTGGGTCTTGTGCCTCTCACCATCCTTCCCAAAGCAGGGGTGCACTTCAAACCGGTCAGCGAAGAGAATGTCTTCTGGGTCGCCTGTGAGGACGACGTTAATCGCCCGTTTATCGATTTACCCGAGCACGACCTTGAAGGATACAGGGCGGAAAGAGACTTCTACGAAAAGAGTGTTTACCCGGTTCTGACGTCCTACTTCCCTGATTTCAAAGATTCGCCCGTCAAGGCCATGTGGGCAGGTCTCTACGGATACAACGCACTTGACTACCTGCCGTTTGCATTCAGGGACCACAACCTGATAGTCGTAGGAGGGGATAGTGGGAGCGGAA
>DASPVF010000008.1:0-2882 GCA_035622475.1 Nitrososphaerales archaeon
CTTCAATTCTGTGACCAGCTCGCCGTCCAGGACGAACACCACATGTCCTTTCGGGCACCAGTGGTCAGCAATGTACCCGGGCGAATACTCCACGATTCTCAAACGGACGTCTCCCGCATTCACCGTTCGCCACGAAGCCACGCCCTCGGTGCCGGGATGCTTCGTGGGAGTGACTGTCTTCCAATTCACAACAGTGAAAGGTGCGTTCTCAATCTTCATACCGTGCCCTACTCCAGTACACGACATTAATCTTTCAACGGTCTGCGATTTTACGAAATCATACAAGATCTACGAATTCGCGAGAAAGTGGAGCAACGAGTGGAATTCGAAGGGAGTTAACGGCTGACTTCCCTCTTGACATCTGATTCATCCACTATGCCCTTGAGCACGGCACATTTGGCATGCCTGAAGTTACGATGTGAAGCCCTGGAGAACTTGCTTACGACTGTGTCTCTCAACTTTAGAGGTTTCCCACATGTATAGCATACTGCGCCGTTGCGAGAGTACCTCAGCACCCTGGTCAGCAGACCAGGAGTGAGACGGTAGATGCTGACAGACATGCGTGGTCGCCGATTATTTCATCATTAAGAGCCTTTCCGCCCACTCGGTGGCCAAGGGGATGAAACTCCTTACAGTCGACTCCAAGCCGAGGTCGTTCATCGGGGAGCATGGGCTCGAAGACACGACTGTCTTCCCGTCAGAGATGGGGGCCCTCTAGCGTCGCTGAAGGGAGCCACCCAAAGGACGACGGCGCTTCAATCCTACGCCAACAAACTCAGTATTTGTCCGTAATTCTTTAATATTACGGAAGTTCCTAAGATATGATGGAGAAGACTGAGGTTCAGCGGAGATTCACTACTACCATCCCGAAGAGCATCCGAGAGAAACTCGGCTTGAAGGAAGGTACGGGGCTGTTCTGGGATATCGAAGATGGACGAATCGTGGTCTATCCCGCGTCGTACTCGTCTCTTAGTGGGGTGTTCAAGGGGACATCGGGGTACTCAAAGGAGGCAAAGGAGCGGGCAGAGCGCTGGTTCCTTAGAGGGGGAGAGAATTGAGCTCCCTGCCGGGGGCGATATTGATGGATCTTGGTGGCATCCTCGCGCTGACGTTCCAGGGTGATGAGATGCACCCGAACGCCGATAAGCTCATGAAAGAGGTCGAGCGGAATGCCACCTCTGTGTACGTCAGCGACCTGACCCCCTATGAGGCCGAGGCCCACTTCCTTTCGGGGAAGTCGGACCATTCGAAGATGGAGTGGAACGCGCTCCTGTCGAGGCTCTGGCAGGATCCGTTGTTCCCCCGCATTCCTACGACTTCGAAGGTGTATGCCGAACACCTGGGCTACTACAGGGGGACTGGAGGGAGATTCAGTTATTTCGACTCGTACCACGCCGCGACATCGAAGGTCAGCGGCATCCCCCTTGTGACAAGTGATGGCGACCTCCTATCCGAACATTCCATCTCGACGATAGATCTCGGGTCCTTCTGAGGGAAAAGGCAAGAATAATCAGCTCTTTGGTGATTGGCAGGTTCATAGGGAGCCACGTCGGTTGGCAGCTCCTTATTACTAGGAGGCATATGATACATAATGTGCCTACAACGAAGGTCACTAGAAACTACCAGGTCACAATCCAGTCAGACGTCCGCAGCAAGGCCTCCGTCGAAAGGGGGGACGTTCTGCAGATCGAATACGATAATAGCTCGGGCACCATCCGCCTGTTCCCCCTAAAGAGGGGAGCCAGGAAAGTCGTCCGCCTGGGAAGAAAGGTCGGAGTGAAAGTCATCGAGGATGCCATCGCCCAGGGGATGGGAGAATCTCTGCAGTAGTGGACACGAATCTCCTCGTCTTCGACACCTACGAAGACAGCGAGCTTCATGAACAGGCCAGAAAGGAACATCTGCAACCGTTGTGACACGGACCGAGGGCCGCCTGAAGAACTACAGGGGTTCAACTTCGTAAAGCCGGGAGTAATGCTTAAATGTATTCATCTCCTTACAAAGAAGTAAGGAGAACAGACCGATTTGGAAGTCAGTGTCGGCTCGGTCACTTCTAAGGGCCAGGTTACTATCCCGAAGGAGGTCAGAGACAAGCTTGGTCTCAGAAGCGGGGACAAAGTTGTTTTCTCAATCGAAAACGGTGAAGCCACCATCAGGAAGGTCAAGCAGGAGAGGCTCACTACGCTCCTTGGGAGGCAGGAGGCGTGGGAGGAAGAAAGCGTCGGGTTTCAGAGGAGGCTTCGGAAAGAGTGGGCATCCCGGCAGTACTAGACACAAATATATTCCTGAACGTCAAAAACAAGGATCCGGGCTATTTCGAGACTTCTTCCGCAGTCATAGACGCAGTGGACGCCTCTAGGGTCGTGGGAATTGTCTCTACAATTACTGTCGCTGAACTCTCTGCCGGGTACAACAAACGGGGAGATCTCTTTGGTAAACAAGACCTCTTCGACCATCTGCTCACCAACGAAGGGTACCGCCTGATTCCAATGGACACCACCATCGCGGACCTCGCCGGAGAAATCCGCGCACAAACCGATGTAAGCTTGCCTGATGCCATCATCGTCTCGACAGGCGTAGCGGAGGGGGCATCATACCTTGTCACCCACGACCTCGAGTTCACGAAGTCAAAGCGGTATCTCGAGCCCATATCATCAAGGGACTTCATGCGCAAGATCTAGGACGGCACATCAAAACCCGTCTATATCTGGGCGGGCCCGGATGGCCCCTGCTAGCATTGAAAACGTACGCCAACATTGAACTAGGACCGCCCTTCGGACGCTGCCTCGGAAGTGTACCGGGTTGTCGGCGGGAGGTGCGCCTAGTCCTGTTCGGAAGCCCAACGGCTTCCCAAGTCGAGCCGAGCTGCTGGAGCTCATTCA
>DASPVF010000009.1:0-71280 GCA_035622475.1 Nitrososphaerales archaeon
GAAGTCTTCGGAAGTCACCTTGCTCCTGAATCTTCCAAAGGCGTCCCTGAGCCTTGCCTTTCGGTTTGCTTTCATCAGAGCGAGACCTCGACTCCGGGTGTAGGGAATATCCAGGGCCACTTGGTGAGGTCGACGTTCACGTCGCCCAGCTTCAACCTCCTGTTGGAGTATTGTCATTAGTTCATTCCCGGTGATTCTGTCTTCGAAGTAGTCTATGACTGCTTTTACCTCATTTTCCTTCTTGCAAAGGTATGGCAGCATAGCCTTCAGAACTTTCTTGACTGACTCGAAACCGCCCACGACTACTATATTCCCAGTTCCCTTCGAAGTTTTCAGTATGTTGCTCGTCTTTACTGCACGAGTGCGAAGGAAATCTCTAACATTTGCGATTTGGTCGATTGACTGATCGGTAAAGACTATCGAAAGACTGATTTTGTAAGGCCTATTGGAAACATCAGAGATTCCAATGTTACCGTCCCCGTCAAAATAACCTGCTACTTGGCGCCAAGAGTGGTACTGGGGCACGATAAGTGAGGTGGGTGCAGCAAATAAGGAGCAAGGGTTATTACCGCATTCCTAGATAGAACGGACGGAAGGTGGCAAAGAATCCCCCAAGCCTTTGTGTTAATCAACGCTGACCTAGGTGCAGAAGAGGACCTCCTGAAGAAGCTCAGGGAGATCCCGAACGTAAAGGAGGTCTATGTTGTCTACGGGGTGTACGATATCGTTGCCAGGGTGGAGGCGGACACAATGGAGAAAGTGAAGGAAACCATCACATGGCACATTCGCCGTCTCGACAAGGTGAGGAGCACCCTCACCATGATCGTGGTCGAGGCGTAAGAGCAACAAATTTCCCACGTTAAAATAAGCCGAACGCCCCAGTGAGTTCCATGCGTTGCCTTGTGGGCATAGACGACACGGACTCGTCCCGCGGGTACTGCACGACATACCTTGCCTACAGAATTGCTTGTGACCTCCGTCCCGATGTCGTCGTCCTCCCATTTCCTAGGCTCGTAAGGCTGAACCCGAACATCCCGTTCAAAACGAGGGGGAACGCAGCCGTCTGCCTTCTCGTGGAAACCAGAGACTCCGACCGCGCCTTCGAACTCATATCGGCCAAGGTGAAGGAACTTTCAGACGTAGGCGGGGGCGCCAACTCGGGGGTGGTCTTCCTGGACGACCCCTTCGTCGCCCCTAGGTTCGAGTCTCTGTATCTAGATGCCCTTACCGGGCTAGTAAGCCCCCACCGGGTCAGGCGGCTGATAGGAGAACTGGGGGCGAGGAGCCTTGAGCTGGGGAACGGAATGGGCCTGGTCGGCGCCTCGAGCTCCCTCGGATTCAGCACGAGGTTCGACCACACCTTCGAGCTCATCGCCTACAGGCGGAAGGAGTCGTGGGGGACGAGGCGCATGATCGAAAGTTCCTCGGTCAGAGACATGGACGCTAGGACCTTCCCTCACACCTTCAACAACTACGACTACCAGAAGCGGAAGGTGCTGATCGCGCCGCACGGGCCCGATCCTGTCTTCGCCGGAATCAGGGGGGATTCGCCTAGGACCGTGATAGAAGCCTTCGGCATGGTCCGATATGACGAGGCTCTGCAGGGTCACATGATCTACGTCTCCAACCAGCACACTGACGCGCACCTTCGACGAGAGCTCGAGTGGAAGGTCTACTCGTCCGGTTGGCTTGACGGCGCCGTCGAAGAAGTAGCAGTCGGCGCCGGGGGACACGTGTACGTAACGCTAAGGACAGGCGTGGGGAACCGCATCGTCGCCGCCTACGAGCCCACGGGAGACCTTAGGAGGACGGCCAGGCTGCTCCGTCCAGGGGACAGGATCAGGGCGTACGGCGGCGTGAGGAGACCTACCTCTCTACACCCTGCGGTCCTCAACCTGGAGAAATTCAAGCTCGTTCCCCCGGTTGGGCCAGGGCACATACCTCAGGGGACATACATATCGTCGCCGCGTGCAAACAGGCACCTCACCAAGCCACTGATTAGGTACGGCCACGAGGACTACGCGAATGGGGAGGCGGTTGAGGGGTGGCTTGAGGGCTTGACTACGCGGCCGATAGTGCGTGTTTGAAGTCCTCCACCAGGTCATCGGCGTCCTCGATGCCGACCGACACCCTCACTAGGGTCTCGGGTATCCCTGTCAGGGCCCTTTCCTTGGCAGACATCTGGGTGTGCGTGATGTTGTAGGGTTGTGACACGAGGGTCCCCACCCCTCCGAGGCTCGCGGCGAGGGTCGCGACCTTCAGAGACTCGGTGAATCTCATGGCGTCCTTGGTGGTCCCCCTAATCTCGAAGCTGAGCATCCCCCCGAAACCCTTCATCTGTCTCTTCGCGAGCTGGTGCTGAGGATGCGTCTTCAGGCCAGGGTAGTGAACTTCCGCCACCCTCCTGTGAGTCGAAAGGAACTCCGCCAGGACCATCGCCGTTGCATTCTGCTGCCTGACCCGGATGGCCATGGTCTTCATCCCCCGGAGGATGAGCCATGCCGGGAGAGGGTCGAGCGTCCCCCCAAGGTCCCTCCTCATCATCTTGATCTTGTGGGCGTTCCCACTGCTTGCCACGGCCGCGCCTGCGGTAAGATCTGCATGCCCGTTGATGTACTTAGTCACGCTGTGGAGAACGACATCTGCCCCCAGGACCATGGGGTTCTGGTTTATGGGCGACGCGAAAGTGTTGTCCACCATAAGGACCGCGCCATGCGAGTGGGCGAGCCTCGCCGCCTTCCTTATGTCGACAATCTTCAGCGTCGGGTTGGTAGGGCTCTCGATGTAGACGATGCCGGTTTCCTTCTTGACACCTCGCTCCAGGGCGCCGATTTCGGAGCCGTCGACCAGGGCCGTGTCGAATCCCAAGTCCGGGAGAATGTCGTGCAGAAGCGCATAGGTCCCTCCATAGAGGTCCTTGATAGCAAGGATATGGACCCCCTTCCTGAGGAAAGAGAAGACCGAAGTCGAGATCGCAGCCATCCCGGACGAAAACCCCGCCCCGCCTCCGCCATGCTCGAGGGCGGCGAGCTTCTTCTCAAGTCTGACGACCGTGGGGTTCTCCCACCTAGAGTAGGTGTAGCCTTTCTCTCCGAAGCCCCCGACCGCCACGGGGACGTCTTCCGCTCTCCTGAATCCGAACGTCGACGTCTCGAAAATTGGGGCGGTGACCGATCCCGTTTGCTCATCAAAGGGCTCGGCCTCGTGGACCGACCGAGTTGAGTCCCCGGGCAATTCGCCAGCGCCTAAGGAGTGGGGCGTAAATAGATAGCGAAAGCGGAGACGCTTCATAAGACACCCCTGCATCGCTGAAGGCGTGAGCGAATGGGCGCTCCTGGGCGTGCCGATCTACACCCTTTCCAGCTACAGGGGGATGGGGGACGCTCCTATGGCGCTCAGGAAGGGAGGCATTGTTGAATCTCTGGGCGCCCCTCCTGACTATGGCGACGTGGAGATACCGCGGCTAAAGAAAGACCTGGCGGAAGGAAAAACCAAGAACCTTACACATTTCAGAAATGCGACTTCGCTGACCTATGCGCGGACGAAGGCATCTAACCAAGAATGCCTTCTGATCCTCGGAGGGGAGTGCTCCGAGACAGTCGGAGTTATGGCGGGACTCGCCGAAGCCTATGGTGGTAAGCCAGGGATGCTCTGGCTGGACGCCCATGGTGACTTCAACATCCCTGAGACTTCCCCCTCGGGATACATAGGGGGAATGTGCCTCGCCTTTGCATGCGGGATGGCACCCGGCCTCGATCTGGGGGCAGGCCCTGCGCCACCTCCACTGGCAGGTGAGCGCCTCGTGCATGTGGGTTCTCGTGCCCTCGACCCACCCGAAGTGGCGGCTTTCAACTCCTCCCCGGCCAAGCTCTTTACGGCACAGCAGGTAAAGAAGGTGGGGGCACCTGATGTGGCAGAGGAGGCTGCCAGGCACCTCGACAACAGGTCTGACTGGATAGCCTGTCACCTCGACATTGACGTTGTGGACCCTGAACTCATCCCTGCCGTGAACTATCCCACCCCTGACGGGCTGACGATTGAGGAGACATCGGTGGTCATTCGCAAGCTTTTCGGAACGGGGAAGGTGCGTGCGCTCGAGCTTGCGGCCTATAACCCATCCAAGGACAGAGGCGCTGCATCCGCCGAAAGGATAATCGAACTGCTCAGGGCAAGCCTCGGGTGAGAGAGTCTAGAAGTAGCGAGGGGTGGTTAAATACGCAAGCCACCTAGTTGCCTGTTGGGCGCCCATGAGGCTTGGTTAGCTGGCCTCGTCGATGGTGAAGGATGCTTCACCCTAAGTATTTCTGTACAACACAAGCACTCCTTGCACATAGCACCTCGCTTCTCCATTTCGATGAAGCAGGGAGAATGGGCTGAACACGTGTCACAAATCTTGAATCGGCACGGAATTCCATTTAACGTCAGGATAAGGAAGAACCAATTCGAGATCACGGTGAGCAGTGGAGTGGCTGTGAAGAGGCTCATCGGCATACTGCTGCCTTACCTCGTGGTCAAGAAGCCGTTAGCTCAGAAGCTTGCCGCATTCCCAAGAGCACCTGCGCGCAACAGGTTCACTTGGGTTGACGATACCTATCTCAAAGAAATCTGCAATCTTGTTGATTATGTCAGGAGATTCAATAAAGGAAAGAATCGAAAACACAAGTGGGACGGTAATGCGATTAGGAGCTTCTTCAATGAGTAGCGAGGGGAGGACTCTCCGGGGATCTCTCCCCTTTTGAACAAACGGAGGGGTTTACCCCTTCTCCGCTCTGCGGGTCTCTCGGCTTTCGCTTATGAGCCCGCCGGGATGATCCGCCAGCTTCTTGCGAAGCACCTGGCTTCCCCACCTCGCTTTGACGGGCTTGAAACGTATCGTCCTTAAGTCTTCCCCGGGGGGTTCACTTCGAGACCGGATACTGCATGCAGGCTGCTCTATAATACCTGCAGCACGTGCACTTGGAACAGCTCTCGTAATCCTTGTGCTTGCAGACCCTACAGACGCAGGAGGCCATTATTTCGCCGCCCCTGATTCAGGCTCTTTAATTTTGTCGAGGATGAGCTTCTCCGGATCCTCCCCCAAGTCCTCCGCCAGGCTTCGTTTCAGCGCGAGCAGCCTCCCCACGTCGTGGGCCTTCGCCGTGAACCTGTGGACCTCCTCCCCGAAGGGTCTCACCTTGTCGGCATCGACCATCTTGTCGGCGAAGCAGACTATCCTCTGCTCGAGTGTGCGGGGGATGTAGTCGAAGTCAGGGAGCCCCAGCTTCTTTGCTTCCTCGGGTGATATGCCCGCCCCGACGTGCCTCCTCACGATCTCGACCACCTTCCTGTCCACCCCCTCCTTCTCGAGCATCTCGGCGCCCTGGACGCCGTGCATCACAGTCTGGGACCTTGTCCTTCCGATGTCGTGCAGGAGCGCACCCGCAATCACTGCCTGCTCGTCCACTGGGAGGCCCCTACGTTCGGCCTCATCAGCGATTATCTCGGCTGCCATGGCTACAGCCTGGCAGTGCCTGATGATGTGGGCCCCGGTCTTGTATCTGGTATGGATTGCCATGGCGTCCCCTTCGGAGGGGATCACTTGGCGAGTTCCTCTTCGAGCTGGTTGATCTTCCAGCGCAGGGCATCCTTCAGCTCAGTGTTGTCCAGGCGGTTCAGTGGCTTTCCGCACGTCGGGCACTTGAAGAAGTTCTCCATGGCGTCCTCGAATGTCCTGGTCTGGCACGTGGGGGTTCCGCAATGGTAGAACTCGTGCATCTCCTCGTACTCCATCCTCTGCTTCAGCCTGCCAAGGACTTTCCGTCTCTGAGTCTGAATGAAGCCGTCTGTCTGGTCCCGCTGGGCTTTCCACCTGTATACGAACCACCCCCTCTTCGGATCTCTCACCCTCACCCCCGTGATCAGGCTCCGGCCGAACAGGTCGTAGAGGGCTTTCCTCACAGTCTTGATTTTTAGCCCCGTCGCCGAAGCAATCTCCTCGTCGGTAGCATTCTCGTTGTTCAGGAGGGCCCTGGCAACCCTGACGTAGTCAGGTCCGCCGATAAGACCGGCTACCTTTACGAATGTGTCCTCATATTCAATTTTCAATTCTCTACAACTCTCTTGCCGTGGGCGTTGGGCAAGATTCTAAGCTTACTTTTTGGAAACGTCCTCTTAAGCTCTTCCCCGCCCTGGATTTCATGTAATGCGATCGCGAGGGCGGCCACCTCGGAATGGGGTTGCGATGTGACAGCGACGTTGAAGTCCGCTTCATGGTATACCCTACCAGGGACCTTCGGCCCCCCCACCACTAAGAGTATGCTGTCCAGTTTCCTAAGGTCCTGGACTACGTCCTGGAGGGGGAGGCCATACATCGTCAGGTGCACCACGCTCCGGCCTCCCTTCTTGGCCTCCTGGATGACCTTCCTCCACGGCACGCCCAGGGTCGCCTCGAATCTCCCTCCCCAGGTCCTGTTGACCTCCTCGAGGGTTCCCGTCACGTCCTTCTCGGCGTCTTCCAGATAGATTGACTCCGCCCCCAGCGCTCTGGATACAAGGCATAGGTGGGTGAGTGTCCTGTCGTCCCGGACGTAGCGCTGCCCCACACGGAGCACCCTGATGCTCTTCATCAGCGGCCTGACCGCGTCCAGAGCGACTAGATGAATGATTAGAGCCCCGTCTCGTGCGCTCCAAAACCTGGCAGCGATGGCAGCCCCCCCTCGTTCTGTCGCTGGAGCCCGTCTTCATGGCCGGTAGCTCAGCCTTCGCGTAGAATCGCCACCCCTTTATTGGAGGGCTCCCTACTCGACTTCGTTGGATTCTCGTGCCGATATCAGGCGCCTCGCGATAATGGTCGACTACCTCTTCGGCAGGGGGGTCAGCAGGGCCCTCCCGAAGGAGGGGTTCCGGCTTTACTACTCCCGCAGGTCAGGGAGGGTAAAGACAATCTTCTTCGACGGGGAGCTCTTCGCTACGATCAAACCGAACGGGGCGATGGCGCTCTCCGTTGCCGGGGCCACAATGCTCGCACGGAGCCCCAGGTTCAGGCAGAACTGTGTCCAAGTCTCGGACGACGTGGCCGAATTCGTCAAGGGAGGGAAGTCGGTCTTCTGCAAATTCGTGAGGTGGGCCGGGAAGAACGTGTATCCCAAGGGTGAAGTAGCTGTCATCGACGGCAGCGGGAAGGTCATTGGAGTCGGCATGGCCATCCTGAATGGAGCCGCGATGGCACAGTTTAAGTCGGGGGCGGCCGTGAAGGTAAGAGCAGGACTCAGCAAATGAAGATGGACAACAGGAATGCCCGGCGCATGATGGACCGCCTGGGGATTAACATGAAAGAGATACAGAATGTTCAGGAGGTCATCATCCGGACCTCCGACAAGGAATTGCACATCACGAACGCCTCGGTGTCCGAGGTGAACGCCCAGGGGAACAGGATGTTCCAGGTCGCAGGAGACGTGGAGGAGGTAGAAGTCGAAAAGAAGACATTCAGCGAAGAAGACATACTGCTCGTCCAGCAACAGACGGGAGCCACGAAGGAGAGGGCTGCGGCTGCTCTGGCAGAGTCGGACGGCGAAGTTGCGCGGGCAATCTTGAAACTTAGCTCGTAGCAGACGGGTCCGGGCGAATCCCTGTGGCCGCTCCCTGCAATGAAAATCAGGTATCAGACTTATTAGACCGTCCCGAAGAAACCCCGTAATGTCCGGTCAGGTGCGCGAATACGTATCCGCTGCCCTAGGCCGGAGGAAGCTCAATCTACTCATCTCCAGGGCGAGCCTGCTTAACGTTTTCACGGGGGAGATTTACGAAACCACGATAGGGGTTTACAAGAACAGGATAGTGTACGTCGGCCCTGACTCCGCTGCCCCCGACGCGGCCAATTCGATAGACGCGAGGGGTATGACCGCGATTCCAGGCCTGATTGAATCCCACATGCACGTGGAGAGCAGCATGGTCACGCCTTCCCGGTTCGCCGAAGCGGCGATTCCTCATGGCCTTACCACGGCGTTCGCAGACCCCCACGAGATTGCAAACGTCATGGGAAAAGCGGGGGTCAAGGCGATGGTGGATGACAGCAGAGGGTTGCCTCTCAAGCTCTATTTCTACGTCCCCACCTGCGTCCCCGAATCGAAGGCTGTGACCTCCGGTGCAGAACTCACCCCCGAGGATATCGACGAGATGCTCGGCTGGGAGGGCGTCTGGGGGCTGGGGGAGGTAATGGACTACCCCGCAGTCCTAAAGGGGGGGAGGAAGATTTCGAGGATCCTCGACTCGGCAGCTAGGCGGGACGTGGTGATAGACGGTCACGCACCACTGCTTTCTGGGCGTGAGCTCAACGCCTACATCACCTCGGGTGCCGAGGCGGACCACGAAAACTTCACCGTGGAAACGACGATGGAGAAGCTCAGACTCGGAATGTATGTCAAGCTTAGAGGCCCCTACGTCCTTGACGCTCAGAGGTTCGCGGACGCTCTGAAAGCAACCCCCCATCCCTGCAACCTGATATTCTGCACAGACGACGTGATGCCTGACAACCTCGCCCGCCTGGGACATCTCGACTACGCCTGCCGTGCTTTCATGCAGGCCGGAATGGACCCTGTGGAGGTGGTGAGGAGCGCCACCCTTAGGCCCGCCCTCCACATGCGAATGCCTCACCTAGGTGCCATAGCCCCGGGGCGGATTGCTGACATCCTGCTTCTGAAGGACCTGAAGAAGTTCACCATCGATCTCGTGATTGCCAACGGTCTCCCCGTAGCCAAGGAAGGGAAACTGCTGGTTCAGATCAGGAAGAGGATCCTGAACGGCCCCGCTAGGCAGACCATGAAGCTCAGCCCCCTCAGAGTGGAAGACTTTAGGGTCAAACCCCCCGTGAAGAACGGCCCGGTCTACGTCAACACTGTCGACTTCGGAGAGTCGAATCACGAAGACATGGGAGAGGCCTTCGCCGAGATGATTCTCACCAGGCTGAGCAGGGCAAGGGTGAACGTAGTCGACGGCAAGCTCAAACTCGGGGAGACAGCACTGGTGTTCGTCTTCGAAAGGCACGGAAAGAACGGGGGGAGGGCCTTCGGCTTCGTGCGGAACCTCATCAAAGACGGCGCCCTTGCCACAACTGTTGCGCATGACTCCCACAACCTCCTCGTCGTGGGAACGAATCCCGAAGATATGTGCGCCGCCGCAAACCTAGTGATAGGCAGTAGGGGAGGAATCGCCGCCGTCCGCCGGAAGGAGACCCTCGCCAGAATCAAGCTCCCCATAGCGGGGCTCATGTCGGACGAGTCCTTGATGAAAGTCTCAAAGGACATGGAGACCCTCAGGAGGGCGTTCAAGACCATGGGGGTCCTTGACCACCCATACATGCCCCTCCCCAACCTCCTGGCGCTCTCCGTGATACCGCATGCGAGAATAACTGACAAGGGCATTTTCGATGTGGACAGGCAGAAGTTCGTCCCTCCCTTCACAAAGTAAGTCGTGCTTATCGGCTGCGGGCGGCGGGTTCTGGCTTCATCCCCATCAGCACCTTCTCGGAGGTGACAGGGAGGTCGTCCACGGAAACTCCTGTCGCATTCAGAACAGCGTTCCGGACTGCCGCTCCGGGGAGAACTATCGGTGGCTCTGCTATGATCTTCGCCCCGAAGGGACCAAGCGGTCCTGGCACCTCGACGATAAAGGCCTTGAACTCCTCAGGGATGTCCATCGAGGTGGGGATGTAATAGTCTCCGAGGTTTGGGTTCATGACGACACCTTCCTTGTGAAGCAGCTCCTCCATCATCGCATAACCGAGTCCTTGCACCGTCCCGCCGTAGATCTGGCCAAGCACTCCGGCTGGATTGACCGCCTTCCCAACATCGTAGGCGGCGTGGGCTCCGACGACCTTGTAGTATCCGGTATCCATGTCGACCTCTACCTCTATGATGAGCGCTCCCCAGGTGTACTGGACGTAGGGCGTTCCCTGTCCCACCTCTTGGTCCCAGGGGGCTGCAGGCGCCATGAAGAAGCCCTCCTCCTTCAAACTGATGCCCTTCCTGTATGCTTCGGCGACTAGGTCGTCCCACTGTACCGTCACGGAGGGATTGCGGCGGTCAAAAGCAACGCCGTCGGCTATGGCGACACTCCCGGGGTCGACCCTTAGGACCTCAGCCGCCAGCGGGACTATCCTGGCCCTGAGTTTCTCTGCCGCGAGCTTGGACGCGTTCCCCCCAATCACCACAACCCTGGACGCGACGGTCGGCCCGCTCTCCCTGTGCTTCGAGGTGTCCGGACGTTCTAACCTGAAACGGGACAGCGGGACACCAAGGACACTCGAGGCTACCTGCATCATCCCCGAGATGGCGCCCGTCCCGTATTCGGTCAGGCCGGAACCGACGGAGATGTTCCCGTCCGACAGCACTTCGATGTGGACGGCACCATAGTCGTTCCCCTCGGGACCGAGCGAATTCCCGTGCATCAGGAGGGCTATCCCGAGTCCTCTCCTGACGCGCCCCGTTTGACTCCTGTAACGGCGCGCCTTCTCCCTGTAGTTGCTCGAGGCTACGACCTTTTCCACGCACTGGGGTAGACCACAGCTGGCATCCATCACGGCGCTGGTCGCGCTTTTCTTCCCAGGCATCAGCATGTTCCTCAGCCTGAACTCGAGCGGGTCAACCCTGAGCTTCCGGGCGAGCTCCTCCATCTGGCTCTCGATCGCGAAAATGGCCTGAGGTCCTCCGAATCCCCTGAGGCTCCCGGTGTAGGTGTTGTTCGTATAGACGAGGTAGGAGTCGGCCTTCACGTTGGGTATCTCGTAAGCCCCGACGGTGTGGAAGGTCGCCCGGACGATTACGAAGACACCGAGTGAAGCGTAGGCTCCGGTGTCCCCGACAATTCTGGACTCGTCGGCTAGGAGCATCCCATCGTTGCTCACGCCCGTCTTGTGGCTGATGACGAAGGGGTGCCGCTTTGTGTGCATGACCATGGAGTCTTCCCTGTCCATACCGCAGTATACTGGCCTCCGGAACTTGACGGCGGCCAGTGCCGCGGTCGAGCATACATCGAAGGGAGTCTCGTCGGACTTCGGTCCGAAGGCCCCCCCTGTCACCGCTTGTATGACCCTGACCTTCTCAGGAGGGAGCTTGAGGACCTTGGCTACAGCCGCCTGAGTGTGGTGAGGGCTCTGCATGGAACCGATGACTCTCACTCCCCCGTCTTCGGGTATCGCGAGCCCGACCTCCGGTTCGAGGGGAGCGGCGTCCTGGAACTGGGTCCTGTAGGTCTTTTCGAGGATGATGTCGGATTTCGAGAACCCTTCTTCGACGTCCCCCTTTCTGATCTTCATCTGCCTCGCGATGTTACCCTTCTCGTGGACCCTGACTGCTCCAAGTTCTAGGGCCTTCAGCGGGTCGAACACTGCGGGGAGTTTCTCGTAGTCGACGCTGATTTTTGCTGCTGCTTCAGCGGCCACAGGCGAGGTTTCAGCGATGACCGCGCCGAGTATGTCTGCGGTCGAGCGGACGATTGGGTCGGAAAACAGTTGTCTATCGGGGAGGACCGCCGAGGACTCGTTCAGCCCTGGGATGTCCTTCGCCGTGAGCACGCCGAGGACCCCGGGGTGAGACCTCGCCGCCCCAAGCTCAACCCTCTTGATGACCCCATGCGGGATTGACGAATGGAAAAGCTTGGCGTAGACGGTCCCCTTGGGGATCAGGTCCGCCGTGTAGACAGGGTTCCCCAGGACCTTCTCGAGGGAGTCGACCCTGACAACGTTCTCCCCGATGTAAAGGAGCTCCCCTCTCTCCGACTTCGCCCGTAGTGAATCCAGAAGCTGCGATATCTGTTCACTCATCGTCTTCCCTTCTCGCAACCTTCGTGGATCGAGTCGATGATCTGATAGTATCCTGTGCAGCGGCAGAGTATCCCGCTGATTGCGACCTTGATCTCTTCGCTTGACGGGTCAGGTGAGTGCCTAGCGAGGTCCCACGACGCCATCAGCATTGCCGGAGTGCAGAAACCGCATTGGGCGGCGTTGTTGGCGATGAAACTCCCCTGCATCCGCTTCATGGTTGGGTCCTCTAACAACCCCTCCAGCGTTGTGACCCTCCTCCCATCGCACTGGGCGGCAAGCATCAGGCAGCTGTTCACAAGCCTTCCGTCTACCAAGACGGCACAGATGCCGCAGTCCCCGGTGCTGCACCCTTCCTTAACAGACTTCAGATTCAGCTGATCCCTGAGCACGTCGATGAGCCTGTCGGGAGCATCGACCTGCACCGGGTGCTCCGTGCCGTTCACGCTGATCGTGATGCCGTGCTTCGCCATCTCAGGAGGACTCTCCGATTCGCAGGTTGCAGCGCTCCATAAGCCTCCTAAGGTACACCTGGGCCACCTCTGTTCTATACTCGCCTGACCCCCTGAAGTCAGAGGCGAGAGACAGCTCCGAGGCCAGGACTTTCTGGGCTTGGGAAATCGTCCGGTCTGTGACCTTCTGTCCCTCGAGGAAATCGTTTGTCTTGGCGGCCAGGGCCGGTATCTTCCCAGAGACCCTGTTCAGGGCCAGCCGCGCCGACCGGATTGTTTGAAGGTCGTCCTCCAGAGTCATGGAGAGGGCCTCATTGACGATGGCTATGATGAGCATGTTTCTTCGCCCCAGCTTTTCGTAGGCGGTCCAGCTGTGCCCTCCAGGCGGGCTGAAGCTCACCTCCGCGAGTATCTCAGACGGCTTCAAGGCGGTCTCTCTCTTACCAACGATGAAATCCGTCAACGGGACGGTGCGTTCCCCCTTTGCGCTGACGAGCTTCAGGGTGGCATCAAGGACCATGAATACAGGGATCAAATCTTCAGATGATGCCGCGGAACATATGTTGCCACCAACTGTGGCAACATTCCGAACCTGCGGTGCGCCGAAAAGGGTCGCAGCCTCTCTGATTATAGTGAGTTCTCCGTAGAATAGAGGGGACTCGAGCAGGTCGGTGACAGTGGTAAGTGCCCCAAGGCGGATTGTCCCATCCGATTGACGGATGTACCTCAGGTCCTCCGTGAAAGAAGAGATGTCGACTAGGACCGAGGGGGAGATCTGCCTCCTTCTCATGCGCGGCATGAGGTCTGTCCCGCTGGCTATGACGGCCACGTTCCTGCCATCGTGCTCTATGAATCGAAGAGCGTCATTCAGGTCCGTGGGGGTGTAGAGTTCCAGAGTCGACAACGCGATCGTCTCCCATCAGAGCAGCCTCTCAGAGTTAAAAAACTTCATGCCGTGCGGCGTTATGGCTCTCATTCCGAGTCCAGTGAAGAATCCGGGGCCCGCTCATTCGAACCGCGTATAAGTCGCTGCTTCCAGGGTCGTCCTGTCATGAAAGCACCACCGTATGTCGGTTCGATGGCAGGAAGAGACTTCCTGGACACAAACGACCATTCACAGGAGGAGATAGCAAGAATCCTGAAGGCCGCGGAGGACCTGAGGGTCAAGTTCAGAAAGAGGGCGCCAACTCACTACCTGCCCGGCCGAACGCTCTTCATGCTCTTCTACAACAGGTCGCTCAGGACCAGGAACTCGTTTGAGGCGGGTATCTATCAGCTCGGGGGCCACGCGCACTTCCTGAGCCCCAGTGACGTCTACACGCCTACCCTCCCCGAGGACATGGTCCCCTATCAGACAGAGGCGATAGCCGATGTTGGCCGGGTGTTATCCCGATACGGCGACTCAATCGCCATCAGGGTCTATGGGGACGCGGCCAAGTGGACCATCGGAAGGGGCCATAGGATAATACAGGAGTTCGCGAAATGGAGCGACATTCCTGTCCTCAACATGGAGGACGACCTGTACCACCCATTCCAGGCCCTGGCTGACATGAAGGCCATAACAGATGTCAGCCCTAGGCCGAAGGGGAAGAAGTTCGTGGTGTCATACGCATATTCAGGGGGCCTGAAGCCCCTGGCAGTTCCCCAGAGTTGCGTGCTGATAGGGACGCAGTTCGGAATGAACGTAGTCTTGGCCCACCCGAAGGGATTCGAGCTCGAGGACAACGTCATAATGGCCTGCGAAAAGAACGCGGACAAGTATGGCGGGAGCTTCGAAGTCTCGAACGACATGAAGGAGGCTTTCGAAGGCGCTGACTTCGTCTACCCCAAGGCCTGGTCCCCCAAGGAATTCGTCCCTCCCTATAGCAACACGGTGAACAAGGACGGCGCTTCGCAGTATCAGGACAAATTCAAGGACTGGAAGTGCACCCAAGAGATGATGGATTTGACGAACAAGGGAAAGTACATGCACTGCGGACCCGCGGACAGAGGCCAGGAAGCGACCGACGAGGTCATAGACAGCCCCAAGTACTCCCTTTACTTCGAGCAGGCCGAGAACAGGCTGCACGTCCAGAAGGCAGTCATGGCCATGGTCATGGGCTCCAAGCGCAGGAGATAGCCAGGGGAGATAGGATTGGCCGGAAGGGACAACACCATACTGGACATCATAGGGAACACTCCCACTATTCGCCTCTCGAAGATTCCTGCTGAGGAGAAGATCAAGGCAGACATATTCGCCAAGCTGGAGGCCTTCAACCCGACTGAAAGCCTAAAGGACAGGATCTACAAGGAAATGATTCTCGGCGCCATCACAAGAGGAGACCTCCAACCCGGGATGGAGATTCTCGAGGCCTCCACGGGGAATGCTGGAATCGCCTGCACCTTCATCGGTGCTAGGATGGGGTACAAGGTGACCATCGTCATGCCGGAGGGGATGAGTGAAGAGCGCAAGAAGATGATAAGGGCGTTCGGAGGAGAGCTGATTCTCACTCCCGGCGCCGAGAGCGACGTGGACCTGTGCCTGGACAAGATTGATGAGCTTCTAAAGAAGAACAAGGGGAAGTACTGGGTCCCCTCCCAATTCTCCAATCCGGACAACCCACTGGCGCACTACAAGAGCACCGGGCCAGAGATCTGGAACCAGCTCGGAGGAAAGGTAGATGCCTTCGTCGCTTCTCAGGGGACCGGTGGGGTTCTCTCGGGGATCGGCAGGTACCTTAGGGAGAAGAATCCCGATGTGAAGCTCTACGCAGTCGAACCTTCAGAAGCGCCCATTCTTGCTCACAGCAAGTGGGGGACTCACAAGATTGAGGGCATCGGCGACGGCTTCGTCCCCCAGAACCTCGACCTCAGCCTCCTGGACGGAGTGGTGACAACGACCTCAGACGAGGCCATCGAAATGACGAGGCGCCTCACGAAGGAGGAGGGAATCTTCTGCGGGATTTCTTCGGGGTGCAACGTTGCAGCGGCCGTGAAGCTCTCCAGAAAGCATCCGGAGCTGGGGAGGATAGCGACCGTAATCAACGACTCCGGGGGGAGATACCTATCCACCGAGGTGTTCGGCGTGAAGAAGAAGCAGACCGTGACCAGGACGAGCAAGCAGCTCGACCCCTACACAATAGAGGAGCTCAGGAAGTACCAGAAAGGATTCGACATAGTGGAATAGGCGCTCCCCGGAGCTGATCTTTTGTCATTCGTAGAACAGCTGGTCTGTTCCAAGTGCGGCACGAAATACGAACCCGGCGATAACCCCGTGATGTGTCTAAACAGAGACCTCGGGAGACTCGACATCGTCTACGATTACGACGGGGTCTCTGAAAGGTTCAATCGCAAGAGCCTCCCCTCCAGAAAATCGAGGGACATCTGGCGATACGAAGAACTGCTACCTGTCTCCTCCGGGTTTGCCGTAAAGCTAGGTGAAGGCGGGACCCCGCTGGTCCACGCCATACGCCTTGGAGAGAGACTCGGGATGAAGAACCTGTATCTGAAAGACGATACAAGAAACCCCACCGCTTCCTTCAAGGACAGGGCCATGGCAGTGGGTTCCGCCAAAGCTGTCGAACTGAAGAAGAAGGACGTCGCAATTGCTTCGAGCGGCAACGCGGCGGCTTCCCTGGCTGCATACTCCGCCGGTGCGGGCATGAAATGTCATGCATTCGTCCCCCCAGACGCATCTGCCGGTAAGATCGCCCAGCTTCTTCTCTACGGCGCCTCGATAGCGAAGTGCGTACAGGTGAAGAAAGGGGAAGATGCGACAGTACAGGCGATGCTCGACGCTGTCGACAGATTCGGATACTACCCGTGCCCAAGTTTTGGCCCCTTCAACCCTTACCAGGTCGAAGGACCGAAGACGATCGTGTACGAACTCTACGAGCAGAGGGACTGGGGAGGGTTGGACGCCATCCTGGTTCCCACCGGTTCCGGGTGTCTTCTTACCGGCATCTGGAAGGGCCTCCGAGACTTGAGTAAGCTCGACCTGATACGGGCCTACCCCCAAATCGTGGCGGTACAGCCAGCCGGGAACCAGGCCCTCGTCAGAGCGATCCAGAAGGGGGTGTCCTTCAGTAAGATCATTCCAGAGCCATATCCGAAGTCCGTCGCCGGTGGCCTCCTGGATCCCTACCCGTGGGACGGAGACGCCGCCATCGCAGGGGTGAGGGAGACTCATGGCGCAGGGGTCTCCGTCAGCGACCGGGACATACTGCGCTCCGTAGGGGAACTCGCCGCGTACGAGGGGATCTTTGCTGAGCCCTCGGGAGCCGCTGGGCTCGCAGGACTTGAGAAGTTGCTGTCAGAGGGGGGCATCGGCAGGGACGAAAGGGTGGTGGTCCTGGTTACGGGTTCGGGTCTGAAGGAACCCGACAGGGTCATCGAGATGTTCGAGGGCAGGAACCGGGGAGGTGCGAAGAGAGGCAGCCGGAATCGGCCCTGATTCTATGGCCTAAACCAATTCGACATATAGAATTTAAAGGCCGACCGGCCCCTTTCGTTTGTATGACCTCGGTGGAGCTCGAGGAACCCATCCAACGCGTTGTCGAGGTCCCTAGGGTAGATGCCCTGGAGAAGGCACTCGGCGAGACGAGATATACAACGGACAACATCCAGGAGGACGTCCTCTATCTCAGAGTTGTCAGATCCCCCCACCCGCACGCGCTGATCAATCGCATAGACACCTCCAAAGCGGAACACGTCCCGGGAGTGTTGAGGGTTGTCACAGCAAGGGACGTCCCCGGGTCCAACTACATCGGCTACGTGGTCCAAGACAGGCCGCTGCTCTGCCACGACAGGGTCAGATTCGTCGGGGATAACGTCGCCCTTGTGGTGGCCGACACGCCGGAATCGGCCGAACTCGGGGTCCAAGCCGTCGATGTCGCGTACGAGAAGCTCCCCGCCGTCTTTGACCCCGCTGAAGCGCTGCGTCCCGATGCTCCGGCGATCCACCCTTCTGGCAACCTAACAGCAAGGCACTTCGTCAGACTGGGTGACGCCGAAAGGGGGCTTGCGAAAGCTGACTACGTGGTCAAGGGGGTGTACAGTACCCCGGTCCAGGAGCAAGCCTATCTGGAGACCGAGGCGGCCCTGGCCTACCCGAAGGGCGATAGCGTGGTCGTTCTGGGATCCATGCAAAACCCCTTCATGGTGAAGAAGGCTGTCTCGACTGTGCTGGGAAGGGCGGTGTCGAATGTCCGCATAATCCAGGCTCCCACAGGCGGGGGATTCGGAGGGAAACAGGACGCTCCGGACGAAGTCTGCGCGATGGCGGCCCTCGGCACATGGCTGACCAAGAGACCCGCACTTTTGGCTTTCTCCAGAAAGGAGTCCACGGCATTCCATCCCAAGCGTCATCCCATGGTCTTCGAAAGGGAGATGGGGGTGAGCTCCAGAGGGAAGATAACAGCGGTCAGAGCTCGCATCCTAGCCGATGGGGGCGCATACGCTTCCCTGAGCGAGAGGGTCCTGTTTGTGGCCGTAGTGGTAGCGGCTGGGCCCTATGAAATCCCAAACGTGCACATTGATGGTACGGTCGTCTATACTAACAACGTTCCCACGGGGGCCTTCAGAGGCTTCGGCAAGCCGCAGGCCTCTTTCGCGGCTGAGCTCCAGATGGATGAGGCCGCAGACAGGGCCGGGATGGATCCGGCGGACCTCAGACTTAACAACATCCTGAAGGTTGGCTCCATCACTCCCACCGGTCAGATCCTTCCCGAAGGAATCGGCATCGAGGAATGCATTCTCCGGGCCAGGGCTGCTTCGGCCTGGGATGCGAAACGCAAAGCCGGACCCGGGCTCGGTACAAGGAGGCGGGGGATTGGAATGGCGTGCACCATTCATCCAGAAGGGCTGAATGGCGAGGCAGACGCAGCGACCGCCTGGGTCGAGATCACTCCCCAGGGAAGGGTGGTGGTAAAGACAGGGCTTACGGAATACGGCCAGGGAATCTACACCGGCTTTACCCAGATAGTCAATAGGGTCCTTGGCACGACCGCTGACAGAGTATCCGTAGTCTTGCCTGATACCGACCTGGTCCCCGATTCCGGTCCCACGGTCGCCTCCCGGAGCACTGTATTCGGGGGTAAGGCGATTCTTCTTGCCTCCGAGAAGCTGAGGGGGAGGCTTGCAGGGGTGGCGTCCGAGATGCTCTCCTGCCCGGCAGACCAGCTCGTCTTCGAGGGGAACTCGGTGAGGAGGTTGGGGCACGAAGACACCCGTTTGGGGTTTGGGGAGCTCGTTTCGGAGTGTTTCAATCGAGGTATGACGCTGAAGGAAGATGGGAAAGTGGCCAAGGCTCTACCTGCGTGGGACAGAGAGGCAGGACGCGGAGACCTGGCACCTTCCTACGCCTTCGGGGCACACGTCGCTGAAGTGGAAGTAGACATGGAGACCGGCAAGGTGGACGTGGTAAACTACACTGCGGCGCACGACTCCGGAACGGTGGTTTCGCGGGAGCAGTACGAGAGCCAGATAATCGGGGGAGTGGCCCAAGGGCTCGGGTACGCTCTGATGGAGGAACTTATCCTGAAGGAAGGAGTCATCAGGAACCAATCGTTTCTGGACTACCACATCCCCACCGCGGCCGACATCCCCAGCATCAAGACCATCATAGTAGAGGCGCCGGACGATTTTGGGCCGTTCGGGGCGAAGGGGGTGGGTGAGGCGGGGATTGAACCGGTGGCCGGGGCGGTTGCAAACGCGGTATACAACGCCCTGGGATTCCCCATCCGCCGTTTCCCCTTCACGCCCGAAAGGGTCTCCGAAGCCATCGAGGAAAGGGCGTCCAGAACATGAGGTCCTTCCAGTACCTCGCGCCAATCCCACCCTTCGATTACGCATCCCCCAGGACCCTCCCGGAACTCTTCGAGACTCTGGAGGGTCATGGCAAGGAGCTTCAGGTCATAGCCGGGGGGACAGACCTCATGATAGCCCTGAAGGAAAGGGCCGTCGCGCCGAAAATCATAGTGGACTTGAGCCGGCTCCGCAAGGAGCTCGGGGGCATAACTGTCGAAGGCGGAGTTCTGCGCATCGGCGCCCTGGCGACATTTTCCCAGATTGAATCGAGCCCCCTCGTTGCACGGTACGCCAACGCCCTCCGGCAGGCGGCCGCGAACGTGGGAACTCTCCAGATCAGGTCCATCGCAACTCTGGGCGGAAACTTGGCAACCGCTTCTCCTGCCGCTGACTCGGCTCCTCCCCTGATTGCCCTAGGAGCCACTGTCACTCTCCTGAGCAGGTCCGAGCAGCGCTCGTTGGCCGTCCAGAACGTCTTCGCTGGGCCGAAGAGAAACGGACTTCGACCGGGGGAAATCGTGTCATCCGTGGAGATCCCAGCGAACGAGGAAGTTCGGAGCGCTTGGACGAGGTCTGCCGTGAGGAACGAGAACGTGCTTTCCACGGTCTCCGTGGCGGTCGCTGCCACCTTGCAGGATGGCAGATTCGGCCCGAGTGGGATCGCGTTGGGGGCGGTCGCACCCACTCCGATACTTGCCGAAAAGGCCAGCAGGGAGATGACCGGGAGCAGAGCTACCAAAGAACAGGCGGAAAGGGTCGCGTCCATGGCCGCCGAAGACGCCAGGCCGATATCAGACATCAGGGCAAGTGCGCATTACAGGAAACGCCTGGTCTTGGTCCTGACCAAGCGATTGATTCTGCAGATTCTTTCGGAGTCGGTGACGCCTTGAAGGTGAAGGTAAAGTTCGGGCTCAACGGAGCGAGGAGGACCGACGAGATAGAGCCCAACCAGACGCTCTGCGACTATCTGCACGACGTGGCCGGGACGACGAGCGTGAAGAAGGGATGCGACACCGGGGAATGCGGGGCCTGTACGGTGCTGCTGGACGACGTGCCTGTCACGTCCTGTCTGGTCTTGGCCCCTCAGGTCGACGGTCGAGAGGTGGTCACGACCGAGGGACTGGGAACGAAGTCGGCTCCACACCCCGTCCAACGGGTGTTCGTGGAAAAGGACGCTGTGCAGTGCGGCTACTGCATCCCGGGGATGATCGTAACCCTGTCCTGGATTTTCGAGCATGTGCCCGGTGCCTCGGACGCCGAAATCAAACGGCTTATGGCCGGGAACCTATGCAGGTGCACTGGGTACCTGCAACAGATTGAGGCTCTCAAGACAGCAAGGAACAGAGGGTAGGCTAGCCTGGGAGAGGCTTTACATCTATAAGCAGAAAAATCTCGGCCCGCTGTCATGCGACCCCAAGACCTACACGGCAAAGACCTGATTTCCACTCAGGAGTGGAGAAGGGAAGAAATCGATTATCTGATGGACTTCGCGGAGGACATCAAGCGCAAGTACCGCTCTAACTCTGTCCCCGAGCTCTTCAAGAACAGGACCTTCTTCATGCTCTTCTACAACACTTCAACAAGGACTAGGTCCAGCTTCGAGGCAGCGGCGACCATACTCGGGGGGCATTCACAGTTCATCGACTTTGCCACGACCAGGGGCTCAGAGGGGGAGTCGGTCAAGGACATGGCGAAGATGTATGAGAGGATGGGGCACGCTCTGGGGGTAAGGATTTTGGAATCAGCCGTCGACTTCGTGTACGGCAAGGGGAACGCCGCGATCCGAGAATACGCCAAGTACGCGGACATACCTGTGGTGAACATGGCGGACGACGTATACCACCCGACTCAGGCGATAACGGATGTGTTCACCCTGAAAGAGAAGCTAGGGGCCAAGCTAGAGAAAAAGAAGTACGTCCTCCTCTGGACTTACAGTGACCATATCAGGAGCTGGGGGAGCATGCAGGACGAGATGCTCATCTCGACCAAGTACGGCATGAACACTGTCCTCGCCTACCCTGAAGGATTCGACCTCGACGAGAAGTTGGTGGACGCTGCAAGAAGCAACGCAAAGGAATCGGGGGGGAGCCTCGAGGTAAGCCATGACCCCGTCGAGGCGATGAAGGCGGCCGATGTCGTCTTTCCTCGGAGCTGGGCAAGTCACGAGTGCGTCATGACGGGGATGAACCGCTTCACGAAGGAGAGGGAAGTAGCGATGCACAATGAGCACAAAGACTGGCGCCTCACGAAGAAACTTACGGACTCAATGACCACAGAAGGAATCGTCACCCACGTCCTGCCGGTGTTCAGAGGCCAGGAAGCAGACGACGAGGTGATGGACGGCCCTCGAAGCGTCATCTACGACCAGGCCGAGAACCTGCTGTACATCAGGGCGGCGGTGCTCGCGTTATTAGCGGGCACGGCGAAGTAGGATCCGCATCGAAGGTGCACATTAATCTACTCGCATAGCGGCGCCGGTTGGCATGGCGAAGTCCCGAGTCTTCTTTATCACCGACGTGCATGGCTCAACCAAGTGCTTCAAGAAGTTCCTGAACTCCGCGAAGTTCTACAACGCCGGGATACTGGTGCTAGGGGGGGATCTGACCGGCAAGGTGCTGATACCTATCGTTGAGCAGGGGGATGGGACGTTCAAGTGCAGGTACGAGGGGAATGAGCTGAACCTCAAGAGTAGGAAGGACGTTGACGAGGTGATCGGGAAGGCCACGGACTCCGGGCTATACACCCGGGTTATGACGAAGGGGGAATTCGACGAAATCTCGGCGGACCCGAAGAACGTGACGGCGGCCTTCAACAAGGCGATGCTTGACCGCGTCGGAGAGTGGATGAGACTTGCCGATGAAAGGCTTGGAAAGACGAACGTAAAGTGCTACATTTCCCCAGGGAACGACGACCTCTTTGATGTGGACCCGATCCTAGATTCCTCAAGCTACGTGATTAACCCGGAGGGAAAGGTCGTCTCGATTGATGGGGAGCACGAGATGATAACGCTGGGTTACACCAACCACACCCCCTGGAACAGTCCGAGGGAGGTCGACGAGGAGGAGCTAGGGAGGATGATTGAAAAGATGGCATCCAACGTCAAGAACATGAAGACAGCGATCTTCAACATTCACGTCCCTCCGATCAACACACCCATTGACAGGGCACCGCAGGTGGACAAGGACCTGAGGGTGGTCGTGAAGGCCGGGCAGATACAGATGACTTCTGCCGGCAGCACTGCCTGCAAGGCTGCTATCGAAAAGCACCAGCCGATGCTGGGTATTCACGGCCACATCCACGAGTCCCACGGTTTTGTTATGATAGGAAGGACTCTCTGTGCCAACCCAGGGAGCGACTACGGGGAAGGTGTTCTCAGAGGGTTCCTTACCGAAATAGAAGGGGACAAGATAAAGTCCCACATGCTAACCACGGGGTAGGACTTACTCAGGCGGAATTTCCTTGTAGGCCAGCGAGATGTCCACTCCCCTGGCCTTGTGATATGCCCTCGACGCTGCGTAGATCACGCCGCCCAGAATGAACGTCCCGACCACGAAGTAGACGGTCAGCGAGTTGAGGGACCACGTTGCCGCGTTGGTAACGTACTGGTACGTCAGGAAGCCGAAGACAAAGATGTTTGCGATCCCTGCGACGACGAGTATCACCTTCGAGGTACCCTTCTCCTTCCTGATGCCCCAGATGGCCGCTGTCAGCCCCACGAAGGCGAAGTATATCATGGAGGCTATCGTCGCGCCGAAGAGACCGCTGACGCCGCTATAGTAGAATGCTGATATCCCGACGAGGACGAGAGTCACGACGAGGGAAATGAGGAAGGCCTTCACCGGGGACCCGAACCTCGGGTTGACGTCGGATATTTGGGAGGGGAGGAACCTGTCGAAGGACTGGGCAAGCAGGTACCTCGAAATGACTATCACGCCATAGGCGAGAACACTCATGTTGGCGAGAATCCATCCCAGCCCTATGAGGAAGGCCACTATGTTGCTGCTCGAGACTCCCATGGCAAGGGTCCAGAAGCTGAACGAGTAGTCGTAGACCAAGGTGGGATTGGCATAGGCGCCGTTGGTGAAGGCCTGGCCAGCCACGTAGTACATCGTCGCAAGTGCGCTGGTCACGAGAACGAAGACCACAATGGCGGCGACCGGGACGTTCCATCTTACGGCCGATTTGCCCTTGATTTCACTGGCAACAGCAGGGGCCGCGTTGAGCCAAGGATAGATGAAGGCGGCCATGAGCGGCAGCAGGTAAATGGTGTTGCCGAGGTTGAACCCTGTGGATCCCGAACTCGCCACGAGGCTGTACGCAGTACCTGTTCCGT
This sequence comes from Nitrososphaerales archaeon, assembly GCA_035622475.1. Lineage (GTDB taxonomy): Archaea > Thermoproteota > Nitrososphaeria > Nitrososphaerales > Gagatemarchaeaceae > UBA183. The sequence continues at coordinate 23,366 of DASPVF010000009.1, forward strand.
TGATCCCCAAGGTTGTGCTGTTGAGCCCGAGCCCGTTGACATAGTTCTGGACCCCAGTCGAACCACCATAAAGCAAGGACGCAATCGCCAAAATGATGGCGAAAATCCCGAAGATGGTGAGAATTGAAACCAGCCTATAACCGGCCTTGGGTCTGACTATGTTGATCCCGACCAAGAAAGCGAAGATTAGACCGCCTACGACCCATTGGTCTAGGGGACTCGCTCCTGGACTTCCACCCGGGACGGCGAGGCCTGTAAGTGTAGCGCTGGTCGGGTTGAAGAACAGCCCGACAGCCCCTAGGGCAAACACCGTCGAAAGGACGATCAGAGCCAAATAGGCGGTCGTCTCGGTGGTGTAACCCATGAACGAGAGAACGCTACCCGCGGGCCCACCAAGCGTTCTTGACACCCAGACGTAATCTCCGCCGGTCCTGGGCATTCTCCTGGACATAATGGTGTAGACCGCAATCTGAGGGAAGGAAACAACAAACCCGATTACCGATAACCATACAAGGTTCACCCCCGTCATGTCATGACCGGAGAAAAACATCGGGACAAGGCCCGAGATTCCGATCACTCCCAGCAGGGCTCCCACGGACATGTTGCTCATGTTCATGGCGATGCTGTCGAAGAAGGAAACGTTCTTGACTAGTCCAGTAGCTTCGCGGACGAAGACGCCAGGCGCCGGTGCAGGCGCCGACGCCGTTGCAGCTTGCCTCTCCTGATCGCTCAAGGGTGGCTTTGCTCCTCAGCACCGGCTCATGGCGATTATTTAAGCACCAGCCCTAAGCTTGCTAATTGCCGCTCAACCAGCTCGATCTCGTTAGCATCAATAATATGTAGGTCTCTATGTTATCCTTACATGGGCCTGCGCCGTTCCCAGTCCTACCATTCGTCCAAGGTTTGGAAAGCTTCTTAGACGCCGTCGCGACGCTCCTACTCGTAGGGTCGTGAAAACTCAGTGAGCGAGTCCCCTGTTCCTCTTGAATCCCTGGACGCGGAAGCAGAAAGGATACTCCAGGGCGCAGAGACGAAGGGGATTATTTTGCGTCTGCTAGGCGGGATGGCAGTCAGCATGAGGTGTCCCTCAGCCTCCAAGCCCCCGCTGTCTAGGCGCCGCGTCGACATAGATGTTATGGGTCGGCGGAAAGACGTCGCCAAGATCAATCAGCTCTTCAAAGAACTGGGGTACAGACCACGGGAGAGGTTCAACGCCCTCCACGGATCCAGGCTCATCTTCAACGACATGAAGAACCAGAGGCGTGTCGACGTGTTCCTCGACGTTTTTCAGATGTGCCACAAGTTCGACTTCAGAGACCGCCTCGCACTGGAACCGAAGACCATCCCCCTTTCGGACCTGCTTTCCACCAAACTGCAGATAGTGGAGATTAACGAGAAGGATGTCAAGGACATCTTCGCGATGCTCTTGGACCACGAAGTCTCTGTAGGCGAAGGGCCAGACACGATAGACGCAGGTTACATTGCTAAACTCTGTGCCGAGGACTGGGGAGTCTACAAGACATTCACCACGAACCTGGATGGGCTTGCCAAGTACGCAGAAGGGATCGGACTCGACCAGGAACGGAACGAGCGCATTGCGGACAGGGTCGGGAAACTGAAGAACTCCATCGAAACAGCACCCAAGTCGATGGGGTGGAGGATGAGGGCCGCGGTGGGAGAACGGAAGAGGTGGTATGAGCTCCCCGAGGCCGATAAGGAAGTCGTGGATTCGGCCGTGGCTGGCTCCTAGTCTCCAGTATCAGGGTGCGCTGGAGCCTTTAAATCGAATACACGAACGGACGATTGTGGCGAACAAGTTGTCCAAAGCTTCGGGCTCCCTGAGGAGGCTGGGGCTCTATCTTCAGGACATGCACGTCCGCGAGATGGTGAAGTACTCCCAGATCGCTGAAGCGCACGGGTTCGAGTCCGTCTGGATTGCTGAGTCGAGGCTCGCGAGAGACGCCATCGTCCCCGTTACGGCGATAGCGACAGACACGAGCAGGATCAAGATCGGGGCAGGGGTGATCAACACCTGGACGCGCAACGCCGCCCTCATCGCCCAGACGTTTGCCACGCTCGATGAGCTCTCTGCGGGGAGGGTAATCCTTGGACTCGGCGCTTGGTGGGATCCCCTTGCCAAGAAGGTGGGCATAGAGAGGACGAAGCCTCTGCAGTGCATGAGGGAGTACGTCCAGGTAATCAGGAGCCTCTTCAAGGCTGAGGAGGTCACGTTCCAGGGGGAGTTCGTGAAAATGGACGGTGTCAAGCTGGACACACTCCATGGGACGGGGGCCAGACCCAGGAACGTGCCCATCTACATCGGGGGCACCGGATTCCAGATGCTCGAGCTTGCCGGGGAGATAGCGGACGGCGTTCTGCTGAACTATCTCGTCTCGCCGATGTATAACGAAAAGGCGTGGGAGAGTATCAGACGTGGAGCCGAGAAGGCACACAGGAACCCGGACGAGATTGACTCTCCCCAGCTCATTGCGTGCTCTATAGATGCTGATGCCGACAAGGCGGTAGAACTGGCCAAGAGCCACGTGACGATGACGATCGGGCAGCAGCCGCACATAGCAAAAGCGAGCGGAGTCGACGAGGGTCTCATCCGGGATGTGCAGGAGCGCATGGGGGGGTGGCCTGCGAAACCAGGAGGAATCGAGAAGGCGGCCGAGATCGTCCCTGACGATGTCGTGCAGCTCATAACAGCATCGGGCACACCTGCTGACTGCGAAAGGAAGATCAAGGAATACATGGCAGCTGGTTGCAGCTCCCCGCTCCTTCTCCTTCTGAGCCATAACATCGAGTACGCCGTCGAGTCCCTGGCGTAAGAGAGTTGTCGGCGAAACTCCTGGTTAGAGGCGGAGTCGCCGTCACCATGGATTCGAAGCGCAGGGTCATCGAAGATGCTGGAGTGGCAGTGGTTGATGGCAAGATAGTTGCGGTGGGTCCCCTCGAAGATGTGTCGAAGGGATTCGGCCCCGATGAGATCATTGACGGGAAGGGCTGCATCGTGATGCCCGGCCTCATCTGCAGCCACACCCACCTGTACGGCATCGCGCTGAGAGGTTCTGCCCTGAACATAGAGCCGCCGTCGGACTTCCTCCAGATTCTTCAGCGAGTGTGGTGGCCCCTGGACGAGAAGCTCACGAACGACGACGCGTACGCCACGACGCTTGCCGCTGGCATAGAATCACTTACGAACGGGACGACGTGCTACGCAGATACCTACTCCGCACCCAACGCCATCGAGGGGTCGCTCGACCAAATCGCTAGTGCGTCCAATGAGGTGGGAATCCGCGGTATCATCTCCTTCGAAGCGACGGAGAGGAGGGGCGCTGACGAAGGAACAAGGGGGCTGAAGGAGAGCCTGAGGTTCATCGAGAGGAGCAACAAGGGTAGGGCAAAGGGCATGATAAGCCTCCACGCATCATTCACCGTTTCGGACGACCTGATATTGCGCGGGGTGGAAGCGGCCAGGAAGCACAGGGTCCCCCTTACGATTCATGTTTCGGAGGGACCCAACGACGGATACCATAACATGGAGAGGTATGGGAAGAGAAGTGTCGAAAGGCTGGAAGAAGTAGGCCTTCTGTCCCCTAGGGCCATTCTGGCGCACTGTGTCCACCTCAACGAGAGGGAGATAGATCTGATCGCAAAGAGCTCGGCGAGCGTTGCCCACAACCCCATGAGCAACATGCTGAACGCTGTAGGTGTGGCCTCCCTGGTTGAGATGCTGGACCACGGGGTCAACGTGGGCCTAGGCAACGACGGATTTGTCTTCGACATGTTCGAGAACATCAGGGCGGGCTTCCTGCTCCAGAGGGTTGCACGCAGGAACCCAAACAGGCCTTCACCTCAGGAAGTGGTGGAGATGTGCACGATTAATGCCGCCAAGGCGTACGGGATGCCTTCCCTGGGGTCAATCGAGGTCGGGAAGAAGGCGGACATCATCTTGGTGCGACCTACCGTCACAGCCACCCCCTACTCCGGCTCAATCTACGGATACATCGTCAACAGCCTGAGAGGGCCCGATGTCAGGGACGCGATTGTGGACGGCCAGGTGGTCATGAAGAATAGGAAGCTGCTCACCCTCGACGTCAGGAAGGCGGAAGCGAAGGTCCAGAAAGCCATGGGTCGCCTCTGGCAGCGGCTCGGCTCCTCGCCTCCCGTGGAAGTGGAGCCCCTGGGATCGATAAATCGCCACCCGCGGCTTAAGAAGAGCAGACGATTGTGACCTAGGAGGCCGCGCGCCTCGGCACAAATCTTCCCCGGCCTCTGCTTCCGACAAACTCCCCGTCCTCCATCACCACCTCCCCCCTGCTCACCGTCAGGACCGGGTATCCCTCTGTCGTGATGTGGTCGTATATGCTGTAGTCAATCCTCGAGTGCATTACGTCAGCAGTCATCCTTACCCGTTTGGCGGGATCGATGACGACGAAGTCAGCGTCCGCGCCGACCGAGATGGAACCCTTCGACGGTGACAGACCGAAGCGCACAGAGGGCGCCCCCGACGTGACCCTGACCAAATCGAACATAGAAATCCGCCCCTTCCTCACTCCCTCTGAGTAAAGCAGAGGAATTATCGCTTCGGTGCCGGGGACCCCGTTTGGAATCTTCGTGAAGTCCTCTTCTCCCCAGTCCTTCTCGGCGCTCGTGAACGGGCAGTGGTCGCTCCCCACCGTTTCGATGACGCCGCCTGGGGCAAGGCCTTCCCATAGGGCCGCCTGATCTTCAGGCTTCTTTAGGGCGGGTGACATGACGAAATTCCTTCCGTCCTCTCTCTCGTAGACTTCGTCCGTCAGAACAAGATGGTGCGGGCAGACTTCTGCGAACACGTCCGTCCCCCTCCGCCTGGCGTTCTCGACTTCCTCCTTTCCTGCCCTGCTAGAAAGGTGGACGATGTAGATTCTTGCGGAGGCCGCCTTGGCAAGTCGCGTGACCCTGGAGATGGCCTCGGCTTCGGCCGCGGCGGGCCTGCTCAGGGCGTGGTATCGTGCACCTGTATTCCCCGCCGCCAGGTTCCTCTCGATTAGCCGCTGGATTATAGACTCGCTTTCGGCGTGGACGGCGACGAGCCCACCCGCGCCGGCGACCTTCTCCATCACCCTTGAGATGTCGGGGTCTTCGAGCATCAGCCCCCTCTTCTTGTAGGCGGTGTAGACCTTGAAGCTCGGCACGCCCCTGCGGACCAATTCAGGTATCTTGTCGATTTCAGGCAGGTTCTGTCCCTTGAACATCATGTGGAGCCCGTAGTCGATAGTAACCTTCCGATCGGCCCTGCTTCTGTAGTCCGCTAGCGCCCCCAGGAGGGTCTGGGCTGGCCGAGTATCCACGAAATCGATAATGGTAGTTATGCCGCCGCAGGCGGCGGCCACGGTCCCCGAATAGAAGTCGTCGGCCGACGTGGTTCCGGCGACCAGGAGTTCCATGTGCGTGTGGGCATCGATTCCCCCGGGGATGACGACCTTACCCCTCGCGTCGTAGACCCGCGCCCCTGACGGCTCGAGATTTGGCGATAAGGACACTATAGCGCCGTCCTCCACTCCTATGCTGGACTCGAACGATTCCGAGCCCGTGATGATTCTAGCGTTCTTTACAACGATATCCAACGGCAGGGACTCCCTAGGCCCTGACCCCTGACCTGGAGATAAGATCGTCCTGGCGCTGTTGCGCTTCACCCAAGATCCTCTCCTCGTCCAGTTTGAGCGCCCTCCCTCTCCTGAGCAAGAGCTCCCCGTTCACCATGACGGTGTCCACATCGCTCCCCATGGCGGAATAGACGATGTCCGATACTATGTTCCGGAAGGGCGTAAGGTGCGGCTTCTTCAGGTCTATGAACACCAGGTCAGCTTTCTTCCCCACCTCGATTGATCCCACCTGCGATTCCATGCCCATCGCCTTGGCACCTCCGACTGTCGCCATCTCGAGGACCGTCGCCGCTGGCATGGTCAGGGGGTCGAGCAGACGCCCCTTCTGAATCACAGCTGCGATTTTCATCTCCCGAATCATGTCATACGAATTGTTGCAGGGGGCGCCGTCGCACCCGAGCCCGACATTTGCTCCAGATCCGATCAGCTCGGGCACCTTGGGTATGCCTGAAGCGAGTTTCAGGTTGGATGAGGGGCAGTGAGCCACGTTCGCCTTCGTCTCAGCCACCCTTCTGACATCGTTGTCCGTGAGCCAGACCATGTGTGCAAAGAGAGACCCCGGTCCCGCCAGTCCCACCTTCTCGATGAACTCAAAGGGTGTCATCCCGAAGTTCTGCTTCGCGTATCTAACATCTTCCTTCACCTCTGCCAGGTGCATGGTCACCCTCGTCTTCAGCTCATTCCCCATGCCGGCGACCTCCTCGTACAGCTCCCGGCTGCACCCCCCTAACGACCTCGGAGCGAGCCAAACCCTCACCAAGCCTCCCTTGGTTCCATTCCACTTCTTGACCATCGACTTGGCCTCCCTGACGCAGGCTTCCTTCTCTTCGACCAGGCCGGGTGGCATCATGCTCCCCTTCCTACCATAGCCTGGGCTGTCCATGATTGTCTTCGCCAGCGCCCCCCTCATGCCCGCCTTCGCCACTGATCTTGCAACACCGTCGAACCCGTAACGCGAGACCACGTCAACCGCGACGAACGAAGTGGTCCCACTCCTCACCATTTCGAGCATTGAAAGTTCCGCGCTCGCCCTGCCGTCTTCCTTGGTGAAGCATCCCTGGATGGGCCAGACCCTCTGCCTCAGCCACTCCACCAAGGAAAGGTCGTCGGCGCACCCCCTCAGAAGGCTCTGAGCGAGGTGGACGTGCGTGTCGACAAGTCCGGGTATCACTGCCATTCCCTTCGCGGAGATCTTCACCTCGGCTTTCTCCAATCGCCCGCCTGCTCCTCCCTTGATCCCGGCTATCCCGTCCCCCTCCACCAGGATTGAACCCCCCTCGATCACCCTCCGGCGAGGGTCCATGGTCACGATGATGGCGTCTTCAATGAGAATCGAGCTAGGCTCGGCCAAGTGGCAGGATCAAGCCCTCGGACTGACGACGTGGGTCCCGCTCTTCCCATTCAGGGCCTCGATCAGCTTGTCAAGAGCTGCGATGATGGCCTGCTCCCCTCCACTCTCGACGAAACGGATGGCCGCGGTCACTTTTGGTGCCATGCTCCCCTCCTTGAACTGACCTTCGTTGAGGTAGTTCAGGAGCCTCCCGACGGTCACGTCTTTGAGCAGTTCCTGTTCTGGAGTCCCATAACGGATGTAGGCGCCATCCACGTCTGTAAGTATCACGAATATGTTGGCGCCTATCAACGTCGCCAACCGCTGCCCAGCCAGGTCCTTGTCGATGACAGCTTCGACCCCGCTCGCCTTCGTCCCTTCCTCGACGATGGGGATGCCGCCCCCTCCTGTCGAGACCACAACGAACCCGGCATCGACCAACGTCCGAATTGCGAATCTCTCCGCTATCACTTTCGGGTCTGGGGAAGGGACTACACGTCGGTATCCACGACCTGCGTCCTCCTTGATGGTGATTCCCCGAATACGTTTCGCCAAGTCGTCCGCCTCCTGCTTTGTATAGAACGGACCCACTGGCTTGGTCGGGTTCTCGAAAGCGGGGTCGTGCTTGTCAACGGTCACCCTCGTGACCACTGTCACGACGTACTTGTCCATGCCCCTTGACTTCAGCTCATTCCTCAGTGCCTGCTGAATCATGTACCCGATGAACCCCTGGGTTTCAGCGCCGCAGGCGTCAAGAGGTAGCGGTGGCACGATGTTCTTCGCCGCATCATGTCTCAGGAGAGTCGCACCGACCTGGGGCCCGTTACCGTGGGTCAGGACGACTCTGTACCCCTGCTCGATGAGGTCCGCTATCTTGGTAGCTGTTTTCTCGACGTTGTTGTACTGGTCTTCGAACGTTCCCTTCTGAGTCCTCTGAAGGAGCGCATTACCTCCCAGTGCAATTACTACTAGTTTGTCTGGCAAGAATCGAAGTCTACCTGTCTGAAGTCCCGCCTATAACTCCTATTCATGTTGATTGTCCCTAACCGATTTCCACGAAGGCGGGCATGCGTCTTTGAAACCGCCGGAGGATTGCACGGATACGGTCAATTCACACTCGGATGTAAACCGACATTCGAACAGTTATCTACGTAAGGACTACCGATGCGTCATTGGCCGAATACAAGTACGTGGGCTGGCCCGAGTATGGGAACCTCGCCGAAGCTCTTGCGGAGAAGGTGGGTTCAAGCGGGAAGAGGTTCGACCTGGTCGTCGGGGTTGCGCGTGGGGGTATGCCGGTGGCGATGGTGGTCGCTGACCACCTAAACGTCAGAATCGACTTCATCAACGTGAAATCGTATTTCGGAATCGGCGAACGGGGGACCCCCAAAATCCTCTCAACCCTGACAGAAGAGATTGCAGGCAAGAACGTTCTGATTGTGGACGACTTGGTAGATCAGGGTGACACCATGAGTGCGATAAAGGAATACCTCTTCGAACGGGGCCCGAAGCTCCTCGAAGTAGCCGTCCTGTTCAGGAAGCCCTGGTCCAAGTTCGAGCCCGATTACTACTTGGAGGTCGTGGACAGGTGGGTCGTTTTCCCATTCGAGCTGAGCGAAGTCAACAGACTCAGGATTGCAAACGGAGACGTTCCGACCACTAACGCCCAGGTGCTACATCCCCTCTCGCCCGCCTAACGTTTAATTATACAAATCCAGGGCAGACGGCAAAGTCCGTCTTGCCATCCGCAATCGAACAAACCGTGCAGGCCCTCGTCGAATTCGAATCCGCTCTCGATGAAGCGAAGGCCGAGCTCTTGGAGGCGAAGAAGAGAGCCATGAAGGACGGTTTGGACTGGGCCGATGCAGCAAGGAATTCTGCCATTGCAGATGCGACTGAGATTGCTGCGCAGCGCGTGGCCGCCGCAAAGGCTGAGGCCGAAGCCCAAGCCAAGACCATCAAAGAAAGAGGGGAATCCGAGTTGAAGGCTTTCGAGGTTTCCATCTCCCGTCACAAGGTTGAAGCCGCAGAGTTTGCAGCGTCCAAATTGCTGGGTGAACAGAAGTGAAAGTAGTTGCAGTGGGAGGCAAGGCATTCGTCACAGGGTTCGTCCTCTCAGGGGTGAGTGGTGAATACGTCTCTGGCGCACCCGCCGCCCTGGACAAGATTGAGTACCTCTGCAAGGACCCCACCGTTGGGTTGATAATGGTAAGCGACGAAGTAGCAAAGCCCGTCGCAGATCAGCTCACCCAGTTAAGGGCAAAGAGGGCAATCCCGTTGATCTACGAGGTCCCTGGCCCCGGGAGCAAAAAGGAGAAGGTGGAGTACAGGGCCATGCTAAGAGCTATACTAGGAGTCTGAAAGTTTGAGCAAAGCAGCCTCTGACACCCTCGAAAAAGTCTCCCGAGAGTTCGAAACCGAGGTGCTGGCGGACCTGGATTCAGGGCGGTCCGAGACCCTCGCGAAGATAGAAGCTATGAGGAAGGAAACCACAGAGGCCGTCGGCAAGATTCTCGAAACGAGCGAGAAGCAGGCGGAGTCCGTGAAGAGGCAGATAATCGGTGCAGCCGAATTGGAGGCCAGGAACGCACAGCTTCGGTCTCTTGAGAAAGTTGTCAACGAGGCCTTCGACCTGGCAACAAAGCAAGTTTCACAGGAGTCGGGCGCTTCGCGGGAGAAGGCACTGGCCTCGCTGATCCAGGAAGGGCTCGACGTCATAGGCCCTCGGGCCAAAGTGTCGTGCGCCTCGAAAGACAGGTTGGCGGTCTCCTCTGTCATCAGGAAGTTCGGGAGCAAGGCCAAGATCTCCTTAGATGACAGCGAAGTCGAGACCATGGGAGGGGTAATACTGACCACACCCGACGGAACCGTCAGGTTCGACAACACGTTCGAGGCAAGGCTCGAAAGGATGAGGCCCACCCTCAGGAAGGCCGTCGCCGGAATACTCATGGGCTCCGAGTGAAATAGGGAAAAACAACCGCGCCCCTCTAAACGTTATAAGGTCGCCAAATTTGGCGGTCGAGCAGGTTCTGTTTTGCCAGCCAAGGGGAAAATCGAGTGGATTTCAGGCCCGGCCGTCAAGGCTTCGGGCATGGCCTCCTCGAAGATGTACGAGGTGACCCAGGTCGGAGAAGAGAAGCTGGTCGGCGAGGTCATCAAGCTGACCGGGGACATAGCGTTCGTCCAGGTCTACGAGTCAACTAGCGGCCTGAGGCCAGGCGAGCCTGTCCTAGGAACCGGCCAGCCTCTGTCGACTACCCTGGGCCCAGGGATGATAGGTACGATCTACGACGGCCTTCAGAGACCCTTGGATGTAATCGCAAGCAAAGCGGGGGCTTTTATCACTAGAGGGGTCTCGGCCAACTCGATTCCCTTTGACAGGCAGTGGGATTTCGTCCCTATCGTGAAAATGGGGGACGACGTCGAGGCTGGAACGATCCTGGGGTCCGTCCAGGAGACGCCACTCATCGAGCACAGGATTCTCGCTCCGCCGGCAACACCCAAGTCGAAGGTGAAGGATGTCTCCAAGGAGGGGAAATACCGGGTGGATGAAGTCGTTGTCACTGCAGAGGATAAGTCGGGGAGGAAGCAGGAACTGACTCTTTACCATAGGTGGCCCGTAAGGACTCCGAGGCCAATCAGGGAGAGGCTGGACCCTGAAATCCCCCTGCTGACAGGGCAGAGGGTCCTGGACTCTTTCTTTCCAATGTCCAAGGGAGGGACAGGCGCGATCCCGGGGGCCTTCGGGACCGGAAAGACGGTCACCTTACACAGCGTCGCGAAGTGGGCGGACGCCAAGGTAGTCTTTCACATCGGGTGTGGCGAGCGCGGCAACGAGATGACAGAAGTGCTCGTCGAATTCCCCGAACTCATAGATCCCCAGAGCGGCCGCCCGCTTATGGAGAGGACAATACTGATTGCAAACGTAAGCAACATGCCTGTAGCAGCAAGGGAAGCAAGCATCTACACGGGTGTAACAATGGCAGAGTACTACAGGGACATGGGATACGACACGGTTCTGGTAGCTGACTCCACAAGCAGGTGGGCCGAGGCGCTACGCGAGATCAGTGGCAGGCTGGAGGAGATGCCTGCGGAGGAAGGCTACCCGTCGTACCTCGCGTCGAGGCTTGCCGAGTTCTATGAGAGGGCTGGGCGCGCTGATATACTCGGCACCCCCCAGAGGACCGGATCGATTACGCTGATTGGGGCTGTTTCCCCCGCCGGTGGCGACTTCACAGAACCAGTCACCTCACAGACAATCCGATTCGTGAAAAACTTCTGGGCCTTGGACGCGAGGCTCGCCTATTCCAGGCACTATCCGTCGATCAACTGGATGAGCTCCTACTCCGGCTACGTTGACTCGGTCAGCAAGTGGTGGTCAGAGAGGGTAAACAAGGAATGGGCAAAGGTGAGGGCTGATGCCTACGGCATCCTGCAGCGCGAGGACGCGCTCAAGGAGATTGTCCGCCTGCTCGGGCCCGAGGCACTCCCCGACGAGGAGAAGCTGATTCTAGACGTCGCCCGCATGATTCAGATTGGGTTCCTGCAGCAGAACGCCTACGATGATGTTGACGCCTACTGCAGCCCGCAGAAACAATTTATTATGATGAAGATGTTCGTCGAGTATCATCAGGAGGCCCTCAAAGCGCTCAGGAACGGCATCTCCCTTGCCAAGATCAGGGGTATGCAGATTGTCGCTCCAATGCTCAGGGCCAAGTTTGCCATCAAGAGCGAGGACCTCGACAAGCTGGGATCTCTATCGAAGCAGATGTTTGACGAGTTCTCATCCCTCTCTGGTGTTCAGGAGGTAAGTGCCGCGTGAGCAGGTCCTCATCAGGACTAGAGTACAGCAAGATTGCAGAGATCAGAGGGCCCCTCATCGTCGTAGACGGAGTGGAGAGGGCAGCCTTCGATGAGCTCGTGGAGATCGAGGACAACACAGGAAACAGAAGGCTCGCAAGGGTCCTCGAGACGGGCTTCGGAAAGGCGGTGGTCCAGGTCTTCGAGGGAACATCTGGACTTTCAGTCAGCGGAACCAGGGCCCGATTCCTCGGGAAGACCATGGAGCTCCCCGTCTCAGACCAGCTCCTCGGTAGAGTGTTCGACGGCCTCGGCAGGCCCCAGGATGGGCTCCCGGATCCTGTGGCGAAGACATTCCTCGATGTCAACGGGGCGCCAATCAACCCGGAGAGGCGTGAATACCCGACCGACCTGATTCAGACAGGGGTCTCGGTCATAGACGGTATGCTCACGCTGGTAAGAGGACAGAAGCTCCCAATCTTTTCGGGCGCGGGGATGCCCCACAACATGCTAGCCGCGCAGATTGCCCGGCAGGCGACAGTGGTGGGGGAAGGGGAGGAGTTCGCGGTCGTGTTCGCTGCGGTCGGCGTCTCGCACAGCGAGGCTTCTTTCTTCCAGAGGACGCTAGCCGAATCGGGCGCCATCCGCAGGAGCATCCTGTACCTGAACCTGGCGGACGATCCCGCCATCGAGAGGATCATCACGCCGAGGGTCGCGCTGACAGCGGCAGAATACCTCGCCTTCGAGTTGGGAATGCACGTGCTCGTGATCATCACCGATATCACCAACTACGCAGAGGCGCTGAGAGAGATTTCTGCTGCGAGGGAAGAGGTCCCAGGGAGGAAGGGGTTCCCCGGTTATCTCTACACGGACCTCGCCACCAACTACGAAAGGGCAGGCAGGATCAAGGGGAAGAAGGGGAGTATCACTCAGATGCCCATACTCTCCATGCCCAGCGACGACGTCACTCACCCTATCCCAGACCTCACCGGCTACATCACGGAGGGCCAAGTCTTCCTGGGAAGAGAGCTATTCCGGAAGGGCATCTATCCTCCGGTCTACGTTCTTTCGAGCCTGAGCAGGCTCATGGGGCCGGCTCTAGGCTACGTCATTAAGCAGGGAAAGGCAAGCCCTGACCATCACCAAGTCGGGAACCAGCTCTACAACGCCTACGCCAGAGCAGTCGAGCTGAGGGCGCTGGCCGAAATCGTGGGCAAGTCGGGGCTCACGGGCTCTGACCTGAAGTACCTACAGTTCGGGGACGAGTTCGAGCAGAAGTTCCTCAACCAGGGGTACGACGAGAACAGGACCTTCGAGGACACCCACCGCATCGCCTGGGAGGTTCTTTCCATCCTCCCCGAGAGCGAGCTGACGAACATCAAAGAAGAGTTCATCAAGCAGCACTACATCAAAGGGAATTCGGCTGCTTAGCTATGTCAGTAGCCTCCGGCGGCAACGTTCTCCCGACGAAGATTGAGCTCATCGGCACCCGCAAGCGTCTCCAGACTGCCGTCAGGGTCAAAAAGGTGCTGGACGACAAGCGGGACGTCCTCCTGAAGCGGCTGGACGAGATGATTGAACAGGCCACAACCGCCCGGGACGAAATTTCACAACCTCTCTCGGACGCCTATCTGGCCCTCTATGACGCCTACCTCAAACTCGGACCACTAAGGCTCGAAGGAATAGCCGCAAACACCCCCCCGATGGTGGAGGCGGACGTTCACATTCGCAGGATTGTCGACGTCGACATCCCCTCAATCAAGCTCTCTGAGAAGGAGGTCGGCATGACCTACGGGTTTGCGGACAGCAACGTTGCGGTCGACAGGGCCGCGAGGCACATGAGGAAGGTCCTCCCGTCCATTTTCCGGGCCGCCGAATACGAGAACGCCATCTTTCGTCTGGCGAAGGAACTCGAGAAGACCCAGCGGCTGCTCAACGCCCTCGAATACATGATAATCCCGCGCTACGAGGACTCCATCCGATACATCCAAGCCACCCTCGAGGAGAGGGAGAGGGAGGAGTTCACGAGGCTGAAACACGTGAAGAAGGTGTTAGAGAGGAAGGCGGCTCAATGAGCGAAGACCTGGTCGAGGAGCCGTTCAAGTCCGCAGCAAGGAGGGTCGAGGAAGCCTATGACAAGGCCGCCGCCGACGTGAAGGCGAAGGTCGAGAAGGCGAAGGCCGAGGCGCTGAGGAAGGTCAGCCAGTAGGACGGCTCATCCTGCTTACTAGGGCCCTTATCACTTTCCATATCACCGCCATACCTGCCACGAACCCAGCCGTCGAGAAGGCGATGGCGAGAATGCTCCCCGGGTAACCCACCTGGCCTCCGACGTAGAACCCCAGCAGGGCCCCCCCTAGAATGAGAGGTGTAAGCACCAATGCGGTTGTCACCACAACGATTAGTAGGACCTTCCTCCCTCTGCTCAACGGACCCTGCCACCGGGTGTGCGTGTAAAATCGTTATGGCGAACTAGCAGCTACTGCTACTCGCATTTCGAGTAGCCACATGAACCACAGTGGAAGCAACCGTTTTCGAACACCAGGGTGTTCTCATGGCACTCAGGGCAGGTCCCGCCGAGGGCCCTCGGATTCCCCTCCATGGGGAACCCGGACTCCTTCACCACGTGATTCAGGGTCAATAGCTCTAGGGCCTTTGCGATAGCGTCTGGGATGGACTGTAGCTGCGTCCCTTCGTCCCAGGAGACGTACTTTCCCTTGATCCCCTTTAGTGTGGAAATGACGCTCTGGATGTCCCCTCCGTGCTGCAGGTAGAGACTGATCAGTCTCCCCAGGGCCTCGGCGTCCGCCTTCTCGTCTCCTCCTGACTTGCCCAGCGTCACGAAGACCTCCTTCAGCTCGTCACTGACCATGTTGGCGGTGACATAGAGCCCTCCCTGCGGGAGCCTCAGCTTGATGGTCTTCCCTTCCATCATCTTGGGGCGCTCGAACTCCGCACTCTGGGCTTCGACCTTCTTCACCGCCTTTTCGGTCTCTAGGATGCCCTCCCTGCTTCCTTCTCTGTAGACCGTGATGCCCTTGCATCCCATCCTCCAGGCAAGCTGGTAGATCTTCTCCACTTCTTCAGGGGTTATGTCCTCAGGTAGGTTGACCGTGCTCGAGATGGCGGTATCTATGTGCTTCTGGATCGTTGCCTGCATCTTCACCCTCATCTCTGGCTTGATTTCGTGGGCGGTGACGAAGTAGTTGGGGAGGTCCTTCTCGTTCCTAGCCCCCGTCGCACCCATGTATTCTTTGACGAGCGGGTGGAAGACCTTGAACTCCCCTTCGCTAAGGGACTTGCTTCTCCTCGTATAGAAGAGGGCGAAGACAGGCTCAACCCCGCTGCTCGTCCCAGCCAGGATGGAACCAGACCCGACTGGCGGGATCGTCGTGATGGCTGCGTTCCTGATACCCTGGCTCCTGATTTTCTCCTTGACCCCCTCATCGAGCCTCGAGACGAAGGGTTGGGCGAGGTGCTTCTCGGCGTCGAAGGCCGGAAAGCTCCCCTTCTCCTTCGCCAACTCGGTGGAGTAGTCGTATATGACGTTCTTGATCTTCTCGAAAAGGTGGTCGACGAATTCGATGGTCGAGTCCTCATCGTACTTCAGACCCAGTTTGATTAGCATGTCACCGAGTCCGGTTATGCCGACCCCTACCCTCCTACTATGAAGAGAGGCTCCCTTCTGCTGGGGGAGCGGGTGTCTTTCGGTGTTATAGTCAAGCACGTTGTCGAGGAAGCGTACGCCGTATTGGGTTGCCCTTGTTAGCCCGTCCCAGTCGATGCTTGCTGTTTCGGTGAAGGGTTCTTTCACAAAGGCGCTCAGGTTGACCGAGCCTAGGCAGCAGCACCCATAGTTCTCGAGGGTCTGCTCGCTGCAGGGGTTTACCCCCTGGACCTCCATTCCATTATACTCGGTCGTCGAGTCTTTCTTGATGGTGTCCCAGAAAAGGACCCCAGGTTCAGCCGACTGCCAGGCGCCCTTGATTAGGGATTTCCAAACGTCCCTTGCTCTCACCGTTCTGTTCACTTGAACCTTCTCGTTCTTGAAGTGGAGCATGAAGTCGCTGTCTGTCTCGACGGCTCTCATGAAATCATCCGAAATCTTCACCGATATGTTGGCGTAGTTCACTCTCTTGAGGTCCTTCTTGACGTTGATGAACTCGATCACGTCCGGGTGGTCGACCCGGATTGTTATCATCAAGGCTCCCCTCCTCCCCGCCTGACCGATTGTCCCGGTTGTCGTCGAGAGGAGCTCCATGAAAGAAACCGCGCCCGAGCTGTAGATTGCAGAGTTGTTCACGGGCGCACCCCGGGGCCTAAGGATGGAGATGTCTGTGCCCACCCCTCCTCCGAAGCTGTAGGTCCTGGCGGCCTCCTTGCACCAGTCGAATATCGCCTCTATCGAATCCTCCTTGATCTTGAAGAAGTAACAGTTCAACAGGGTTGACTTCCTCATTTGGCCCGCCCCGAAGAGGACCCTCCCCCCCGGAACGAACCGGTAATTCTCCAAGAGCCAGTAGAACTTGGAGGTCCACTCCTTGACCTTCGCGTCGTCCTTCTCGGGCGAGGCGAGTTCCATGGCGACCCTGCGCCACATGTCCTCGGGGCGCTTCTCGATCTGCTTTCCCTGGGCGTCTCTGAGGGCATATTTTTCGTAGAAGACCCTGGCGCGCAATTCATCCCCGCCGAACGCCTCGAGAGTCTCTGATGGGAGCACTATCTCTCCCTTTTGCTCTCCGGGATCCGGAGAGTCATGTGGTTGTTCAACGATTGACGTCATAACCTTGACCTCGACCCCATCTCCCCACGCATATATTTCAACTTAGGCTAATTGCCAGTCAACCACCACGGTAGGGAGGTGGAAGGCGAAGGCTCAACTTGAAGCGTCGTGCTGTAAACTCTTCTTGACAAGAAGTTGAGCGGGATCGCTAGGCCTAGGTCGCTGTCGAGTACTGCGTCATGGCCACCGATTTACAACGAGGGCAACGGGCGGAATTCTGTGGGAGCTTCGCACCGCAGTTCCTGCACACTGAGATCGTCCTGTCCACCTTGAAGTAGGGGAGCTTAGGCGTCGCGTTAAGAATCAGGTTGTATATCCCTCTGACCTCGTCCGACGAACCGTCGAGCGTCATCGATACCCCGCCATGCAGCCCGACTGAGAGCTTCGAGAGGTAGTCCATCTTCTCGGGGTTCTCCAGGTCCGCCAGTTGTAACCGCGGCGCCTGGGTATAAGCCCCCCTCTGCAAAGGCTGCAAGTTCGCTTTCCCGTATTTCTCCGAATCAAGAGTTGCCAGTCTTAGGGCGCCATCGAGTTCCAGCATGGCCACCCCCAGTCTGTCTATCTTGGTAGACTTGTCGTCCGCGACTTGGGTAGCGGTACCCACTATCTTGTCGCCCAGGTCATAGCGCGAGGCTGTGGTGGGGTCTCTGATGAGGCTCGCGAGGGTCTCGTCCAGGCCGACCATGTTCATTATCAAGGGCATAGTGTCAGATGTAACGGCATCTGACCCGGCGGCGAGAGACGGCAGTAGGCCCCGTTTCAGCGTCCTCTCGATCAATCTCCTTCTTGTTGAAAGTGCGTCTGCAGCGACCCCTATGAGGAGGGCGAGCTTTGCTCTAAAGTACGTCTCGTCCTGGTTGGAGTCGTAGGCGAGCCTGGGGAGGTTCAGACTTAGCCCGTAGAGCACGCTCACGTTGTCCGCCTGGGACTCGGGGGAGAGCACATTGGCGTTCAGCCCGAGAAAGCTCCTCCGTTGGTCCGATGAGAAGAACGCTATTCTCCCGCCGTTGAAGATTATCGAAGCCGCGTCTTTCAGAACCTTGGTGTCGTCCACCCTGTTTGGCTTTGCGAGAAGGAGACGCACATCGGGTCTAGGCGTCTCCTGGACGTAGGTCCTATAGGCTCCAAGAGTGGCGTCTAGGGTCTTATCCATGATTTCTCGAGGGATATCGTCGTGTCTGTAAGGATTCAGGTCCAGGCTGATGGCCGGGCCAACTGAGCCTGCGGCAGGAGCACCGATGGTCTCGAAGAACCTTAGCAGCACAGACTCGAGTTCCCTCTTGCCCCTTGACTTGCAATAGGGACCAAGAAACTGGAGGAAGTTCCTGAATGCTACTTCATCAGATACCTCGCGCGTCATCATGGACGCCATGTTCAGCACTATGTTCAGCGCTCTTTCTGCGTTTTCGGGGCTCGGCACCATCGAGGTGTTGGGGATCTTTCCCCTGGGATTGAGCCCCGCACTTCTTATCGATAGGAGGTCGACGAATACCGTGTCGGGGGTGAGCCCCCAGGACCCGGCATTGGTAATGTGGATGTCCCCAGAGAGGTGCGCGTCAGCGACATCCCTTGGGAGCTGCTCAAGCAGTAGATACTCCGAAAAAACCTGTTTCCCTGTCTGGTGGATCAGCGACTCAACGCTCCCGCCGTCGTCTCCCGCCTTCCCTAGCAACTGGGTCACGTCGTAGATGGGCATCCCCAGCCTAGTGAGTTTGTGCCTATATTCTTCCATGCTATGTTCCACAAGCAGCGCGTTCACAATCTCACGGATTAGGGGGGCTGTGAGGTACTGTGTCTGGAATTTGTAGAGCCTCGATTCTGTCTCACTTGTAATCTTCTGTGCGAGCTCGACGGGCATCCCCGCCTCTTTCACGAGCGATTGGAGGATTTTGTTCGCGTTGAACTCCTCCATCGTCTGGTGGGACGTCCTCACGTACAGCTTGCCGCTTTCAACCAGGGACTGCTCCTCAATCTGGCGGGTAAGGTTGAGCACCAGCCTGCCAAGGTTTGTGACTGTGTACTTCCTCTCCTGCCTGTTCAGCTGGATGAGCAACTGTTTGACCAGCTTCCGAAGATGGTAGGCGAACTTCCCGGACTCCTTCTTCGACTTGAACCCTGCCAGTGTCTTCAGGGCACTGTAGGTGAGAGGACCCTTTATGTTCAGAATTCTAAGAATCTCCAGCCTCTGAGGAGAAGCAATCACGCTATAGATCGTCTTGACTCTGCGAGGAGCTGCCTGCAATGCGGCGTGGGCATCCCCGAAGAAACTATATCAAGCTATGTGCACCGTTGGTCAAAAGAAGTTCTCCTGGATCTCTTGGGCGAAGAACTCTGTCTAGTTCAGACTGGCCGAGGCCGATGGTCCCGGTCTTCAAATCTGTATCGAATTTGACTTGTTGTGGCTAGTTAGCCCACTTAATCATTGGCTTCACGGTCACATTCGAACCACTTCGACGAAACAATCACTCCTCTCCTTCGCCCTAGAACTTACTTAGGAGACTTTCTAGTTTAGCAGTCTTCTCAAGCGGGAATGATGGGTGCGCGCTTATGATTACCATGTAGTCTGACGATGGGAAGAGCATCTCGACCAGTTTCTCTCTCCTTACAATGATTGTTTTCATCCGTCCAAAGAACTCGTCCGAACCACTCGTCATGCTTCTGGCAATGGACCACCGCTCTAGAATCCTGCGGGTCTCTTCAGGAGGCTCAAGAGAATCCAAGCCCGCACGTTTGACAGAATCTAGGAGTGTTCCGTCTTTCGCCACCACTGTTACAAAGCGTAAGCTAGGGTGGAAGGAAAAAACAGACGCGATTTGTTCTTTTGTGAGCTTGACATTCATCCGCTGTCACGTTGCAGAATTCGCAGAGGATTAATAAGCCGTTCAGTGAATCGTTCAAGAAAGCCGAGCCCCTTTGGAGTTAGGTGCTCCGAATCCGGGGCACATCTGGAGTGAACCCTAACACGAGCTGAAATCTACATGAACCAAAAGGCCGGAATCAGCACAAGGGCGAAAGCAATCGGGTGGAACCTAGAGAAAGTAAGCAGAGTCACACTGTATCGGGGAGATGGAACTCCATCAACTAGCTGTGACCCGTAGAGATGTTCAGAGCAACAGCGGACCTAACAAGTGCCTTGAAAGCCCTCCCATCAATCTCGTCTCCCTTATGGACTACTATTGCCCGCAAGGCTTTGCCCTCGAGGCTGGCGTTGAAGATGCCTTTCGGGTCCTGGAGAGAGGCCCCCTTGGCGAATGTCAGCCTCACGTGGTTCTTGTAGGTTTCGCCGGTGCAAATAATTCCGTCGTGAGACCATACCGGTACTCCAGCAGGGTTCGATGGCTTCCTCCACTTCACCTCCTCAATCACTTCAGGATCGGCTTGCTTGATTAAAGTACGGAGATTTGTGAGCATTTCGGCGCGCCAGCCGCCTAACTTCTCGATTCGAGCGTCGCTCAGCCTAGATGGCGACCCGACATTCTGGGAGCCAGTCTTCCTCATCGTTCTTCCGTTCTTTACTGCTATCCTCCCCTAATAGCGTGCCAGCTGTGTGATCTGGATCAGGTTGCCGCAGGTGTCTTTTAGCTTGGCGATGGTCGAGCCGGTCACCTGAGTAGGAGGCATGGTGAAGTCTGCGCCGCGGGCTCTGATCCGCTCGTATTCTCCCTTGACATCGTCTGTGAAGAACATGATCGCGGGCTGGCCCTGCTGGAGCATGCCCTGCTGATAGGCCTTGGCCGTAGGATTGTCATTGAGCGCCAGCTGCAGCTCAACGCCGTCCGGGTCTTCGGGTGACACCACCGTCAACCAGCGATACGGCCCGTTGCTGAAATCTGACTTCTTGGTAAAGCCCAGTACCTCGGTGTAAAAGCGCAGCGCCTTTTCTTGGTCGTCTACGTACACGCCTGTCACTTTGACCTTCATTCCCATTCCTTCATGTCATTGGGTTTGCGGAATGCGCTGCATATCTTTGAATCCATGCTCTCCGAGTGGACACTTCGGCACTTGAACTTTTTCCTAGACAGCTCAAGGAGTAGACCGACATCGTTCTGCCCTATGCTTACGGAGCTGAAATGATAACTCCTGTATGATTCTAAATAGCTGGAATCAGACCCCGTTGGTCGAACGGAGTTCATTCTGAGTGTATAGAAAAATGGGGTCGCCCGGATTTGAACCGGGGATCTCAAGCGTTCCTGTCGGGGATCCCAAGGCATCTTCCGTTTCGATTGAAGCCTAGACCAGACTAGCCGACGACCCCACAACTCGCCGTCCCGCTCTGGCGTAGTTATGGATTCTGGGGGCCGGACCCGAAGGCCTTCCCTTAGACACGAAACTGCTACCTGCGACGAAGTACCTCCACCGGCGCTCTGTCGCAACCGTGATACCTACCCTGCCGCTTCTACCAATCCTCTTTGGTCTCGTCCCCCTCTCTATGAACAAAATCTTGGAGTTGATCAGGTCTTCGCCATTCAAGCGCCTGTCGATTCCGAGGGCCTCGGTGAGTTTCGCCGGTCCATCTGATACATGAACCGCGGTGTTAAGCCCCCTGTTCTTGAGCATCCATCGCACTCCCTCGACAGGCTCTATTGCCCTCAGGAGGACCGCCCCGGGGGACCCTGGAGACTCTGTCGTTACATTGAGGCAGTAGTGCATGCCCATTGTGAAATAAACATAGGCGTGCCCGGCCTCCCCAAACATGACGGCGTTCCTATTGGTCCTGCCGGAATAGGCATGGCTTGCAGGGTCCCCGTTCCCTCTGTATGCCTCCGTCTCCACTATCGTTCCTGACAGCCTCCTCCCCCGGTCAATCGTCACCAACCCGCACCCGAGCAGTTCCCTCGCCACCGATGGTGTGTATCTTGCGAAGAAGCTCCTAGGAAGTCTCGTTCTCCTCCCCCCTCCTCCCGCTCCTGGACCAGTTGCTTATTGGTCAACCTGATGGGAGGAACGAAGGTCGCGTGCCTGAATCTTGCCGGTGACTGGGCCATAGCAGCGTTCAGCCCCCACATCCGAGCCCTCGTCTGTGGAGTGGCCTGCCCTGACAAGAGCGAACCCTTTAAGGCGGTTCCTTCAAGCGGCGGTCGAAACAATTGAAACAACGCTTTCGGAGTCTGGGACTCATCGCCGTCCTTTTCGCAGTGAGCCTGGCCCTGGGCCTTGTTTTTGTCGGCGGCGGACTGGCCGGCAGTGCCTCGAATCCGGGGCTTTTCCAATTGTTCGCCAACAGAGGTCCTTCGGCGAACCCTCCTGTAATTGTGGTGAAGGCAGAGGGGATTAGTCCTCGCTATCTGTACGACTCTTACCGATACCCGCGGATACCCTCCTATATGCTCGTGCCCCTTGCGGGCCTACGTGTCGCCCTGGAACAAACATCTTCGTCCCTCTCTTCTAGCCAGGTGTCCAGTTCGACACTCATCCTCTATACCAATTCGTCGGGCGTCGCGGAAACCCTTGCGTATCAGGGCAACTACTCTGTTCAGGCGGAGACTCGATACGTCCAACTAAACACAACCATTTCTTGTTACGACAATGCTACAACGGTTCTCAACATAGGGCTCCTCCCTTCCCCCACGAAAGTAGATTCATTGAGGGTCGTGTCGCAGGACTCTGTGGCTGGTCTTGAGCCCACGTCCAGGCTCTACGCCCTCCTCGGGAACGGTACGATTCCCGTTGGCGGGTTCGCGGAGCTCGTCGGATTCCAATCTACATACCCCGGAGTGACGAATGGGACCAGCGTCGTAGTCAACTCGACGATCCTTGGTTCCTATTCCACTTCCCTTGAGACACTTGTGATCCTGTCTCCACTTGGACCCTATTCCTCTCTCCCAACTGTGGGCATGGTTCTCTTTCAGTACAGGCCTGTGTATGAGGTGAATTATACTGCCGGTTGAATCCCTGACAGCCGAAGAAGCGCTCGTAGCGCTCGACCTTGCACTTGCAGCCGCTTCCATCCTAGGTTTCACGGCGCTGAGGCGGGCGCGCCCCCCGACAATGTCAAATACTTTGGAAGCTTTCCAGATCCTGGACAGGTCCATCGAAAAATTCGTCCCTAATCTTCCCGTGGGATTCACCTGGGGGGAGGCAATAGAACGATTAAAGCGGTCGGGGGTGAAACTCGATTGGGGAAGGTTCGAAACGAGCCTCGATGAGTATGAAGCCTTCAGATACGGGGGACACCAAATGCCCAACGGAGTGGAGCCTGAAGTGGTTCGGCTGGCGACAAAGCTGAGGAGGAACGTGGTTGGATATCGCAATAAAAGAAAGGGTCCTAACTCAGATTAGAACGGTCGTCATAGGGCGCGACAGGGAGGCTGACCTGCTCCTGGTAGCCTTCCTCGCGGGGGGCCATGTTCTTCTGGAGGGTGTGCCCGGGATTTCCAAGACGATTCTGGCGAAGGCGTTCGCGAGATGCATGGGCCTCGATTTCAAGCGAATACAGTTCACGCCCGACATGCTCCCCCTCGATATGATCGGTGGTTTCGTCTTCAACACCAAGGAGAGAGAGTTCGAGTTCAGAAAGGGTCCCGTTTTCACCAACCTCCTCCTCGCCGACGAGATTAACAGGGCGCCACCCAAAGTCCAGAGCGCATTACTGGAAGCTATGCAGGAGAAGCAGGTGACAGTCGAAGGGCTTACGCAAAAGCTCCCCTTCCCATTCATGGTGATAGCCACGCAGAATCCTCAGGAATTCCAGGGGGTATATCCCTTGCCTGAGAACCAGCTCGACAGGTTTCTCATCAGGGTCGACCTCCCCTATCCAGATATCCCTACGGAATCGATGATTCTACGGCGAAACTTGAGCGACATGGACACCGTCAATATAGAGCCGGTCTTCACCGAGGCGGAGCTGAGGGAAGTCCTTCGCAAGGTCGAAGAGGTTCACATCTCAGACGAGATGATTGATTATCTCGCGACCATTGCGGCGGAGAGCCGCAAGGACAAGAGGCTGAGGCTGGGGGCAAGCCCCAGAGCCATGGTACATCTCGTACACTGTAGCAGGGCGAACGCATACTTGAGCGGGAGAGATTTCGTCACGCCCGAAGATATCAAGAAGATGTCGTCATTCGTCCTGTCTCACCGCCTGAAGCTCGACCAGTCCGCCGTGCTGACGGGCAACGTGGCTGATCCTGCCGAAGTTGTAAGAGACATCTTCACAAAAGTGAGACCGCCACGATAGGCCTGACAAGCCGCGGAAGGGACTTCATCGAAGCGACGCTTTTCGTCGCCGTGATAGGCAGCCTCGGGAGTTTTGAATGGGGAATGGCGCTGGCCCTTTCTCTCACCACCGTGGCCGTCGTCTCCTTCGTCTCCCTTCGTCTAGTTCCCCTGAGAGTCTTCGAGGTGAACTTGGAGAAGGCAACGACTAGGACCTTCAAGGGGGGAACCCTCGAGTACCCTCTGGTCTTCCGTTCTCCACGAGACGAGCAGGTCGCTCATGTCAAATTGCTGACTGTCCCAGAGGGGATACACGCCGATTTGGTACCTGATGGCAAACGTGGTCAAATCCTCGCCCTGACCTCGAAGTTCTCGGGAGCCTACTCTGGTTTCTCCCTAAAGGTGGGCGTCTACGACGCAATCGGCGTCTTCGTCAGATACGAGGAGAGAAAGCTGGACCTAGTCGCCGAGTTCCTTCCCCTGTCGCTACTTGCACCAAGGAGCGAGATTAGTGTGGCTGCGGCCATCTTGGGGGACAGACCGGGAGGAAGCAGGGGCTCAGGCCAGGAATTCTATGCCGCCGAACCGTACGACTCCGCTCACGAGTCCAAGGGCATCCTCTGGAAAAGACTCGCTGAGAGCCAAGAGAACGACCTCATGGTAAGGGTGGGAGAAGCTAACATCCCTGAAACTCTGACAATCTGCTTCCTCGAATCTCAGAGCAGGCCACGGAAGCAGCTCCCCCCTTGGATGGACCTGGCTTCAGAGGCAATTTCGATCATCGGCCTGACAATCATCGGGACCCGGTCCACCATGCGGATAATCCACCAGGTTGGCAAAGAAGCAACGGTGGAAGAGGCGAGAGACCTTTCCGGCCTGGCTGACGCCCTTGCCTGGATATGGAGGGACGATGTCCAAAAAGAGAGGACGACCGAAGCGGCAACTGACGCAGGAATCGTGATTACCGGGGAAGCGGAGATTCTGGACCCCTCAATCTTCGCCCTTCTCGCAAGGAAGCCGTCGGTTGTACTAAGTTACTCAAGCAGCAGGGTCACACGAGGAGCTGGGGTTGTCTTCTTTACAGGGAACGAAAACATCAGTGGCCTTGTCTACCAGGTGATGAGCAGGTGAGATACGCCCTTCTCATTCCCCTTGCCACCGCTTTCTCTTTGGCATTCCTCTACACCGACTTCCTGTACGTATTCGCGGGATCAGGAGTCTTCTCCAGAGCGACACCCCTTGAGATTTCGATACTCGGCATTCAAGTTGGTAAAGTCGCGGTAATCAGCGGCATAAAGCGTCTGAGACACATCAGCCTACTAAACTACATCAACATCGCCGGAGCGGAACTCCCGTTCCTCCTACTTGGGCTATTGCTGGTCTACTTGGACCTCGGGAACCATTCGATTGCGAACCTGATGAACCAGATCTTCCTTGCATGGGTCGCGGGGGTTACGGTTGCCGGGGCGCCCTACGGGATCTATAGGCTGGCTCGCGGAATGTGGAACAGGGAGAGGCTTGCTCTCGTGCTCCCCTCGGGTATTCTTCTGTCTGAACTGATCGCCCTGATGCTCGTCGGAGCGCACTCGATTGCGAACTCGGGAAGCGGTATTGTCGGGCTCTCCCGAGCCATTCTCCTGTACAGTGTGGGACTTGCCGGAAAAGGGATTCAGGCCTTTGATTCCTACACCGTCGTCATATTCGCAATCCTCTACGTCTCGCTTACCCTCCACGCACTCCTTCCTGCTGACTTGGACTCGAGTATCGTCACTCGGGCGTCGGCTCTAGCTCTCTTTGCATCAGTCATCACCTATTCTGTAGCCTACTTAGCGTCCGAGTTCTCTGTGCCGATGACCTACATCGGGCTTCCTTCGACATTGCTTGTCGCAGGCCTAATCTGGTGGATTACACGTGGCGTCTAGAAGGTTAGCCTTATTCTGTCTCGTACTCCTGTTGTCCGCTCTTTTGTCCCAGATCCAACCGAGCATTGCAACCTCCCCTCCTCTGATAGGGCTGGGGTACGACCCATCCACAGTTCAGCCGGTGGCCGACGGGATTCCGGTCTACACGGCCGGCGACCAGATGTGGATCCAATCATACTACAATACGACGGCCCTCATACAGCTACAGAATCCACGGGGCGAAGTTCCGAACGGTCTGGTCACCCTCGACCCCGGCCAGGTGTACGACATCTACACATTCGGAGCCGCCGACCTCCCCGGCCAGTGGACTCTCTCTGTCACAACCAACTATGCAATCGTCAACATTCCCATCACACTGGGCTTGGCCAACGCCTCCCTCGTCCCCCAATACCTCGGTGCCAGCCTTTCAAGCAACCTCCTGAACCAAGCTTTCGAACTCCCCCCAACCAGCGCGTACGACGTCCAAGCATGCACCGCGGGCCAATTTTTGGGGAGTACCGTGACCTATGCGCTGGAAGGACGGGAGAACGGTTCGATTGATGTTGCTCTCAACGGGAACTCCAGCCGGGTCTCTGTCTCCCAAGCCCCCTACCCTCTTGCCGTTTGGTTGGAACTATACTCACCATACTCGTACGTCGTTGGGGGAGGGGGGGTGGTCTCCCAGAATCTATTGGTCTCGGAGACACAGGAATTCACAATCTCCCCCCCATCAGCGAGTGTTGTTCTTCAATGGATCGACCAAATGCCCCTCCACTACGGCAGATTTGACCTGAGGATTTACGTTAGGACCACCTCTGGACTATCACTGTACGAGGCTCCCTTCCTCAGGACAAACCAAGGCGAATGGATTGCCCTAGCGGGTTGCACATCTATCATCAGTGTTTCTTCCAGAGTGTTTACTCTTTCGACCAGCCTCGATGCATCAAACTCCACGTGGCCGCGTCGGCTCTACACTATGTATGACTTGGACGGAGTCGAATCTTTTTCTGTGATCCCTGTTGCAGCTAACGAGACCGCCATTCACCTGACAGACTACCCCTTCCACAGGCCACTCACCGGAGTGGCGATAAACGCCTCCGCTCCAGACGTTGCGGGGGACCAGTGGGACGCCTACAACAGCACGGTGTATCTACTGGCCCCAAGCTTCCCCAGCACCGTCTCCATCGGGCTTTCGTTCGGCGGCGTGGTCACGGAAGTCGTAAAGGCAACCATCCCAGCTCCATACTGGCCGGTGACGCTTTCGGTTAAGGCGGGGACCCTGCTGGCCTCAGCGGTCTATGAGGGTAAGGCAGTAGCAAATGCCACCTTCTATCTCTCTTCCCCTGGAACTGGCCCGGTTGAGGTGGAGCCTAACCCGCTCGGGACTCTGTCGATTGAGTTGCCGCCCGGGAACTACAACGTATCGGCGTCCTACCAGGGGACTTCGACAAGTGAGCCTGTCGAGGTCGGCGTGGGGCAGACGAGCTCCGCGACTTTAGAGCTGGTCCCGCCGCCATTCCCGACACTGCTCTATCTCCTCGTGGGTGTGGCTTTCGCAGCCACTGCGGCTAATGTGCTGATATGGCGCCTGTACCTGCTAAGACGGAGGGCCTACGGCTGAAGGAGGGCAAACCGATTCAACAATACGGCCAGCCAATCTCAGACGGACACGGCTGGGGTAGCCACAGCTACTGCTGCACTACGGCTCGCTCCGCCCATCCGAGCGTACAAGGGGAGCACAGCAAGGAAGAATCCTAGAAATAGCGCGTACCCGATCCAATCATGCACTCCCCAAAGAGCGGCTGACCCGTACTCGTACCCCACCCAGAGAAGGATAAGAATCCTCACGGAATTCAGGAGAATGAGCGCCAAAACTCCTGCGACGGCGAGTTTAGCCGTGGTGGGCAAATCCTTCTTCATATCGAGGTGCATCAGCGCAAGTAGCCCCAAAAACATCGTCACGGAAGATATGCTGGAGCAGCCAGGTGTCACTACTCCGTTCACCGTCTCTCCGGCCTTAGACATGAGCTGGAACCCGGTCCCCTGCCAGGCTACCGGGAACCCCGCCATCCGGACCAGCCCGGCCGACAGCCCCGATGAGAGGGCTGCCAGGGGCTCACCGAATGCCCAGAGGAGAACTGCAGGGGCCCCCACGGCAGCACCGTATACTACAGCGTAGGGGAGTATGAATCGCGCAGTGGAGGGGTTGACCAACAGCGCCATGGCGTAGAATGTGAGGACAACGGCGATTCCAGAAGCGGCCAGGCTTTGGCCCGTTGTCGGCTCCAGCAAGATCAGAGCCACGGCGATGGAACCTCCAACAAGGCGGACCGCAAGGATGGATAAGCCACCCCTCTCCTTGGCCATTATCCCTGCAAGCTCCTTCCACCTCAGGAGGAAGACGAGGGTAAGGAGGGCTCCGATAGGGATGGCCACAAACAGGCCGTCGAACGCATCCCCCACCGACTGGTCGACGAGAAATGGAAAGTTGGGGGCTGTCAGTGCGGAAAGGGCGATTGCAGTCCCAATCCAGGCGGCAAAACGAATCCGGACATCAGAGCCGAAACGGCGATATTCTCTCCTCAAACCAAGACGGCGCTTAAATCACTTCTGCGTAGATAAATGTAACAATTTGAACGAAAGAATCTCGGTGGAAAGAGCGAACTCCAGGTTGTGTGGGGGCGGTCGGATTTGAACCGACGGTCTACAGGTTTCCGCAGCTCCAATGCCTAATCATCCACGCTGCTGTGTCATCAGACTTCTATGCCTGACCACTGGAGCCTGTCGCCCTGCCTAGCTGCTCACCTTCGTCAAGATTCTGGGCTACGCCCCCACCCGTTTCATTGCGGCTCGATGTACGCTAATTAAACTATGGCCAAGAGCGAGGGCTGGTCTGTCCAATACCTCCTTACCAAGTGGAATCGCCTCTCGATCTAGGTTGACCCGAGGCTCCAGGGTTTTCCCCCATGGATGACCTTCTCCGGGAGCCTAGAGTTCCATTTCTCTAGGAACCCCATGTCCTCCTTTCTGTTCCTCAGGTTGTCTGGAAGCATTACGGGGATCTCGTCGATGATGGGGTAGTATCGGCCGCAATCGGAACAGATGAGGATTCCTTCGACAATGACTTCCCCTTTCGCTTCGAATTCCAAGAGCTCAAGGGGGTAGTGCTTATCGATGGGGCACGCGAGTATGTCAAGAAGCCGTCTCTGCATAGGCCCGCTCGTATTTTGTCCCGTAAAAAAACACTTGCTTGCAGAAACCTTAAACTACCATCCGCGGCCCGCCCAAGGCTAGCCGGCCATAGCGTGTGGGTCCGACCTGGACTCGTTCCGATCCCAGAAGTCAAACCACACGTCGTCAGGGTGGTAGTGAGGTGCGAGAGCTCTCGCGAAGCCCTGATGCTGGCACCTTCTCGAGAGTCTGGGAACCCAGGACGCGTCATCCCCAGAGGACGGTACTTGAATGGTCAACATCCAACGAGCCGCCTGGACCAAAAGCCGATGTGCCCGAATTTCTTCAAAATTCAAGAAAGATGTACTAATGCTACAGAACATTTAAGTCCGAGCGTGCAACGGCGATTCTTGAGGTTCCGTGCTTACTCTGCTGGCAAGTGTGTTACAGGCATCCAGTAACAACAGCGGCAGTAGCATCGCTGACCTGCTTAACTCGAATACGCTCTTCCTAATCTTCTGGGTAGGTTTCTTCTTTGTAACTTTCTTCTACCAGGCAAGGCTCCAGTCCTACATGGCCCTCAACGACATAAGCAGGGGCCTGACCAAGCTCAAGGTGATGAAAGACAAATCGAGGAAGGAGGCCATCGACTACCTGGTCAATGTCGGGAAAGCCTCTAGCGACCCCGCCCAAAGGGTTGACCAGTTCCTCGACTATGTGACCATAATGCCGGTTGACACCGATCCTGGGGGGCTCATCCCAAAGATAGACCACGTTGTCACCACCAATAACGACAGGGTTAGGGCCGAAGTCGGTGCCCTCCTCGGCGGCCAGAGCAACCCTGTCACAGTCTCCATCTCGGAGAACCTCCTCGAGGTAGCCACTTCGCTTAACATGATTCACAAGATAGTCCGTCACTACTACCTCCTCGGCAAGAAGACTAACTCCTACATCACTCTCCTTCAACTGCAGATGATCATGCCCATGATCATCCAGGAAGCAGACGCGCTCCTGAACGCCGTCGACTCGTTCAAGCTCGGCCAGCCGGTCGGCGACGGGATTGGTCCTGTAATCGTCTCAAGGTACATGGCTGGGGGGGAGAAGCGGGCCATCGCCAAGGAC
Organism: Nitrososphaerales archaeon; assembly: GCA_035622475.1. GTDB lineage: Archaea > Thermoproteota > Nitrososphaeria > Nitrososphaerales > Gagatemarchaeaceae > UBA183. Next base: position 53,276 of record DASPVF010000009.1, read on the forward strand.
ACCGTCATGGCGATTTCCGAGTACAAGGGGAGGAAGCTCTACATCCTAAAGGCAGACGGACCCATGGCCTACGTGGGCCAGCCCGGTGTGGCCATCACAAAGATAATCGAGGAGATGGGAGTGAAGCCGAGCGCCATAGTGATGATTGATGCGGCGCTCAAGCTAGAGGGTGAGAAAACCGGCGAGATCGCTGAAGGGGTCGGAGCCGCGATAGGCGGGATTGGGGTTGAGAAGTACCAGATAGAGGAAGTAGCCACCAAAGCGAAGGTCCCGCTCTACGCCATTCTTGTGAAGCAGAGCATACTCGAGGCCATCACCGTGATGAGGAAGGAGATTGCCGAAGCGGCCGACAAGGCCTCCCAGGTCCTCAACAGGGTCATCGAAGAGAAGACGAAAGAAGGGGACGACGTCGTCGTCGCCGGTATCGGCAACACTCTTGGCGTCGCCCAATGATGAGCTCCGTGCCGGGACCGGACAAGAAAACCAAGCTGATGGTCTACACCATTGAGGAATGCCCCGCTTGCGGGCAGAAGACGAAGCGTGCGTTTGCCGTTGGAGACTACGTGACGAAGGACGGTGCAAAGTGCACGAAGTGCGGGAACCAGACTAAGATTACGCTTATCTACGCAGAAGGTTCGAAGCCCTCAGGTTAGGACGACGAGTCCTTCTTCATCAAGCGCCATCGTATGTTCGAACTGCGCCACCGGGCTCCCTGACGCCTCCACAAGCGTGGGGTAGGCCCTCAGGACTCTCTTTGTAACGAGCTTCCTCACCATCTCTGCGACATTCTCCTTCCCGAACTCGCCGATGTACCACCTAGGAGTGAAAGGGAGTGTTTTCCTCTCGGCCCACACGCCTTCAGCGAACGCGTCAAGCTTAGAGTCGCCAGTCTTCTTGCGCGCCACTATCGAGAATATGGTCTGGCTTGCTGCATCCACGACGTAGCCTGCAGCGTTCCCGAGGGTGAGGAACGGTTCGATGGCGAAGACATCTCCTTTCTTCAGGTCCTGCATGTGCGCCATGTAGATGTTCGGAATGCTCTTTCCCGCGTGGACCGTGTATCTGTCCAAGGTATGCCCCGTCAAGTTCTCTATGGTCTTGAAGCCGAAACGTGCAGCTTCCCCATGTATCACTCTGCCTATCTCCCCTGTGCGCCATTCCCTCCTGACGGTGGCGATGGCAGCGTCGAGGGCCCTCTGGGTCGCTTCAAGCAGGAGGTCGAACTCAGGATTCAGGGTCACAGTAACGGAAGTGTCCGCGACATAACCATCCACGTGGACACCGAAGTCCACCTTAACCAGGTCTTTTTCGGCAAAGACAGACTCGTCCCCCTCCTGCGGTGCGTAGTGAGCCGTGACCTCGTTCACGCCGATACCCGTGGGGAAGGCCAGCATCCCTCCCCTACCCTCGACCTCCTTCCTTACCAGGTCGCACACTTCAAGGAACCTCGTTCCCGGCTTTACTGCGGACTCGACCAGCGGCTTCACTTCCCTTACAATTTTCCCGGACTTCCTGTATTGCTCTGGGATCAGGGACAAACCAGCTCACAAATCCTATATTGCGTTCTGGGCGCAGCGGCAGCGTCCGTGGTATTTCAACTGATTTGGGAAACCGTGTCCTCTTGATGAAGTACAAGATGGTCGCGACTGGGGGGACGTTCGACCACCTCCATAGAGGGCACGTCGCGCTGCTGAGGCGGAGCTTCGAGGTAGGTGATGCGGTCGTGATCGGGGTTACGTCTGACGCCTTCGCGCGCAGGGAGGGGAAGAACCCTGACCAGAGCTACGCGGAGCGGGTCAGGGAGCTCAAGGCGTTCATCCACAAGGACTTCCCAGGGAGAAGATACATCATTGCCAAGCTCGACGACTACTTTGGCCCGGGCATAGCATCACCAGACGTGCAGGCAATAGTGGTGAGCAGGGAGACTGCGAAGAGGGTGCGCATCGCTAACGCGCTCAGAAGGGAGAAGGGGTATCCGCCGCTGGAGACGGTTATTGTGGGTTTCGTCCTGGCCGAAGACTCGAAGCCCATATCGTCTACTCGGATCAGGAATGGGGAGATCGACACCGAAGGGAAGTCAAGGCGCCGCCCCATCCTAAAGAGTGGTTAAATCAGAACCTCTGCAGGCGAAAGTGGTTTGAACGAGGATAGGCTTGACCCGTGGGGGACGAGCTCGGTCAAGGACTACGGCCGTCTCCAATCCGAGTTCGGCATTGCGCCGGTGGCGCCTCTCCTCCCTCGATTCAAGAGGCCCAGCGCTCACCTGAGCCGCGGGATAGACTTCGGCCAGAGGGATTTGGCACGCATACTAGACGCCGTCGAAAACAACAGGCCCTACGCCGTAATGAGCGGCATCAAGCCCGACGGGGCGTTCCACCTGGGGAACAAGATGACCGCCGACGACATGATATACTTCCAATCCTTGTCCAAGAAAGCAAGGGTCTTCTACGCGATAGCAGACGTGGAGGCCTACGCCGACAACGGTCTTTCATTTGCAGAGACAACAAAGACTGCCGTCAGGAACGTTGCGGACATTCTCGCCCTCGGCCTTGACCCTGACCGGTCGGTGGTCTACAAGCAGAGCGAGGAGATGCGGGTGATGCGGCTCTCGACGATTTTCTCCCGCGGAGTAACGAACAACATGCTGAAGGCGATATACGGAGAGAGGCAAATTGGGCTCTACATGTCGGCATTGATTCAGGCCGGCGACATACTCATGCCGCAGTTACCCGACCTGGGGGGTCCGAAACCAGTCCTTGTACCCGTGGGGGCGGACCAGGACCCGCACATCAGGCTTACCAGGGACCTTGCCGGCAGGTACTACGACCAATTCGAGTTCGTACCCCCTTCCGCCATCTACCACCGATTGGAGCTAGCGCTTACAGGGGGGTACAAGATGTCGAAGCGCACGCCAGTGTCGGGTTTCACTCTCGACGATACTCCTACCGAAGCCTCGCGGAGGGTGAAGACAGCGTTCACCGGAGGGAGGGACACTGTGGAAGAGCAGCGCCGTCTCGGTGGAAGGGCGGACATCTGTCCTGTCTATGACCTGTACCGTTTCCACTTCGCGAGGGATAACGAGCATGTTGAGCTTGTCTACCACGAGTGCACCGGGGGCATCCGGCTCTGCGGCGAGTGCAAGCAGGAGGCAATGGGTTTGGTGAAAGCCTTCCTAGAGGACCAACGCAAGAAGCGCGATTCCATGATGGGAGATGCCAAGGAGCTGCTTGCAAAGAGCAGGGACTACCTAGCCTCCACTGGGAAGTAGTGTGAGATTTGTCGAGCTCCCTTCACCCTCTGGAGAGGAGGATTCTCTCTGCCCTTGCTGCCTCTGATTCTCTCCCCTTCGAATCCTTGGTGGCGGCCTCGGCCGTTCAGAAGGACCAGGCAAGGAGGGCCCTTCAGTGGCTCGCATCGAAGGGACTGGTCGAGATCAATGACTCCAGGCAGAGCAGGCTTGAGGTCGTAAGGAACCCTCCGGAGCTCGCCCTTGTCACGAGGATTTCCGAGTCCCCGACCCCTCTCACAGTGGACCAGCTCAGGTCCACGTTCGAATCCGCAGAGGAGTTTTCAGCAGCCTTCGGCAGGTCGCGAGGCGCTGGCTGGGTGAGGGTCGAGGAGGGTGCGCCGTCTGTTGTTCGGTTGGCAGATTACAAGGGCCCCGAGGCTCTTAGGTCGCTGTTGCAAGCAGTCAAGGATGGCACGGAGGAAGATATGCTGACCAGGGACCAGGCGGTACTGGTGGCCGACCTCCTCAAGCGGGGGGTGCTGAGGCGTGCGGAATCAAGGACTACCTCCGTGACCATAACAGAAGCTGGAAGAGAGGCTGCGCATACCTCGGTGGAAACTGGACTCGTAGACAGACTCACCCCTGAGATGCTCTCCTCAGGTGAGTGGCGGACTCGGACCCTACGCCCCTTGGACGTAGAAGCGAAGGCTCCGCTGTTCCATCCCGGCAGGAGGCACCCTGTTCGGGACTTCATCAGGGAAATCAGAGAGGTCTACATCTCCATGGGATTCACCGAGCTTTATGGAAACAGCGTCTATCCCGCGTTCTGGAACTTCGACGCCCTGTTCATCCCCCAGGACCACCCTGGAAGGGAGATGCAGGACACTTTCTACCTTGCAGGGCTCTCCGACCCTACCCTTGCCAGAACCGGTGTCGTCGCCAATGTGGCCTCTACCCACGAAGACGGCTGGAAGACTGGGAGCAGGGGCTGGGGGTACCGCTGGCGGCTTGAGGAGGCAAGGAGGCTCGTCCTGAGAACCCACAACACGGTCCTCACAGTGAAGGCACTCTCCCAGTCAAAGGAGAAGGAGACAAGAGTGTTCGCGGTGTCCAAAGTTTACAGGAATGAAAACCTCGATTACAAGCATCTTGCCGAGTTCCATCATATGGACGGAATCATGGTTGGGGAAGGGCTCAATGTGAGGCACCTGATGGGTTTCCTGAAAGAATTCTACAGGAAGTTGGGGATGAACAAAGTCAGGCTCTGGCCCACCTACTTCCCCTATACCGAGCCCTCCCTTGAGGTGGTGGCGTACTCCGAAGCTACCAAGTCCTGGATTGAGCTCAGCGGTTCAGGGGTCTTCAGGCCCGAGGTGACCTTCCCACTAGGAGTCAAAGTGCCTGTCCTTGCCTGGGGGCCGGGAGTGGAGAGGCTGATGCTGATGCGCTACGGGTTGGATGATATGAGGGCCCTGTATGGTGCAGATCTTTCGTGGCTGCGAGACAGGAGAGAAAATGCCGGTAGTTAGCATCGACATCCGCCGCTTCTCTAGGATGGTAGGGGTAGACCGGAAGAGAATTCTCGACCGCCTCCCCTACATAGGTCTCGACATCGAAGGAGTTGAGAGGAACTCTGTGCGGGTCGAGTACAGCCCTAACAGGCCAGATTTTGGCACCGATTTCGGTATCGCCAGGGCTCTGAGGGGTCTCCTCGGAGAAGAGGTGGGTCTCCCGAAGTTCCTCACCGTGTCCTCGGGCGTCCGTGTTTCCGTGGACAGAAAGCTGGAAAGCGTCCGGCCCTTCATAGCGTGCGCAACTGTCAGGGGGCTCGACCTCGATGACGAGAGCATCCGTCAAATCATCTCCCTGCAGGAGGACCTTCACAACGGGATAGGGAGAAGGAGGAGAGTTGTCGCCATAGGCCTACACGACATGGATGCTGTGGATCCCCCGTTTGCATACCGCGCCGTCGGTTCCGCCTTCGAGTTCGTTCCCTTGGGAGGAAAGAATCCTGTCAGCGTGAGTTCAATCCTCTCCGATACGGACGAGGGGAAGGTGTACGGCGCTGCTCTAGGGGGGAGCAGGCTCTACCCTGTCATAACGGACTCACACGGTGTAGTCCTCTCCTTCCCTCCGATAATCAATGGCGACGCGACTCGCGTCACGACCAAGACGAGGAACATGTTCATCGACGTCACGAGCACAGACAGGAAGGCAGGAGACGACATTCTAGCGGTGGTTGCGACCACCCTCGCAGAAGCAGGAGGCAAGCTCGGAACAGTTACCGTCAGTTACCCAGGCAAACCCAGGGTCACCCCTGACCTCTCGCCCATCGAGCTCCCAATCGACCATCGACTCGTGAGAACTGCCCTTGGAATGAACTTGAGCGCAGCCGAGATTGCGAAATCCCTTGCTAGGAGCCGTCTGGGAGTGAAGAGGGCGAAGGCCCTTGCTCCGAGGTATCGCATAGACCTCCTACATCCTGTTGACATCGCTGAAGAGGTTGCCCTGGGTTACGGCTTCGACAGGATCGAATCCGTCTACCCTCCAAGCAGGCAGGCGGGCTCCTTCAACCCGTTTGAGGACTACATGGACTCGGCCTCCACGGTGATGGCAGGCTCCGGAATGATAGAGATAATGACCTTCGAGCTCACCGACGAAAGGTCCCTATACACCCTTTTCCAGAGATCTTCTTCCGAAAAGCTAGTCGTCCTTAATCCGAAGAGCATCGAACACTCGTTCCTCAGGGACGCACTTATCCCAAGCCTGATGGCCTCCCTCTCCGGGAACGTCAAGTCTGACTATCCACAGAGAATCTTCGAGATAGGCCGGGTTTATACCCGAGCAGAGGGCAGAGTCCACGAGGCTTGGCACCTCGGGTGCCTGGTGGCCCACTCCCAGGCGTCATTCACAGAGGCGAAGATGTACTTAGAGTCTTTCTGCCGCATCATTACGGGGACGGAAGCCACCACCGAGGCAGGTGAGCACTGGGCCTTCAGCAGGGGCAGGTGCGCAAAAGTAATCGTCAAAGGCGAGAGCCTCGGCCATGTAGGAGAGGTCAAGCCCGAAGCCATCGACGGCTTCGGCTTGGGTGTCCCGGTGTCCGGCTTCGAAATCGATATTTCAGCGCTCCACGAACTCCTAAAATAGAGCAGGGGCTTCGCAGTGACGGACGGCTTTCGTACTATAGCGCGCCAAACGGCCACCTGCGAAGGCGGAAACGCTTTGATGAGCGGATGGTTTACCCAGTCGCGCGACAGACGGAAGCCGTTTGCCCGTTGAAGAGGCTAGGTGAGGATCCCCGCTAGAAGCTGGGACATGATCCGGGCTGTCAGAGACGGGCAACATTCACCAAGAACGTGAACCAATTGCTGCACAAGAAAGCGAAGACGTACGACGAGTTCGGTGAGTTCCTTGGGGGATTCGTCACGGACTTGAACCACTTGTCCGAGGACGGCTGGTCAATTCTGGTCGAGGGGCCGCGCGATTCCAGGGCCCTCAGGAGGCTCGGGTGCGCGGGGAATGTGGTCACCGTCTCATCGGTTGTGAGGAAGGGGAACGCCGTCTTCGAGAGGGACAGGAAGATTGTCATCCTGACCGACCTCGATAGGGAGGGTGCGGTCCTCGCTTCGAGGTACATCAGGCGCCTTTCTCACGACGGCTTCAGGACATCCCTTCGCGAGCGCCAGAGGCTGAAGAATGCGTCTCATGGCGTGTTCCTTCATATCGAGAACCTCTCTAGGTTCGCGCACGCCGAGGAGTGAATCGATTAGAAGCGTGCGATCCCGCCGGACCGGCCGTGATAAGGGGAAGAGGATACACCCCCTCGATTCACATTTCAGTTCCAGGAACCAAGAGGTTTATATTCCCGAGAATTTTCGGACGAAATCAATTAACGATTAACACCGTTAAGCACGAGTGAAACAGAAATGAAAGGAGAGGATGGGATTGCCAGATTCAGGTATAGTAAAGTATCTAGTCAAACTGAAGTTTGAAGTAGACGGAGTAGTTGAAAGGGCCGACGTAATTGGGGCGATATTCGGGCAGACCGAGGGTCTGTTCGGCCCTGAGATGAACCTCAACGAGCTTCAGAAGAGTTGGAAGGTCGGACGAATTGAAATCAACCTAGAGTCGAAGAACGACAAGACAAGAGGGGAGGTGATTATCCCGATGTCCACGGACATCGGGACCGCCGCCCTCATCGCAGCCGCTGTCGAAAGCGTAGACAAGGTCGGCCCCTGCAGCGCCCGCTTCAACGTAGGCGCCATCGAGGACGTCAGGGCGGTCAAGCGCAAGCAGATAGTCGATAGGGCGAAGCTCATTGTGAGGGACTGGAGCTCGAAGACTTCGAGCGAGGGGGAGAACCTCCTCAAAGACGTGACCGAGTCCACCAAGAGGGCCAAAGTAATCAACTACGGCATGGAGAACCTCCCCGCCGGTCCAGGCGTGTACTCCTCCGAACTCGTCTACCTTGTCGAAGGAAGGGCAGACGTCGTCCTCTTCCTGAGGGCAGGAGTCGAAAACGTGGTCGCCCTGGAGGGTACGAGCGTTCCGGATTCAATAATCGAGCTTGGAAAGAAGAAGCGGCTAATCGCAGTGCTTGACGGCGACAGGGGAGGGGACCTCATCGAAAAGGAGCTAGCTCAGGTCGTCAGGGTCGAGAAGGTGCTCAGGGCACCGGCTGGCAAAGAAGTGGAAGACCTAACGCCAATAGATGTTCTCAACATGCTAAAGGTAGAGATGCCCGTGCCCTCGCGGAAAGAGAGAATCGCAGAGAGGACGGCGCCCAAGGTCCAGGAGGAAACTGACGAGCCAGTCGTCGCCAGGACGAAAGAGCTCTACCCGGACCTGAACGGCACACTCGAGGCAATCTTCCTCGACCACACCCTTCAGGAGATCGGGAGGTTCCCGATTAGCGAGCTTGTCCAGAAAATGGAGACCACCAATGGGGCTGAGTATTTGATTTTCGACGGAATAGTCACCCAGCGCCTCGTCGAGTCTGCGGCCAAGATGGGCGTAAAGGGAATAATTGGCCACCGGACCGGCGAGCTGAGCGAAGTTCCGGGGGACGTCAGGATCGGCACCTTCAGAGACCTGGGCCTCGAGTAACCCTAACCATTGGCGACTACTCAGGGTCAAAAACAGTTACCCACACCAACACTAGCTTCTACCAAAGCGCTTGTCTCGGACCCCCGGGAAAGGAGTTAGCTTGATAGTAAACGAGTTCAATCCTAGGCACGGCTACTGCTCACTAACGATAGAATCTGCTGAAGACCTCTGGACTCTCAGGCGCCTGATCACCAAAGGCGACGTCGTTGTTACCCGTAGCTCGAGGGTCGTCAAGAACGAAGACGAGTACTCGCGCCCAGACAAGGGAGAAAGAGTGAAGGTTACCATAGCTCTCGCGGTAGATGAGGTCCATCTGGATAGCAGCATCGAGAGGATTCGAGTCAGGGGGACAATAGCGGAGGCCAGCGACGAAAGTGTGACCAAGGCAGGCTCCCACTCTGTCACACTCACACCCGGCCACTCGCTTACCCTGCGAAAAAGAGAGTGGACCCCCCTCGACATCCGCCTTGTTCGCCCTCCCCAGCACCAAACGACTCGTTTCATCCTGATTGCTGTCGACAGGAGGGAGGCGGGCATCGGGACACTTAGCGGCTCCCATCTCGCATGCGTGGCGACCGTGGAGTCGGGGCTGGCGGGCAAGATGGGGGACGAGCAGAGCCCGAAACCGTACATATCGAAGGTCTCCGAAGTGGTCTCGCAGGTCTTTCGCGAAGGAGACCAGGTCGCGGTCGGAGGGCCGGGGAACTTCAAGAACAACGTCGCCAACCAGATCAGGGAGCGCCTGACTTCACAGCCTGTGAGCGTCATCGAAGGGCTCGATATGACTGGGCCGGACGGCGTCAGGGCCATGATCAAAGTCAGCTCCTTCGAAAACCTTGCAAAGGACTCTCTGGTCGTCGAAATGCAGAAGCTGGTCGCCGAGGTGGTGAGGAGGGTGTCCACGGGGGACCCGAAAGTTGCCTATTCGCTCACCAGGGTCAGGGCTGCTGCCACTTCAGGAGCAGTGGAGTCGTGCGTCGTCTCGGACGATGTATTCTCGAGCGGTGTGGACGAGGGGGAACTTGTTAACGTTCTAAACACAATCGAGGGGAGGGGGGGAGCCGTCTACCTTGCCGACTCTTCAATGGAGTTCGGAAAGCAGGTCTCGTCCTTCGGGGGTATCGTGGCCCTTCTGCGCTACGCGGTCAGAGCTTGATGAGCACGGGGAAGACGAATTCCGAGATTATCGCCAGGGCAACCCCGCCCTTAATCAGGTCCTTCCCCAGGCGCCTCTCTATGTGAGTGTAATAGAGGAGCAGGCCGATCATGACAAGCGAGACGTAGGCGACCCTCGACACGTCCACAACCGTCGAGTCCACGGTTGCGAGCAGCGCCGTGACGGCCGAGGTAAACTGCTGGGCAAACTGCTGAACCAGGTTCTCCCCGCCAGGAGGGGGCTGTATGTCGAGCAACGGCATTTCAGATGCCTTCAGTATTTAACAGGCAAGGAGAACGTTCAGATCAAGTTCAGATAAGCGGCAAGGGGGAGGCTCGCAACGATGAAGAGGGTCAGGAGAGTAACCCCGGAAGTAATCCCTGACACAGTCTTGTCGCTTATTTTCCCCCTAGCGAGTCCCCTGATGGCGGCTTCGAATGCCTGCCCTCCGTCCAGGGGATAGATGGGCATGGCGTTGAAAATAGCCAGATTAAGATTAAGGAAGAACATCCAGTATAGTAGGTTGGCTACGGGCAGAAGGGAGGAGCCGTAGCTCGAGGTATAGAACACAGAGAGCTGGTCTGAGAAGGGGACGATATCTTGGCACCTGGGGAAGGCGGGGATGCAAAAGTAGGTTATGGGATGGCTAAAGAAAGCTCCCGAGTAGGTCGACACCATCCCGCTGAGGTCAGAGAGACTTAAACTCGATATCCCGATGAACCCCTCCGACGAATTGTTGGGGTTGGTCGCCAGGGTCACATTGGGGATTTGCATAATATTCCCCTGTCTGTATATGGTGAGATTGACGACCTTACCTGGACGGTACCAGGACGCGCCGACTAGCTTCGAAGAATCGTTGTAGGGAATGCCGTTGACTGCCAAGAGGAAGTCGCCGTGTTGCAGCCCCGCCGTGGCAGCCGGTGAGCCTACATTCACCTGATCTATGGCAATTCCGTTGGCAGCCGGTGTCATCCCCGAGACCATGTTCGATAATAAGATCAGGAATATGATGCCAGCGATGAAGTTGACCCCTGCGCCCCCCGCCAGGATCCTAAGGGAGTCCCGGGCCGGGGCCGCCTTCAAGGCCTTCTCGTCGACCTCCACGAAGGCTCCGATGGGGACGAAGAGGAGGAACAGGAGCCCGGACGACTTCACAGGGTACCCAAGACTCCTTGCCACCACTCCATGGGCCCCCTCGTGGACTATCATCGCCACTATCAGGGCAGCCCATCCGTCCAGCAGGGGGATGTAGGGGTTGATTCCTGGGAGCCCTAGATAGGCGAGAGGCGAGATTGTCCTGACCGCGGTTCCGACTTCATGTATCTGTGGGGTGAAGAAAAGCTCGAAGTTCGTAAGAAAGATGAAGAACCCTATCCCCCCCGCGATGGGAAGGAGATACAGCAGGAACCAGCCGAGGGGCTTGGAGATCTTGTTGTGCCCCATCCTGTCCATTAGCGGAGTGAACCTGGTGGTCCTGAGCATTATTAGCCCGTAGATGAATTCGAACTTCTTGGGCTGCTCCTCAGTCGCCAATTCTGATTCGCCGAGTCACTTCCGGCTTTAAGCATTGAGACTAAATAGCGAAGGTGAGCCGGTTTCGTCCCATGCCTGCCTGCACGAGATGCGGAGGGAAACCGCTGTACACCAGGCGATACTCAGGCGAGACTCTCTGCGCCGAATGCTTCAGAGACTCGATCGCAGAGAAGACGAAGCGGACCGTCTCGAAGTACAGGATGTTCGGACCTCATGACCGCATTGCGGTCGCCGTCTCCGGCGGGAAGGACAGCCTCTCGCTGTTGAAGGTGCTCTGCCAACTCTACCTCCCCAGGCGCAACGAGATCGTAGCGATCTCGGTGGACGAGGGGGTGGCTGGATATAGGGACGAGGCGCTGGCTCACGCCCGCGCTGTTGCAGAGAATCTAGACGTCGAACAGGTCGTGGTCTCCTACAAGGATCTCTTCGGTTTTTCGTTGGACGATGCCCTGGATTGGAAGGACGAACGATCCGTCTCTTCTTGTAGCTTCTGCGGGGTCTTCAGGCGGAGAGCCATCGACGATGCCGCGGTCAGGGCGAAGGCGACCGTGGTGGCCACTGCGCACAACCTCGACGATTACGTACAGACCTTCATGATGAACCTGATGCACGGCGATGTAAATCGACTGGGGTGGCTCGACCCCGCCTACGCCGATGACACGTTCCCTGTAAGGAGGGTGAAGCCCTTCATAGAGATCTACGAGGAGGAGGTGGCGCTCTATGCCTTTCTAGCCGGGGTCCCCTTCCAGAGCGTGAGCTGCCCCTACATGCACGAGGGGCTTCGAAGCGAGGTCCGTGACTACCTGAACATGATGGAGGCGAACCATCCCGGCATCAAGAACGTCCTCCTGCGGTCCAGCCTGGACGTCATCTCTCGGTTTGCCCGGTCCTCGCAGAAGGAGTCGGTGCCGTGCGGGGGCTGCGGGAGGCCCTCCTCCAATGGCCTCTGTAACGTGTGCAGAATGAAGGCCGAAGTGGAAGAGCACGTAAATATACAAAGAAACCCCCGAAGTGTCGGCGGTGGGTAGGGCCGGGAGGCTAGCCTTCTCCCAGAGTGCTGAGATAGGCTTCATGCAGAGGCCAGCAACCTCCGGGTAAAGCCACCTTCCTCGTTACCCGCACCGGATGGGGGAGACGAACTCACGCCGAGGTGGGCGGTCATGAAGGGCAGCCCTCTCGAAGGAGAGGGCCTGACTCTTGATTGCCGAATCGGGCGAGGTCCGGGAGGGAGCAGCCCTATGGTGACGTGGCCACGCTGCCTCGTCTACGTGGGGGATTCCCCGTCCGACGAGATGGGAGCGGAGAGTGATGGTGAACTCCGGATGGCCCACCGCCACTTACATTTTTAACGGTGGTGAAACGGCTCGGCGATTGCGCGGGGGTAGCCTAGAGTCTCAGCTGACAGGGAGCCTGGTAAGGCGCAGCCGCTCGGGCGCAAGCTTGCTAAGCCTGTGTCTCTCACGGGACTCGTGGGTTCGAATCCCACACCACAAAATGAGGTGGTATTTCCGCCTCGTGGGGGGCGAAAGTCCCACCCCCCGCGCTCGATTCCAAATTCCTCATCCGGCCGCGTGGGTGTCGGGGCTTTTCCATCCAAGGTTCCTCAGATAAGGCGAGAAGATGAACAGACCTGCGCCAGCCGCCGTCCCGATGCCAGCAATCGCAAAATCTGGGACAACACCGGAAGCCGCGATTATCACCCCTCCCAGGACCTGCCCAACGGGGATTACCGCAAAGCTCCCAAGCTGGTCCAGGCCGAAATACCTCCCCTGCATCTCAGTAGGAACTATCAGCTGGACGGCCGTCAGCCACGTAGTGTTGGTCAGCCCCAGAAGGAGCCCCATGGTGAAGGCCAACGTGAAGGCCGGAATCAAATATGGTAGGAGTGCGAGTCCCACAACGCATGCCCCTTCGATGACCCCGGCAAAAATCCAGATTTTTCCTGCGTACCGAACAGTCCGGAAACGTGCCGAAATGAAGGCGCCCGGCGCCCAGCCTAGGGCAAAGAGCCCCGAGACCACTCCATAGACTAGTACGCCTCCCTTCAACATGACGCCTGCGTAGACGACGAAGAACTGGTACACCATGGATAGGAAGAAGTTCCCAATGCCCGCCGAGAGGGTGAGCTCAAGCAGCGCCCGGTTTTGCCCAATGTATCTGAATCCATCACGGACGTCCTCGACCATCGAAGGCCGTTTCTTTGTGGTTCCACCACCTGCCGGGAGCTTCTTGCCCGAGAAACCGACGATTCCTGATATGAGTACAGCAGAGATGATGAAGGTGATGGTATTCAGCCCGAATGCTGCGACCACCCCGGTCAGCGCGATGATACCTGCCCCTGCAGTGTTTGAGGCGAACTGAATCACCGAGGTTGACGTCTGCACCAACGCATTTGCGTGAGCTATCTGCTCACTTCCGACGACTTCAGGGGTCAGGGCGCGTTCTGCCGGCTGGAAAAGAGTGGTGAAGGAGCCGAGCACAAACGCCACCAACAGGATGGAGAGGAGGTCGAAACCGAAAACCAAGAGGAAAGCCACAAGGACAGCGAGTGTCCCAGCTCGTATGAGATCCGAGAGCACCATCAGCTTTCTTCTTTCGTGCCTGTCAACCAGCGCACCGGCCGCGAGGCTGAAAATCACTGCGGCAGCGATGAAGGAGACACCGATGTAGGCAACGTCGAGCGAAGAGGATGTTTTGGACCAGACAATCCAGGTGAGCGCGACCTGTCCTATCGCGAAACCTGCTGTCGAAGTGGCCCCAGCGGAGAATAGCCGAGCGAAGTTCTTGTTGTGGAGCACAGAGAACATGCCACGCCGCACGGAGGTGTCAGGCGCATCAGATTCGCTTTTCATGGCCGGCTCAGCACCAAGGGAAAGTCACGCTGATGACTCCGGGTGACTAAAGGAACCGTCTTCCCGCGAACCTGGCCTTCGGGCCGAGCTCTTCGTCTATCCTGATGAGTTCGTTGTACTTGGCGACCCTTTCTCCCCTCGCAGGAGCGCCTGTCTTGATGAAAGACACGCCGTAAGCCGTCGCGAGGTGGGCGATGAAGGAGTCGCTCGTCTCCCCGGAGCGGTGAGAGACCACGGCCTCCCACTTCGCTTTCAGGCACTCTTCGATGGCGCCCTGGGTCTCTGTTACGGTGCCTATCTGGTTCAGCTTGACGAGGACCGCGTTAGTCGCTTTCGCTCTGATACCCTTCCGGATTAGCCGGGCGTTTGTCACGTAAAGGTCGTCCCCGATTATGACCGTGTTCCTGCCGATTCGCCGAGTGATAGACGCAAAAGAGTCGAACGACCCCTCCTCAAAGGGATCCTCAAGGGTGAGCAGGCCGTACTCGTCCTTCAGGGATGAGTACAAGTCTTCGAGCCTAGACCAGTCCAGGTTCTTCCCGTCCAGAGCGTACAGACCGGTTTTCCCATCGTAAAACGTGGACGAGGCAGCATCCATTCCCACCCTGACTTCCTTTTCGGAATATCCAGCGTCCCGGATCGATTTCCGAATTGCGTCCAGCGCGTCCCGGGTCTTCCGCAACGGTGGCGCGAACCCTCCTTCGTCGCCGACGTTGATGGCCCCCCTTCCGTACCTGTCGGTAAGCACCTGTTTCAGCGATTGGTAGACCTCCGCTCCCACCCTGATGGCCTCGGTGCAGCTAGTGGCGGCGACGGGCTCTATCAGGAACTCCTGTATGGCGAGGTTGTTGCCCGCGTGCTCCCCTCCATTGATGACGTTCATCATTGGAACTGGCAGCGTATAGTTCGACGATCCCTTCAGGCTCCGGAAGAGGCTCACAACGCTCGCATTTGCAGTAGCCCAGGCCACGGCCATCGACACGGAAAGTATGGCGTTTGCCCCAAGCCTGCTCTTGTTGGGTGTACCGTCAAGCTTGATCATTGTCCTGTCGATCTTCCCCTGATCAGAGCATTGGAAGCCACAAAGCTTGGGGGCAATCACCAAGTTCACATTGGAAACCGCCCTGGAGACCCCCCTTCCATGGAAACGCTTTTTGTCGCCGTCTCTTAGTTCGAGCGCCTCAAGCTTTCCTTTCGATGCGCCAGATGGGACGCTCGCCCTCCCCGTCGAGGAGTCGGTCAGGACCTCAGCTTCAACCGTCGGATTGCCCCTCGAATCCAAGATTTGCCGGGCCCTGACTGCTACAATCTTGCCCTCTTTCTCCAAGCACCCTTCGGGGCCCTCGCCGTCCGTGCCACGTTAAATCTGATTCGGCTTGCTATTTCTTCGGTTCGTAGTTCTTGGGATTCTTCCGATTCAAGCGCCCATCAACGGCGAAAAGTGTGAGGATTGCGGTTCTGTGGGTTGTGCTTATATCGGCTAGTCAGAGGCACAACTATGGGCCGGTAGTCTAGGCCGCACTTGCGGGGATTCGATGCCGGAAATCAGGCCAACCCCTCAGCTCGGTTAGGATGTCGCCCTTACACGGCGAAGCGGTCTTCCGCGCCAAGGTCGGCGGTCCGAATCCGCCCCGGCCCACTTCGCACATGTCTGCCAAGTCGGCATCGAAGAGTTATCTACGCTATGCCGGCTGGCCGCCCTGATGCCCAACTTCAGATACATCAGCTGGCCTGAGTACGGGAACCTGGCCCTAGCTCTGGCCGAAAAGGTCAGGGCCAAGGGAAAGAAGTACGACCTGGTTGTTGGCATCGCCAGGGGAGGCATCCCAGTAGCCATGGTGATTTCGGACCACCTTAACGTGAAGGTAGACTTCGTCAACGTCAAGTCGTACAGCGACATAGGCAAGCGGACGCCCCCAAGGATCTTGTCGACCCTCACGGAGGGGATTCAAGGCAAAGACATTCTCTTGGTGGACGATCTGGTGGACCAGGGAGACACACTGACCCTGATGAAGGGCTTCTTGGCCGAGCAGAAGCCAAAGACGCTGGAGACGGCTGTCCTGTTTAAGAAACCCTGGAGCAAGACTCAGCCTGACTTCTACCTAGAGGAAGTCTCCGAGTGGGTGGTCTTCCCGTTCGAGCTGGGCGAAATGGGGCGCCTTAGGTCAAAGATGGAAGACGACGCCGAAGCCCCCGGTCCAGCCGCCTAGACGAGCGTCGTCAGCAACAGCGTGTTGAACGAAATGATCAACACCACCGTTACCAGGGCCAAGACGATCGTGCGCTTCCTGTTGACTAGTTCTCCCATGAACCTTTTCCTAGATGTATAGTACACAAGGGGAATCATGGGGAGTGGTATCATCAAGCTTAGGATGACCTGGCTGTAGATAAGCAGGACCAGCGGGCTGAGTCCCAACAGGATGGCTATCGTGGTGGGGAAGACGTTGACAATTCTTGTGATGATTCTTCTTGCCCAGATGTTCCAGCGTTTTCCAATCAACCCCTCCATTATCACCTGCCCTGCTATGGTGCCCAACGCAGAAGACGATAGCCCAGAGGCTAGCAACGTGAGAGCAAAGAGGACGCCTATTGCCGGTCCGTAGATGTGGCTCATCCCTGTTACAAACTGTTGGACGCTAAGGTTCACATTCACCCCACTGCCCTGATAGAGTGGGATTGCGACCAGTAGTATTCCCGCGTTGACCACGCCGGCTATTGTTAGCGCGACGACGGTCTCGTTGCGATGGAGCCTGTTCGTTCCCCTTTTCTGCTCGGGGGTGTAGACATGGTGATTATCATCAGTCCTCTTCATGGCCATGTCGCTGATCGAAGCAGCCTTCTTCCCTCCGTTGACCGGGGTGCCGAGGAGATCCATCTTGTTCCTCGAAAGCCATGAATGGACGAAGAGGGCATGAGGCATCACCGTCGCTCCGATCATCCCAACCGCTATGAAGAGAGCAGTGCTGTCTGGAGCGCTCGGGATTACAGAGCCAAGTCCGATCTGCGCCAGGTTGAAGTTGCCAATCACAAGCAGGTCATAAAATATGCCTATCACCAATATGCTGATGAGGATGGCGAAGTACTGTTCTATCAGGCGGAACCTCCTCGTCATCATCGTCAGGAGAATGATAACATCGAGGGCGCCGAAAACGGCGCAGTAGATCAGCGGGATACCGAATAAGATGTTGAGCCCAAGCACAGTCCCCAGGTACTCAGCCAGGTCGGTTGCAGCTGCTGCGGCTTCTGCTGCGAGCCAGTATGGAATCACATACCTTCTCTTCCCGTTAAATGACTGCCTGACCAGCTCTGCCAAGTGGTGACCCGAGGCTATTCCGAGTTTGCCTGACAGATACTGGAGCAACATAGCCATGCCGGAGGCGAGCCACCCGGCCCAGAGCAGAGCGTACTTGTAGCCGGCCCCAGCTGCAAGATCAGTACCATAGTTGCCAGGGTCCATGTAGGCTATCGAAACCATGAGTGCGGGGCCGACCCACAGAATGAATTGCTTGAGTGAGAGCGAAACAGGACCTGACCTTTCGGCCTTCTGATGTTGCTGCGTCTTTTGCTCCTCTCGAGGGATTTCTTCAGGCGGGGAAAGGGTTCTTCTGAACGGCAGCTTCATACGACCATGTGGGAATTCGAAATAGGTATTTAAGTTAGGCGCGTCTAACACATTTCTTGATGGCTACGAATCCTCCGTTCGCCTAACGTCGGGGCAACAGCCCTCACAAACGTTTTTGAACTTCGGGTGTTACACTCTCCGCATGAGCGGCCTGCCCCGGCTGGTCCAGCCGAAGAGGGATATCTCGCGTCTCGAAGACTACCTAGAGGCAATCTACAATCTCAACGCAGAGAAGGGATACGTTAGTGCCGCCGATATCTCCGAGCATCTGGGAGTGAAGCCTCCCACCGTCTCCAGCATGCTGGTCAATCTCGCCAAGAAGGGATACCTTGAGCACGAGAAGTACAGGGGAATGAGACTGACACCCTCGGGGGAGAGGGTGGCCAGATCAGTGGTCAAGAGGCATCAGGTAATCTCTGAGCTCATCTCGATGCTGGGCGTCGATGACCAGACAGCCTACGTGGACACCGAGGGAATAGAGCACCACGTGCACCCGAGCACGCT